>JBBISY010000037.1:0-30753 GCA_037441065.1 Acidobacteriota bacterium | reverse complement strand
GGAACCCCGGGCGGCGGTGGCCCCCCCGCCCGCGGAGGTCCCCCCCGGCGCCGTGCCCCTGCTGGGGCCCGCCGCGCGGCTGGTGGCGAACATGGAGGGGAGCCTCGCCGTCCCCACCGCGACGTCGGTGCGCACGATGCCGGTGAAGCTGCTCGAGGAGAACCGCCTCCTCGCCAACCTCCACCTGGCGGAAGGCACCGGCGGCAAGCTCTCCTTCACCCACATCTTGGCCTGGGCGGTGGTCCAGGCCCTGATGCGGATGCCGGCGCTGCGAACCATCTACCTGGAGGTGGAAGGGCGCCCGTACAAGCTGGTGCCGGAGCACGTCAACCTGGGGCTGGCCGTGGACCTGGAACGGAAGGATGGGAGCCGCGCCCTCCTGGTGCCCAACATCAAGCACGCGGACACCCTCGACTTTGCCGCCTTTTTCGCCGCCTACAACGCGCTGCTCCGCCGCGTCTACGCCAACCAGCTCTCCCCCGACGACTTTGCCGGCACCACCGTCTCGCTCACCAACCCCGGTATGCTGGGGACCAGCCAGTCGGTGCCGCGGCTCATGCCGGGCCAGAGCTGCATCGTCGCCGTCGGCTCCATCGACTACCCCCCCGAGTACCGTGCCGCCGATCCCAGGGCCCTGGCGGCGCTGGGGGTCTCCCGGGTGGCGACCCTCACCTGCACCTACGACCACCGGGTCATCCAGGGTGCCGAGAGCGGCCTGTTCCTGGGCGAGCTGGAGCGCCTCCTCGCGGGCGGGGACGATTTCTACGAGGGGATCTTCGCTTCCCTCAAGATCCCCCACGAGCCGTTCCGCGCCGCGCGGGACACCAACCCCACCGTGGGGGACGCTGGCGGGCGCGGCACCGTGGAGAAGCAGGCGGCCGTCCTGCAGCTCATCCACATGCACCGGGTGCGGGGCCATCTGGCAGCCCACATCAACCCCCTCGACGACGCGATCCCCACCCACGAGGAGCTGGAACTGGCGCGTTACGGCCTCACCGTGTGGGACCTGGACCGGGAATTCCTCACCGGCGGTCTCGGCGGGCGGGATCGGGCCACCCTGCGGGAAATCCTCGTAGCGCTGCGCGAGGCCTACTGCGGCACGCTGTCGGCGGAGTTCATGCATATCCAGGACCCGGAGCAACGGGTGTGGCTGCAGGAGCGGCTGGAGCGTCCCGACACCCGCGCCCTGCCCCGGGCCGTCAAGCTGCGCATCCTCGACCGCCTCAACGCGGCCGAGGCCTTCGAGCGCTTCCTCCACACCAAGTACGTGGGTCACAAACGCTTCTCGTTGGAGGGCGCGGAGGCGCTCATCCCCCTCCTGGACCGGCTGCTGCAGTGCGCCGCCCGGGGCGGGGTGGAAGAAGTGGTGATGGGGATGTCGCACCGCGGGCGCCTGAACGTGCTGGCGAACGTCCTCGGCAAGAGCCCGGCGAAGATCTTTCGCGAGTTCGAGGGCGACATCGACCCCACCTCGCGAGAGGGCACGGGCGACGTGAAGTACCACCTGGGGGCCGAGGCCGACTGGGAGGGCCCCGAGGGAGAGCGCCTCCACCTCACCCTGGCCTCCAACCCGTCGCACCTGGAAGCGGTGGACCCCGTGGTGGAGGGGATGGCGCGGGCCGCCCAGGATAGCCGCGGCGACACGGCGCGCCGCCGC
This sequence comes from Acidobacteriota bacterium, assembly GCA_037441065.1. Classification (GTDB taxonomy): domain Bacteria; phylum Acidobacteriota; class Thermoanaerobaculia; order Thermoanaerobaculales; family Thermoanaerobaculaceae; genus JACADV01. Next base: position 29,096 of record JBBISY010000037.1, on the reverse strand, counting down.
GTCCTGCCGGTGCTGGTGCACGGCGACGCGGCCTTCGCCGGCCAGGGGGTGGTGGCGGAAACCCTCAACTTGAGCGCACTGCCGGGCTACCGCACCGGCGGCACCATCCACGTGGTGGTGAACAACGGCATCGGCTTCACCACCGCCCCCGCCGACGCCCGCTCCAGCGTGTACGCCACCGACGTGGCGCGCATGGTGCAGGCACCGATCTTCCACGTGAACGCGGAGGACCCGGAGGCCTGCGCCGCCGTCATCGAACTGGCCTTCGAGTTCCGGCAGGCCTTCGCCAAGGACGTGGTGGTGGACCTCATCGGCTACCGGCGCTGGGGCCACAACGAGGCGGACGAGCCGGGGTTCACCCAGCCGCTCATGTACGCCAAGATCCGCGACCGGCGATCGGTCCGCAAGCTCTACACGGAAATGCTCGTCAACCGGGGCGAGCTGGATCTCGCCGAGGCGGAGGCTCTGCTCAACGATTTCCACGCCAAGCTGGAGGCCACCTTCGAGGCGACCCGCGAGAACGCCCCGCCGCCCATCTGCCCTCTCCCCACCGAGCCGCCCCTGCCCCCGGAGCCGCCACCCCCGCCACCGGCCCCCCTCGGCACCCTGCAGATGGCCAGCGAACGGCTCACCCGGCTCCCCGAGGGCTTCGCCGTCCACCCCAAGCTGGCACGCCTGCTGGAGAGCCGCCGGGAAGCGCTGGCTCGGGACGCGGTGGATTTCGGCACCGCCGAGGCGCTGGCCTTCGCGCTGCTGCTCCTGGAGGGGAAGACGATCCGCCTCGCCGGCCAGGACTCCCGCCGCGGCACCTTTTCGCACCGCCACGCGGTGCTCGTGGACCAGACCACCGGCGCCGAGTACACCCCGCTCCAGCACGTGGCCGGGGGGCAGCCGCCGTTCCTGATCTACGACTCGCCCCTCTCCGAGTACGCCGCCCTCGGCTTCGAGTACGGCTACTCGGTGCAGCGCCCGGACGCCCTGGTGCTGTGGGAGGCGCAGTTCGGCGACTTCGCCAACGGCGCCCAGATCGTCATCGACCAGTTCCTCGCCGCCGCCCACGAGAAGTGGGACCAGCACGCCCGCCTCGTGCTGCTCCTGCCCCACGGCTACGAGGGGCAGGGCCCGGAACACTCCTCCGCCCGCATCGAGCGGTTCCTCCAGCTGGCCGCCGGGGACAACATGCGCATCGCCGTGCCGTCCACCGCCGGCCAGTATTTCCACCTGTTGCGCAGCCAGGCGCATAGGGACCATGCGGTCCCGCTCGTGGTGTTCACGCCCAAGAGCCTGCTCCGCGCCGAGGCGGCGCGCGCGTCGGCGAGGGAACTGGTGGCCGGCCAGTGGCAGCCGGTGCTCCCCGACCCTTCCCCGCCGCCGCGGCCGACCACGCTGCTGCTGTGCACCGGCAAGGTGGCCTACGATCTCCTCTCGCGCCGCGCCGCCGCCGGCGACGAGACGGTGACCATCGTGCGGGTGGAGCAGCTCCACCCCTTCCCGCTCCCCCGCTTGCAGGAGCTCCTGGCGGCCCACCCCACGGTGGAGCGGCTGCGCTGGGTGCAGGAGGAGCCGCGCAACATGGGCGCCTGGAGCCACGTGGCACCGCTCCTGGCCGAGGCGGCAGGGGGGCGCCCCCTCGCCTACGTGGGTCGCCCTGCCGCCGGTTCCCCCGCCACCGGCTCCGCCCGCATCCACCAGAGCGAACAGGAGTGGCTGGTGAACGAAGCGTTCCGACGCGAATAGAGGGAGTAACCGATGCCCCTGGCCCTTCCCCTGCTGCTGCTCGTCGCGGCCACCGCTCCGGCGGCGGCGAGCGAGGTACCCGTGCCCACCGCCCTCGTGATCGTGGACATCCAGAACTTCTACTTCGAGGGCGGCCGGATACCCCTGGAGCGCCCCCTGGAAGCCAGCGCCACGGCGCGGGCGGTGCTGGACCGCTTCCGCAGCCTGCGCTGGCCCGTCATCCACGTCCAGCACCTCCCCAAGGGGGTCGAGGCGCCGGACCCCAACATGGCGGACCCGGCGTACCGGATCCACCCCAGCGTCGCCCCCCTGCCCGGGGAAACCGTGATCGGCAAGCACCACGCCAACGCCTTCCGGGACACCCAGCTCTTGGCGGAGTTGCAGCGGCGTGGGGTGCGACGGGTCGTCCTGTGCGGCATGCAGACCCACATGTGCGTCGAGGCTACGGCCCGCGCCGCCGCCGACCACGGCTTCGAGGTGGTGGTCCTGCAGGATGCCTGCGCCACCCGCGCGCTCTCCTTCGGCGGCGTGGCGCTGAGCGCCGCGCAGGTGCACGCGGCTGCCCTCGCCTCCCTCCAGAGCGGCTACGCCACCGTGCTGCCTGCCGAGGCGTTCCTCGCTTCCCTGCCGCAGAGCGCCGACCGCTAGTCCGCGCTCGGCGGGCGGTTGCCCCGGCACCCTTGCATCGGCGCCGTTTTGCGGTAGCATTCGCCTTCAGTCGGCCGCGGCCACGGGGTGGGGGACGAAAGGTGGCGGCGGCTGCCCCGGCGATTCGCTGCACGCGACGGGGGAGGGCAGAGAGGATGCGCTTCCTGCGGGCATGCCTGGTGTTCGGGTTGCTCTACAGCCTGAAGGTTGTAAGCAAACTCTTCTACCGTCACGAGGTGATCTGGATCGGGGAGGCCCGACCGGACTGGGGGAAGGTGCACCTCCTGGCTGGCCTCAACCACACCAGCCTCTACGAGCCGCTCTTCGCCGGCGCCCTCCCCAACCGGCTGCTGTGGCGCCTGGCCCGTCACGGCGTGCTCCCCGTCGCCGACAAGACGGCGAACCGGGCCTTCGTGGGCCGGTTCTTCAAGACCCTGGCCCAGGACGTCATCGACATTACGCGCCGCCAGGACGACACCTGGCAGAAGGTCTTGGACCTGGTCCGACACGACTCCCTCATCGTCATCTTCCCCGAGGGCCGCATGAAGCGCGAGACGGGCCTGGACGCCGAGGGCAAGCCCATGACCGTGCGGGGGGGCATCGCCGACCTCATCCGCCTCATCCCCTCCGGGCAGTTCCTCATCGGCTACTCCGGCGGCCTGCACCACGTGCAGGTGCCGGGCCAGCTCCTCCCCAAGCCGTTCCGCACCCTGCGCGTCGCCTTTGAGGTGCTCGACCTGGAAACCTACCGCAACGAGATGCTGGCCCGCGGCGGCAGGGACGGGTTCAAACTAGCGGTGGTCGAAGACCTCCAGGCGCGCCGGGACCGCAACTGCCCGCGCTCCCCCGCGCGCGACGAGGTGCCCGAGCACGCGGCCACCGACCCAGCTTCGCCCTCGTAGGCCGCGGGGAGCCCCGTTTCTCTAGCGGCCGGCGCGATGTACGGCGGCAAAGGGGCTGTCGGGCCGCCAGCGCACCACGCCGCGGCGGGAAATTTCGTCCACCACCGCCTGCACCACGCTGGCGAGCTGGACGAGGCCGCGGAAGTCCCAGTCCGGCCTCACCTCGTCCGAGGGGCGGTGGTAGTGCCGGCGGCGGTACTCCCGCCGCTGCTCCGCACCCCAGCCGGCCGGCCGGCCGATCACGTCGGTGCCGCCGTCCAGCCACACGGCCGGAACCCCGGCCTGGGCAAAGGCGAACTGGTCGGAGCGGAAGAAGTAGCCCTGTTCCGGCGCGTCGTCGGGCGCCACCCGCATCCCGAGCTGCCGCGCCACGGTGGCGACCACGTCGGCCAGCTCGGAGTGCTCGGCGCCGATGGCCACGAGGTCGCGGGTCGGTCCCCACACGTTGGCCATTTCGAAGTTGAGGTTGGCGAGCGTGTCGGCCAGCGGCACCACCGGGTGGCGGGTGTAGTGGATGGAGCCGCAGAACCCCTCCTCCTCGGCGTCCACCGCGGCAAAGACCAGCGTGGGGCGGGTCTCCCGCGCCTCCCCCGCGTAGGCTTGCGCCAGAGCGAGCAGCACCGCCAGCGCCGAGCCGTTGTCCACCGCCCCGTTGATGATGGCGTCGCCCGCCACCGGCTCGCCGAACCCCAGGTGGTCGTAGTGGGCGGAGAGCACCACCGCCCGCCGGTCGCGGCCAGGCAACACCCCCACCACGTTGACCCCCTCCACCTCCTGGAAGGCCAGGCGGGCGCGCAGGTGCAGGCGAACCGGCAGCGTAAAGGGCCGGAAGTCCGCCCGCTCCGCGCGGTCGCGCAGCGCGGCGAGGGAGGTGCCCGCGGCCGCAGCCAGGCGCTCGGCCGTTCCCTCCGTGATCCAGCCGCGCAACGGCAAGAGCGGCTCGCCGTCCGCCAGGGCGAGGGTGGGAGATCTCCAGCCGTTGCGCACCACGTCCCAGCCGTACCCGGCGTCGCCGTCGGTGTGCACCAAGAGCATGCCCGCGGCACCGCGCCGGGCGGCCAGGGCGTACTTGGTCGTCCAGCGGCCGTGGACGGTGAGGGCCCGGCCCCGGAAGCGGGCGGGGTCGTCCCGCCCGGGTTCGTTGGTGAACGCCACCAGCAGCTTCCCCTCGAGGTCCGCCCCCTTGAGGTCGTCCCAGTGCTCCTCCGGCGCGTCGATGGCGTACCCCACGAAGAGCGGCTCGCCGCGCCAGCTCCCCTCGGGCAGCCCCATGTTCCGGAGCACGAAGTCCTCGTCCGCCGCCAGGGGCTTGCCCCCGTCCTCGATGGCCAGCGACGCCGCGGGGTCGGGGGCGAAGGCGTGCATGGTGAACGGCTGCCGGAAGGAGCTGGACGGCGGCTCGAGCCCCGCTGCCCGGAACACGGTCTCGATGTAGAGGGCGGCCAGGCGCCCGCCGCGACTGCCGATACCCCGCCCTTCCAGGAGGTCGTCGGCGAGGAAGCGCACGTGGGCCTCCAGGGCCGCTGCCGGGACCGGAGTGTGGCGGGGCGGCTGCGCGGGGGCCGCACTCCCCAGCAGCACGAGCGTGCCGCAGGCCGCGGCACCCCAACCTCGGCAGGTGCGGCATGCCGTTCGCGTCATGGTGTCTCCTCCCCGGGCAGGACTACCCGCCGCCGCTGCGGGTCGGGGTGGCGCCGGAAGAAGATGGCGGTGTGGCCGATCCTGCCCACACACACCGCCCCCGCGCCCCGCGCCATCGCCTCGGCCAGCTGCCCCTTGGCAGCGCGGTCGCGCTCGGTCAGGAACTGCACCTTGACCAGCTCCTGCGCCTGGAGGGCCGCCTCGAAGGCGGCCATCACCCCCGCGGACAACCCCTCGCGCCCCACCTGCACCGCCGGCCGCACGGCGTGGGCCAGCCCCCGCAGGTAGGTGCGCTGCGCTCCCGACAGGTTCACGGGCGCTCCTCCGCCAGCATCGCCGCCAGCCTACCACCGCTGGACACCATCCACGACCCGGCGCGCTGCCCGCGGCCAGCCCCGGCCCGGCGGTGGCCGCTGATGCTATCTTCGCCTCGGCATGCCGGAAGCCATCGTGCTCACCGCTTTCCTCCTCGTCTACGGCGGGATGGTGCTGGGGGAACTGCCGGGGCTCGCTCTGGACCGCACCGGTATCGCGCTCCTGGGCGCCCTCGCCCTCATCGCCACCGGCACCGTGACCCCGGCCGCCGCCTGGCAGGCGGTGGACGTGCCCACCCTGGGGCTCCTCTTTGGGCTCATGGTGGTGTCGGCGCAGTTCCGCCTGGGCGGCGCCTACGCGGCCCTCACCCGGCGGCTGGCGGGGCTCGACGTCTCGCCGGGCCGACTCCTGGCGCTGCTCATCGCCGTGGCCGCCGTTCTCTCCGCCCTGCTGGCCAACGACATCGTCGTGCTCGCCATGACCCCGGTGCTGGTGGAGGGGTGCGCCCGGCGCGGTCTCGACCCCGTCCCCTTCCTGCTCGGCCTCGCCTGCGCCGCCAACGTGGGTTCCGCGGCCACGCTCATCGGCAACCCGCAGAACATGCTCATCGGCCAGAAGCTGGGCCTCTCCTTCGGCCGCTACCTGGCCGCTGCCGGGCCGCCGGTGGCGCTGGGGTGCCTCGCCGTGTGGGGGGTGATCTGCCGCGGCACCCGCGGGCGCTGGCTCCGCCACACCCCGATCCCGCGCGTCGAGGCGCCGCCCTTCGACCGCTGGCAGACGATGAAGGGCGCCGCGGTCCTGCTGGCGGTGGTGGCCTTCTTCCTCGCCTCCTCGGTAGGGCGCGAGGTGGTGGCGCTGACCGCCGCCGGCCTGCTCCTCACCAGCCGGCGCATGGCCTCCCGCCACATCCTCGGCCTCGTGGACTGGCACCTCCTCGTGCTCTTCGTGGGCCTGTTCGTGGTCAACCACGCCTTCGCCGCCTACGGGCACCTGGCTAGCCTCACCGCCGGCCTGGAGGCCGCCGGGCTCCCCCTCGAGAGCCCCCCGCTCCTCTTCGCCGCCACCGTGGTGCTCTCCAACCTGGTGTCCAACGTGCCGGCGGTGATGCTGCTCCTGCCCAGCGCCACGCACCCGCAAGGGGGCACGATCCTGGCCCTCGCCTCGACCCTCGCCGGCAACCTGTTCCTCGTTGGCTCCATCGCCAACCTGATCGTGGTGGATCAGGCGGCTGCCCTGGGTGTCCCCATCTCGTGGCGCGACCACGCCCGCATCGGCGTGCCGGTGACCCTCGCCACCCTCGCCATTGCCGCCGTCTGGCTGGCCCTCACGGGGTGAGGCCGGGGAGTGCCCCGGCGCCCGGCGCCGCCTCCCCCGCCACCGCCGGCACGAACACCGGGTCGTGGGTGCGGTTGTCGATGAGGCAGGCGTAGGCGAGGACGGCCGCCCCCGCCGTGGTGGTGCGCACGATCGCGACGGCGTCGTCCACCTCGCCCGGCGCCACCGCTCGCAGCACCTCGGTGAGCTGCACCGACGCCAGCGGCTCCAGCTCTTGCCTCGCCACGCCGAGCAGAGCCCCGCTCGCCCCCCGCAGCTCGATCTCCACCACCGCTGGCACCGCCGTCACGTTCACCAGGCCCAGATTGGTGCGAAACCCAGCGGTCCGCGACGCGCTTTGCCGCAGCATCAGCAGCCGCCCCGGGGAGGCAGCCGTCACCGCGTCCCCCTCCCCCAGTGCGGCCACGTACTGGCCGTAGCTGCCAGCGTCGCTGGCCACGTAGGTGCGGGCACCCACCATCACGCTGCCGGAGGCGGCCCGCACGCGCAGCGTCGCCGCACCCTCGTGGCCAAAGCCATCCCCCACCACGTCGACAAGACGCACACTGGCCCCCCCGGCCACCTCGACGGTGACGCTGCCCTGCGGCCCTCCCCCTACCCCGCGGGGGAAGAGCTCGACGGTGCAGGAGATGGCCCCTTCGCCGGGGTTGTGCAGCTCCAGATCGGTGCGCCAGAGGCTGCCGCCGAGGCCGACCAGGTGGCCGGCGCCCGGCAGCCAGGCGCTCTCGCCGGCCTCGAAGCGCCGAGCGGGGCGCACGAAGATCGGGTCGCCGGAGCGGTTGTCCACCACCGAGGCGTAGGCCAGCACCGATCCGTTTTGCGACGTCACCACCGCCAGCCCGGTCCCCAGGTCGCCCGCGGTGAAACCGCGAAACACGTCGTCGAACTGCACCGACACCCCGGCCGGCACTTCGGCCCGGCGCAACCCCACCAGCGCCCCGTCCCCGCCCCGCAGCTCCACCTCCACCGTAGCGGGCTCGGCCCCCACGCTCACCAGCCCCAGGTTCGTGCGGAAGCCGATGTCCCGGTCCGCGGCGTGGGCCAGGTGGAGGAGCCGCGCCTCCTCTCCCGCGCCCACCGCGTCGCTGGGGCGGGAAGCCGGGATGAACTGCCCGAACGTGCCATCGGCGGTCTCGTTGTAGGTGCGCGCCGCGGCCAGCAGCGACCCCCCCCAGCTGGCGAGGCGCAGGGTGGCCGCCTCTTCGACGCCCAGCCAGCTCGCCAAGGCGTCGTCGAGCCGCAGCGCGCCGCCAGCCGGCAAGGTCAGGGCCAGCTCTCCCGCGGCGGTACGCTCGCCGCGGGGGACCGCCGCGAGCCCAACGACGATGGGTGCCGGCGCCGGGTTGTGCAGCGCCACGTCGCTGCGCCACAGCGTGCCGTTGGCACCCGGCCGGTGGGCGAGGGAGGGCAAGACCAGGGAAACGGCGCCAATCCCGCAGGTGGACCGCTGCACGGCCCCCGCCGCCGTCACCCGCCACAGCACCGCACCCGCCGCGCTGCTGGCCTCCCCGGAGGGCCCGCTGGCGGCGCGCCACGCGCTCCCGTCGGCACTCTCGAAGAAGCCGCCGTCGCGGTCCCAGGCCACGAACCGGTCGCCGGCCCACTGCAGGCCCACCAGCTCCCTTCCCCGGCTCACCTCCTGCCAGGTGGTGCCGTCGGCGGAGGCGAGCACCACGTCGAAGTCGGTGGCCAGGAACCGCCCCCCGCCCCAGGCCAGCTCCGGGAGGCCCGACCGCGTGTCGGCCACCTTGGTCCAGGTGGCGCCGTCCGAGCTGGCGATGAGGGCGCCCCCCTGGTCGCGCCGCCACAGGGAAGCCACGAACACGCCGCGGCCTGCCACCAGATCGGGAAAGAAGCTGATGGGGAGACCCAAGCCGGTCAGCGGCACGGCCGACCACGCGGCCCCGTCGGCGCTGACGAACAGGCCGCCGTCCCAGCTCGCCGCCAGCAACCGCGAGCCGTCCGCCACCACCCGCGACAGGGCGACGCCTGCGGGCGTGGGATGGACCGACCAGGCGCCCCCCTCCCGACCCACCAGGCTCACCCCCTCCCCCACCGCCACGAAACCCGCCGCGCTGGAGGTCACGTCGGCCAGCGGGGCCGTTCCGCCCCACAGCACCCGCCGCCACGGCCCGCCGCCCTCGCTGACGAGGAGCTCGCCGCCCTGCCCCACCGCGGCCACGCTGCTGCCGGAGCTGGCCACCGCCACCAGGCCCGTCGCCAGGCTGGCCAGGCTCGTCTGCCACCTCTCCCCATCACGGCTCACCGCCGCCCCGTCGCCCACCGCCACGAACCTCCCGGAGGCCGCCACCACATCGCGCAGTGCCACCGGCGCGTCCAGGTTCGCGCGCCGCCAGGTTCGCCCGTCGGTGGAGGACCAGAGGGAGGGCTCCTGGTCGGGACAGGCGGCGCAGGGCCCCGCCAGCCACCAGCGCCCCCCGGTAAACCGCACCCTCCCCTGCCGCACCGGGCTCGGCACCGCCTGCCAGGAGGCGAGATCCACCGAGACCAGAAGCTCCGTCTCGCCCGCCACCACCACGACCCTGCCATCGGAGGCGAGGCTTTGCCCCTGCACCCGCTCGTCGGCGCTCCAGCTCTCGCCATCCGGACTCGTCAGCAGGTAGCTCCCCACCGCCAGGAACCGCCCGCCGGCCCAGATCACCGCCGCGAGGGTGCTGTGCGATGGGTCCGCCGCGGGCGGGAGTTCGCCCCGGCTCCAGGCCACGCCGTCGCGGGAGGTGAGCAGCACCGGCGACCACGTGGAGAATCGCCCGCTGTAGTTCTCGCCCACCGCCACGTAGCGGCCGGCCCCCGCGGCGAGGGAGCGCAGCCGGATGGTGAAGAAAATCGGGTCCTGCCAGACCTCGTGGCGCACCTGCCAGGTGACCCCGTCGCGGCTGGCCACCACGGTGTTGCCCGCCGTGCCCAGGAACTCCTGCCCCGTCCACAGCGCGGCGCTGAGCCTGCCGCTGGACAGGCTCCGGCGCTGCCAGTGCACGCCGTCGGCACTCACCGCCACGCCGGTGTCGCCGAAGCCCCAGAACTCGCCGCCGCGCGCCACCACCGCCTCCAGCCGGAGGGGGAACGGCTGCGGGTGCAACCACTCCCAGGGGGAGCACGACCACTCCTCGGCCCTCGCCTGTTCCACCCCAGCCCACACGGCAACGGCAGCGACCAGCGCAACTTCGAGATGTCGGTGCACGGGCGCCCTCCCCTTCTGCATACGCGGCGCAAACGCCGGCTGTTGGGACGGCCTGCGCCGCGCCGCCGCGCTCGGCGCGTCACAGCGGCCGCAGCAGGAAGAGCTCCACGATGGCGCCGCGCCGCCCCGGCGTCGCGAGCGGGTAGCTGGCCGCAGCTTCCAGCATGGTGCGCCACGGCCCCTTCGCCGAGAGCGCCACGCCCACCCCGGCCAGGAACCGGCCGGCGTAGCCCGAGCGCTCCTCCCAGACCCACGCCCCGTCGGCGCCGAGGCGGGCGCGCAGGCGGGCCCCCAGCGGCAGCGCCAGCGACCCGCCCGCCACCACCAACCGTTCGGGGGTGACCCGTCCCGAGGCGATCCCCAGCACCCTCGCGCCGCCGAACCGGCCCGGCGAGGGCGCGGAGAAGCGGTCGAGGCGCGAGCCGGACGCGAGCTCCGCGCGGAGGCTCAGCTTGGCCAGTGGAAAAGGCGCCGTCTCCCGGACCAGCCCGAGCTGGACCTGGCGCCAGTGCCGCTCCGGCGGGTTTTCGGCGTGCATCCCCCACGCCTCCCAGTCTTCGCGCCACCCCGCCTCGCCGGCGACGGTCACGGTGGTGGCCCCCACCACGGTCCGGCCCTCCATGCGCAGCCGTCCCTCGAAGGTGTCCTGGGGCAGGACGAAGGCGCTGGCGGTCTCCTCGTCCCGGCGAAAGTCCCAGCGATCGAGGCCCACCTCCAAAAGCCAGCGGGTGGCGCCCAGCGAGCGGGCGAGGCCCACCCCCAGCCGCTGGCGGAGTACCTTCACCGTCTCCTCTTTCCGCTCCTCGCCCGCCACCCACGGGGCGTTGCCGAAGGGGTAGAGCTGGACGAAGGCACGCGCCGTGAACTCGGTCCCGTCCCGCCGCCTCGTCCAGGAGACGTCGTTGATGGCGCCGGCGATGAGGGCGCGGAGCTGCTCGTCCCGCCCCCGGAAGGCGAAGTCCTGGACCTGCAACCCCCCGAACGGGACGGGGAACTCGAGTCCAGGGTCGGCAACGAACCCGCCGATGAGGAAGGTCTGCGAGACCTGGCGCCCATCGCCGACGGTGCGCCCCCCTTTGCCGTCGGGGAGGAGGGGTACCACCCCCCCTGCCGCGTCGCGCAGCATCCGCGACGGGCGGGCGTACGCGGCGGCCCGATCGCCCGCGAAGGAGGCCGGGCGGGGCAGCAGGCCGGTGAGGGTGAGCTGCCGGTGCACCGTGGCCGAACCGCCGAAGACCGAGAGCAGGTCGTCCGCCACCACCTGGCTGGGCAGCCACACCGTCTCCCCCTCCACCTGGCAGGGGGCGAGGCGGCTCACCGAGCGCGTGGCCCGCACGTCGCCCGGCAGGTCGACGGCGCGTTCCTCCAGTTCCACCAGGGCGAAGCTTTCGGCGTCGATGAAGGCGGTGCCGCTCCGCTTCGCGCCTGCGGCCGCGGGCACGTCGCGGAAGGCCAGGGCAAAGCAGCGCCGCCCGGCGCGCTGCGCCACCCCCTCGAGCTGGAAAACCCAGGCCGGGTCCAGGCGCAGCGAGAGCGGCGGCACCGGCGGCCGCTCCGGCTCCAGCAGCGGCAGCTCCGGGAGTTCCGCGGGATCCCACCTCACCCCGTCCACCCAGGCGCGGGCAATCTCCCAGTCCGTGCCCACCCCTTCCGCCCAGAAGGCGGGACCCTCCAGCTCCAGCTCGAAACTGCGCCCCAACTCCCCCACCCACACCCGCACCAGCAGCCGCTGCGTCGCCTCCCAGAACGGCACGAGCCGCCGCTGGCGCGCCGCCACCCGCTGGTGGCGGGCCAGCACTTCGGCGGCGGTGGGCAGCCGCTCCCCCTGCACCTCCACGAGCTCCACCCTCCCCTCGCCCACCCCCGGCCGCGCCGCCACCAACAGGCCGCCCCCCGACAGCGCCGGCACTGTGACCAGCACCGAGTCTCGCCGCATCGCCACCGGGAGCTCCTGCGCCTCCTCGCTCACGAGCCGCGCCGCCGCATACCAGGTGCTGGGCAGCGCCACCTCGCCGCCCGGGAAGCCGCTCGGCAGTCCCACCACGGTGGCGAGATCGGCGACGCGCATGGCCGTGGGCAGCGGCACACCCCCCGCCATGGCTGGATGTGGCTCTTCCACGAGGTCCACCAGTTCCCTCCGCCACGCCGGCGGCGGGTCGGGTACGAGCACCGCCGACGCCCCGGCGGCCAGCGCCGCCACCGCTTCGGCCGCATCGGAAGCCGGGACCACCACCGGCATCCCGCCCAGCTCCCGGCGCAGTTCGGCGAGCGCCGCCAGGGGAGGGGGCGGCTCCAGCACCGCGCCGTCCAGGTAGGCCCGCACGCTCTCCGCGGGCACGCCGCCCAGCGACAGCACCGGCACGCCGCGGGCCGACCAGCCCACCACCGTTTCCAACCACGCCTGATCGAGGGCCGCCGGATCGTCGGGGAGCGGTACCAGCACCCCGGCGGGCGACACCGCCTCGACCCCAGCCACGACCCACTCGGAGGGGCCGGAGCGCGGGTCCGCCACCACCGGCGGGAGGGCAGAGGCGGCGAGGAGCAGAAGAGCGGTCACCGCCCCAGGGTACACGCTCCCGGGCCGGCGCGCCGCGGCGGCCGGTCGGACCGCCGCCCGTCAGTGCTGGGCCGGCATCATCTCCCCGGCTGCCACGAGAAACGGCACCGTGTTCTCCTCCGGCGTCACCGGGCAGCGGCCGCCGATGCCGTAGGCGCAGTCCGGGTTGTAGGCGCGGTTGAAGTCGATCTCCAGCACCCCGCCCGCCAGGCGGTTCACCTCCACGTAGCGGCCGGCGCCGTAGGTCTCCCGGCCGGCACCGGCATCGCGAAACGGCAGGAACAGGTGGTCGGGGTAGCGGTCGCGGATGTCGTCCAGCTGGAACACGGACAAAGCCGCCTCGCCGGCCGGCAGCACGACGCGCACGCGCCCGAGGCGGTGGGCGGGGCGCATGGAACCGTCGGAGGCCGCCAGCCGCAGGGGCTGGGGCGGCGACAGGGGCTCGAGCATGGTCCTCACCCGGTAGCGGTGGTCGTAGGGGAAGAAGCGCAGGCCGGCAAAGTGCGCCACCCGCTGCGGGGGCAACGCGCTCTTCACCGCCGCTTCCCGCTCCCTCCGCCACTGCTGCTCCGCCTCGCTCATCGGCGGCTTGCAGCCGGCCCCGGTCGAAAGCCCAACGCCGACCGCCACCGCCACGAGGACATGCCATCGGCTTACGCGGTACCTCATGCGAGACATCGTACCGCCTCCGCGGTGCCCCTGGGGCCTCGGCACGACGGGCGGCGACCGGCCGGGGCGCGCCAGGGCGGCGGAATGCGGACTAGAAGATCACGTGCTTGACGAAGAAGTCCTCCGGCGTCACCTTCTTGAGCGCCAGCTCGGCGGCGTCGGCGGCCGAGAGGCGGAAGAGGCCGGCCTCCTTACCGGATTCGTTGAGCATCTGAATCTCGACTCGTTCCGGCGCACGGTCCGGCGCCGTCTGGCTGAGCAGGTGGTAGACGGTGGCAATGGTGTCGAGGGCCTTCAACACCTCCGCCTGGCCGCCCACCTGGACCTCGACGAAGAAGTAGCGGGGGCGCGTCCCCTCGCTCATCCGATAGAGGTAGAGGTGGCTGCGCTCGAGCCCCTCGGTGAACGCTAGTTCCACCTGGCGATCCGGATACGGCCGGTCCTGGAAGGTGATGCCCGGCGTGGGTGTGGGGCGGGCCGCGTCCGCCTCCGGAGCCGCCAGGCCGCTGCGGATCTTGCCCAGCGTGGCGACGGAGGGCGTGGGGGTGGGCACCGGGGTCGGCCGGACCTCGTCGATCCACTCCAGCGCCACCGCGTCACCCAGGTTCATGCTGTTGATGCGCTCCGTCTTGGCCACATCGATCTGATCCAACGGAACGCTCATCAATGTCCCCACCTTGTTCCGGAAGATGGCGTTCGCACCCTTCACCTGGTACTTCTCCTGCGCGACGATCCGGTTGCCGTTGCGGAGGATGATCACGTAGACGGCGCCCGCCCAGGAGGCCGAAAGGGAAAGGCACAGCACGGCAAGCACAGCCTTCTTCACGTTGACAACCTCCCCGTCTCGGCTAGTATAGCCCCGACGGGGGGAGCGGACGATGCTCGTCGTCATGACCGCCGCGGCCACCAAAGAAGAGGTGGCTGCGGTCACTGAACGGATCGAGAGCCTCGGGCTCAAGGCCCACCCCATCCCCGGGGCGCAGCGCGTGGCCATCGGCATCACCGGCAACACGGGCGCCCTCAACCCGGCGCTGTTCGAGAACTTCCCCGGGGTGCTCGAGGTCATCCCCGTCTCCCACCCCTACAAGCTCGTGAGCCGCGAGACCAAACCCGAGGACACCCTGGTCCGGGTCGGGGGGGTTCCCGTCGGTGCCGGCCACTTCGTCGTCATTGCCGGGCCCTGCGCGGTGGAGACGCAGGAGCAGACGGCTGCCATCGCCCAGGCGGTGCGGGCCGCTGGGGCCAACATCCTGCGCGGCGGTGCCTTCAAGCCCCGCACCTCCCCCTACGCCTTCCAGGGGCTGGGCAAGCGGGGCCTGGAGATTCTCCAGGAGGTGGGCCGGCACGTGGGGATGCCGGTGGTTTCGGAGGCTCTGGACGAGACGTCCCTGGAACTGGTGGCCGAGCACTGCGACATGATCCAGATCGGCGCCCGCAACATGCAGAATTACTCGCTCCTCAAGCTCTGCGGCCGCGCCAACAAGCCGGTGCTCCTCAAGCGCGGCATGGCGGCCACCATCGAGGAGCTGCTCATGGCCGCGGAGTACATCCTCTCCGAGGGCAACTACCAGGTGATCCTGTGCGAGCGCGGCATCCGCACCTTCGCCGACCACACGCGCAACACCCTCGACCTGGCCGCGGTGGTGGCCGTGCAGCGCCTCTCCCACCTGCCCATGATCGTGGATCCCTCCCACGGCACCGGCAAACGGCACAAGGTGGTGCCGCTGGCGCGGGCTGCCGCAGCGGTGGGGGCCGACGGCTTGATGATCGAAGTGCACCACGACCCGGCCCGCGCCCTGTCCGACGGGTTCCAGGCCCTGCTGCCGCAGGAGCTGGCCCAGTTGGTCCAGCAGCTCCCGGCGCTGCTGCCCCTCACCGGCCGACACCTGATCCGGGAGCTGTCGGCAACGGCGTAAGCCCGTGGTGTTGCCCCTCCTCCTGGCGCTGGCGGCGCACCCGACGGTGGAGTGGCTCGATCCGGCGCTGCTGCAGCCGCAGCAGCAGGGGGTGTGCGTCACCGAGTGGGGGAACGGTGAGCGCATCGAGATCCCCGTGGTCGTCCTGGGCGTCCTCGATGCATCGGCCCCGGAGCGGAGCTCGATCCTCGTGCGGCTGGCCGACGACCGCTTCGTCGGCAGCGGCGTGGTGGCCGGGATGAGCGGCTCCCCGGTGTACGTGGAGGGGAAGCTGCTGGGTGCCGTGGCCTACGGCTTTGCCTTCGCCCGCGAAGGGCTGGCCGGGATTACGCCCTTCGCGCGGATGCGCGAAATCGAAGCGGGGGCGCCTGCCCCGCCCACCAGCCCCGTGCCCCTCGCCACCCTCTCGGGTCTCGCTGCGGCTCGCCTCGCTCCGGACGAGGTGGTGGCGGCGCTGGCGGTGGCACGGCCCGGCGGCCCTCTCCCCGTGGCGGTGGGCGGTCTCGGCGCCAGCGGCGGGTTCGCGGAGCAGGTCCTGGCTGCCGCCGGCTTTCGCTCCCTCCCTGCCGGCGGCAACGCGCCCGTCGCTGGAGTGCCGGAGGCGGGCGACATGGTAGCCGCCCTCGTGGTCTGGGGCGACGCGGTGGTGGCGGCGGGCGGCACGGTCACTGCCCGGGCCGGCAACACCGTGTGGGCCTTCGGTCACCCTCTCCTCTCGCTGGGATCCGTCAAGTTCCCCGCCGCCCGCGCCCGGGTGGTCGCCATCCAGGACTCCTACCAGGTCCCCTTCAAGGTGTTCTGCGTGGGGCAACCCTTCGGCACGTTCCTCGCCGACCGGCCGGCGGGGATGCTGGCCGAGGTGGGGGTGCCGCCCGCGGGGGTGGGGGTGCACATCGGGGTACAGGGCGAGGGTGAGAGCAAGCCGCGACGCTGGAGCTTCCGCATGGCGGAGGTCCCGCTGCTGGAACCGCTGCTCCTCACCTACCTCACCGCGGCCTGCCTCACGGCGCGCGGGGCGGGCACCGGCGAGGCCTCGGTGCTGGCCGAGTTCCAGTTCGCCTTTGCGGACGGGCGCACCCTCACCCTGCGGCAGGCGGCGCGCGGGGCCGACGCCCTCGCCCGCACGGCGGCGTTCGCCGGGGCGGCCTGCGCCTACTTCGAGGCCTCGCCGTTCCCCCACCCACCTCTCGCTTCGGTGCAGGTACGGCTCGACCGCACGGAACGGCCGCTGGGGGCCAGCATCGCCGAGGCGATCCCGGCCCGCACCGTGGTGGCCGCCGGCGAGCAGCTGGACGTCCTGGTGCGCTTGCGACCCCACCAGGCGTCGCCGGTGGTGCGACGCCTCTCGGTCCAGGTCCCGGCCGACACGCAGCCAGGGACCCTCGACCTGGTGGTGGCCGACGGCGCCGCCTTCAGCGACTACCTGGTCAAGGCCATGGGTTTGGAGCCAACGGACTTTGCGGGGCAACTGGAGACTGCGGCGCGCCTGGAGAGCAGTGCCACCTTGGTCGTTGCCCTGGAAGCGCGGGAAGGCGGCATTGCCTACCCCGGCGCCTCGCAGCCGGCGCTCCCCCCCTCCTGGGCCGCCACCCTCGCCACCGGCCTCGGCCGCCAGGGTCCCCAGCGTCTGAAAACCACCATCGTGGCGACCACGCGATCCGCAGCACCGTACCCGCTGGAGGGGGCGTTCCGCATCCCCCTCTCGGTGCGTCGCCGTCCGGAGGGGCGATGACCAGCCCACCACCCACCGCCCGCCGCCGTGGCGCGGGCCCCAGCGCCACCCCCGTGGCGTCGCTCGTGGCGAGCCTCCTCGCCACCCTGGCCGCCTCGCCGGCGCCCGCGAGCCAAGTGGCCAGGCTGCGGCTCGACACGCCGGAAGCCCTCGCCAACGCCTATTCGCGGGGCGTGGCCGTTTTCCCCGACGGCAGCCTGGCCGCCATGCCGCCGCTGCAGCAGGTGGCCACGTTCGAGGAGCCTCTGGGCCTCGCCCTGGCGGTGGCGGAGGACGGGACCGCCTACGTGGGCACCGGCCACCCGGCGCGCGTGTGGCGGTGCCGTGACGGAGCCAAGACCCTCCTCGCCGAACTCAACGGCGACCAGGTGACGGCCCTGCTGGTCGCTCCCGACGGCACGCTGTGGGCCGCCACGGCCGTCCCGGCGACGCTGCTGCGCTTTTCCCGCGGCGGGGAACTTACCGTGGCCAGCACCCTCCCTGAGGGAAACCTCTGGGATCTGGCGTGGTTTCGGGGGGAGCTGGTGGCGGCGGCGGGCAACCCCGGGCGCCTGCTGCGGCTGGGAGCCAACGGCTTCGAGCTCGCCGCCCTCGTCCCCGACCGCCACGCGCGCTGCCTGGCGGTGGGCGGGGAGTTCCTGTTCGTGGGCACCTCCGGCCGGGGCCTCGTGCTGCGCTGGACGGGCCAGGGACCGCCGGGCGTCCTCTTCGACTCCCCCTTCTCGGAGATTGCCGCCCTCGCCGCCGAGCGCAGCGGGGTGGTGTGGGCTGCCGCCCTCACCGGCGATCCCACCCTGGGCGCTGCTGCCAAGGGCGGCGCCGAGCCCACGGCGACCACCTCCACCGAGGCGCCCGCCGCCGGCGCCGACACGCAAGGCGCGGTGTCCGAAATCCTCCGCATCCTGCCCCAGGGGGCGGTGACCACGGCGCACCGCTTCCCGAAGCAGCTGGCAACGACGCTGGACATTGCCGACAACGGCCCGGTGATCGGCACCGGCCTCGAGGGCGAACTGTGGCAACTGGTGGAGGGCGTCCCCGTGCGGCTCGACACCGTGACGGCGGCCCAGGTCACGCGCCTGGCGCGGGGGGGCAGCTGGGTGCTCACCCAGAGCCCCACCACCCTCTTCCACCGCCAGGGTGCCCCCGCCGGGACCTTCACCTCGCCGCCCCTGGACGGCGGCCAGCCGAGCCGCTGGGGGGAGGCGGAGGTGCGGGCCAGCACCGATCCCGGCGGCCGCTGCACCTTCCAGCTCCGCACGGGGGCCACCGCCGAGCCGGATGACACCTGGAGCCCGTGGAGCGAGCCGCTCCCCTGCGGCCGGGGCACGGCGAACGTCCCGCCGGCCCGCTACGCCCAGTGGCGGGTGGAACTGGCCGCCCCCCCGGCCGGCCGCGCCGCGGTGGGGGGCGTGAGCCTCGCCTACCGACAGCTCAACCTCCCCCCCGAACTGCGCGCCATCCGGGTCCACGAACCAGGCCAGGTGTTCCTCAAGTCGCCCCCCCCATCCGACCGGATCGTGGAGGTGCAGCACCCCGACCTGTCCGGGATCTTCACCACCCTCGACGAGGACGCCTCCGAGCAGCAGAGCACCCTGGGCAAGCTGTACTACCGGGTCGGCTACCAGACCGTCTCGTGGACGGCCTCCGACCCCAACGGCGACCCGCTGCGCTTCGACGTGGAGATCGCCGGCGAGGGGTGGGCCGGCTTCGTGCCGGTGCGCCGGAACCTGGAGGCCACCCTCCTCTCGCTGGACACGCAGGCCCTCCCGGACGGCGTTTACCGCTTCCGCATCAGCGCCAGCGACGCCGACGCCAACCCCGAAGAACCGGGCCGCGCCTCGCGCCTCTCCCCCGCCTTCGTGGTGGACAACACGCCCCCCGCGCTGCGGGTCACGCGCCGCGGCGAGTGGTGGCTGGTGACCGTGGAGGACGCCCGCTCCCCCATCCGCCGGCTGGAGTGGAACCGCGACGCCGACGCCTGGCACTCCCTCACGCCGGAGGACGGCCTCCTCGACAGCCGGGTGGAGACGTTCCGGCTGCGCGCCGAGCCCGGCCGGCACGTCCTCACGCTGCGGGCTGTGGACGACCACCACAACCGCGCCGCCGTCGCGGTGGAGGAAGGGCCATGACCTTCGCCGAAGCGACTGCCGTCTACCCGGGGAGCTTCGACCCCCTCCACCTCGGCCACGTGGACATCGTGCGCCGGGCCGTGGGGGTGTTCCCCCGCGTCATCGTGGCGGTACTCGCCAATACGGAGAAACAGGCGCTCCTGCCGTTCCCCGAGCGCGTCCGCGTCATTCACGAGACGTTCGCGGACACCCCCCAGGTGGAAGTCACCTCCTTCTCCGGCCTCCTCGTGGACTTCATGCGGCAGAGCGGCGCCCGGGTCATGATCCGCGGCATGCGCGCGGTGTCCGATTTCGAGTACGAGTTCCAGCTCGCCCTCATGAACCGGCGGCTGTGGCCGCTGGTGGAGACGGTGTTCCTCACCCCCAACGAGGAGTTCATCTACCTGTCCTCGCGGGTGATCAAGGAGATCTGGGCCCTGGGCGGCGACGTCTCCAGCTTTGTCCCGGAGCCGGTGCTGCGCACCCTGCTGGCCCTCCGGCAGCGTGGGCGGTAGCCGCGCCGCCAGGGCTTCAGCGGTCCTTGCGCTCGATGTGGATGGACACCCGCCCGGCAGCTTCCGCCTCCACCTCCACCTCCGCTGCCGCCGTCCCCAGGACCAGCTTCCACGAGGCCTCGTCCGGCTCCTCCTTGCGCTCGACCACGCTCCAGCCGCCGCTTGCCACCACGTTCTCGTAGAAGGCCTTCACGGCGGGGAAGGGGTCTGTCGTGACGAGGCGCGCCGAAACCTTGCGGGAGTAGTCCTTGCTTGGGCCCCGCTGGCTGAAGGAGATGCGGCTGGCCCCCGGGTAGTCGGGAAAGCCCTCGACGCTGGCCGGCGAGGCGGCCCCTGCGGCCTGGGCAGCCGGCGCGGGCGGCGTGGGCGGGGGTGCCGCCCTGCGGCAGCCCTCGGCTGCCACGAAACCCACGGCCACGATCGCGATGAGCCACACCTTCATGGCGTCCTCCCCCTGCCCCGCCGTTGCCGTGGGGGAGCCCCTCGCCGGCAGGCGAGCCGGCTCCCGATTTCCAACCCCACGCGGGGCATCGTGGAGCCATCGTAGCAGAAGTGGCGTCCGCCGCCGGGCGCCGCCATGGCGTTCCTCCTTGGTGACCGGTTTCGGCGGTGCTACCATCGGCCAACGTGGAAAGAGTGTCACAGCTGGCGGGTGGTGGTCCACAACGGAGCGAAAGGGGTGACGGATGAGCGGTGTCGGGTCGGGCCCTGCCAACCTTGCCGCACCGGAGCTCGAAGCGCAAGCGGTGGAGTTCTTTGCCGCCGTCCAGGCGGCGCAGGAACGGGGGGAGAAGGTCCTCACCCGCGCCTACGGCGACGCGACCTTCACGCTGGCCTTGCCCCCCCTGGGGGAGGGGGACCGGGGCATGGTGTACCGCCTGGAAGCGGTCTCGCCGTCGCCCCCCGGCGCGCACGGGAGGCTGTGCCTCAAGGTGGCCAAGCAGCAGCCCGTATGTCGGGAGCGCCTGCTGGAAGAGCGGATGACCACCGACTTCTTCCTCTCCCAAGGGGTGGCCGTGCCGCGCATCTTCCTCATGGACCCCCTGGGGCGCTTTGCCGTCAAACAGTACGTCGAGGGCGAGTCGGTCACCAGCCTGTACCTGCGCTTCGCCTCCCTCACCTCGCGCAGTCAAAGCCTCATCCTCGAGGGGCTGGAGCAGTTCCTGACGCGGCTGCTCGAGCTCTTCCGCCAGCGGCCCGATTGCCAGGTCTCCATCAGCCCCAACAACATTTACGTCGTCACCCACGGGGGGAAGTTCACGGACCCCGCGCAGTTCGTGCTCATCGACCCCGGTACCACGCTGAACAAGAACTACGAGGGGTTCACCTTCGCCAAGTACTGGAACGAGGTGCTCCCCGATCGCATCCGCAAGTACCAGCGCACCGGTTACCTGCAGTGGCTGGTCCCGAAGGAGGTGACGGTATCCGAGCGGGACGAGGCCAAGGATTTCGAGATCTTCCGCGGTCTCAAGCCCTCCGAGGTCTTCCTCCTGCTCAAAGCGGCCCGCACGGTGGAGTTCGACGCGGAGGAGGTGGTGCTGCGCGAAGGCGCGGTGGGCGAGAACTTCTACCTGGTGCTGGAGGGCGAGCTGGAGGCGCGCCGCGGCGTGTACTCGGCCCCGGGCTCCTTCCACACCCGCATCGGTCGCGGCTCGGTGTTGGGCGAGATCGCCTTTCTCCTCAAGGTGCCCCGCACCATGACGGTGGTGGCGGCGACGCCGTGCAAACTCATCGAGATGGATCAGGATCGTTTCAACGAGCTCCTGGAGGCAAACCTGGCGGCCCCCTACAAGCTCATCCGCAACATCGCCCAGATCCTGGCCGAGCGACTCCACGCTCTGGACCGCTCCCACGCCGAGCTGTTGGCCTCCACCGCCACCCAGCTCCCGCGAGGCACCTCGTGAGCGCCGCCGCCCCGCCCCGCCGGAGTACCGACTCCACCTACAGCCTCGACCTGTGTCCCCGCTGCGAGGAAGGAGTCCTCACCACCATCGAGGCGCCCCACGACATCGAGGTGGCCGGCTCCACGGTGCGCATCCCCAAGGTGCAGATGGAAGCCTGCCGCCGCTGCGGGTACCGGGCGCTCTCCGGCCGCGAGGTGCGCCTCTTCGACGTGCTCTTCTCCACCCAGTACGAACGCATTGCGGACCTGGTGGCGGCGCTGCGCCAGGCGCGCTACATGGGCATGTTCCTGCGCGAGGAGGAGCGCGAATCGGTGCTCGGCTTCGGCTCGCGCAGCTACGTGGAGTCGCTGGCTGGGGATCTGCGCGAGCTGTACCTGGACAACGAGTCCAGCCATGTGCTGCAGGGGCTCGGCCAGCACGGGGGATTCGTGCCCGTGGATGTGGGCGGGCGACGGTACACCATCCGCCTGCCCAAGATCGGCGAGGGCGAGAACGGGGTGGTGTTCGAGTTCCAGGAGGACCCGGCGTCGGTGTTCAAGGTGGCCAAGCCCCGCGCCTACAGCCGCGATCACCTGGTGAAGGAGTGCGAGGTCACCGCGTTTTTCTCCCGGCACGGCGTGCCCGTGCCCGCCATCGTAGACTACGACGCCTACGGCAACTACGTCATCAAGAAACGCCTGGAGGGGCAGTCGCTGGCGGTGCTGTACGACCAGCTGGGGGCACCGGAGAGCGAGCGGTACCAGCGCGTCCGGGCTGCGGTAAAGGAGTTCGTCCTCGGCCTCATCCGCCTCTTCGAGCGCTTCCCCGAGGCGAAGACCTCGGTGAGCCCCAACAACATCTTCGTCGTGGAGGAAGGCGGGCAGGCCCGCTGCCTGCTGGTGGACACCGGTCCCGCCCCGGCGCACGACTACTCCCACTTCGACTTCGAGGAGTACTGGAACGTGTCCATCCCGCAGAAGATCGAGCGGTACCGGTCGGTGGGTTACATTTGATCGGCGGACAGCCGCGAGGGAACGCCATGGACGACAACCTTGCCTCCCCAACGGTCCTCCTCGCGCGGCAGCGCGACCCGTGGGAGGACGAACGCACGCTCGTGACCGACGGGGATCAGGGGGCGGAGGACCCCGCCCTCCGCCCCACCCTGGGGGTGGTGGAGGGGGCGGGGAGCGGGGCCGTGGTGCGGCTCGGAGCGGACCCGGTGAAGATCGGCCGCGCCCCCGGAAACGATCTCCTGCTCCCCGACGACTCCGTCTCCCGATCCCACGCCCGCGTGGTGTTCGAAGACGGGCGCTGGCTCATCGAGGACCTGGGGTCCGCCAACGGCATCCTCGTCGACGGGGAACCGGCAAAGCGCGTCGTGCTGACGCCGGGCATGCGCCTGACCCTGGGCCGGTGCGTGCTGGCCTTCGAGCACGCGGTGCCGGACGTGGCCCAGGAAAAGAAGCTTTCGCTCCTCGGGCGCTGCGACCTGCTGGCCGCCCTGGGCGCCGAGGCCATCGGCACGCTGGCCGGCGCGCTCGAGCCGCGCGTCTTCCCGAAGGGGGCCACGATCCTCTCCCAGGGCTCGCCGCTGGAGCGGATGCTGTTCGTGGTGAAGGGAGCCGTGCGCGTGGCCCAGGTGAACGAGGAGGGGGGGGAGCGGAACGTGGACCTCCTGATCCCCGGGGACTTTTTCGGGGAGCGTGCGCTGTTCTCGGAACCCGTGGCCTCGGTGACCCTCTTCGCCCACGGCGACGTCTTCCTGCTGGAACTGGCCAACGCCGCCATTGCCAAGCTGCAGCAAGAAAAGCCACGGCTGACCGAAACCATCGTCGGGACAGTGCGGGAAAAGCTGCGCACCGCCAAACTCACGACCGCCTCCGCGGTGCGCCGCGATGCCCTGGCGCAGCTGGCTGCCCCTACCGATGTGGAGATCGTCGGCGAGGACCCGAAATTCGTGCGGGCCAAGCAGAAGGTGGAGGCCTTGGCCGCCGATGCGAGGCCGGTGCTGATCGTGGGGCCGCAGGGCAGCGGCAAGCGCACCCTCGCCCGCCACCTGCACCGCTCGAGCCCCCGCGCCGCCCAGCCCTTCGTGGAGCTTTCCCTCGCCGAGATCGAACCGGCCAAGGTTGCGGCCACCCTCTTCGGGGTGGAGGCCGACGTCACCGCCACCGGCGGGGGGGCGCAGATCGGTCACCTGGAGCTGGTGGGGGACGGCACGCTGGCCATCGCCCACGCCGAGCTCCTCGACATCCACCAGCAGAGCCTGCTCGTCACCTACCTGCGCCGGGGTTGGTTCCACCGCGTCTGGGGGCAGCAGAGCGTGCGCGCCGCCACGCGCCTCGTTTTCCTCGCCACCGGCAGCGAGGCCGAGGTGCTGCCGCGCTTCATCCCCGAGCTGCGAGAACTGTTCCAGGACCGCACCGTGGCGCTGCCGCCGCTCGTGCACCGGCTCAAGGACATCCCGCTCCTCGCCCAGCACTACCTGAAGGTCTTTGCGCGCAGCCACGGCCGGCCGGCCCCTTCCCTCTCGCGGGAAGCGGTGGAGCGCCTCGTCTCCTACGCCTGGCCCGGCAACGTGGAGGAACTCAAGAACGTCATCGAGCGCGCCTCCATCATCACCTCCGAACACACCATCATCCCCGCCGACCTCATCTTCGTGGCCCCCCCGGAAAAGGACATCCACAAGCTCAACCTCCTGCGGGACGACCGGCTACGGCAGCTGCTGCGCACCCCGGCGCTCATGGCGGTTCCCACCTGGGTCAACCTGGCCTTCGTGGCGTTCGTGGCGGTGATGACCGGCTGGGGTGCCACCCGTCTCCCTGGCCACCCCCTCGCCTCCGAAACCACCAACCCCGGCATGCTCCTCACCTGGCTGGTGTGGTTCCCCCTCCTGCCGCTCTCTGCGGCGCTGGCCGGCCGCATCTGGTGCGGCACCTGCCCCATCGCCGCCTTCGGGGACCTGGTGGCTCGCCTCAAGCGCCTCGACTTGCCCGTCCCGAAGTTTCTCAAACGTTTCGAGTTCTGGACGCTGGTGGGGGCTTACCTCGCGGCCGAGTACCTGGAGGGGGTGTTTGACGTGGAGGGTACGCCGCGCGGGACCGTGCTCTTCCTCGTCGTCATTTTGGGCCTTGCCGCCGTTTTCACCGTACTCTTCGAGCGCCGCGCCTTCTGCCGCTACCTCTGCCCCCTGGCCGCCTGGCTCGGCAGCTACGCCACCTTGGCGCCCCTGGAGATCCGCGGCAACAAGAAGGTCTGCCAGACCCAGTGCGGCGACCACACCTGCTACAAGGGCACCGAGAAGACGCCGGGCTGTCCCATGTTCCTCTACCCCGCCTCCATGACCAGCAACGTGGACTGCCTGATGTGCACCAACTGCGTGAAGAACTGCGAGCACCGCGGCGTGCAGCTGAACCTCCGCCCCCCCCTGCAGGAACTGTGGCGCAACAGCCAGCCGGTCTTCGCCGTCTCCGCCTTCGCCCTCATCCTCTTGGGCGTGATGTTCCGCCACCACTTCACCCACACCCCCTGGTGGGCGGCGTTCAAGACCACCCTCACCTGGAACCCCAACCTCACCAAGCTGCTCCTCCTCGCCGTCTTCGCCGGTGGGGCGCTGCTCGCCTTGGCCGTCGCCTCGACCCTGTCCGCCGCCGCCTCCCGCGAACCGGTCGGCACGAACATGGCCCGGTACGGGATGGCGTTTCTCCCCCTCGCCTTCGCGGCCCACATGTCGGCGCTGGCCGACGAGGTCCTGGGTGACGGGTGGGCGGAGCTGCTCGCCTACCTGGGGGCGCTGGGCAACTGGGTGCTGCACGGCACCCCCATCGGGGCGGTGGCCGCGGCGGGCACCTTCCTGCACCCGGCGGTGGTCACCTTCCTCCGCACGCTGCTGGTGGTGGGCGGGTTCGCCGCCTCGGCCCTGGTCCTCGTCATGACGGCCCGGAGGGTCGAGAAGGAGGCGGTCCTCGCCCGCACCCTGCCCCACCTGCTCCTCGCTGGGGCGGCGGCGGTGGCCCTCGCCGCGATGGTCCTCTCCGCCCAGCCGTGAACGAAGCGCCGCGGGCAACCCCAGGGGCCGATCCCGGCGCGCCCCGGCGGTGGAGAGGCCAACCGCGCTGCCGTCAGTTCTCTTGCTTGGGTTCCTTGTCCGCCTTCTTGCCCGGTGCAGCCGCCTCCGGCAGTTCGGTGTCCACGTCAGCAATCTCGTCGGCGGCGTCGGGTTTCACGTCGATACGGATCCAGGTGGTGGCGTACCCCTTGGCGCTGAGCTGGACCAGGTAGGTGCCCGGGCCGGGGAATTCGTAGGTCTTGCCGCCGCCCATGCCGTCCCAGTCGTCGGCGATGCCGATGACCTGCCCGTTGATCGTGATTTCCGCCTCTTCCGGGGAGACGTTGAATTCGGCGCCCTTGCTGCAGACGAACACCGCCGCCACGTGCGGCGCGGGCGTGGGCTCGGCGATCACCCCCTCTCCGACCGGAGGGTGCGGCGAAGAGCTGGCCGTGACGGTGGGGAGCACCGTGGGCAGCGCCGTCACGGTGGGGAGCGGGGTCGCCATCGCCAGCGGAGCCGAGGGGATCGGCCCTGCTCCGGGCGTCTCGGTGGCAGGAGTCGTCGCGGCTGGGGTGGCCGGCCCGGCCGGGGTCGGAAGTTCAGCGAGCAGCGCCTCGCCGGCCGGGGGCGGGGCTGCGGGCGGCTTGAGGAGCACCACCGCCGCCACCACCACTAGCACCAAACTGCCCGCGAGGACGGCCAACGGCACCCAGGGCACGCGGTGCTCCGGCTTGGCCGCAGGGGGAGCCGGCCGCCGCTCCGGCGGCGCCAGGGGGGTCTCCGGCGCCGCAATGCGCGTGGTGGGCGGCGGCCCGCCGCTCGGCGGCGCCGTCTCGGCTACGGGGGCTGTCAGGATCCGCGTGGGGCCGGTGGCCGTCACGCTGGCAGCCCGGAGGCTCGTCAGCACGGCCCGCGCCCCCGCGGCAAAGGCAGCGGCGTCCGCCGGTCTCTCCGCCGGGTTCTTGGCCAGGCACTGGCGGAGAAAGGCGGTCAGCTCGGGGCTCAGCGCCGCGGTGGAGACCGCATCCTTGAACGGATCCTCGTTGAGGATCTGGTAAATGAGGGTGGTGACCGTGTCGGCGGGAAACGGCTTGCGGCGCATCACCAGCTCGTAGAGCACGACCCCCAGGGAGAAGAGGTCGGAGCGTCCGTCCATGGGCTCGCCCCGCACCTGCTCCGGCGCCATGTAGGCGGGGCTGCCCACCACGGTGCCGGTTCTCGTCAGGTCCGTGCCCTCGCCGATGGCCTTGGCCACACCGAAGTCGGCCACCTTCACGCCCCCATCCTTGGTGAGCATGATGTTGGCGGGCTTGATGTCGCGGTGGATGACCCCCATGCTGTGGGCAGCGGCGAGGGCGTCCGCCACCCGCGCCACGATCTCCAGCGCCTCGGTGGCGCTGGGATACGCCCCGCGCGCCAGGCGGGCGGCCAGCGACTCTCCCTCCACCAGCTCCATCACCAGGTAGAGGGCGTGCCCCTCCCGCCCCGCATCGAAGACCGTCACGACGTTGGGATGGAGGATGCGAGCCGCCACCTTGGCCTCGCGCAGGAAACGCGCCTCCAT
The DNA here is from genome assembly GCA_037441065.1 of Acidobacteriota bacterium. GTDB lineage: Bacteria > Acidobacteriota > Thermoanaerobaculia > Thermoanaerobaculales > Thermoanaerobaculaceae > JACADV01. The sequence continues at coordinate 2,321 of JBBISY010000037.1, read as the reverse complement.
CTCCTCGGGCGGCACGGACGAGTCGGCCACTCCGGGGCGGATCACCTTGATCGCCACCGTACGGTCCAGGGCCGGGTCGGTGCCGCGGTAGACCACCCCCATCGCGCCGCGGCCCAGCTCCCCCTCGATGCGGTATCTGCCCACCGTCGTCGGGATCGTCACCGTTGCTCCTCCTGGCGGGGCTGCCCCGCGAGGGGCGCCCGCGGGCTTCGTTACACGCCGCCACCTGCCACCGGCAGCGGCACCCCCGCTAGAACTCCAGCACCTCGCCGTCGAGGACGTCCGAGAGCTGGCGCATGACCGCGTTGGTCACCGCCGCCGAGGCGCCGGCCACGATGGCCGCCCCCCGGGAGCGCCCGAGGAGAAACCCCACGAGCCCGGCGGCGCCGATGCACAACAGCGGGTGCTGGCGCACCAGTTGGCGCCAGTCGATCTCGTCCGGGATCACCTTGTCCAGGAGGAAGTCGGCGTTGAACTGCCGGCGGGGTCGCTCCTCCACCTCGTCCTCGTCCACCGCGTCGTACGGCTCCGCCGCGGTCGCCTCGCCTGCCAGCTCGTCCAGATCGTCCGCCTCGTACTCTTTCATGCGCTAGGGCTCCCGGCGGCGCACGAGGTAGCCGATGACGAAGCCGGCAGCGAGAGCCATGAGCAAGGACTTGCCGGGGTTGCGGCGGACGTACTCGACGAAGTCGTCCCGCACCTCCTTCACGTCCACCTCCTCGAGCTTGCTCTTGACCTTCGCGTACCCCTTCTTGACCTCCGCCGACACCTTCTCGAATTGGGTCTTCGCGCGCTCGTAGGCTTCCTCGGCCAGCTCGCGGGAACGGCCGTACAGCTCGCCCATCTTTTCCCGCGCCACCTCCAGCGAGCTCCGCGCCTCGGCGAGGTACTCCTTGGCCCGTTCCAGGGCCTCCGCCGAGCGCGTCTTCACCTTGCCGTACCCCTCGCCGAGCGCTTCCTTGGCCCGCTCCACCGAGCTCTCGGCCGCGGCAATCGACTCCTTGGCGCCCTGGAAGACCTCGTGCACGGCCCCCTCCACCGCGTCGATCTTCTCCTCGACCTTGCTCGGTTTCTTCGTGTCGGTCATACGCACCTCCGTTCTGCCACTGCTCAATTTCTATTTTACGCCGCCCCTCCGCGGCGACGCAAGCGGACACGTACACCGGTTCTCGCGGTCGCGGCCCCAGGCACCTCCAGGGGGACGCACGCGGCAGAGGGCCCGGCGGCGCAGAGATCACGGCGGGACGGGACCAGCCTGCTGCCGCCCGCAGTCGGTCGAGCCCGGAGGAGCAATTGCGGTGGGCGGCGCTACGTCTCCCGGGTCACGGGTGCTCCTCCACGGCGGGCTCGCGTGAGAGCTGGGGGTCGCGCTGGAAGTCCAGGCCTCTTTCCTTGGGCTGGCCCCAGGCTTCCGGGTGCAGGTAGGTGCCGCGCTCGCCCTCCGGCTTGTCCTCCTCCACCGGGATGCGGTGGGCGTTGGCAAAGGGGTCCTGCCGGATCCCCGTCACTTGCCAGGAAACCTTCATGCCGGGAATACCGCCAGCGATCTTGAAGCGGTTGGCGGCGATCTCCTCGGCGATGTATACGGGCGCGAAGCCACCGATGCAGGTGAGCTGGTAGCGGAAGTCGCGGTTCAGAGCTTCGAACCATTCTGGCAGCTCCACCCAGGCTTCGCCGCCGTCACCGAGGACGACGATCCCGTTGTACACGTTCATCATGTCCGGCGACTCGACGAACGAGTGGGAGAGATACTTGTGCTCGGGGTCCAGGGGGTGGTCGATCTTGAAGGCCCCCCCGCCCTTGGTCAGCGTGCCGGTAACGTGGACCTTGCCCCAGAAGTAGCCGGCGTAACCGGAGGGGCTTGAAGTCACGCCGTAGACGCCGTAGTTGGTGCCGGTGGTGGCACTCGCAGAACCAAACACGCCCAAGCCGGCGGTGCTGGCGCTTTGACCGTACACGCCGTAGGTGGCGCCGCTGGTGGCGGCGGCGTAGCCCAGCATGCCGCGGCCGGTGGTGCTGGCGCTGAAACCGTACACGCCGTAGGTGGTGCCGCTGCTGGCGGTGGCCCAGCCGAACACGCCGAAGCCGTCGGTGCTGACACTTTGCCCGTACACGCCGTAGGTGGTGCCGCTGCTGGCGAGGGCACGGCCGTAGACGCCGTACCCGCCAGTGCTGTCGCTCTCGCCGTACACGCCGTAGGTGGTGCCGCTGCTGGCCCCGGAATAGCCGTACACGCCGCAACCCGAGGTACTGTCGCTCTCGCCGAACACGCCGTAGGTGGTCCCGCTGCCGGCGCCGGCATAGCCGGTCACGCCGCGGCC
>JBBISY010000036.1:0-30764 GCA_037441065.1 Acidobacteriota bacterium | reverse complement strand
GTGCCGGCCGAAGCGGCGCCGGCGGTGCGGGCACTGGTGGCGGCCTGGCGCGCGGCGGCCTCGCAGGAGCTGCTGCTGCGCCCGCCGCAGGGCCAGGGTGCGGCGGGCGAAGCGGGCCGCCCGGCGTCAGCGGGGGGACGGTGAGAGGAGCGGTAGCGGGGGCGCTGTTCCTCCTCGTCGCGTGGGGGAATGCCGCCGCCACGGGGGTGCAGCCGCCGGGCATGGCCTGCGCCCAGGCGAAGGCGGCGGCGCTGGAGCGGGCCCGGGCCTTGGAGGTGGTCCTGGCCCGGGATCTGCCCGTGGACGAGACCGCCGACTCGACCGACGTGCAGCACTACCGGTTGGACATCGAGATCGATTTCACCCTGCAGCGGCTGGCCGGGCGCAACACCCTCACCGTCCGGGCGGTGCGGGACGGGGTGGAGCGGATGGTGATCCGGCTGTGGCAGGGGTTCGCGGCGACGGTCACGGTGGACGGGCGGGCGGCGACCGTCCAGCGCCGCGACGCCCAGACCCTCGAGGTGGCGCTGGGGCGCCGCTACGCGGCGGGGGAGGAGTTCCAGGTGGCGGTGGAGTACGCCGGCACGCCGCAGACGGGGGGTATGGGCTCCATCTCCTTCACCACCCACGCCGCCCAGCCCATCGTCTTCACGCTCTCCGAACCGTGGTACGCCTACACCTGGTGGCCGGTGAAGGAGGACAACCGCGACAAGGCCACCGCCGACCTGCTCTACACCGTGCCCGCCTCCTGGACGGTGGCCTCCAACGGCGTGCTGGTGGAGGTGGAGAACGTGAGCGGGGGGAGGAAGCGGTTCCACTGGCGCACCGACTACCCCACCGCTCCCTACCTCTTCTTCTTCTCGGCTACCCCCTACACCACCTTCGAGGGCCAGTTCGTTGCGGGTGACGTCGCGATGCCGGTGCAGTTCTTCATCTACCCGGAGCACGACACACCGCAGAACCGCGCGGCGTGGCTGCGGTCGCTGGACATGCTGGGCGTTTTCGGCTCGCTCTACGGCCCCTACCCGTTCCTGGGCGAGAAGTACGGGATCTACGAGTTCCCCTTCGGCGGCGGCATGGAGCACCAGACGTTCACCGGCCAGGGCGGGTTTGCCGAGGACCTGACCGCCCACGAGCTGTCGCACCAGTGGTGGGGCGACATGGTGACCTGCGCCACCTGGCACGACATCTGGCTCAACGAGGGGTTCGCCACCTACAGCGAGGCGCTCTGGGAGGAGTTCGCCGCCGGCAGCAGCAATCCCTTCGCGCGGCAGGCGGCGATGGGTCAGCTGCGGCCGACGCGGGTGGACGGCAGCGTGTACTGCTACGACGTGGGCAACGTGAACCGGATCTTCTCCTGGAACTTCTCCTACGCCAAGGGGGCGTGGGTGCTCCACATGCTGCGGGGGGTGGTGGGGGACGGGACCTTCTTCGAGATCCTCCGGGTGTACCGCCAGCGCTTCGAGTACCGCTCGGCCACCACGGAGGAGTTCCAGGCGGTGGCCGAGGAGGTGGCGGGGGCCGACCTGGACTGGTTCTTCCAGCCGTGGGTCTACGGCATCGGCGCCCCCGCCTACCGGTACGGCCAGCGGGGCTACGAGGTGGAGGGGCGGTACTGGCTGGACATCTTCCTGCAGCAGGTTCAGTCCGGCTCCTACCCCGTCTTCCCAATGCCGGTGGAGCTGGCCATCTCCACGGCGGCTGGCGTCCAGCGGACCACGGTGTGGAACCGCGAGCGCCTGCAGCACTACCTGATCCCGCTGGACAGCCCGGTCAGCGGGGTGGCGGTGGATCCGGAGGGGTGGATCCTCGCCACCAGCACCGTGGAGGTGGCCTTCAGCGAGGGGCCGCCGCGGGTGGTGTCGGTGACGCCGCCCCCGGGCAGCCGGGCGGTGGTCTCGGAAACGGCGGCGCTGCGGGTGACGTTCCACAAGCCGGTGGTGGTGCGGCCGGAACACTTCTCCCTGGCGGGGGCGCAGCGTGGGGCGGTGTCGCTGGCGGTGAGCCAGGCGGCGGAGGGAACGGTGGTGGTGCTGGAGCCGGCGGCGCTGCTGGCGCCCGATACCTACACCTTGACCATCTCTGACGAGGTGGTGGATGCCGCCTCCTCGCAGCGGCTGGACGGCGAACTGGGGGTCCCGGCCGCGCTGCCCTCGGGCGACGGTGTGCCGGGGGGGCGGGCGGTGGTGACCTTCGAGGTGGTGCGCGACCTGCGGCGGCGCGTGCCGGCGGCGAGCGGCCGGTAGCAGCGGAGGTGACACGGTGAGAGAAGCCTGGTTGGCAAGTGCCCTCCTCCTCGTGCCGGTGCTGGCGCTGGCGGCCTCGGCGCGGACGGTGCCCAGCGAGGCGGTGAAGCGGGCCGTGGATCGGCTCACGTCGCGCTTCGGCAGCGCCGAGGCGGCACGCATCCAGCGCGGCGTAACCCAGGTGGCGCAGCGGTGGCGCGCGGAGGACGGCGACGACGAAGCCTTCGTGGCCTTTTGCGAGGCCAACTTCGTGACCGACCCCGGCGAGCTGCGCCGCGAGGCGGCCAGGCTCGAGGCGGTGCTGGAGCAGGTGGAGGGGCGGCTCCACGAGATCCGCCGCGAACTGCGTGCCCCGATGGATCTCGACACCGGTCCGCTGGGGCCGGTGGACCGGATGCTGGCGAGCCTGGACCTGGCCGCCCACCTGGAGGAGGACCTCTTCCGCAGCCGGGTGGCGTTCTTCGCGCTGTTGAACTTCCCCGTGGACACCCTGGCGGAGCGGCTGGCGCACGGGCCCTCCTGGAGCCGGGAGCGCTGGGCCTGGTCGCGGATGATGGAGCGGTTCGCCGATCGCATTCCGGCGGCGGCGTGGCAGGAGGTGACGCGCGCCGTGACGGCGGCCAACCGCTACGTGGCCGAGTACAACCTGCGCCTGGACCGGGTGGTGACGGCCGAGGAGCAGCGGCTCTTCCCCGAGGGACTGCGGCTGCTCTGCCACTGGGGGCTGCGCGACGAGTTGAAGGCGGCCTACGCCCGGCCGGACGGGCTGGCCCAGCAGCGGCTCATCCAGCGGGTCATGGAGCGGGTGGTCCGCCAGGAAATCCCCGCGGAGGTCGTGGACAACCCCGAGCTGGAGTGGCGGGTGGAGAGCAACGAGGTGCGGCCCGCTGGAGGTGGCGGTCCCTGGCGCCGAGCCGAGCGCGAGGAGGACCGGCGCTACCGGCACATCCTCGAGGTGTTCGCGGCGCTGCGCGGCCTCGACCAGTTCACGCCCTCGGCCCCCTCGGCCCTGGCCCGCGCCTTCGACCAGCGCCGCCAGATCCCGGAGGAGCAGGTGGAGGCCCTCTTAGTGTCGGTGTTGACCGCGCCGGAGGTGCGGGCCACGGGCCAGGTGATCGAGCGGCGCCTGGGCCGCCCGCTGGAACCCTTCGATATCTGGTACGACGGCTTTGCCCAGCGGCGGCAGATCCCGGAGGAGGAACTGGACCGGATGGTGGCGGCGCGGTACCCCACGGTTGCCGCGTTTCAGGCCGACCTGCCAGCGATCCTGCGCCGCCTGGGTTTCAGCGAGGAGCAGGCGGCGTTTCTCTCGGCCCGCATCGTGGTGGATGCGGCGCGCGGTTCCGGGCACGCCATGGAGGCGGTGCGGCGCGGGGACGCGGCGCACCTGCGCACGCGCGTCGGGCCGCGGGGGATGACGTACAAGGGCTTCAACATCGCCATGCACGAGTTGGGTCACAACGTGGAGCAGGTCTTCTCCCTCGCCGGGGTGGATCACTGGTTCCTGCGCGGCGTGCCCAACAACGCCTTCACCGAGGCACTGGCCTTCGTCTTCCAGCAGCGGGATCTGGAAGTGCTGGGCCTGGCTCAGCCCCGGTCCGAGCCCTCCCCGGAAGACCGCCTGGCCGCCCTCTGGTCCACCTTCGAGATTGCCGGGGTGGCGCTGGTGGACACGGCCATGTGGCACTTCCTCTACGAGCACCCGCAGGCGACCCCTGAGGAGTTGCGGGCCGCCGTGCTGGCCGCCGCCCGCGCGGTGTGGAACCGCTACTACGAGCCGGTGCTGGGGTGCCGCGACAGCGAGCTGTTGGCGATCTACTCGCACATGATCGACTACCCCCTCTACCTTCCGGATTACCCCCTGGGGCACCTGGTCGCCGCCCAGGTGGGAGAGGCGCTGCGGCGCGGCAACTTCGGCGCGGAGGTGGAGCGGATGATGCGGCTGGGCAACCTCACCCCCGACGCGTGGATGCGGGCTGCGGTGGGAGAGGGCCTCTCCGCCGAACCGCTCCTCCGAAACGCCCGCCGGGCCCTCGAGGCGGTTCGGTGAAGGGCGGGCGAGGGGGGTTGCATTCTCTTCGGAGGGAGTATATATTACCACTTGACGATATGGTGATGGCCTGCCGGTGCTGACGGCGGGCGACGCCGGGAGGGAACATGGCAGTGGTCCACCTCACGAAGGACAACTTCAACCAGACCATCGAAGCGAACGACACGGTGGTGATCGACTTCTGGGCCGAGTGGTGCGGTCCGTGCCGCGCCTTCAAGCCGGTGTTCGAGAAAGCGGCGGCGCGCCACCCGGAGATCACCTTCGCTTCCTGCAACACCGAGGAGGAGCCGGAGCTGGCAGCCGCCTTCCGGATCCGTTCGATCCCCACGCTCATGGTGTTCCGCGACAAGGTGCTCCTCTACGCCGAGCCGGGGGCGCTGCCGGAGGAGGCGTTTGAGGAGCTGCTCACCAAGGTCAAGGAAGTGGACATGGCGGCGGTGCACGCCGAGCTGGCGAAGCGCGAAAAGGCGGCCGCCGCCTCGTCCTGACGAAGCCGCCCTAGCGGACCGCGGGCAGGCCCGGAGAAGCTGGCCGCGCCGCGCGCCGCAACTCGTCCTCCACCAGTGCGACGAACGCCTCCAGGGGCTGTGCCCCCTCCAGGGGGCGGCCGTTGACCAGGAAACGGGGTGTGCCGTCGATCCCGAGGTTCACCGCGTCCGCCATATCCTGGTCGATCCGTTGCTGCGTGGCCGGGTCCCCCAGGCAGGCCTGGAAGGGAGCGGCTTCGAGACCCAGCGCCGTGACCAGGTCGGGCAGGCCGGAGGCCTCGATCTCGTCCTGGCGCTCGAACAGCAGGCGGTGGGCGGCCCAGAACTGGCCCTGCGCGGCGGCGCACAGCGAGGCGGCCGCCGCAGCGCGGGCGTGGGGGTGCACCCCACCGGGGAGCTGCTTGAAAACCAGCTGGACCTGATCCGGATAGCGGGCGAGCAGCTCGTCCAGCACCGACTCGACCCGCCGGCAGAAGGGGCACTGGAAGTCGGAGAATTCCACGATCGTCACGGCGGGTCTGGCGGCGCCTCGCACCGGGTTGAAGGGTCGGATCGGGGCGGCCACCCGGGGCGGTTCGAGGAAGAGCTCCACCTGGTACTGGCTGAAGAGACGCTCCTTCAACGCGTCGAGCCGCCGCTCCCGTTCCCGGCCGAGCAGGAAGGCGACGGTCTGCTGCCGCGCCTGCTCGTCGTCCACCGGCAACTGGGCCCGGTAGCTCGCCATTACTCGCGCCACCTCCTCCTCCGCGGGCTGCGGCAGATCGGCCTCGATCTTCTCTTCCAGGTACTCCTGGGGAGTGACACCGGCGGCCGCCGCGGCTTCCGCCACCAGGCGATCGAAGATCATGCCCTCGAGGATCGCCACCTGCACTTCCCACACTCGCTGACGCGGCGCGAGCAGCGGCCCGGCGGCACGCGCCTCGAGCTCGGACGCGGTGACGGCGCCGGAGGCAAAGCGCGCCACCACAGCCTCGCTGGCTGCTGCGGCGGCCTCCCCTCGCGAGAGCGGGGCAGGAGCCGCAAGCTGCGGGCGCTGCGCCCCGCCCCGTTGGCTCGCGCAACCCGCCAGCACCAGGGCGCCCGCCAGGGCGGCCAGCCAAGTGTTTCGTGTCCTCACGCGTCCCTCCTTTCGCCTGCAGGCACCGGCGAGAGTTTACCAGCGCTCCAGTGGGCGGAGACAAAGGCGCGGGGCTTGCACCCCGCGCCCGACGGAGCGAAAGGGGTTGCGGCTACGGCACGTAGAGGGAGAAGTACCGGTAGTTGTCGGCGTTGTCCACCGCCGCGCTGGGGTTGGTCTTGGCCAGGTTGAGGCAGTTGGTGTAGCCGTAGGTGTAGTCGTCGGTGCCGAGGATGGCGGTCCAGTGCGAGGCCTCGTGGAGCAGGAAGCTGCCGCGGCTGGTCGCGTTGTAGTTGAAGAAGCTGGGGCAGATCCAGACGTAGTAGGTGCGGCTGGGATAGACGTAGGCGATCACGCCCGACTGGCAGCTCGTGCAGGTGTAGTTCCAGGTTCTGCCGAAGGCGTAGTAGATGTTGTAGTAGCCGTTCTTGACGGTGGAGTAGCGGCTCGAGGTGTAGGTGCCGAACCAGGTCTTGTACAGGCTGTTGGAGGAACCGGAGGTGCCGGCCAGCTGGTTGTAGGACTTGGCCGCCAGGCTCCGACCGTAACTGCTCGCCGTTGACAGCGAGCTCCGCTGGCTCGTCGTGCAGCCGCTGTAGCCGAACTCCGGCAACGGGGCCGGTTCGGGCACCGTCTCGGGGCCCTCCACGAAGACCTCGACGGTGTTCGACTCCACGAACTCCAGCTGCAGGCCGGGGGTGGTGCCGTTGGGCGCCATCTGGTCGATGGCCACCTCCAGGTCCCGCACGCCAATGGGGTGGCGGAAAGTGATGCTGTAGGTGCCGCCGCGCCGCAGGTCGTAAGCCTCCGAGAGATCGATCATCGCCTCGATCGACTCGCCGGGGCTGAGGGTGATCCAATCCTCCGCCGTCGGGCCGAGACGCAGCACCATCTTGCCGATGTACGGAACCGGTTGGCCGTCGCGAGTGACGGCAAACAGGTTGCTCTCGAAGCCGCCGAGAGGTGTAGTGTACCGCAGGATCGCCAGCTCGTGATCCGCGGTGTTGGTGATTCCGAAGTGCAGTCGCGCCCCTTCGCTGGGCGTCACCACCGCCTTGTCGACGGCGGGTACGATGGACACGGAAACCGGCGCCGCCCAGGCGGCCGCAGCGAGAGCGACTGCAACGATGACTCCAACCAGGAACTTCACACGACGCATCGTTTCGACCTCCTCAAGTCGTTCCGTCTCCGGGCTCGCAGGGTCTTGCTGCCGGCGGGCGCTGCGAGTCGCCGCCGCCGGCTCGTCGGTGGTCGCGGCACAGCGCCTCACTGGCCCATGGGCGTAACCCTCCTCCACGCTGGGATTCGCAACGCCAAAGCCGCCTCCTGCCCCCTCATGGTTGCCGCCGAAAAACTGCGGGTATCCTCGGACCCATGCGAGCGGTTGTCAAGAGGTTTGCGCGGATCGGCCGATTGAGAAACGTCCGCTACAACTAGCCGGCAAGCATGACCGGTCATTTCACTCGAACCTGGAAATGTGAAGCATCATGAAATACCATTTGCTGCCGCCGGGCAGCACGCCGGCGGGGGAGGTGCGAGGATGCAGCTCGACGACACCGACCGCGCCATCGTGAAGCTCTTGCAGACGGATGCGCGGCGGTCCCTGGCCGATGTGGCGCGGGCCACATCGCTCTCCGTGGCCACGGTGCACCGCCGGCTCCGCCGCCTGCGCCGGGCCGGGGTGATCCGGGGTTTCTGGGTGGCCCTGGACCCGGCCACCGTGGGCCTGGCGGTCACGGCGTTCGTGCGCCTGCGGCTACGTTACAAGGAAAACATGGAGCGCGATTACGCGCTCGTCGCGCAGATGCCGGAGGTGGAGGAGATCCACGTGGTGGCCGGCGACTACGATCTCCTCGTCAAGGTGCGGGGGCGCGACAACTCCCACGTCCTCGCCCTGGTGCAGCGGATCTACGCCATCATGGGGTTTGTCCGGTCCAACACCGAGATTTGCCTGGCCTCGCCGCTGGAGCGCCTCACCGACGTGGCCTCTGTGCCCCGCTGAGGCACTGGCGCTCTGCGCCGCTCAGCCGCCGCTCTGGTGGCGGATGACCGGCCGGACGGGCCGCCGGTTCGACACGTCCACGGTGAAGCTGCGCACCGTACTGAGCGGCGAGGGCACCTGGCCGCAGGCGTTGGTGGCCAGGACCCGCCAGTAGTAGGTCGTACCCGGGTTGACGGCCACGGTGAGGCTGGTCTCGGGGGTTTCGGCGGCGAAGGGCGGGATCGCCGAAGTTCCGAAGTCCACCCGGTAGGAGGAGGCGCCGGTGGCGGCAGCCCAGGAGAGCGTGACCGAGGTGGTGGCCGCCACCGTGCTGCCGTTCGCCGGCGAGGCGAGTTCGAACTGGCCGGGGACGGCGCAGGGGGCGATGGCCACGGAGAAGCTGATCGTTTCCCCCACCTCCGAGACATCGAAGATGGACAGTCCGCCGAAGCTGCCGTCGGTGAGCGTTGCCGCCGGATCGGTGTAGTCGTTGATAGTGACCCGGCCGTGGTCCGCCGCCAGGGGCGCCTTGGCGGGGGTCCCGTCGCTCTCGGCGCTGCCGCCCGGGCGGAAGATGTAGACCTTGTCCGGGGGCCCGCAGCGGTTGCCGTCCCAGGCCGGCAGCGCCCGTGGATCGATGCGGTACACCAGGAGCCCCGAGGTGGGGAGCGCCGACTCGAAGTCGCCGCTGGCCTTCCGGTACTCCACCACGAACCATTGGGAGTCCAGGTAGGGCGAGAGGATCTTGTAGGCGTTGTTGGTGGGCGAGGTGATGGGGTTGAGGGTGTAGCGGCCCGAGGTGCGGATGGTGGGGATGTCGTCGATGAACCCCAGATAGCGCTGCTTGACGTAGGCGCCGGTGTGGACGGGAACGTTGTAGTCGGTGGTGCCCATGAGGTCCCACTTCCACACCGGGTTGAAGCTGGGCTTGGAGGAGCAGTCGGTGTAGTGGTAGAGGTCGGGGGCACCGAGGGTGTGGGTGATCTCGTGGGAGAGGACCCCCGGACGCACCATCGTCTCAAGTTCGAAGTTGAACTCGTACACGCTCTTCCCGTTGATGCTGGCGCTTCTTCCCTGGAGCACCCAGCGGTGCGGCCAGAGGAGGCCGCCGGAGTCGGCGCTGCCGCGGACGATGAGCGTGACCAAGTCCACCCGCCCGTCGCCGTTGGTGTCGATGGGGAGCGAGGGGGGCACCTGGGAGGAGATGGCGGCCACCGCGTTGGCGATCAGCGTCATTTCGCGTTCCGTGCGCTGGTCCTCCCCCTCGTACCCCAGGCTGTTGAAGATGGGGTGCTTGGGCATGTAGTAGCCGCGCGGGTTGGGGTCCTGGTAGGACACCACCGCCGGGCCGCTGGAGACGGGGAAGAAGGCGCTGGTCACCTGGGTGCGGCCGTACGACGCCTCCTTGAAGTAGGCGGAGACCGAGTTGCCTTCGGTGGCGTTGTGGATCTGCTCGTAGGTGGCGAGGGGGGTGGGGAATTCGGTCTGGTCGGCGAAACGGACGAAGATCACCACGTTGGTGAGGGTGGAAAAGCGCGGCGCCCCCTGGGGGGGAGTCGAGAGTTCGGGAACCGCGAAAAGCGCAGCCCGCTTGCCAAGCTCCGCGGGGTCGGGACGGAGGCCAGGCTGGAGTCCGAAGCGGCGGGGCTCGCAGGCACCGGCGCGGCAGGGGGTCGGCACGAGACGGCCGTCCACCTTGTTGGCGTACACGAACTGCCACGACTCCGGGTCGCGGATGATGACGAAGCCGTCCGCGTCGTGGAACCAGTGGTAGAACTCGTCGCCCGAGGCGAAACACTCGACGGTGCTGCCGTCCGGCTGCTCCAGGACCTGCGGCACGTTTTCCAGGTAGGCGGCCCAGGAGCGGCCGGCTGTGGGCACGAGGGCTGCGAGCAGCAGCGCCGCCCAGGCGGGGCCGATGTTGTTGCCAACCAGTTTCCGTTGCTCTCGAAGCGAAACCCTCCGCATCTTCCCTCCCTGGCGGCACGACTATAGAACGACTCGGCCCGCGGGCCAAGCCCGGCGATAACAACGTTCCGGCGCGACGCGGCAATCCCGCTACGGTACGATCAAGGGCACCGTCGTGGGATCCCCCGTGGTGGCGTCCACCACCGCCCCGTAGGCCCACACCTGGCAGCCGCCCGAGACCGCCTGCACCGTGGCGTAAGCCACCGATTGATTCCCCGCTCCCGTGGCCCCGAACAGATCGTTGAGCTGCGCCCACCGTTCCGCCGGCACGCTCAGGGAGGCCACCGAGCCCACCTGCTGGCCGTTCGCCAGGCGCACCGCGAACTGCACGGTACAGGTGGAGGAGCCCAGGTTGATGGCCCCCACGTTGGTGCGGAAGGCGCTGCTCTTCTCCAGCCCCGGCAGGTAGCCCGTCTGCCCCGTGCCGATGGTCTGCGCCAGCCGCACCGCCGGGTAGTACTGCCCGTAGGTGCCGTTCGCCGCCTGGTTGTAGGTGCGTGCCACGATGGCGAGGGGGACGCTGGCAGCCACCACCACCGTGCCTTGCGTGCTGGTGCCCGACGAGATACCGAAGAACGATTCGAGAACGTTCACCCACTTGATGGTGCCGTTGGCGGGCAGGGTGATGGACTGCACGATGGGAGCCAGGCTCGAGTAGTACGTCAGCGTGACGCTGGCCGAGGAGCTGGAGGGGTTCACCACCGACAGGTCCGAGCGCCACTGGGTGCCCGAGACGCCGGGGTTGTGGGCGACGGCCGGGACGTAGTAGGTGTACGTGCCTCCCCCACCGCCGGCCGCCTGGTTCACTGTGAAGGTCTGGCCGGCGATGGTGATGGTGCCGGTGCGGGCGGCGCCCGCGTTGGCCGCCGCCGAGTAACCCACCGAGCCGTTGCCGCTGCCACTCGCTCCCGAGGTGACGGTGATCCAACTAGCATTGGACGCGGCCGTCCAGGGGCAGCCGCTGCCGGCCGTGACGGTAACGGTGCCCGTACCGCCCGCCGCCGGGACGCTGGCCGAGGTGGGGCTGATGGAATACGTGCACCCGCCGCCGGCGGTGGTCTTCTTGATCACCAGGTTATCCACGTAGGCCCCCTCGTACTCCAGGTTCGAGTCGGAGCGGAAGATGAAGGCAAACCACACCTGCGCGGCGCCCACCGCGGTGATGCTGGTGACGTCGGAGAAGTCGAAGGTCACGTGCTGCCAGCCGCCGGTGTCGCCGGAGGTCTGGTAGCCGGAAAAGTTGGTGCCGTTGACGGAGATCATCCACTTGACGAAGTCGTAGTCCTGCTCGCTCTTCAGCCAGAGGTCGAACTCCGCCGAGGCGGCGGTGGCGTCCGCCAGCGAGAAGGGCCCGTACACCATCCAGGAATTCTGGTTGGCGACGTAGGTGGTGCCCGGCGACTGCGGGGCCGTGCCGCCGCCGGCGCACCAGGCACTACCGCTGCCCGAAGCGGCTCGATACGTGGAGGGTCCCCAGGTCGTCGCTCCGGTACGGTTCCAGCTCGCGGACACCCCTCCCTCGAAGGCGTCGGAGAAGATCGTCACCTCCCCGCCGCCCCCGCCGCCGGCTGCCTGGTTGACGGTGAAGGTCTGGCCGGCGATGGTGATGGTGCCGGTGCGGGCGGCGCCCGCGTTGGCCGCCACCGAGTAGCCCACCGAGCCGTTGCCGCTGCCGCTCGCCCCCGAGGTGACCGTGATCCAGCCGGCGTTGGAAACAGCCGTCCACGAGCACCCGCTCCCCGCCGTCACCGAGACGGTGCCGGCACCTCCCGCCGCCGGGACGCTGGCGGAGGTGGGGCTGATCGAGTAGGTGCACCCGCCGCCCCCCAGGGTGACGGTGAAGGAAATGGTCGAGCCGGCCGAGGTGACGTTGGAGATATTGAGCCCGCCGGGACCGCCGCCCGAGAGGAAGGAGGAGGGGTTGGTGGCGTCGTTGATGGCGGTGCGTCCGGAATCGGCGGAGAAGGCGGCGCTGGCAGGGTCGCCGTTGGCGGTGGTGGTGCCGTTGGGGCGGTAGATGTAGACCTCGTCGGGGGGGCCGCAGCGGTTCCCCGGGGCGCTGGGGTTGGCGTTGGGGTAGACGCGGTAGACGAGGAGGCCGGAGCCGGGGAGGGAGGATTCGAAGGTCCCCGTGGCCCGGCGGTACTCCACCACGAAGTACTCCTCCGTGGAGTAGGGCGAGGCAATCTTGTAGGCGTTGTTGCTGGAGGAGGTGATCGGGTTCAAGGTGTACGTGCCCGAGGTGGTGATCTCAGGGATCGTGTTGATCCACCCGAACCACTTCCGCTTCACGTAGGCGCCCGAGTGCTGGGGTGGGTTGCGGTTGTTGGCCATCAGGTCCCAGCGCCAGACGGGGGAGAGATCCGGCGCCGAGGAGCAATCGTCGTAGTGGTACAGGTCGGGCGCCCCCAGCGTGTGCCCCATCTCGTGGCAGAGCACGCTCACGCTGAGCACGTCGTCGAGCTGGAAGTTGAAGGTCCAGACCTGCTTGCCGTTGATGTAGGCGGCCACGGTATAGAGCGACCAGCGGTGCGGCCAGAGCAGATCACTCCAGCCGTCGGGGCCGCCGCGGACAATGAGGGTGATGTTGTCGACCCGGCCGTCGCCGTTGGTGTCCAGGTTGAGCGAGGTGGGCACCTGCCCGGCAATGGCGTCCACGGCCGCCTTGACCAGGGCGTGCTCGCGGGCGGTCCGCTCGGCGTCGCCGTTGTAGCCCTGCGGGTTGGTGGTGGCGTCGTAGGGCTGGTAGTAGGCGCGGGGGTTGGGGGACTGGTAGGAGACCACGGCGCCACCGCCGCTGACGGGGTAGAAGGTGCTGGTGATGGTGGTCTGGTTGTACGACGCCTCCTTAAAGTAGTTGAGCAGGGAGACGCCGCTCGTGGCGTTGAAGAGGCCGCTGTAGTAGGAAAGGGGGTTGGGGAACTCGGTCTCGTCCGAGAAGCGGACGAAGATCACGAGGTTGTTGATGGCGGTGAAGGTGGGGGCGCCCTCGGGACGCGGCAGAGGGGCCAGCTCCGCCTCGGTCATCGCGGCGCGCCGCTGCTCCAGGATCCGCCGCCCCGGCCGGAGGCGCGGCTCGACCCCCAAGGTGCGGGGGTCGCAGCTCCCCGCCAGGCAGTCGCTGGCCACCAGCTCGTCGCCCACCCTCATGGCGTAGGCGAAGTAGCCGGTAAGCGGGTTTCTGACGATCACGTAGCCGTCGGCGTCGTGGAGCCAGTGGTAGTACTCGTCGCCCGAGGCGAAGCAGGCGACCACCGTGCCGTCCGGCTGCACGAGGGTCTGCGGCACGTCTTCCAGGTACGCCGCCTGCCCCACTGCGGCGAGGAGTCCGGTCAGGAACAGGGCGAGGAGCGCACCGCGTCGCTGGCCCACCTGCCGGCGGTTCCTGGTCTCGGGGTTACGTGGAGTGGTCCAGCGAACTCGCATGGTGACCTCCAAGTAAGGAGTATATGGTACGAGGCAAGCCGGAGCCGGAAGCGACGCGAGGCCCCTACTTCGCTTCCGCCCACCGGGTGCTGGCGGCGCAACTGCCGTCGGACCGGGTCTTCACCGCGGCGGGCGGGCACGACTGGGGAACCTGGCGGCGGCTGTAGCGCGAGTTCCTGCGCTCCGAGGCCCTGGCTCCCTGCGCCGCCCAGGCCGCCGCTCAGCCCTCGCTCGGCTCGCCGTCGGCGGGGGAGCAGAGCCAGCACCCCGAATAGAAGACGACGGGGGCGAGGGTTCGGCGGACTTCCCAACCCGCCGCGCGGAGCTGCTCCTCCACGGGAGTGGCGAAGAAGAAGCGGTAGTGCGGTCCCTCCAGCCACTCCACGAGGCGCACGAACCAGGGCCCGGGCCCCGCGTAGTCGAAGAGGACCAGGTAGCGGCTGGCGATGCGGCGGGCCTGGAGGAGGGCGAAGCGGCGCAGTTCGGCGGGCAGGCCGTGCAGCACGTAACCGAACGACACGATGCCGAAGGAGCCCGCGGCAAAGCACGGCAGCTCCGCCAGGTCCAGGTGCACGAAGCGGGCGCCGGGCACCCGCCGCCGCGCCCGCGCCAGCAGCGCCTCCGCAATGTCGAGGCCGACGACCGCGTGGCCCCGCTCGGCCCAGACCTGCGCCAGGGCGCCGGCCCCGGTGGCCACGTCCAGCACCGTGAGCTCCGCGGGCAGGTCCAGGGCCTGCAGCCCCATCCGGTAGCGAGACTGGACCCAGCGGTCGATGACTTGGTAGCAGGGAGCCAAGCGGTTGAACAGCCGCCGGGTGCGCTGGCGCTCGGCGCGGGTGGCTTCCAGGCCGGTGTCCACGCTGGCATGGTAGCAGCGAGCGCTCGCAGCAGCGGTGAGCTAGACTGAGGCCGTCCAGAGGACGGGAGGAGTGGCCATGTCGTCGAAGAGTGTGGGGCTGGTGTTGGGGCTGGTCGGGCTCGTCGTGCTGGTAGTGGCAGCGATGGCGGACCCCCTGGGCGTGGGCGGTGCCGCCGGCTTCGGCTGGAAGCAGATCCTGGGCGTGGCGGTGGGCGCGGTCCTGGCCGCGATCGGCGTGAGCAGGCTGCGGTCCCCCTCCGCCTGACCAGCCCGCCCGGTCTTGCGAGGGCGCTAGGAACCCCGTGCCCCGTGGGCGGGGGCTGCTACGATGCAAGACGGAGCGGCGAGGGTGGCAGACGAGGAGCGATTGGCCCGGGTCCAGGTGCCGGCCCTGGACGAGATCCTGGGGGTGCCCTTCCGGGTGCTGGACGACGGCTTCGTGCGGGTCGTGGACTACATGGGATCCGACCAGGCGGTGGTGCAGGCGGCGCGCGTTTCCTACGGGGCCGGGACGAGGGCGGTGAGCGAGGACCGCACCCTCATCCGCTACCTGATGCGGCACCGCCACACCACCCCCTTCGAGATGTGCGAGCTGAAGCTCCACCTGCGGGTGCCCATGGACACCTGGCGGCAGTGGATCCGCCACCGCACCGCCAACGTGAACGAGTACTCCACGCGCTACTCCATCGCCATCGATGCCGCGCAGACCACGCCGCCCGAGGGGTGGCGGCGGCAGGCGACGGAGAACCGGCAGGGTTCGGCGGGGACTCTGCCCGCGGAGGTGGGGGCGCAACTCACGGCCCAGGAGGCGGAGCTGCAGCGCCTGTGCCGCCAGGTGTACCAGGAGCGGCTGGCGTTGGGGGTGGCCCGCGAGCAGGCCCGCAAGGACCTGCCCCTGGCCACCTACACCGAGGCGTACTGGAAGATCGACCTCCACAACCTCCTGCACTTCCTGGCGCTGCGGATGGACGCGCACGCGCAGCGGGAGATCCGCGAGTACGCGCACGTGATCGGGCGGGAGATCGTGGCCCGCTGGTGCCCCCTGACCTGGGAGGCGTTCGTGGACTTCCGTCTGGACGCCCTCTGCCTCTCGCGCCTGGAGACGGCCATCCTGGCGGCGCTCGGGCGCGGCGACCGGGAAGCGGCGATGCGCACCGCGCGGGAGGCGGGGTGGCTGGAGCCGACGCGCGAGGGGGGGCTCAAGAGGAACCGGGAGCGCGCCGAGTGCGAGGCCAAGCTCCAGACGCTGGGGGTGGCGGTGCCCTGGCTGGAGGGGAGCCCCTGACGACGCAGACAGCGGAACCGGCGGGTTGGGCCCGGCGCGGGAGAGGGGGTTGGAGATGACGGAGCAGGCGGCGGTGGACGCGTTCCTCGCCCAGCGTCGGCTGGCGGTGGTGGGGGTTTCCCGCTCCGGCAAGAAGTTCGGCAACCTCGTCTACCGGGCGCTCAAGGAGCGGGGGTACGAGGTGGTGGCGGTGCATCCCGAGGCGGAGGTGCTGGAGGGCGACCGGTGCGTGCCCAGCGTGGCGGCGCTGCCGCCGGGGGTGGGCGGGTTGGTGCTAGTGGTGCCGCCAGCGGAGAGCCTGCGCCTCGTTGGCGAGGCGGCGGCCGCCGGTATTCGCCAGGTGTGGTTGCAGCCGGGTTCGTTTTCTCCCGAGGTGATCCGCCTCGCCCAGGAGCAGGGGATGGGCGTGGTGGCCGGGGAGTGCATCATGATGCACGCCAGGCCGGTCCGCTCGATCCACTGGCTCCACCGGCTGCTGCGGCAGCTGGCGGGGAAGCTCCCCTCCTGAGGGCACCGGCAGCTGGATCCGGGGCTCAGCCCCGGCCCGCTGGGCGGGTCACTTCCCCCACCGGGCCCGCAGCTTGTCCAGCTTGTTGTCGCGCCCCTCCTGGAAGCACGGGTTCCACTGCGTCCGCCCCAGAGACGGCGAGAGCGGAGAGCACTCCTCGGCACAGCCGCAGTCGTAGGTGAACGAGGACAGCTCGTCGGGGTCCATCCACACCGTCTTGAGCTTTCCCTTGTCCAGGCACCCCACCTGCACCCGGCCGTTCTCCTCGTAGAGCTCGTAGGTGTACACCATCACCGCCACCCGGTGGATACCCACCACCGCGTCACCGCGCCGGAAGGTGTGCTCCACCTCGCTGGAGGACTTGCTCTCGTAGCCCGGGGCCCCGTCGCGGATGACGATGGCGCCCTGCCCTTTCCCCAGCCTGCTCGAGTCCACCACCTCCCCCTGGGCCGACGCCACCGCCGCCAGGCCGGCCAGGATGGCGGTCGCAACGAGAGTTGGTCTGGTCATGGCTCGTCCCTCCCAGGTCCTTGCCCCACCATCTTATCGCGGGGCTTTCCCCCGGTACCCAGGAGCGCCGCCCCCACCCGCTTGGCCTGCCCCAGTTCCGCGCCGATCCCGTAGTAGCGCCGCACCTCCGGGGCGTAAATCATGGGCGCCACGCGGCGGGGGTCCGGCAGCCCGCGTTCGTCCAGGACCTCTCGGTCCGCCTTGACGTCCAGAATCTCGCCGATGAACTGCGTGTGCAGGCCGAGTTCGACAGTCTGCACCAGCCGGCACTCCAGGGCGAGGGGGAACTCGGCGATGAGCGGGGCGTCCACGAGGGTGCTGGGCACGGCGGTCAACCCCGCCACCGCCAGCTTGTCCGTGTCGCGACCGGAGGCGGTGCCCAGGTAGTCGGCCTCCACCACCTGGGCGGCGCGGGGCACGTTTACGGTGAAGGCGCGGCGGGCCAGCAGGCAGCCGTAGGTGTAGGTGGCCTTGCGCAGCGACACCGCCAGGCACGGCGGCTGCGAGCAGCACATCCCCGCCCAGGAGGCGGTCATGGCGTTGGGGCGGCCCGTCTCGTCGTAGACGGCGATCACCCACACCGGGGTGGGGACGATGATGGTCCGGGCACCGAGGGACGTCTTCATGAATGGTCCTCCAGTTTCCGCGGTACGGTCGCCGAGCGGATGGGCAGGTCTCCCGCCTGGACGCGCCGCCACAGGTCGGCCAGCGAGCCGCGGCCGGCCAGGGGGAGGGCGGGCGAGGGGGGAACCGCCGCCCCGTCCACCACCCAGAACGCGTTCATCCCCAGCTCCACCGTGGGGCGGATGTCCCACCCCCAATCGTCCCCCACCATCAGGCACTCCTGCGGGGAGCGCCCGAGCCGGTGGAGGATCTCCGCGTAGTAGGCGGGGTGGTCCTTGGTGGCGTGCATGTTCTCGCAGGTGGTGACGAGGGCGTAGGGGAACTCCTCCACGCTCACCCCCGCCCAGGCGATGCGCTGTTCGATGGCTGGGCGGGGGAAGAGGGGGTTGGTGGCGATCACCACGTCCAGCCCCAGCTCGAAGGCCCAGGTGACCAGCAGCCGCGCCTCGGCCCGGGTCCTGGTGAGGCGGCGCAGCTTGGGGAACTCCTCATCGTAGAACCGCTCCCACACCGGCTGGAACGCCTCGCGTTCCAACCCCAGCGCGGGGTAGAAGGCGGCGGCGAACACCTCCTCGTTGGTGGGACCCGACCCGTCGTTGGCGTTCATCGCCGCTGTGGCGGCCAACAGTTCCCTCACGAAACGATCCGGCGGCAGGCGGTCGGCCACAAAGGCGGCCAAAAGCTCCAGGTACGCCGGCACGAACTCGTGCATCGGGTTGTCCAGGAGGGTGCCGTCGAGATCGAAGAGGATGGCCTTCAGCATCGAGGGGATGCACCTCCGCGCCCGCCGCCGGCGGTGGCCGCGCCGAGCCACCCACCCCGGCGAGTAGCCCGGGCTCAGTCGTTCTTGTCGCCGTCCGGCACGAACACGGACAGCACCCACGTGACCACGGTAACGATCACGGCGCCCAGCAGGGCAGCGCCGAACCCGTCGATCTGGAAGCCCAGGTGCAGCGCCTTGCCGATCCAGGCGGCGAGCAGCAGCATGAGGGCGTTGATGACGAAGAGGAACAGCCCCAGCGTCAGGACGATGAGCGGGCAGGTGAGCGCCTTGAGGATCGGCCGCACCACCGCGTTCACCAGGCCGAGGATGGCCGCCATGCCGGCGAAGGCGACCCAGGCGTTGCCGGTGACGCGGATCCCCGGCACCAGCCACGCCGCCACGAACAGCGCGCAGGCGGAAATGACCCAGCGGACGATGAGCTTCATGCTCGCCTCCAATCTGCACGTGCAGTCTAGCGCAGCCAGCAGCTCCCGGGACGCGGCCGGGGTATCGGCGCGGCTTTGGGTCAGAGCAGCTGGCGCAGGCGGGCGTAACCGGTGCGGCTCACGGGGACCTTGGTGCCGTCCTGGAGGGTGGCGATCCGGCTGTCCTTGGCGTAGAGCTCGATGCGGGCCAGGCGCGCCACGTTGAGGATGAAGGAGCGGTGCACGCGCACGAAGCGGGCCGGATCGAGCTCCGCCTCGATCTCGCTCAAGGTGCGCTGCTTGCGGTAGAGCTTGCCGCGGCTGCGCAGGATCACCGCATCGTCTCGGGCCTCCACCAGGTCCAGCTCGGCGGTGGGGATGACGTGCACCGCCGGCCCCTCCCGCACCAGGATTCGCGTGGCCGGGCCGCGGCGGGGCCTGGCGGCGGCGGCCAGCTGCTGGACCGGGATCGGTGTGCCGGCGCTGCGGCGCGCCTTGGCGCGCGCGATGGCCTGCTCGAGCCGGGCCTGGCTGAACGGCTTCAAGAGGTAGTCCACCGCGTGGACCTCGAAGGCGCGGACCGCGTGTTCCTCGTGGGCGGTGATGAACACCACCGCCACCTCCCGCTCGGCCAGCTCCAGCACTTCGAACCCGTCCAGCTTGGGCATCTGCACGTCGAGCAGCACGAGATCGGGGGCGAGCTCGGCGATCGCCTTCACCGCCTCGAAGCCGTTGGCGCACTCGCCCACGAGCTGGATATCCTCGCGCCCCGCCAGGTACTCCCGCAGCAGCGAACGGGCCGGGGCCTCGTCGTCCACGATGATCGTCCGCAAGGGGTCGCTCGCCCGCATCACGCGCCCTCGGGGCCGGTGGCGGCGAACGCCACCAGCGGCAGCTCCACCGTCACGCGGAACTCGTGGGGGCCGGGGATCACGTCCAGGAGGGCCTCGCTGCCGTAGCCCGCGAGCAGGCGAGACCGCACGTTGGCGAGTCCGAGCCCCTCGCCGCCCGGCGGCTCCGCTTGGGAGTCCACGGGGTTGGAGACGGTGATGGCTACCCGCTCCCCCCGGCGCTGCACCGCGATCCGCACCTCGCCCCCCTCCACCAGCCCGGCGATGCCGTGCGTCACCGCGTTCTCCACCAGCGGCTGGAGGATGAGCGGCGGCACCGCGCAGCCCAGCGCCGCCTCGTCCAGCTCGCGGGCGACCCGCAACCGCTCGCCGAAGCGCACCTGCTCGATGGCCAGGTACCTCTCCACCAGGGCCAGCTCTTCGGCGAGAGGGATCTGCTGCCGCGCGCCCAGGCGCAGGCTCGAGCGGAGGAAGTCGGCCAGTTCCAGGCACATCTGCCGCGCCGCCTGCGGCTGGCCCGTGGTGAGCGAGGCGATCGCATGCAGGGCGTTGAAGAGGAAGTGCGGATCCACCTGGGCCCGCAGCGCCCGCAGTTCGGCCTCCCGCGCCGCCATCTCCAGCTCCAGGTGCCGGCGTTCCCGCTGGCGGGCCTCTTCGAAGGCGATGAGGACGTAGTGGATGGCCGCAGCCAGGGTGTAGAGGAGCACGGCGGTGACGGCGAGCACCACCACGAGTCGGCCCAGCCGCTCCGCCACGCCCGCAAAGGGCGGCAGCGTCTCCAGGGTCACGGCCCAGGTGATGGCGAGGAACAGCCACAGGGCGGCCGAGAAGACAGCGGCCAGGAAGTGGGTCACCAGCAACCTCGGGAAGGAGACGAGGCTCACGGGGGCGGCGCGGCAGGGGTAGTACGAGGCGAGGCAGATGAAGGCGTACACCAGCGCCAGCGGCACGGACAGCAGCAGCGCCTCGAGCCACGGGGAACCGGCGGCCAGGTGGGCCAGCACGGCGATCAGCCCCCCCAGGGCCAGCCAGGCGGCCACGTAGGGGCCGAGCCTGCCGCCGCGGGCGAGGATGGGGTGCATCGTCCTAGTTCTTGATCTCGACGCCGCCCATGATGGCCGTGCCGCGCACCACCAGCACCTGCTGGGAGTTCGCGCGCCCCGGGGCGGTGTGGTCCTCGATGGCGCCCATCACCGGGGTCCCCTCCACGCGGACGGTCCACTCGGGCGGAACCCGCAACTCGATCCCCCCCCACAGGGCGAACACGTCGATGACCGCCGGGCTCGAGGCGATGGCTGCCTGGCGCAGGTCCACCTCGCAACCCCCCATCACGGCGGTGAGGCTGCCGCCGCAAAAATCCTGGGAGGCAACGCGCCGTTCCAACCCGCCGAGGACGGCGGTGGCGAAGACCCGTTCGGGTGCGGAGCCGCTGGCCGGTGGCGGTCCCTCCGCTGCCGCGGTCCCTGGCCGGTTCAGGTCGAGGGGGAGGTGGGGCGGGGAGGGGGGGCGGAGGCCGCGCCATGGGGTGCCGGTGGCGCGCAGCAGCAAGCTGATGCCCAGGTACACCAGGAGGAGGGGCCAGAAATCCGAAACGGTGTAGGGGATGAGGTCGAGGTTGGCGAGCAGGATGAGGACCCCGACCACGATGAGCCCCACCCCGAACCCCCGCCCCGGTGTGCCGGCGGGTTGCAGCACCCGGGCGAGGCCCGCCGCCACCAGGATGAGCGACCAGTAGCTCAAGAGCGAACCGGCATCCACAACGCCCAACCGGTCGAGGGTGAAGATGACACCAAGGGCCACGAGGATGAGCCCCAGGACGATGCGCGCGAGATCGTGTCTGCCGTGCCCGTGATGCATCGGGATACCTCCAGGCGCCGTTGCGCCTACTGCACGATACGCCTTTTCCCTGCACACGGTTGGCACGCGTCGGCGAACGGTGGCTGGCGGCCGGCGAATGGCGGTGAACGAACCGGCGTGGGGCAGTCGGCATCTGCCACTGGCGCTGCCAGTGGCGCCCTCTTCAGGGTCTTGTTTCCGCGAGGAACGCCTCCAGCGCCGCGAGGAACTCCTGGGGACGCTCCTCCATGGGCAGGTGGCCGCAGGCCGGGATGGCGACGAAGCGGCCCTGGGGCATGGCCCGCGCCGCCTTTTCGCCGTAGCGGGCCGGCAGGAGGCGGTCCTCGGCGCCCCACAGGACGAGGGTTGGGACGCGGATCGCGGCCAGGTCCACCACCGGGGGCGGTCCCTCTACGGGCGCGGTGAGGCCGCGGTAGGCATCCACCGCGCCCGCCACCGCCAGGCGGCTCCGGTACGCCTCCACCATCTCGTCGGTCACCAGAGCGGGATCGTAAACGGAGCGCTGGAGACCCCGGCGAATGAAGGGGGGGCGCAGGGCCACGGCGCGGAGGAAGAGGGACACCAGGGGCCGCACCGCCGCGACGCGCCGCCGGCGCTGCACCGAGTAGGCGGGCAGGGTACTGTCCACCAGGACCAGCGAGCGCAGACGGTCCGGCCGGTGCGCGGCGATCCACAGACAGATGCCGCCACCGTAGGAGTGCCCCACCAGGTGGAAGCGCTCGATTCCCAAAGCGTCGGCGACGCCCATCACCAGCCGGGCATGGGCGTCGAGGGTGTAGGCCTCGGGCTGCTTGGGACGCTCCGTCCAGCCAAAGCCGGAGAGGTCCAGGGCCACTACCCGGTAGCGGGCGGCCAGCGGCGGCAGGACGTGGCGCCAGGAGTACGTGGAACCCCCGAAGCCGTGGACGAACAGCACCGCCTCGCCCTTCCCCGCCTGCTCCACGTGCACCCACTGCGCGCCCACGCGGAGGAAACGCTCGGGGCCCTCGCGGGCCTGGATTTCCTCGAAAGGCCGCAGCGACACGCAGCCCCACGCCAGCGCCAGAACCAGAGACCCCGCCCCGCCGGCTGCGAGTAGGTGAGAGGAGCTGTACGGCACGGAGAGGAGTCTAACCGGTGAGGGCCCGCGCTTCCAGAGTGCGCCACGGCGATCGGGTGCCTTTCCCCGGCCGGGAAGAGGGGCCCGCGGACGCACGTTACCGGGAGCGTACGGAGGTGCCCGGATGACGCCCTCACCGATTGCCGTGGGAACCAAAGCGCCCGATTTCCAGCTCGAGGACCAGGACGGGAAGCCGGTGCGGCTTTCCCAGTTCGCGGGGAAGTGGGTCGTGCTGTACTTCTACCCCAAGGACGACACCCCCGGTTGCACCACGGAGGCCTGCGAGTTCACCGACGCCCTGAGAGCGTTCGAGGCGCTGGACGCGGTGGTGCTCGGCTGCAGCCCCGACACCCCCGAAAGCCACAAGAGGTTCATCGCCAAGCACTCGCTCTCGCTGCGGCTGCTTGCCGACCCGCAGCACACGGTGCTGGAACGGTACGGCGCCTGGGGCGAAAAGACGATGTACGGCAAGAAAACCGTGGGCGTGAAGCGCTCCACCGTCCTCGTCGCCCCCGACGGCACCGTGGCGTTCCACTGGCCCAACGTGAAGGCGGCGGGCCACGCTGAACAGGTGCGCGCCAAGCTGGCCGAACTGCGCAACCGCTGAAGCCGGCACGCCGGGCACGCTATTCTGTCCCCTGCCCCTCCCGCAGCGGAGGGCGAGGCGAGGCACGATGACTTCCCTGCGCGAGCTTGCCGACTGCCGCGCCGATTTCCCGGCGCTGGCCCGCACCCTTGACGGTCGTCCGCTGGTCTTTCTGGACGGGCCCGGGGGGACCCAGGTGCCCCGCGCGGTGATCGAGGCCGTGGCGGCCTACTACACCACGTCGAACGCCAACACCCACGGCGCCTTCGTGACCTCGCGCGAGACGGACGCCCTCCTCTGGCAGGCCCGCGAGGCGGTGGCGGCGTTCCTCGGTGCCCGCCACGCCTCGTGCGTCTCCTTCGGCGCCAACATGACCACCCTGGCCTTTTCCCTGGCCCACGCGCTGGGGCGCGAGCTCAAAGAGGGGGACGAGGTGGTCATCACCCAGCTCGACCACGAGGCGAACCGGGGCCCGTGGCTGATGCTGGCGGAGCGGGGGGCGGTGGTGCGGGAGGTGGCGCTCCGTCACCCGGGGGTGCTGGACGAGGAAGATCTCGTCGCCAAGGTGAACGAGCGCACCAGGCTGGTGGCGGTGGGCATGGCCTCCAACGCCCTGGGCACCGTGAACAACGTGGTTCGCGCGCGCGAGCTGGCCCGGGCGGCGGGCGCCTGGCTGGTGCTGGACGCGGTCCACTACGCCCCCCACTTCCCCCTGGACGTGGAGGCCTTGGGCGCCGATTTCCTCCTGTGTTCGGCGTACAAGTTCTACGGGCCGCACGTGGGAATCCTTTACGCCCGGCCGGGGCGGCTGGAGCGCCTGCGCACCGACCGGCTGTGCACGCAGGAGGACACGGTACCGTACCGGATCGAAACGGGCACCCTCAACCACGCGGCCATCGCCGGGGTGAAGGCGGCGGTGGAATACCTGGCCTCCTTCGGCGAGGGCGAGGGGCTGCGCTCGCGGGTGATGGCGGCCATGCACCGAATAGCCGCGCACGAGCGGGCCCTGGCCAGCCGCTACTACGAGGAGGTGCGCAGGATCCCGGGGGTGACCGTATGGGGCCCCGACTTCTCGGTGCCGCACCGCGCCCCGACGGTTTCCATTACCATCGACGGCGTGCCGGCCGAGCGGGCGGCGCGGCGGTTGGCCGAGCTGGGCATCGCCGTGTGGGATGGGCACTTCTACGCGGCGCGGGCGGTGGAAGTCCTGGGCCTCGCCGGGCGCGGCGGGTTGCTGCGCGCCGGGGTTTCCATGTACACGCAGCCGGCCGACCTCGACCGTCTGCTGGCGGGCGTGGCCGAGCTCGCCCGGGGCGAGCGGTGAGGCAGGCCAGCGGCCCCCTGCGCCTGCTGCTGGTGGGGTTCGGCCACGTGGGCCGGCGGCTGGCCGAGCTGCTCCTGGAGCGGGGTTCCTACCCGGCGCTGGCCGGGCTCGACGCGGTGGTGGTGGGCGTGGTCACCGGCCGCCACGGGGCGATCGCCCATCGCGGCGGGGTGGACCTGAGAGAGGCGCTGCTGGCGGTCCAGGGCGGGCGCGACTTCTCCCGCCACCCGCACTGCGTGCCCCTCCAGACCACCGCGGCGGTGGCCGAGCTGGAGTACGACGTGCTGGTGGACACCTCGCCCCTTTCGGTGGCCGGCCGGGGCGAGCCGGCCACGAGCTGGATCCGCGCCGCCCTGGAGCGGGGCCGCCACGTCGTCACCTGCAACAAGGGGCCGATCGCCTGGTCGTACCGCGAGCTCGCGGCCCTGGCTGCGGCCCGTGGGTGCCGCTTGCTCTTCGAGGCCACCGTGATGGACGGCGCGCCGGTCTTCTCCCTCGCGCGCCACTGCCTGCGCGGCAACCGCGTGCGCCGGGTGGCGGGGATCGTGAACTCCACCTCGAACCTGGTCCTCGAGCTGCTGCAGGAGGGGGCCACCCTGGAGGGGGCGGTGGCCGAGGCGCAGCGCCGGGGCGTCGCCGAGGCGGATCCCGACCTGGACCAGGACGGGTGGGACGCGGCGGTAAAGCTGGCGTGTCTCGCCAACGTGGTGATGGGCGGCGAGCTCCAGCCGGAGCTGGTGAGCCGCACCAGCGTGCGCGAAGTCTCGCGCGAGCAGCTCGCCGCGGCGCGGGCTGCCGGGCGCCACCTCAAGCTCGTGGCGGAAGCCTGGTGGGATGGCGATCGCGTGGTGGGGCGGGTGCGGCCCGCCGAGCTCCCGCCGGATGACGCCTTCGCGCATGTCCGCGGCACGGGTTCGATGCTCCGCCTGGAGACGGACATCCTGGGAACGCTGGTGGTGGCCGAGGAGCACCCCGACCTTTCCAGCACCGCCTACGGCGTGATCGCCGACCTCTTCGAGATCCTCGGTCCTCCGGCGCGCTGAGCGCCCGCCAGCGCCGAGCGGGGCGTGGCCCCGGGCAGCGCCCAGCCGTGAGGGGGAAAGGCCTGGTACCATCGCGTGCAGTGACGGGAGAGGCGACCTTCGACCTCCTCGTGAGCCTGTGCCTCGGCGTGGCCTTGGCGGCCGCCTGCGGGCTGCGGGTGTTCCTGCCGCTGTTGCTGGTGGGGGCCGCCGCGCGGTTCGGCTTGCTCCGGCTGAGCGGGGGGATGGAGTGGCTGGGCTCCACGCCGGCGCTGGCGGCCTTTTCCGTCGCCACCGTGCTGGAGCTCCTCGCTTACTTCACCCCCTGGCTCGACAACTTCCTGGATGCGGTGGGCGCGCCGGTGGCCGTGGCGGCGGGCACCATCCTCGCCGCCTCGGTGCTCACGGAGGTGAGCCCGCTGGTCCGCTGGACCCTGGCGGCGGTTGCCGGGGGTGGGGCAGCGGCCGCGGTGCACGGCTCCCTGGCGCTGGTGCGCAAGCTCTCCAGCCTGGCGACGCTGGGCCTGGCGAACCCGCTCCTGGCGGCCGGCGAAGCGGTGGCCGCCTTGGTGGTGGTGGTTATGGCCATCGCGGTGCCGCTGCTGGCGGTGGGCGCCCTGCTGCTGGCGGTGGGCCTCCTCCTGCGGCGAGCCGGCAGGTGGCACCGCGGCCACGCGTGCTGAGGCCCCGTGCCGCCCCCTGCGTCGCCGCCGCGGCCAGGGCAGGCGCTACGGTGACACGGTGATGGTGAAGCGGATGGTCTTGGCCTTGTCGAGGCCGTACTTGAGGGTCGACAGGGTCACCGTGGTGGTGTCGTGCACCTCGCCGTCGTCGAGGCTCTCCGAGTCGCGGTAGCCGTCGATCACCTCGCCGTCCGCGTCCAGCCACTCGAAGACCAGGTAGGCCTCCCAGTCCTTGGTGGCGGCGTTGGAGTACTCCAGCTGGATCTGCACCGTCTTCAGGTACTCGCCCCCCACCGGCCGGAAGAGCTGCGACTTGGTGAACTGGCCGGTCTGCTCCACGAGGCGGATGCGGTGGAGCGTCACGGGCCCTTCGGTGAGGTTCAGGTCGATCCAGGTGCCGAGGGAGAAATCCACCGTCTTGGAGACGCTGTTGCCGGCCTCCGCCACAGCTCCGCCCACCAGCACCGCCGCAGCCGCCAGGGCGGCGAGGGTCGTCGAGCCGATTCGTGACATAGGTGTGCCTCCCTTCCGCGTGTCCCCGCAACACTATACCCGAACGGGCTGCGAGCCGCGCAGGCGGGCGATGAGCAGGGTGGAGAGGACGATCACGGCCGCGCCGGCGAGTGTCGTCGGGCCCGGGATCTGCGCGAAGAACAGGGCGCCCCACAGGGTGGCGAAGACGATCTGCAGGTAGCCGGCGGTCATGGCGCGGCCCGCCTCCTCGTGCTGGAGCCCCAGGGTGAGGGTGATCTGCCCGAACCAGGTGGCGATGCCGACGCCGAGGAGGAGGAGCCAGTCCCAACCCCGCGGCATGACCGGGGAGACTGCCGTGAAGGGAAGAGCCAGGACCACGCTGAGGGCGGCAAAGTAGAAGACGATCAGGTTCGCGTCCAGCTCCCGCATGAGGCGCACGAGGACATAGGCAACGGCGGCCAGGACCGAGGCGACCACGGCGCTCGCCACGGCCAGCGGGTCGAGGGGCGAGGGTCGGCCAAAGAGCACGGCTGGCTGCGTCACCAGCACGACCCCGGCTAGCCCCGCCAGGGCCAGCGCCCCTTCCACCGGGCGCAGGCGCTCCTTGAGCACGGGCACGGCGACCAGCGCCGTGAACACGGGGTTGGTGAAGTGGATGACCGTGGCCTCGGCAAGGGGGAGGTGGACCACGGCAAAGTAGAAGCAGGTGAGGGCGGCGAACCCCACCGTGCCGCGCAGCAGCAAGAGGCCCAGCGCGGGCGTGCGCAACGAGCGGCGGCGGCGCCGCAGCTGCCCGTAGGCGAGCACCGTCACCACCAGGGCGCGGGCCAGTACCAGTTCCATGACGGGGAAGGTGCGCCCGGCCAGCTTGACGAGCAGGCTCATCACGGAGAACGACAGCGACGACAGCGCGATGTACCGGAAGCCGGCGGGAATGCTCATGGCCCCGCCGCGCTGTGCTCGTCCCCGGGGGTGCCAGGGGCCGGTTCGGTGGGAGGCGGGGCAGCGGTGCGACCTCGCATCGGCGCGCATTATGCGCTGGCCGGGGTGCGCCGCGCGCAAACCCAGGCTCGAGCGGCCCCAGACTGGACGCTGACGCCCGCGCCTGCGCAGCTGGGAAGGATGCGGCAGCGCGCTGCCCCGCGGGCGCAGCGACCTCCGCCGTGGCGCCTCCCGCCGCTGCCGGCGCCGCGGCGGGGGGAAGGCTAGCGGGTGCCGGTGGCGAGGGCTGTCACGCGGGCAATGTAGCGTTCCATCGCCTGCTCGCGGGTGAGGCCTCGATAGGCCGCCCACGCGTCGTACTTGGCGCGGGAGACGAAGTCGAACGCGCTGGGTTCCTCCCCCGTCACGTCCCCCATGGTGGCCTGCTTGTAGAGTCCGTACAGCTCCAGGAGCACCTCGTTGGGCTGCTCGGGCAGGGTCTTGGCGCGCGCGGCAGCTTGCTCGAACTGGCTCTTGAGATCCATGGCGCCTCCCGTCGCGGCATTCTAGCGCGCCGGCGCGGCAAGCACCTGCCACCCGTGCTACGGTGGCGGCGGGAGGCGGCATGGAGGGGGCGGATCGCTGGTGGGAAGAGGTCGCGGTAGCCGTGACGGTAACCGACCGGGAGGGGACGATCGTGGCAATGAACGGCGCAGCGGCCGCCACCTTCGCTGCCGACGGCGGGCTGCGTCTCGTGGGGCGCAGCGTCTTCGACTGCCATCCCCAGCCGGCGCGGAGCCTGTTGCAG
Organism: Acidobacteriota bacterium; assembly: GCA_037441065.1. GTDB lineage: Bacteria > Acidobacteriota > Thermoanaerobaculia > Thermoanaerobaculales > Thermoanaerobaculaceae > JACADV01. Next base: position 2,889 of record JBBISY010000036.1, on the reverse strand, counting down.
CGGCTGTTCGCGGAACGGGCAGCCCATCACTACACGATCTCGAAGGGCGGCCAGCGCAAGATCATCCACCAGCTGCCGTGGTACCGGGACGGGGAGTTCGCCGGGTTCGTGGAGTTGGCGATCCCCATCCCCGACGAGCTGCCGCACTTCCACCGCGGGTGAGGGGCTGGGGCGGTCTACGGTCGGCGGGGACCGCCCAGGAGTCTCGCCGGCAGGTAGATGATGGCGCGGAGGAGTTCCAGCACCCCGCCCACGGCCATGCCCACCAGGCGGAAGGGGAGCAGCAGCAGCCACACGAGCGGGTAGAGGATCAGGGCCAGAAGCGCCAGCGGCCAGCACACCACGAGCAGGATCAGCCACAGGAGAAAGCCAGCCATGCGAGCCTCCCAGCTCCAGGATACGCGGGCGAAGGCGACGGGTTCACTCGGCGTTGAGCGCGGCGCGCCAGGCCGCCGGCTCGCCATGCACGATGCGGCCGCGGAAGCGCTGCCGCAGCTCGCGCAGGAACGGGAGCGAGCGCGCCGCCACGGCGTAGGCTGCCCGCTCGCCGGTGAGTTCCTCCCGCGGCAGGTAGAGGGCCTCCCGGGAAAACTGCGGTGCGCTGAGCAGCTGCCCGGCCAGAGAGGGCAGCTCGTCGCCGCCCGCAAAACGGTAGGTGGCCCAGTCCAGCTGGGAGACCGACTCGAGCAGAAAACGCTCGCCGCGGCGCGCGAGCAGCCACAGGTCGGCCGCGGCGCCCTCCGTCCGGTAGCCGGCCCAGAGCGTGCCCCCCGCCGCCCACTCCCGCAACGCCTCGCCCTGCTGGCGCCGCGGCTGCGCCGCCACCCAGCTGGCGAAGAGCCCGTTGGCAGCGCCGGGGGCGAGGGTGTCCAGCTCGGCGAGGGGAAGGAACCGACCGGGCAGCCAGCGCGCGGCGAGGAGGCAGCGCGCCGCCGGCTTGAGCGTGGGCAGAAAGCGGGCCAGCGCCGCCTCCGCCTCCTGGGCGAGGGCACCCCGGGCCGCCTGGAGGGCCTGCAGGATCTCCTGGGTGCGGTTCCCCAGCTTGGACAACGTGATGCCATCGCCGCCCCAGCGCCGCAACTCGACCTCCCACCGCTCGGTGTCGAACTCGATCCCGGCCACCTCGGCCAGGAACAGCGGGGTCACGTCGCCGCCGGCCGGCGCCAGCAGCAGGGTGCGGCGAGCGAGGGCGGCGGCGCAGGCGACGGGCCGCTGGTCTGCGATGACCACCTGCGCCGAAAAGCGCAGCAGCTCGCCGTCGTCGGCCAGGCGCAGGGCCGCCGCGCGGAGCGGCAGCCAGGCGGCGGTGAGCTCGGCCCGCAGCACGCTGGCCGGGGCCCCGAGGCGCGACAGCACGATCCGCTGGGGGTCCAGGACAAGCTCGAGACAGGCCTCGTCGCCGCCGATACCCGCGATGTCGCGGAGCGAGACAGCGCGCGGCGGGGAGGCGGCGGGCGAGAGGAGCAGCGCCTCGGGGCCGAGGGTCCACGTGGCGTCCGTCGTGCTCCCGTCCAGGGTGAGGCGACAAGCCCGCGCCATCACACAGCTCTCTGCCCGCACTGGGGACAGAAGCGGGCACCGGCGGGGATGCTCGCCCCGCAGCGGGAGCACTCCTGCACCCTGGCGAGGCGCGCGCCGCAGGCGGCGCAAAACGTGCCCGGCACCGTCTCTTCGCCGCAGGCGGGGCAGGTCACGGTGGCGTGGGACGTGACGTCCACCTGCGAGATGAGGTCCTGCTGCCGCAGCTTCTCCTCCGCTTGCTCCACGGCGATGGAGGCCTGCCTGGCCGCCAGTTCCCGCTGCATCACCGGCGCGCACTGCACGCACAGCGAGCGCTCCCGGTTCCAGCACACCTCCTGGCACACCCACTGGCCGCACCGCTTGCACTGCACGAAGAGCGGCCGGATCTCGGCCACCGCCGCCTCCAGGGCGCGGTCGTGCTCGGGTCCGCCGATGGCCTGCTGGATCTCGTAACTGCCGGACGCGGCCCGTCCGAACACGCCGCCCAGGATGTGGCCGGCGCCGCGGAGAATGGAGGCGGCGATACCGACCTTGTTGGGCTGCCAGCTGGACATGTAGCCGTTCCCGCACCCCTCGCACCGGAAGCGGAACTGGAAGCCGTTCTCGGTGGAGAGGTCCTCGTAGTTGTCGGTGAATTCGATGCGTGCCATGGCTGGGTCCTCGGATGGCGGCACGCTAGCGCCTGGCTTTGGGGGTTGTCAAGGCAGCGCGCTGCACCGCTGGAAACCTAGCCGGCGTCGTCCATCAGGTGCCGGCCTCGTCCCCTCGGTCACGTGGTGCCGCGTGGCTGCGGCGCCACGGAGCCAGGTCGCTGCGGCACGCCTCCGACAGCCAGCTCCCGAGCGATCACTCCCAGGTGAAGCTGCGTTGCCTCGGCATCGAGTCTACCCCGGCGTGCCTCCGCGGGCCGGAAGGCAAAGGCTGCGCCGAGCGCTTCGTCCGCCGGGCTTGCGCGAGGAGGCGCCTTTTATTATGGTCGCAGTGGTCGCATAATTCCTGTTGCCTAACGCTGTCAAGGCAAGGAGGAAGTAGCGATGCTGCAGAAGGCGACACGTGCTGGACGCGGCCCATCGTGCTGTTGCTGTACGCTCACTATCTCGATCACGTTGATGGTAGCAGCAACTGCTGCTGCGGCCCAGACCTTCACGGACATCGCGGCGGGCCTCCCGGGCGTGTACGAGAGCTCGGCGGCGTGGGGGGACTTCGACAACGACGGGGATCCCGATATCCTGCTGACCGGGTGGTCGGGCTCAGGCCCGATCTACCGCAACGACGGTGGCGGTGCTTTCACGAACATGACGGCGGGCCTCCCGGGCCCACGTTCGACAGTTGCTAGGCAGGCGTTGGCGCAGAACGCAAGACAGCACA
>JBBISY010000035.1:0-30797 GCA_037441065.1 Acidobacteriota bacterium | reverse complement strand
CGCCTTCGACCCTTCCAGCGGATCCTTGCTGTGAGGCGACGATCCCCGCTCACGGCAATTCGCGGTGAGGCAACGTTTCCCCCAAGGTTCCCCTTTCGAGGAGAGTCCGAGTGAGGCAACGCGATCACTTGACGCTCCCCCTCTTGGCGTCTAGAATCTCCCCCGGTCACGGCGGACGGTTGGCGACGCAGAGGTATGGTGTCTCCAGTTGCAGGGGGCAACCGCGAGGTGAAGCGTCGGGTGTTGTGCCCCAGGGGATGGGGCTGGCTACTCCCGCGGCGCCTGGCTGTGCGCCAGCTTTCCGAGAGCGGCTGTGGGCCGGCGGCGCTGGCCTCTGTGCTGCGTGCCCACGCTTTCAAGGTCCCGCTTGCGGTGCTGGAGCGATGGGCCGGAACCGACGAAGAAGGTACGACGCTCGCCGGCTTGTTGGTGGCCGCAGAAAAGGCCGGATGCACCGCTGAGGCGGTGCGCACCGACCACAGCGGTCTGGCGGCGCTGCGTTTGCCCGCTGTGGCCGTGGTGCGGCGCGACACCGGTCCACACTACGTGGCGTTCATCCGAGTGGAGCGTGGTGGTGGTGTGCTCGTGGCGGATCCGGGGGGTGGCCGCCTCGTCCGCTGGTCAGCAGCGGACCTGGCGGTTCACTGGGACGGCGTGCTGTTGCTCATCTCGCCACCCGCGGATCGGAGGGCCCTCAGGCGCCCACCGGATCCATCGTCGTCCCGTCTCCTGCTGAAGCGGAGTTGGCAGCGCCTCGCCCTGGCTGCAGGCATGGCGATTGCGGCAACTCTGCTGAGTCTGGCACCGCCGCTGTACCTCCAGCTGCTCATCGACCGCGTGATCGTGGCCAATCGCGGCAGGCTCCTTGGGCCGCTAGTCCTTGGATTCCTCGGATTGGCGGCAGTTCAGTGTCTGGCCCAGCTCGGGCGCGACTGGGTCGCGGCTGCGACGGCGCGTCGGCTTGACGAAGGGCTGCAGGAGGAGTTCACCGGTCACCTGCTGCGAGTGCCCATGGCGTTTCACTTGAGCACCCAGGTCGGCGATATCTTCGCCCGCTTCAACGAAACGAGCCGCATCCGCGGTCTGCTCACCGGCGTGGGTTTGACGGTCGTGCTCGACGCGGTGCTGCTGCTCAGTGGGTTCGTCCTGCTCTTGCGATACAGTCCGTCGCTGGCCGTGGTGGCGATGGCGGCGGCGCCGCTGTTCGTCTTCCTCGGCCGGCGGTTTGGACCCCGGATCAAGGAGCTTCGCCGCGAGGCCGCCGACGCGGGCTCGAGAGTGGGAACGCACCTCACGGACCTGGGCTACGGCATCGGCGTGATCAAGGCCTTCTCGGCCGAGGAGATGGTTGCGAAGAGGATGCGCGGGTCCCTGACCGCGCTGCACGGGGCGCTGTTTCGGGCCAGTCTAGCGGGCGCCACGATGTCGGCTCTGGGCCTCGCGGTGGTCGGCCTAACCACGGCCACCGCCACCTGGATCGGTGGGCGCGAGGTGCTCGCCGGCGATCTGACGCTCGGGGAGCTGGTGGGTTTCTTTGGTGTCCTCGGTGTGGTGCTGGGGCCGCTACAGCGGATGACGGACACCATCAGCTCGTTTGAGGAGGGGATGGTGGCCCAAGACCGGGTCGCCGAAATCTTTGCCGTCGAGCCGGAACAGGGCGCGGCCGATCGGCCTCAAGCTCCACCGCTCACCCGCGAGCTGGCGCTGGATCGAGTCAGTTTCGCCTACCGGCGCGGTCAGTGGGTGCTGGACGGACTGTCGCTGCAGATCCCAGCCGGGACGGCGGTGGGCTTGGTGGGACCGTCGGGCTGCGGCAAGACTACGCTCCTCTCCGTACTGCTGCGCTTTGTCGTGCCAGCCCGGGGCCGCTTGCTGCTCGACGGTGCCGACGTGGCCGGTTTCGACTTGGCGAGTTACCGGCGCCAGCTAGCACTGGTTCCCCAGGACTGCTACCTGACAGCGGGGACCATCCGCGACAACATCGTGTTCTCGCGCGATCCCGCAGATCCTCGTTGGCTCGACGAAGTGGTGGCGGCGGCCGGCCTGCAGGCGCTGGTCGAGCGTCTCCCGATGGGACTCGACACGCCGGTCGGGGAACGCGGCATGTTGCTGTCGGGGGGCGAGCGGCAGCGGGTGGCCATCGCCAGGGCGCTCTACGGGCGGCCTCGCGTGCTCCTTCTCGACGAGCCCACCAGTGCCCTGGACAGCATTACCGAGCTCGCTTTGCTCCGCGCCCTCGATGCGCTTACCGCTGGCGTCACGGTCGTCGTCGCCTCGCACCGCGCCAGTACGGTGTGGAACTGCGACCTCTTGGTGGCCCTCGATCAAGGGCGGGTCGCTGAAGTGGGGACGCGCGACGAGTTGCTGGCGTCGCGGGGATTTTTCTACTCCCTGGTTATGGAGCAGCTGCCCTTTTTCGACAGGTCTGAGGAGCGCGACGGCAGGGCAGCGGCGGTGCGGCGTGTCGGGTCGCACCCGTGAGGAGGTGGGCCGGTCAATGATAGAGCGATGTCGTGACGGATGGCGGGCGGTTTCGGCTTGGGTGCGGCCGACAGCGGTGGTGATCATCCTCACTGCTGCGCTGGTCGGGCCTGGTGGGGTGCGGGCGCAGGCGAGCGGTGAGGCGCAAGGGGAGCACGCCTTGGTGGAGCTCGAACGACGCAAGGTCGAACTCCGCACCGCCGAGGCCGAGCGCGAGCGAGCCCTCAGCATGTTTGCTGCTGGGCTCATTTCCAAGGGCGAGCTGGACCGCTACGAGGCCAGTGTCGAGATGGCGAAGCTCAACTTCCGTGAGGCGCTGGTAAACCTCTTGGCGCTGCGCCCGCGCGTTTCGGTCCGCCAGGCGGTCAAGTTCCGGACCCCCGATGGGAAGAAGCGGGTGCGGCTGACCATTGAGAACGCCTCTCGCAGCATCGAGGGCCGAGAGCTCGAGGCCATGCTCGACGCCACGGCTCGGGCCGAAGTCGGGCAGGCGATGGCCGATCGGACCATTCGCGACGTGTTTGTCTCGCTCCGTGTACCGACCGGTGCCGCCGAGGGACCGGGGCGCCACACCATCATCTCGTTGCCATACGAGCGGCACGTGGCAGCTCTGTCGGTCGGGCAACCTGAGACGCTCGAGTTTCAACTGCTGCGCGATGTGTCGAGCGTGGCCGTCGCCCTCGACTACAAGGGGTCGCAGCATGTCATCGAGGTTGAGCTGGAGCAGGAGCTGCCGGGTGGCGGCGTGTCGTTGACGTCCACCCAGGTCAGCCAGGAGGCCGACCTCGGCAGCTCGGCCACCTTCCGTTTGGTGCTCGATCGGGCCAGCGTTGAAGAGCATAGCTACTGGCTGAGGGTGGCCAACCTCCCGAACGGTCTGGAGTGGGTGTTTCAAGATCCCAAGACCCAGGCACGACTGACCGGGATCCAGGTGCCGGCCGGGGTGAGCCGGCAAGAGTTGGAGCTCAAAGTTTTCCTGCCGGCCACGCCCAACGAGCGGGTGGTTCTTGATTCGCCCCTGAGTTTCTGGGTGCTGGTCGGTGACGAAACCGCAGACGGTCGGGTCGGCAACGGTGCCATCACCGAGGCCCTGCTCACCACGAGCCGAGTGGCCGGGCTGCGCCTTGAACTGACGCCCCGTGGTGTCGGTCGGATCGAGGTCGAGGCGCCAACGCTGTTGGTCGAGCTGCGCTCCGGAGATGTCGCCGAGGTGCCGCTCACGATGATTAACGCCGGCTCGCGTCGGCTCGAGAACCTTCGACTCAAGGTCGACGGCCCCACCTCGTGGCAGGTGGTGGCCGAGCCGCCACTCGTGCCAGCGCTCGAGCTGGCCCAGAAGGTTGCCATCAAGGTGCGTCTTCAGGCCCCTGAAGATGCGGCGGTGGGCGACTACGAAATCCGTCTGCGCCCGGAGAGCTTCGCCTACGGTCGCCAAGTGGCGAGCGAGGCCAAGGTGCTGCGGGTTCAGGTCCGCCGCCGGGGGATGGGGATTGGCGGGATCGCCGCGTTCATAGTGCTGGCGGTGGTCCTGGGCGGTCTGGTAGTCGGAGCGGTTCGGGGTTCGCGGCGGTAGGGAGGGCTCATGATTGAGGTACGGGGCCTGTGCAAGCGGTTCGAGGACCAAGTGGCCCTGGACCACCTGGACTTAACCGTGCGGCCGGGAGAGATCTACTGTCTGCTCGGCGCCAACGGTGCCGGCAAGACCACGACAATCAGCATATTGCTGGGTCTTATTCCGCCAACTTCGGGAACGGTGCGGGTTGGGGGCGTGGATGTCACCACGCGTCCGCTGGAGGCCCGGAGGCGGATCGCGTACCTGTCGGAGCAGGTGATGCTCTACGGCAACCTCTCCGTGTGGCGCAACCTCGATTTCTTTGCCGCGCTGTCGGGCAAGGCGGCGATGGACCGCGCAGCGGCTGCCTCGCTGTTGGAGCGGGTCGGGTTGGGCGAGGCGGTCTTGACGCAGCGGGTCAAAGCGCTGTCCAAGGGGATGCGGCAGCGGGTCGGTCTGGCCATTTGCCTCCTCAAGGATGCTCCCGTGCTCATCATGGACGAGCCCATGTCGGGGCTCGACCCGAAGGCCTCGGCGCAGCTGACGGCACTGCTGGTAAGCCTCCGGGAGGCCGGCAAGGCGCTCTTGGTGTCCACCCACGATGTCTTCCGTGCCCGTCAGCTGGCAAGCCGCGTTGGCATCTTGAGAGCCGGCAATAAGGTTTGGGAGGGCGACCGGGTCGAGCTGGATTCGGTGGATCTGGAAGCGCTTTACCTCCGCTGCATGCTCGCGGAGCCCGAAGTCGGTGGTCGGGTGGCTCGGGGCGGTGCGGCATGAGGGCGGTGCCAACAGTCCCCGGCGCAGAGGTGGCGCCGTCCCAGTGGCCGGCTATCCGGGCGATCGCCAACCGTGAAATCGTCGAGCACACAGCGTCCCTGCGCTTTCTCGTGATCACGGCGCTGATCCTGGTGTTGACCCCCCTGTCGGTCTACGTGGGAGTCCGCGATTGGCAGGGGCGAAGTGCGGACGCCCAGCGCAGGGTGGCGGAACGGGAACGACTGGCGGAGGGACCCGCCGGTGAGGTCTTGGGCATGGACCTGCCGTTCACCCAGGAAGACGATCTGGCGGTGCTGCGGGTGGTGCGGCCGCCAGTACGCTGGAGTGCCCTGATTCGGGGCGTTGACGCGGGCCTGCCGGCCTGGTGGGACTTTACACCCGCCGGCGTCGCGGTGGGACCGCCGGCTACCCAGGCGGGGCGACTGGCCGACGTCTACGGCACCCTGGATGGGGAGTTCCTGGTTCGCGTGGTGCTCGGGCTTCTCGCCATCCTCATCGCCTTCGACGCCGTTGCCGGCGAGAAAGAAATGGGCACACTGCGCGCCGTCATGGCCCACCCCGTGTCGCGGGCTTCGTTTGTGACCGGCAAGGTGGTGGGTGGCCTGGTCACTCTCCTGGTGCCGCTGGTGGTTCTGTTTCTGAGCGCGTTGGTGACCGCTTCGGCCCTAGGTGCGGACCTGGTGCGAGGGGCCGATCTCGGGAGGTTGGCGACGCTGTTTGCCGTAGCGCTGGCCTACCTCATGACGCTGTACGCCTTTGGCCTGTTCGTGTCGGCGCTGGTAACGAGTCAGAAAACAGCCTTAGTGGTGGTGCTCGTGTCGTGGGTGTTCTTCACTCTGGCACTCCCACCCATGGCGAGTCTCCTGGCGCGGGCTCTGGTGCCGGTGCCATCGGTGCAGACGGTCGAGGCTCAGAAACGAATGACCGCAGAAGCGTTGCAGCGGGAGGCCGAACGGGCGCGCGGCGCGGTCTACCGGGAACTTACGGGCGAGCCCGAGGGCACGGTCTCGGCTGCAAGTCTTGCGGCTCACGAAGCGGCACTCCGGGCCCGTGTAGCCGAGCTGCAAGTACAGGAGTGGGCCCGCTGCCGGCGCGCCATTGGCGAAATCCAAAGTGATTGGGAGCGCCGGCAGGCGGCCCAAGACCGGGTCGCGACGGCATTGGCGTCATGCAGCCCGGGAGCTCTGTGGGCCCGGGCAGCGGCTGACCTGTGCGACGTGGGCGATAGTCACCGCCGCGATTGGGAGGAGGCAATTCGCTGGCACGCTGGGCAACTCGAGAGCGCTCTGTTCGAGAACCCTCCCGCGGTCTACTTGCGGAACGGTGGCGCGACCGTGTTTCTCAGCCTGAGGGATGGCGTGCCAGTGAGGGACCTGCCCGCGTTTTCGCCACCGCACCGGAGTGCTGCCACCTCGCTTGAGCAGGCGCTGCCAAGCCTGGGTCTGTTACTCGGTTTCCTGGCCGCTCTCATCCTTGCGGGATACCGGGCGTTCTCCCGTTACGACGTGAGGTGAAGCACCAGCACACGCCGGAGGGACGATGACCGATCCGTTTGCCGCCATCTGTGGTCTCGACGATCTCAAGGACGAGGCTCGCTATCTGGCAGCAGAAGAGCTACCGGTCCTGATCACCGGCGAGACCGGCGTTGGCAAGAACCTCTTTGCGGCCGCTATTCATCGGGCGAGTCCACGCCGTGCCCGTCGTATGGTGACGGTGCACTGCCCGACGGTGCCGTCAACGCTCTTCGAGTCGGAGGTGTTCGGGCACCGGCGCGGCGCCTTTACAGATGCCCACGAGGACCGACCAGGCGCCGTCGAGGTGGCGGAGGGAGGTACGCTGTTCTTCGACGAGACCGGCGACCTCCCCGCCCAGGCGCAGGCCAAGTTGCTCCGCGTCGTCGAGGAGCACCGCTACCGCCGGGTCGGCGACTCCGAGGAGCGCACCGCCGACATCCGGTGCCTCTTCGCCACGAACCACGACCTGGCGGCGCTGGTCCGGGAGGGCCGCTTCCGCTCGGACCTCTATTACCGGATTGCGCTGCACGAACTGCACATTCCGCCGGTGCGTGAGCGGCGCGAGGAGATCCCACGCCTCGCGGATTTCCTGTGGCGGCAGCTGACCGATGGCGAAGCCGACCCGTTGCGCTCGGCAGAAGTTGGCCTGCTTGCCGACTTCAGTTTCCCGGGGAATGTCCGCGAGCTGCGCGGCATCCTTGAACAGTTGTGGCTTCGCTGGCGTCTCGACGCGTCCCGATCCCGGTATGAGGTGCTCGCCGAGATTCTGCGACGCCACGGGCAAGCACCCGCGGGGCAGGCCTCAGGGTCCGTGCTCTTGCAGCGGCACGTCCAGCGGATGATCGAAGAGGGCGCTTCGTTTTGGGACGCGGTTCACCGCCCCTACCTGCGGCGGGAGATTAGCCGCGCCGAGCTGTTCGAGGTTCTGCGGGTCGGGCTCGATCTTTCCGGGGGAAGCTGGAAGCGCCTTGTCCCGATCTTCCGGGTGGGCGAGGCGAAGTACAAGAAGTTTCTTGATTTCGTGCACAAGCAGGGCTTCTCTCGGCACCTCCACCGCAGGCCCGGCGGCGACTCACCGCTGGCGCGGGAGGGCGCTTCGACCCAAGCTGGGCAGGCCGCCGAAATCTGATGGTCGTCCAAACCCCTAGGTGTGGGGCCAATCGAGGATCGTGAGGTTCCGACTTCGCCTCGGCGCGCGAACCGTTCGCCCGTGAGGTCGAAGCGACCGTCCCGGTGAGCGCGCGTGCATGGTGCTCGTCGGGAGACACTTGCAAATGCTCACGCGGGCTATTCGAGGTCGCTGCGCGGCGCAAGCGTCCCGGCAGGCGAAAACTGGGAGGGAAACCCGGGAACGGAGCGGTGCGCAGTGTGGCATGGCCCTTGCTGAGTCGAGGAGCCAAGAAAGGAGGGTGCATCAGTGGGCACCAACGTGCAGAAGTTGAGCTTCCCGGAGGTCGAGGAAATCAAGGGCGGCATGCGTGGGCGGACCGAGGGCGGCCCTGGCGGGACGTCGGGTTGCACCGGCAGCAACAACTGCGTGTGCGTCTGCGGCTGTCTGCCTCCCAAGGTGTGAAGCCGGGCAGCCAGCCTCGGTTCTCTCGGGATACAGCGGGACGGCGAGGCGGCCGTCCCGCCTCGTTTCAACGGGTGCTGCGAGGAGGAGGGTGCGGACGATGTCGTCGCAGGGGGATGCAACGGTCGAAGGAATCGCGCCGCACGTGCACGAGCACGAGGTGGCCCCGGGCGTGGTGGCGGTGTGGAATCGCTTCGCACCGGCACCGCATACGGTTCCTGTGGAGGTGCTGCGCGAGCTGCGGCGCCGGGGCGCTGCCGCCGTTCTGGACGAGGCGACCCGCGATTCATTGGCGAAGGCGAAGGTCCTCGGCGGCAACGGCGCTGCCGAGGCGGATGCGGCATTCTTCGCTTCGCTTGACAGCGCGTTGGCCCACATCGATCAGTTGGCCGATAAGTTTTTCGCTGAACGCCAGCCCTACGCCAACCTCTACCTTTCCAACCTGGGCTGCAACTTGCGATGCACCTACTGCGTGTCGAGCCACAGCCGAGGCGGCGCGCAGCGCCACACCCGCCCCGTGCGACCTTTCGCGGAGCGCCTCGAGGCGGTCCTCGACGTTGTGGACCAGTATGCCTCCCGTCGCGTGGAAGCCGACGCCGAGCCGGTCGCGGTGAGCTTCAACGGCGGCGAGTTTACGCTGGAGTGGGAACTGCTGCGGAGGGTGGTGGAGTGGATCAAGGAGCGGCACCCCGGCGTCAAGACCGAGCTGTTCCTCAACTCCAACATGACAGCAATTACACCGGAACGCGCCGACTTCCTCGTCGCGCACGACTTCGAAGTCCACGTCAGCGTCGACGGCTACCAGGCTCTCCACGACCGGACGCGCAGCTACCGGAATGGCCGTGGTTCGTATCGCGACGTTCTCGCCAGCGTCAAGGCGTTCAACGCCCGCCAGCCGTCGAAGCCCATCCTCGGCTTCCAGGGCACCATCGACATTTCCGAGGGGTTCGATGCCGAGGCCCTGTTCCGCATGAGTCGGCACGGCTTTATCGAGGCGCGGCTGGCGCCGAACTTGCTGGGGGTGGCGGAGACCGACGCCGAGGCGAGGGCGGACCTCATGATGGCCCTGTACGAGGCAGGGCAACGTCGCAAGCTCCGCTTTACCGACACGTACTTCGTCAACATCAGGAACCTCATGCAGCTGGAGGAGTTCGCCTTCTACTTCGCCTGTGCCGGGCTCTCGGGCTTCCCGACCCGCGGCCTGTCAATGAACGTGGATACCCTCGAACTGTCCCAGCTGTGCAGCTATGTGCCGGGGGTCGCCGTGTCCTACGACGAAATCGGTGGAGACATCTACGACCGCCGGCTGTGGGAGAGAGCGAGAGCATTCATCCACGCGCGTGCCGAGCGGTTGCGGACGGTGTGCCGGGAGTGCGAGGTCATCGGCGTCTGTCGGGGGAGCTGTCTGCTCATGGGACTGGACGCGAACAACGACATCAACCCGGCGGCCTGCGCATACCAGCGCCGTTTGTGGCGGCGGGTGTTGGAGTTCACCCACCGTCACTCCAGCAAGCCCAGGCGCGCTACGTGACCAGGGGGCGTGAGGGCGGCCAGCGGGTCATGCCGCAGCGCGTCCGGGACGGGGCGAGGAGGGCAGATACCTGCCGTGGCCTCGGCGGCGAATGCCTCGTTGCGGTGCGCCCAAACAGCTTCGCTGCTGGCGCGAGGCGGGAGCCGCACAGGGGCGGGCGGTGAGGTGGCGTGGTCAGCGCGACCGCCGCCTGCAAGCTCCCGGTGCCAGCGGCCGGGGTTCCCACGACGCTGGCTTGAGTGGGGCTTGGAGGACGGCGGCGACGAGGGCGAGAAACGCCCGTTGGCAGACGGCGCGGGGGAGGGGGTCGCGAAGGTTGGTGACGAGGCCGAAGAGCACGGTGTTCCCGATCCGCGCGACGGTGGGGTAGCTCGCCCCGTTGAACTCGGCGGTAGCCAGGATCTCGTCGAAGACGCCCCGGAAAACCGAGAAGACCGTTCGATTGGGCGTATACCCCTCGATGGTACCCAGCTCCGCCAGCGGGCCCTGGAAGCGGATGCGCGGGGCGGGTTCGCTGCCGTTCGCGCCCCAGACCTGGACGCCCACCGGGCGGCCGCCAAGGGTGACGGTGTTCCATCCTCCGCAGTAAGCGCTGGTGACCTCGGTCGGCCGGTGGGGGGTCGGCGTGCCGATGAGGAACGAGGGGTGGACGACGAGGATCCGCGAGGGGGTGGCCGCGAGCTGGGCGAGGAGGGCCCCGTCGTGGTCCTCGGTGGGCGAAGCGACGACCACCAGGCGATAGCGGGCTCCCAGCGCCGCCGTGTACGCGTCCGGGGAGGCCGCATCCACGGTGGTGCCGCCGGTCAGCAGGAGCGGCAGGATGCCGGGCGGGTCGTCGGCGGTCACGGCAAGCCCGCCCTCTGCCAGCAGACCGGTGTCGGAGAGCCCAACTATACCGACCTGCTGATGGCCGAGCACGAGGAGCACGTCGGCCGGAGGGGGCGACGGCAGCGGGGGGTGGGCGCGGATGTGGGCCACGAGGTTGGGGATGTCGGCGTCGCCGAGCGCCGTGCTCCACTGCGGGTAGAAGATGACCGGCACGATGCCGCGCGCGGCGAGGGCAGCGGCCGCCTCTTCGGCGCGGTCCAGGGTGAAGTAGGGGGTGTCGAAGTCGAACTCCGCCAGGTGCAACCCGGCGAAACCCGCGTCGCGAAGGAAGTCGTGGTGGGCGGTCCCTGGCGTCGGGGTCCAGTCCGAGAAGGCCATGTCGAGGTGCTGGGCGGCGCTGTAAACGTGCCCGATCACCCCGTCGGGGCCGCCCACGACGTAGGAAAAGCCAGCGATCGGCCGGTTAGTCAGCGAGCGGGCGGTGGCCCGCAGGCGCCAGGTGATGGAGCGCGTCGTCTCGTCGCGCCAGCGGCTGTACCAGTGGAACTCGGCCACGGCGACGGGATCGCGGCGCGGGTCCGAAGGCGGCACGCAATCCCCGGCGAACATCACCTGACCCATGGGCCAGGCCGCCACGTTGGCGGCGTCGAAACCCGAGAACTCGGGCGCCAGCGGCCGCAGGAACGCGAGGAACGAGGCGGTGCTGGAGGGCGAGTCCCAAAATGGCGCGTTGATCCACGACTCACCGAAGTGTCCCCACTCCACCTGGTAGGCGACGATGTTGGGAAAGGCGTCCAGGTGGCGCAGCACCGTGGCAAGGAGTTGCACGGCCCCGTCGAGTTGGGCGGCGTTGGCGTAGGCCGGCAGCTCCTCGGCGAAGGGCCAGGTGACGGGCACCCGCTCGGTGAACGCCGCCGAGTCCACGATCAGGCGGGGCATGACGCCCAGTCCCCGTTGCTCTGCGAACCTGACGAGGGTGTCCAGGGCGTCGAAGCCTCCCTCGACGACGCGGGTGTCGCAGACCAGGAGGACGGTGTCGATCCCGGTGGCGGCGGCGAGTTCGATGCGGTTCTTGAGGGTAGCCAGGGAGCTGCCCGGCCCCCGGAAGGGCAGATCGCCGATGAGCATGACCAGGGAGTCGTGGGTCAGCGGCTTGAACCGCGGCCGCAGGCGCTCCCGCAGGCGCGGCGGCGTGGCGGTGCCTGGGGCGGCTGCGGGCGCCCCCGCCTCCCCGCCGGCGAGTAGCGCGGCGACGAGGAGGACGGCCCCTTCGAGCGCCTTCACCCCGGGGGTCATGGGGGGAGTGTACCGCAGGGGTGTTGGGGAAGCGCCGGTTGCGCGCGCAGCGCAGCCTCCGGGGAGCTTTGCGGCCCCGTCGCGCCGGGCTCAGCGCCGGCCGAAAGGGGTGGGGGCGGGGAAGAAGCTCCTGCCGGGGCGGCGCGGCTCCCAGGGGGAGATGAAGCGGCTCCTGGGGTCTCTGTCCTCGGCGGCGGTCTGCTCGCGCTCCTCGGGCGGCGCCCACGGCTCGACCTGGCGGCGGGAGCGGGCGTCCAGGGCGTCGAGTTCGCGGTGCGCCAGCTCGCGGATGTCCTTGCGCAGCCCTTGGGTAGCGATCTCCTCGGTGAAGGCGCGGCGGCCCTCCACCAGGTCCGCCACGTAGGCCTCGATCTGCTCGTCGCTGTAGAAGTTGCGGGGGTCCCAGTGGTCGAGGCTGCCCGCCTCGCAGGCCACCACGCACTCCGTGCCCAGCCTGCCCTGGGCGTACTCGTTGGTGCCGCGCAGGTCGCCGCGCTGCAGCGCCGCCATGAGGTCGATGGGCACCCGCTCCACCTTGCGCACCAGCGTCTTCTTGCCGGAAGCCTTGTCGATGTCGATGATCTCGCCCATGCCGCCGGTGTTGTACTGGAAGAAGTGCACCTTGCCCGGGTAGCGGGCCACCAGGTCCATGACGATGTCGTAAAAGGCGTTTACCTTGCGGCCCTGGGCGCCGATGATGAAGTCGTCCATGCCGACGATGCGCACGCTCTCCCCGGCCTTGGCGGGGACGGTGGCGAAGGAGTGGGTGGACTCCCCCCACAGGTAGGCCAGGATCCCCTGCTCGGGCGTGAGGCGCTGCGCGAATGGCATGATGGTGTTGCGGCGGGTGATGAAAGCAAAGACGATGCCGTCCAGCTCCTCGAGGGGGGGCGTGTTGATGGACTCGTAGCAGATGGATACCCAGCGGCGGCCGCGCTTGACCTTGAGCTGGCGGCGGTCCAGCACGCCGCGGCCGTTTTCACCGAGCCGCTCGTCGGTGAAGTCGATCTCGCCTCGCCCGTTGATCATCACG
This sequence comes from Acidobacteriota bacterium, assembly GCA_037441065.1. Lineage (GTDB taxonomy): Bacteria > Acidobacteriota > Thermoanaerobaculia > Thermoanaerobaculales > Thermoanaerobaculaceae > JACADV01. The sequence goes on along the minus strand of JBBISY010000035.1, from coordinate 18,212 downwards.
TTCTCGAGGAGGGCCGACTTGTGGGAGAGGGCGCGGTACATGGCCTCCTGCATCTCGAGGGTCACGTCGGTTTTCACGTAATAGTTCTGCTCGGTGCCGTACGAGGAGCCGTCCCGGCGCAGGAAGACGATGTCGTCCTGGGCCACCCAGGTGCCTTCGCCGGCGTCCGGGTCCAGCCCCAACTGGTGGCAGCTCCAGGTGGACTTGCCCGTGGCCGTGAGGCCGAACATGAAGACGGCGTAAGTCTTGAGCTTGCCGGAGCGGGCGTCGCGGGCGCGCACCACCTTGGTGCCGGCGTGCAGCCCCAGCATGCCGCGCTGGTCGGCACGGAACATCGCCTGGCGCAGGAACCCCTTCTTGCACTCCCCGGTGTAGTCGGTGCCCAGGGCGATGTTGATGTCGTGCTCGGGGATAACGAGGATCTGCAGGCGCAGCTGGTGCTCCTGGGGGATGTCGATCATGAAGAACTCGGGGCCGGGGCGGCGCTTCTTCACCTCGCCCAGGGTCATGGCCCACTCGTAGGCCAGGCGGTAGTTCTTGCGGTCGGCCACGCTCACGAACAGGTTGCAGATGGGGTTGTACTCGGGGTTGTCCCCCATCTGCCGGCGCACGTGCACGAAGGGCATGGTGCGCAGTAGTTGCAGAACCTTGTGGAGCTGCTCCGGCGCCTTTTCCACGATGGCCAGCTGCTCGGACGTGGGTTTGGGCAGGACGATGTCGGGACCGCCCCCCAGATACACGGTCTTGGCGGCCATGCGGGAAGAGATGGCCGACCACCACAGCGGCGAGCCGTTGGCGGTGCGCACGGCGGTCTCGAGGGCCCGCCGGCGCAGCCGCCGCATCGAGGGGCGCTCGATGTTGCGTCCCTCCAGGGCGCCGCGCAGATTCTCGGCGAAGCGCCGGTACACGTCGGGGTCGTACGGTCCTGCCATGGACACCTCGCCGGCACCCAGTGCCGCCGCGGCAGGATAGCCGCTTGTGCAGCCCCGGCGCAAGCGAGCCGGCGCCCAGCGGCAGCGATGGGGAGCGGACGAGGCCCCGGGCGTGGTTCGCCCCCGGGAACAGGCCCGCGCTCAGCCCGAGGCACGCGGCCCCGGCGCGAGTCGCCAGAGATCCGAGGTGGTCCCAGTCACGTTCCAGGGTACCGCCCCACCCAGCCGCCGGGCCGCGGACCGGGACGTTCGCCTGGCCGTACATTTGTACGGTCGAGTGGATATCCTGGCTTCCGTGTCTCTCGTGAAGTTGCTTGGCTGCAATGGTTTCGTGGGTTCGCCCAGCTGGCATGTCGCTTGCTTGGAGTGCGGATAATTGAACCGTAGCGCAGGGGGTGGGAGGTCATCTTCCGCCCCGTCGCGCGGAAAGGAGGCTACACCAGACGGCACCGCCAAGAGAGAATACGCAGCTTCGTGAGAGAGGTTTCAGGTAAGAAAGGAGGAGAAGGGAATGAGAAGGTTGTTACCGGTAGTGGTGGCGCTATTTGTGTGTGCCTTGCCGCTTTGGGCCCAGGAGCAGTGGGGCGGCATCAGCGGACAGGTGGTGGACAACCAGAACCAGCCTTTGCCCGGTGTCACGGTGGAGGCGACGGACGCGTCTGGTGCACGCAGCCGCACCGTGACGGACCAGAACGGCCGCTTCCGTTTCCCCCGCTTGCTCGTGGGCGTCTACAAGGTGAGTGCGCAGCTGAGCGGCTTCGTGCCCGCTTCCGTGTCGGACGTGCTCGTTGCCCTGGGCAAGGAGGTCAGCCTCGCGTTCACGCTGCAGCCGGGGTTCGCCGAAGAGGTGACCGTGACGGCAGGGGCGGTGATGGTGGACACCACCTCCAGCGCCGCAGCCCGCAGCTTCAGCGCTGACGAGATCGGCAACCTGCCGCTCCCCCGCGACTATTCGGCCGTGGTGAACCTGGCGCCTGGGGCGCAGCAAGAGAACTTCCTGGGCGGCATTTCGGTGGACGGGGCTTCCGGCTCCGAGAACCGCTTCTTCATCGACGGTGTGGACACCACCGACCCCGTGGAAGGCCTGCAGGGGCAGGGGATGGTCATCGACTTCGTGCAAGAGGTGCAGGTGAAGTCGGCCGGTTACCAGGCGGAGTTCGGTGGCTCGCTGGGCGGCGTGATCAACGCCGTGACCAAGAGCGGCACCAACGCCTTCGCTGGCAGCGTGGGGCTGTGGTACCGGGACGACAGCTTCGAGGCAGATTCGCGCAACGCGGGAGCGGACCCGGTGGAGGCTTCCTACACCGACGGCCGGGTCTGTGGCGCCGGCCTCCCGTGCCGGGTGGCGTACAACCCGGACGAGTTCACCCAGCTCGAGCCGACGCTCACCCTGGGTGGCCCGCTGATGCGCGACCGCCTGTGGTTCTTCTTGGGGTTGGACCAGCGCAAGACCGACATTGACCGCACCCCCTGGGTGAGCGGCACCGACCCCACGAACCCGCAGATTGGCACCGCCACTTTCAGCCAAACCGACACGTACTCCTACCTCACGGGTAACCTGAAGGCGCAGTTGGCCGACAATTTGATGCTCAAGTTCGCCGCCAACCTCACGCGCCGGAAGATCGAGAACTCGCTGCCGGCCGAAAACGGCACCACCCCAGATACCGCGGACCTGGAAGTCGCCACCAAGTACCCCCGCGACACGTACTCTCTCTACATGGACTACGTGCCCAGCCCGAACTTCCTCGTTTCCGCCAGGGTGGGTCGTTTCTCTTTGGATGAGAACTCCTCCGGCTTCGACGCGCAGTACCGCGTCCTGTTCAACAACGGCAACAGCGCCTATCGCAATCAGCAACCGCCCTTCAACCCGCCCGACTTCGACTGGCAGCCCCTGGGCTATTCGAACGTGCCGGCGGACTCTTTCTGGGCAACCGACTACGACAAGTGGGACCGCGACGAGCTGGCCTTCGACGGCACCTGGTTCGTGGAAGCGGCCGGCAGCCACCAGATCAAGGGTGGCGTGCAGTACTCCAAGGTCAAGAACCGCGAGTCGTACGGCGAGGTGGGCAACCTGTACATCATCCGCTGGGGTCTCGCGGATCGCTTCGGCATTGGCGTGCGGGGCGACTACGGCTCGGTGGAGGTGCGCCGCTACCGCGAAGAGGGTACGGGCGAGACGAAGAACATCGGCATCTTCCTGCAGGATAGCTGGCAGGTGCTGTCCAACCTGACGGTCAACTACGGCATCCGTGCCGAGCAGGAGAAGGTGCCCACGTACTTCGACCAGCCGGGGCTTTCCAAGTACTTCGCCGACTGGAGCTTCTCCGACAAGCTGGCGCCCCGCGTCGGCTTTGCCTGGGACGTGTTCAAGAAGCAGAGCCTCAAGGTCTACGGCAGCTGGGGCAAGTACTACGACATCATGAAGATCGAAATGCCGCGCCAGTCTTTCGGGGCGGCCCACTGGATTTCCTACATCTACCCGCTCAACCGGCTGGATTGGGCCAACTTCCCCAGCGGCTGCCAGAACTCCACCAACGACCCCAACGGCAACCCCTGCGGCAACTTCTTCGGCGCCGACCCGGTCAACCTGGACCTGCGCCACCCCACCGACCCGAGCGAGGGTGTGGACCCGGACCTCAAGCCCATGCAGAACCGCGAGTGGCAGCTGGGTCTCGAGTACCAACTGTCCCGCAACGCTATGCTGGGCGCTCGCTACGTCAACAAGAAGCTCATCGACACCATCGAGGACATTGGCTACATCGTCACCGACCCGGAAACCGGCGTGAAGTACGAGACGTACATCACCGGTAACCCGGGCAAGGGCATCGTCGCTGGTGACCCCGATGGCGATGGTCCCCTGCCGCCGCAGGCCGAGGCCATTCGCGACTACCAGGCCCTGGAACTTTCCTACGAGCGGCGGTTCACCGACAACTGGTACGCGAGGGCCTTCTTGACCTTGAGCAAGCTTGAGGGCAACTACTCGGGTCTCGCCAGCTCGGATGAGTTCGGCCGCGTGGACCCCAACATCGAGCGCTACTTCGACGGCCTGCCCTATGGCTACGACTCCTACGGCAGACTGGTGGACGGGGCTTTGAACACCGACCGGCCCATCGCCCTGGAAATTCAAGCGGCCTACCGAACCCCATGGAACATGAGCGTCGGTGCCAACACCTCCTGGCGTTCCGGAGCGCCCCGCACCACCTTGGGCGAGATCTTCGGTGTGGAGTTCTACCCCAACGGCCGCAACGACATGGGCCGGGGCCCGTGGATCCGGCAGACGGACCTGTGGCTGGCGCAGGACGTGAAGTTCGGCGGCCTGGCCTTCCAGATTAACCTCACCGTCCTGAACCTCTTCGACTACCGCACTCCCACTCGCTACTGGACCTATAAGTACCTGGAAGACGTGTGCAACGACTTCAACGGCTGCGCTTCCGGGGGCCACTACGGCGACTACGAGTACTACTTCTCGCAGATGGTGCCGTACAACTTCGACGAGATCATGCCCACCGACGCGCTCGATCCGCGCTACGGCAAGCCGGTCAACTGGCAGTCGCCGCGCCAGGTTCGTTTGGGCCTCAAGCTCACGTTCTGATCCAGCGCGCTCGTTCTTTCTCGCGAGGGGGGCCGCGTGCCCCCCTCGCTTTCTTTTCGGTCAGCACGAGCCGCGACGAAAGGTGCCGCCGCTCCCCCCGGGCGGCGAGGCCCTCCCGGGGAGAGGAACCGAGGCCCCGGCCGTCCTCCCGGCGGCGCTGGGCCCGCGCAGCTCGGGCGGTTCCCCGGGGGCCATGGTCGGGTCAAGGCTCTTGCCGGCGCGTGCCGGGGACAGGCGTGAAGCGGCCGGAGGAGGCTTCGTAGAGCGCAAACCCACCCGTCGGGGTGAAGAAGAGCCGCGCCGCGGCGCTGCCCGCCTCGGCCACCCGCGGGTGAATCGACCACGCCGTCGTCTCAGCAGGGATGTACCCGGGCGGCAGGCGGCGCACCGTCCCCGACTCGAGATCCACGAGCACAGGGCGAAGATCGCGGTTGAACCAATCGTCGGATCGGGCCAGGGTGACGATGAGGACGCCTCGGGTCACCTCGCCCCCGAATCGCCCCAGGTGTTGGCTGGGCAGCGAAACGGAGCGGAGCAGGTGCCCCTGGCGGTCGAAGAGGTGAACTCGGGCCGGTGCCCCGGCTGCGGTACCGTGCTCGCTGGCAACGATGCGCCCGTCGGCGAGGAAGGTGGCGCGCAGTTCCGCGCCGCTGGCACGGGCGAGCAGCGTGGCTCGGGGCGCCCCGGTGCGGGCGTCGTGGATCACGAGCTCCTGCTCGTCCCCGCGGGGGTGCACGGCGAGGCGCACTTCGCCCAGGGGGTCGACCGGGTTGAAAAAGGTATCGACAAACCGCGAGCCCTGGAGCGTCCCCGTGCGCTCGAGCCGCCCCGAGCGGACATCCAGCCGCCACAGCGGGGCGTCCGCCGGGCTCCGCCAGGAGGACGGAGCTTCCGGCCACACGCTGGCGGCCAACTCGTCGTCGGTGACGAAGTAGGCTGCGACTTGGCTGCCTGTCGCCTCCAGGCGAGTCGAGGCGAGGAGTGCCCCGTCCGGCAAGGAGTACACGCTGAGCGTCGTGTCGTCGTTCACTGCCAGCCGCTGGCCGCTGGGCGACACCTGCACCCTCCGCACGTGCTGGCCGAAGAGGAGCGGCGTGGCGAGGGGCCGCGGCTGGGGTTCGGACAGGTCGCACCACACGACCTGGCTCGGGTCGTCCGGGCCGACGCCGGTGGGCTGCAGCCACACCACCCGGCGGCCGTCGGCGGAGAAGCATGGAGGGACGTGCCACGGGCGAGCGCCCCCGCCGAGGCGCAGCCATCGCCCGGAGCTGGTGTCGAGGAGAAAGCGGGGGTAGTAATCCCCGCGCCCCGGCGAGGTCCCCACGACTACCGTCCACGGCCCGGTGCGAGGCGCCAGAATCTCGCCAATCTGCGCGAGCGAGGAGGGTGTGGCCGAGAAGAGCCAGGCGGCGTACCCCGCCGCGACGAGGGAAAACGAGCCGAGCGCGCCCCAGAGCGTGAGCGAGAGCGCCCGGTGCCCGCGCTGCAACTCGGTGCGCCCCACGGCCACCTGCACCCACCCCGCGACCAGTAACCCGATCACGAGGGCCACCAGCGACGAGGCCAGAAGCGTCTCCTGGAGCTGCCAGGCTCCGGCGAGCAGGAGCCGCCTCTGCAGCGCCCAGATCACGCCCCCGACCACGCCCGCCGCCGCCAGGTCGAAGGCGAGCCACACCGAGCGGGAGCGTCCCATCACCCCGAGGGCGTGGGCGATACCCAGGACCAGCAGCACGGCCAGTACAGCGCCTGCGGCGAGGCGCGCCGTGCTCACCGTCGGGTCGCCGAGCCTGCTGACCACCAGACTTCTCCCCACCAGCGACGCGGGGAGGGCCGCGAGCACACCGACCAGCACCACGATCAGGAACGAGGCGGCGACCTTCCCCCACCAGATGGCCCCCGCTGTCAGCGGACGGCTGAAGTAGAAACCCAGGCGCCGCTCGGCCAGGTCGCTGCCCACCATCGAGAGCCCCATCGCCACTGCGGCCGCTGCCATCAGTGTCCCCGCCATCACCGCCGCCAGTAGACTGCGGGCGTCCGCCGCGCTGGCCGCGTCCACCCACGGCAGCAGCGGCGCCCCGAGCGGCAGCAGGCCGGCCACGAGCGCGGCCACGAGCCACGTGCTCCGTGCAACCAGTTCACGCTGGGCGACTGCCAGAACCGCTGTCATGACACACCTCCGTGTTCCTCGCCACAGAGGGCGACAAAGATCTCTTCCAGGCTCATGGGCCGGGCCTCCGGCTCCACCACGCCGGCGGCGGAGGCGAGCCGCCCGAAGCCTTCCTCGGCGAACCGCTCCACCACGGCCTCGAACCCCCAGTCGCCGCTCGCCACGCGCACGGCCCCCATGGCCGCCAGGGCGCGCTCGGCGGCTGGCTCGGCGGCCGGTCGCCGCCCGAAGGTGATGCGGCGGAACCGCGCCTTGAGCGTCTCCATCTCCTCGTCCAGGAGCAGCCTGCCCCCGTGGAGGATGCCCACGCGAAGGGCAATCCCCTCCACCCCGGCGAGGTCATGCGTGGTGATCAGCACCGTGGTCCCGCGGTCCGCCAGGTCGGCCACCAGCTCCTCGTAGAACTCCCGGCGCGCCACCCCGTCGAACCCGAGGGTCGGGTCGTCGAGGACCAGCAACTCCGGCTAGTGGCCGAGCGCCAGCGCCAGGGCGAGCTGTCCCCTCTGCCCCTTCGAGAGGCGCCCCACCGGGAGCGCGGCGGGGATATCGAAGCGGCGCAGGCGGTCGGCGACGCCCTGTCCGTCCCACCGCCGGTACAACCGGCGGCAGAAGGCCACGGCCTCCGCCACGGTCATGCTGGGCGGCACGTCGGGCTCCTCGGGCACGACGCCCACCCGCTCCATGGCCGTGCGGCGGGTTCTCCAGGCGTCGGCGCCGAACAGCAGCGCTTGCCCGCTGGACAGCCGCTGCTGACCGAGGAGACAGCGCACCAGCGAGGACTTGCCGGCGCCGTTGCGGCCGAGCAGGGCGTACACCGTGCCCCGCGGTACGGAGAGCGTTACCGCGTCGGCAGCGGTCACGGTGCCGTACCGCACGGTGGCGTGGTCGAAAGCGACCACCGCCGGCTGGATGGTGGTGAGTTCGTTCATGGCTGGACCTCCCCGGCCTGCGAGAGCGACGCCAAGGCGGCGTGCAGCTCGCGCGTGGCCTCCGCTTGCGTGGCGCCGACCGCGAGCGCCGTGGCAGCGTAGCGCTGGGCCCCGTCGCGCAGGGTGCGCTCGCGCTCGGAGGCGGCGAGCGGTGGCGGCGCCTTGGCCACGAACGTCCCCTCGCCGCGGCGCACCTCGAGCAGCCCGGCGTCGGTGAGGCGCTGGTACGCCTTGGCCGCCGTTGCCGGGTTGATGCGCAGGGCCCGTGCCAGGTCCCGCACCGAGGGCACCGCCGTACCGGGCGGCAGCGTCCCGGCGTGGACCAGGCGCCGCACCCGCTCCTCGATCTGTCGCCAGATGGGAGCGGCGTCGGCAGGATCGATCTCGATCATCGGCGACATCGGCTTGGCTCTCACGTCCCTTCGTAGCTCCCTTCGGTGTACTACTGCACTAATACACTAGGTCACCTTCGAGCCCGTGTCAAGCCCCCCTGCCGAGGGCGCTCGATCGAGGGCCATGACGCCGCTCATCGCTCGCGGAGGTCATGTCCTCTTACGGGGTGGGGCGAGCGCTGCAGGCGCGCTCTTGGATCAGCCAGCGGTAGCTGGGGCGCTTCCCGCTCGCGGCGAGGGTCGTCCGCAGGAGCAACCCTCCCGCAGCCGTGGGTGGCAGGGAGCGCGTTGCGGCTGCTGCCGTGTTCTCGGCGCTGTGGGATCGGTTTGCCACGGGAGGCGAGGCGCTGCAGCGCGGCTTCAGTCCGCGGAGCCTCTGTTCTCGAGGTCCGAGCGGAAAAATGGGCGCTGGGGCCCGCGTGTGTAGAGAATGATGCCGCCCGTCTCGTCGAGCACCCAGTGCGTACCCAGCCGGCTGAGGGTGTTGCCAAGGAACCAGCCGCAGCCCGCGGCCGACCCTGCCGCCATAGCGAACGCCCAGGGAGCCCGCAGCGCCGTTCCCTCCCAGAGGGCGCTCCCCGCCGCGACACCGCTCGAGAGCAGGAAGAACGCGGCCAGCGGCCACTCCAGGATCGGCCAGCTGTGACCGACGAACGGCCAGCGGGTGAGCGGTACCCTGCGCGCCGACAGCAGCGTCCAACCCCCGCACCACCATCAGCGGCATGTCCGCATCCCACCGATAGCATACCCGCTTGACGGCGAGGGTCGTGCGGGGGCTAGTCGCGGCAAGGCCAGACGGCCCGGCGCCAGCGGCGCACCGAATTGACGAGGTAGATCCGGTCGAACCGGTGCAGGTCGTCGAGGGAGAGGGCCCGTTCGACCACCGTCTCCGTCTCCAGCAGCCAGGCACGGAACGTGCCGGGCAGCAAGCCGCTGGAGACGGGGGGCGTGTAGAGGCGGCCTCCCCAGCGAACCACCACGTTGGCGGTGGCGGTTTCGGTAATCTCGCTGCGGTCATTCCACAGGAGAACCTCCTCGTCGGCGGCGCAGGTGCTGGCGGCGCTCTCGTAGACGGTGCGGTTCGTGGTCTTGTGGTAGACGAAGACATCCTGCGGGTCGATCGGGTGGCTGGCGAGCCGCAGGCGCGGCCGTGTCGGTGTGGGGAGGCACGCGAGAGGCGTGGCCTCACAGGTGATGACGCCGTGCCGATCGAGGAGGAGGCGAACCCTATGCGCTGTGGGCTGGAGCGATGTGGCCACCGCCTCCAGCCGCGCCGCGACGGAGACCCTGTCCAGCGGGTAGCCGAAATAGGCCGCCGAATGGCGCAGCCGACGCAGGTGGTAGGGCAGCAGGAAGTAGCCCCGCTGTGGCGTCCACAGGAGGGTCTCCAGCAACGAAAACTCGGGCCTCCGGTCGGTCACGAGCCGGGTCTTGGTCTGGCACTCCGCGAATTCCTCTGCGCCGGTGGAGTCCCACACCAGACCGCCTCCTACCCCGTACTCGGCCTGCTGCGCCTCGCGGTCAATCAGGACCGTGCGGATCGCCACGCTGAACTGCGCCCTTCGCTGGGGGCCGAGAAAACCGATACAGCCCGTGTAGACGTGGCGGGGCCGCGTTTCGAGCGCGGCAATGATGGCCATCGTGCGCGCCTTGGGGGCGCCAGTCACGGAGGCGGGGGGGAAGAGCGCCGCCAAGATGTCGGTCACCGAGGCTCGGGTCGTGGCGGTGACGGTGGAGGTCATCTGCCACAGGGTCGGGTAGCGCTCCAGGCGGAAGAGGCCGGACACCCGTACACTGCCGGTGGCCGCGATCCGTCCCACATCGTTGCGGACCATGTCCACAATCATGAGGTTCTCGGCGCGGTTCTTCTCCGAACGGCGCAGCCAGCGCGCCTGTACCAGGTCCTCCGCCAACGTCTTGCCGCGCGGCGCTGTGCCCTTCATGGGCCGTGCCGTGATCCGGTCGCCGTCCAGACGAAAGAAGAGTTCCGGCGAGGCGGAGCAGATGGCGTAGCGACCCAGGTCCAGGAAGGCGCCGTAAGCAGCTGGCTGGGCTGCTTCGAGGCCCAGGAAGAACGCCCACGGGTCGTGGGGGGCGGCGGCCAGCAGGCGGAACGAAAAGTTTACCTGGTAGGTCTCGCCACGGGCGATGAGTTCCCGTACGGTGGCGAAGGCGCGGTCGTAGTCCTCGGCGGTGATGGATGGCCGCCACTCGGGAGGGGATAGGGGGAGCGCGCCGCCGGGGGAAAGCTGCAGCGGGCACGGCGACGAGTACAGGCCGAAGCAAGCCAGGGGAAAGGTGTCGGGGTCCCAGGTTTGCAAAGCGGCATCGAAGGCGGGGGCGGCTTCGTAGCTGAGGCAGCCCACCGCCCAAAGGCGGTCGGCGGTCACCCGTCGCTCCACCTCTCGCAGCAGCGACGACACCTGGTCCCGTCGAGAGGCGGCGAGGACCGCGAGGGGATCGCGGAAGCGAAGCCATTGACCAGTGTCGGGGTCGTGCAGGATCGCCAACATGGTGCGCTGCCGGGCGGGAAGTCTAGCAGGGGCGCCGGTCCCCTCGCCGCCTCATCCCCCTGGAGGCCGTACTGGCTGGCTCCGGGGCGGAGCTGCGCCGGAGGGGCAGGGCAGTCCGCGCTTCACCGGCCCTCCCAGAAGCGGGGGCGGGCCGCGCGGGCCACTCGGTCGGCGCAGTCTCGGCGCACTAGACGGCCGCGCCGGCGGCACGCAGGATGCGGCGGATCTCCCCCTCCACCCGTCGCGCGTAGGTTTCTGCGGGGCGGAAGAGGCCGAGACGGCCAAGGATGCGCTGATTCAAGGCGTACCACCAGTTCCTGAGGAACTCGCGTCTCCGGTACTGCCCGACGGCGAAAACTGGCAGCGCCGCACCACCCTCCAGACCGATGTGCACGGTCCACCACTCCCAGCTGTCTCGGTAACGCCGGAGGAGGTCGGTCAGGTGAAAGCCCAGCGCCAGCTCCATGAGCAGGCCGGACGTCTCCGCATACTGAAGACGCACGGTGCGCAGCTCCGCGAAGGGAATCGTCAACCGTTCGCCGCGTCGCCCAGACACCCGGAGGGCGCCAGCGGCGGCATCGGGGCGAAAGAGCCCGAAATCGGTGGCAAAGGGTACACCTCGGTGTCGCGGCGGATCACCCGGAAGCGTCCCTGGCGCAGGCCGTAGAGGATGGCGCAGACGAGGAGGCTCACCACGAGCATGAGGGCGAAGGTCGCCGCCAGCATGATGGCGAGCCCCAACACGACGCCGCTCAGGGAGAAGGTGGCCGGGTGGCCGGCGGTCGGTGTCATGGCCGGGAGTCTAGCCCGGATCATTCATGAGGGGTAAGAAGCGGGCATGTGAGTGGGTGGGGAGGGGTGGGTTGGTAGGTGGGGGGAGGGGGGGAGCTGGCCGGCGCGGGGCGTTCGGGGGTGTAAGCGCGGATCGGCGACGCGGCGGGCTTGCGGTGGACACACCTCGAGCCGAGGACGTTGGTTTCGTTGAGGGCGAACGACTGCCGAGGCTACGCGGGGGCGCGGGCGGCGTTGAGGGTAAACGCGAGATCGTGGAAGGCGCGGGCAAAGGGGAAGGCTCGCGGGAGTCGGACGAGGATGCGCCGAACCGACCGAGTTACCAAAGCGGCGACTTTGAGCAAGCGGAGGCGGAGCGTGTCGAACTGCGCGCTCGCCAGCTGGGGGGCGCACGCGGCGAGGTGGGTGCGCAGAGCGTGCAGCACGACATAGGCGGCCGCGTGGAGAAGCAGACGGAAGGCGTTGGCGGCGAAGCGGCAGCAGGACAGGCGATCCGCGGCCAGTGCGTTCTTCAAGTCCTTGATCCAGTTCTCCGCGGCGCCACGCTGGATATAGGCGTGATGCGGCCAGTCGGGACGGACCTCCTCGAGGCTCGTCACCACGAAGCGGGGATTGGCACCCCGGTCCGAATGCTCGGCCTTGACCACCACCCGGCGGGGATGTGGCCAGCTTGCCTTGGTGGCGTAGGCGAACGAGCTGAAGTGGCGCACCGTCACCCCCGAGCCGCGCTGCTCCCGCCTGGCTGCCTCCATCACCGGCTCTGCCAGGCGGAGCAGGACGTCGTTCTTGGCCAGCCCGAACAGGAAGTCCACGTCGCCGAACTCCGCATCCAGACGCTCCAGCTCGTCCAGGATCGCAGGCAACGAGAAGCCGGCATCGCCCCGCACCACCACCTGGGCCGAGGGAAAGCGGTGTTTGATCGTGCGGATCACCCGTCGCAGCAGCCGCGCTGCACCCCGACCCGCATGCGTGTTGCCGGGCCGCAGGATGGCCGTGATCAGCTCACCCGAGGAGCCGTCAAACAGCAGCAGCGGGTGGTACATGTGGTGGTCGTAGTAGCCGTGGAAAAACGACAGCTGCTGGCCCCCGTGCGTCTCGTCGTCGGTGGCATCGATGTCGAGGATCACCACGTCGGTATCCGCGGGCAAGCCCGCCACCCAGCGCGCGATGAACGCGTGCTCCAGACGCCTCGCCGTCCGCATCGACACGCTGTTCTCAAGCCTCGACAGTGTCGGCTGCGAGGACAACGCCTCCCCATCCACCGGCAGCCGGTCACAGGCCGTCTTCAGGGCCGGGTCGTGGCGCAGCCACGTCGCGTCATTGCAGTCCTCGTAACCCAGAGCGATCTGGCAGATCCGCTGCCGCAGCAAATCCTGCATGCCAGGCCGCGTCCTGGCCGCATCGCGCCGATCCGGCAGCAAGCCCGACAGCCACGACGTGAGCTGGATATGGTCGTCCACCTGCCGCAGCAGCAGCGCCCCGCCGTCGGACGACGACTGCGGCGCGTCGAACGTCGCCACGACCGGTAGGTCAGTGTGAGAATCGAGGGTCAATTGCGCCGGAGTTGGGGTACACTGTGTCATCGGGTGTGGGTCCTTTCTTCGATACCGAACCGTCATCAAGTCAGTATCTTAGAGGACCTACACCCGACTTTCAACCCCCCAGGTGAATAATCCGGGCTAGTGCCAGTGGCGTGGCGACACCAGCGTGGGCCTTGGCTCGCGGGAAAGCTGGTCGAAAAGCGAAGGCGCTGGCGTGCTTGAGGATCGGGCGGCGAGGCGGCGGTCCCCAGCGCTGCACGAGAGGTGTCGGCGACGCCGGCACCGAAGTGGAAGCCAATCAAGTGCCCCAGGTACCCAGGAGGGCGGGGCACCGAGAAACCGCTGAAGCTGCGACGCTCGCGAACGAAAGACCCAGCAGAACGCAACTGCCGCGTCCTCTCCCTCCATCAACGCCCGAGGAACGCCCAGGCAATCCCTTGAGGAACGCCGTGGCAGAGTGTGGAGGGGAGGAGGCTGTCGGTTCTCTCACGGAGATAGCCGAACGCCAGGCCCCAGGCCAGCGTTGGCAGTGCCATCGCCCAGGCCGGGTCGAGGCGCCCGGCGACCAGCGCCGGGAGGTTCACGGCGTGGAAGAACGAGAACAGACCGGCCGAGACGAAGAGGCCGACCCCTACCTCAGCCCCGGCGACGCGCCAGGGCCGCCCAAACGCCTGGTTGAGCCGCGACTGGATATGACCGCGGAAGAGCAGCTCCTCGGCCGGGGCGAGCACGAAAGGATAGAAGACCAAGGCGGAAGTCGCCTTGCCTAGCGAAAGCTGTGAGCCGGCCAGGAGGATCCAGAGCAGCGCACTGCTGACTCGTTGTCGGCGCACCACCACTAGCCGAGCCCAAACCATTGCAACACCGAGTGCGAGCAGAGGCTCCGTGAGCGAGGAAAGTCCCTGCACCCGACTAACCGCGAACGACCAGGCTTTGGCAACCGCGTATGGCAGGAGACATACCAGCGAGAGGTCGAGCTGTTCGCGAGGGTTGGCTGCTGTGATACCGTACGTTGCGAGAGGGCGCCGGGCGAGGCCGATTGCGAGCGTTGGCGTGAGTCCCAGAGCGAGGTACTCGACGAACGGGCGAAGGAGTAGGGTACGCGCCCACTGGGCGAAGGGCGACCGCGCAACGAGCACCACCGCGAGGAGCGCCAGCGCGAAGACACCGGCAACCTCGAGCAGCGCAAACAGTTTGCCCGACTTGCCGTCCTGGGGCGAAAGGGAGTCCATTGGAGCGAAGCTTATTGACGTGCCGCGGCGGATGCAAGCAAGCCGACGCGTCTACCGAGACCACGTTGTGCGGCAGCGACAGAACCTCCACCTACCCCAGCTCTGCGGTGCAAAGCCAGGCCCGCCACGGCCAACGCCCGTTATCGGCGAAGGTGCTATTCCATTCTTCTACTCCGGGGAGGGGATTCTTCGACGAGGTCAGGTCGCCCGGGACAGGAGTCCCCCAGTGGTGCGACTCACCTGCTTGACACGTGTGGGGGCCCGGACTCGGTTTGAAGCGAGACAAGGACAGAGGCATCCAAGGAGGTGCTCCGATGAGAAAAGCCGCTAGGCGGTTTCGGGTCAACTCCCCCACCTTTGTGAGCCTAGGGCTGCTCGCGAGCCTGGGGTGGGCGGTGGGGGGCGCCGCGGCGCCCAGTTCGCAGCAAGCCAGCCAGGCGCTGGCTAGGCTCGAGCGCGGCTGGGTGGCCAACGCGGGGCAGTGGGACGAGCAGGCCGCGTTTGCCGCGCCGGGGTTTTCCGGCGTCACCTGGGTCACGAAAGAGGGCGAGCTGCGGCACGTGCTGGTCAGGAGAGAAGACAGTGAACGCGCCCAGGATCGCCCCGAGCTGAGAGCCAGCCGGAGCGAGCGCTGCCCAAGCCGAAGCTGGGTTCTTTCCGAGCGGTTCGTGGGGGGCAGGGTGAAAACGATGCGCGGGGAGGAGGAGCTTGGGACGCGGGTGAGCTACTTCATTGGAAAGGACCCAGCCACGCATCGCTCCAACCTGCCCAGTTTTCGCATCGTTTCACTGGGGGAAGTCTGGCCGGGGGTGGAGGTGAAGCTCCAAGCCAAGCAAGAGACGGTGGAAAAGCTGCTCATCCTGCGACCTGAGGCGGACGTGAACCGCGTGCAGGTGGCCCTTTCCGGGGCCGAGGGCCTGGAGCTGGTCGCCAATGGGGCGCTGAAGGTGCGCACGGGTTTGGGGGAGGTGGAGCTTTCCGCGCCGGTGGCGTGGCAGGAGCTCGGGGGCCAGCGGCAGCCGGTGAGCGTGGCCTACCGGCTGGTGGGCCAGGACCGCTACGGCTTTGCCCTGGGTGCGCACGACCCGAACGCGCCGGTGGTCATTGACCCCATCCTCCAGTCCACTTACCTGGGGGGCTCAAATGACGATATGGCCTTCGCCTTGGCGCTCGCCAGCAGCGGCGATGTCTACGTGGCGGGCTATACCGGGTCGGCCAACTTCCCCAGCACCAGCGGCGGGGCGCAGACAAGCTACGGGGGCTTGGGCGACGCCTTTGTGGCGCGGTTGAATGGCACGCTGACCACACTTAGCCAAGCAGCCTACCTGGGGGGTTCGGACTATGACTACGGCCGCGCCCTGACCCTTTCCGGCAGCGGCGAGGTGGTCATGGTGGGCTGGACAAGATCCGTCGACTTCCCCGGCACCAGCGGCGGGGCGCAGGGAACGTTTGGCGGGGGAGACTACGACGCTTTCGCGGCGCGACTTAACCCGCAGCTCACAACCCTCAACCAAGCCACCTACCTGGGGGGATCGGACTCGGATTCCGGTTCAGCCCTAGCCATTTCTACGGGCGGTGAGGTAATCGTAGCTGGATGGACGGCCTCCGCCAACTTCCCGGGCACGAGCGGCGGGGCGCAGGCGATCTTAGGCGGAGGCGTCGATGCCTTTGTGGCGCGGCTCAACGCGCAGCTGACAACCCTCAATAAAGGCACCTACCTTGGGGGCTCCGGTAACGATCGCGCGAAGGCTATGGTCCTTGCGAGCAGCGGCGAGGTGTGTGTCGCAGGTCAGACCGAGTCGGCAAACTTCCCCGGTACTGCCGGCGGGGCGCAGGCAAGCCACGGCGGCGGGCTGTGGGACTCGTTCCTGGCGCGGCTCAGTCCGCAGCTGACGACCCTCAACCAAGCCACTTACCTGGGGGGTTCGGTTGACGACGAGGCCCACGCCCTGGCCTTGACCAGCACCGGCCAGGTGCTCGTGGCGGGTGGAACGACCTCCACCAACTTTCCCGCCGCCAACGGTGGGGCGCAAGCGACCTTCGGCGGAGGCGTCGATGCCTTTGTGGCGCGGCTGAACACCACGTTGACCACAGTGAACCAGTCCACCTACCTGGGGGGCTCCGGCGACGATTGGGCGGAGGCCCTCGCCATTGCTAACAGCGGCGACGTGTATGTGGCCGGCAGGACAGTCTCCGCTGACTTCCCCGGCACGAGCGGCGGGGCCCAGCCGAGCTACGCCGCAGGTGACAACGATGCCTTCGTGACACGGCTGAGCCCGCAGCTTACGACCCTCGTTCAAGCCACCTACTTGGGGGGTTCAGCTCGCGACCAGGCTTACGGCCTGGCCCTCTCGGGAAGCGGCGAGGTGATCGTGGCGGGCTGGACGGCCTCGACCAGCTTCCCCGCTGCCACCGGTGGTGCGCGGCAAAGCAACTCCGGAAGTTTCGACGCCTTTGTGGCGCGGCTGTCGGGGGACCTGCGGGCGACGAGCACCACCTATACCCTCACCGTCGTGGTCTCGCCTGCTGGTGGAGGGACGGTGACGGGCACGGGCATTGCCTGTCCGGGCGATTGCAGCGAGTCGTTTGCCAGCGGCACCACGGTGACGCTCACGGCTGCCCCCAGCTCCGGCTACAGCTTTTCGAGCTGGAGCGGCTGCACGAGCAGCAGCGGCAGCAGCTGCACCGTGACCATGAACAGCAACAAGACGGTGACGGCCACCTTCACGCCGGTCGGTGGGGGTGAGCCGTACCAGTACTGGATCCCCGTGGTGGCCAATCTGGCTGGGAGTGGGGGTTCGTTCTTCTACTCGGACGTGTCGGTGCTGAACGTGGGTTCGGCGGCCACGACGGTGAACTTCACCTACTACCCGGCAGGGGGGACGGTGGCGAGCTTGTCGTCATCGCCGATCCCGGCTGGGGGGCAGGAGATCTTCCGGGACATCGTGCTGCGGCTGAACCGGGTCGGGACCAAGGGGGTGCTGCGGGTGGGGGCGTCGCAGCCGGTGCGGGTGGTGTCGCGGACGTACAACAAGCTGGGGACGGGGAACAGCTTGGGGCTGACGGCGGGGACCACCTTCGGGCAGTACGTGGAGGCGTACCCGCTGACGGAGACGATGGGTGCGGGGGCGGTGGCGTACCTGGTGGGCTTGACGCAGAACAGCGCGTACCGGACGAACATTGCAGTGGCGAATTTTGGCAGCGCGGCGGCAAGCGTCACGGTCACCCTGTACCGTGGCAGCGGCCAGCAGCTAGCGAGCTACACGGTGAGCCTGAACCCCGGGGAGCTGAAGCAGGAGAACGAGCCGTTTGTGAGCAAGGCGGGGCAGAGCAACCTGGAGTCGGGGTGGGCGAAGGTGGTGGTGAACAGCGGCTCCGGGGTGGTGGCGTACGCGTCGGTGCTGGACAACACCGCCACCAACAACCAGAAGCCCTCCGACCCCACCACCATCCCCTTCAAGCGGTGACTTTCTCCCAGTGCGACCGCACGGGGCGGCCAGCCGGCCGCCCTTTTCCATGGGTAGGAGTTTCCCTCGGCTGGTTCGGGGCGGTGACGGGGCGCGGTAGCCTCTTATTGGGGAGGGACCCCGCCATGAAGACCCAGCGGAGGAAGGGCAACGCGACGAGCCGCACGGGTAGGCGGTGCCGAGGAGGTTTCGAAGGACCTGCTCCCGATGGTGGGTTGTGGCGAGCGGTGCTGCTGGCCGCAGCCGGGCTGTTCCTCGTGCCAGGGGGCCTGGCGGCCCAGGTGGTGGTGGAGGGCGTCACGGCGGGCTCGCCGGCAGCGGGTGCCGGGTTGGCGGCGGGCGATCTGCTCCGGAGCTGGGAGCGCGAGGCCCCTTCGACGGGGGCCGGGGCGGGCGCGGCAGGGGTGCTGCGCCACCCCTTCGATTGGGCGGTGCTGCCCGTGGAGCAGGGGCGGTTGGGAACGGTGACGCTCCACGGCGAGCGGGACGGGAAGCCCATGACCTGGCGGATCCAGGGTCCCGAGTGGGGGGCCGAGGTGCGGCCAGTGCTGCCTCCGGCCCTGGAGGATGCCTGGCGGTCCGGGGTGGCGCGCCGAGGGGCGGGCGACCCGGCCGGGGCCGCGGCAATCTGGCGCAGCGCGGCCGCCGGCGCGGC
>JBBISY010000034.1:0-32000 GCA_037441065.1 Acidobacteriota bacterium | reverse complement strand
CACCGACGCCGATATCGAGATCGCTGTTTCGCAGGCGCTGGCCGCCGACCCGGCCTGGGCCCCGCTGCTGGCCGGTCCACCTTCCCCCCCGCCGGTGTGGCGCGGGCCAGCCGCCGACCTGGTGTCGGTGGGTCTGGACGCCGAAGCGGCCACACTCTACCCCCACCGCTTCCCAGCCGCCACCCCGGCCGAGCTGGCCTGGAGCGCGGCGGCGCTTGCCGCTTGGGGGAACGGGCCCGCCGCTCTCGCCCTGGGCGAGCGCCTCTGGGCGGCCCTCGGCGGTGTGCCCGCCGAGCTGGTCCCCGACCCCCTGCTGCCCTGCATCCTCCCGCCCACGCTCCTGGTGCCGGTGCAGGCGGCAGCGGTTCGGGAGGGAGCGGAGGCCGCTTGGCTCGCCGCCGTGATCCGCCGCGAGTCGCGCTTCGACCGCGCAGCCCGTTCGCCCGCCGGAGCGGTGGGTATGGCGCAGATCGTCCCGGAAACGGGGAAGCGGCTCGGCGCCAAGCCCGAGGAGCTGTGGGACGGCCAGGTTGCCCCGGCGCTGGCGGCCCGGGAGCTGGCGCGGCTGAGCCGCTGGGCCCACGGCCGCTTGCCGCTGGCAGCGGCTGCCTACAACGCGGGCGAGGTGGTGGTGGAGAGCTGGTTTGCGCTGCTGGACGAACCGTCCGACCCACTGTTCATCGCGGCCATCCCTTACCGGGAAACGCTGGGCTACGTTCTCGCCGTGCGCGAGGGGGTGGCGCTGGCCCGTTACCTCGCACCCAGCACCGGCCAGACCCCGCGCTAGCTAGAAGTAGCGCACCACTTCCCCCCGCGCCTCCAGCTCCGCGGTCCAGCTCTCCACCTCGGCGGCGAGTTTGCGCTCCCGCAGGATCGCCTCCACGGTGGCTCGCACGGCCGCCAAATCCGGGACGGCTTGCCCCCGCGCCCGCATCTGCGGGGCGAGCTCGTCCCGCCAGAACTTCTCGATCTCGTCCTCGGAAACCCTGGCAAAGGGGGCAAAGCGGCGCGCCACGTAAGCCTCCACCACTGCGGCGCGCCGCACCAGCTCGCGCAGCAGCGACTCCGGCAAGCCCAACGCTGCCAGCCGCTGGGCGAGTTCCGCCTCGCCGCCCGCTTCCCGCACCACCTTCGCCCAGGCGGCGGCCAGGTCAGGGTGTAGCTGCTCGGCCGCCCCGGAGGACTCGAGATCCTGCCAGCGCAGCTCGAGCTGGACCAGAGCCTCCGCCACCGCCTTCCGGTAGGCCTGCTCCCCCTCGCCCTCCCGCCCGGGTACGAGCTGGGCCGCCATGGCCAGCTCCACGTCGGACTGCAGCACCGCCACACCGTTCACCAGCGCCACGACCCGTTCCACCTCGACGCCGGCGAGCAACCCCAGGACCACCGCGGCCCACATCGCCCCATGGTACACTCGCCGCGTGACCCGGACCCGGCCCGAGGGCGAGATTCGCGTGGCCCTGGCGCAGATCGCCACCTGTCCCGGACAGCTCGCCCACAACATCTCCTGCCACCTGGAGATGGTCCGTCGGGCGCAGGCAGCGGGGGCGCAGCTGGTGGTGTTCCCCGAGCTCTCGGTGACCGGCTACCTCCTGGCCCACGGGGTCCACGAGCTCGCCTTCGAGCCGGGGGATGCCCGCCTCGCCCCGCTCCTGGAGGCGAGTCGCGAGCTCGCCATGCTCGTCGGGGTGCCGCTGCGGCGGGAGCGGGGCGGGATTGCCAATGCGGCGCTCCTCCTGGAGGAGGGGGCGGTGCGGGCCGTGCACGAGAAGCTGTACCTCCCCACCTACGGGATGTTCGACGAGGGTCGGTACTTCGTGCCCGGCCGCCGCCTCGCCCCCCTCTCCTCGAGCCTGGGGAGCTTTGGCGTGCTGATCTGCGAGGACGCCTGGCACCTCTCCTCGGCGGTGCTGCTCGCCCAGAGGGAGGTGGACGCCTTCGTCCTGCTGGCGGGGGGCCCCACCGAGTTGGACGCGGGGGGTCAGCCCGCCAACCTGCGGCGCTGGCACGCCATCGTCACCGCGATCGCCGCCACCACGGTCACCCCCGTGCTCTTCGCCAACCGCTGCGGGTGGGAGGAGGGCGTGCTGTTCGCCGGGGGCAGCTGGGCGGTGGACGCCCGCGGGGCTGGCCTCGTGGACCCGGCCCCGGCGCTGGAGGCATCCCTCCTGGTGGTGGACCTCCGCCTGCAGACGGCGCGGTACAGCCGCAGCCTGTCTCCGATCCCGCAGAACGAGCGCCTGGAGCTGTGGCGCGCAGCGTGGGAGGGCGAGCATGGGTGAGCTGCCGGCGGTCCACATTCCGCTGCTGGCCCTCTCCCTGGAAGCCTTCCTCACCGAGGAGCTGCGCGCCTCGGGGCTGGCCGGTTACGCGGTGGGACTGTCGGGGGGAGTGGACTCGGCGGTGGCCGCCGCCCTGGCCGCCCGGGCGGTGGGTCCCGATCGCGTGGCCTGCCTCGCCCTGCCGGGGCCCTCCTCCAGCGCCGAGAGCCTCGAGCACGCGCAACTGGTGGCCGAGACCTTCACCCTCCCGCTGGAGGTGGTGGACCTCTCGGAAGCGGTGCGCGTCCTCACCGCCACCCTGGCGATCGGCGAGGACCGGGTGCGGGCCGGCAATCTGGCGGCCCGGCTCCGCATGGTGGCCCTCTTCGACCGGGCCCGCCGCACCGGCGCCCTGGTGCTTGGTACCAGCAACAAGTCGGAGATCCTGCTGGGCTACTCCACCCTCTTCGGAGACTCCGCCGCCTCGGTCAACCCGCTGGGCGACGTATGGAAGACGCACGTTTTTTCCCTCGCCCGCCACCTCGGGGTGCCCACCGTGGTGGTGGAAAAGCCCCCCACGGCGGACCTCTGGCCAGGCCAGACCGACGCCGGCGAGCTGGGCTTCGAGTACGGCGAGGCCGACCCCATCCTCTACCGGCACCACGAACTGGGGATGGGGCGTGACGAGCTGGTGGCGGCTGGTTTCCCGGCACGGCTCGTGGATGCGGTCCTCGCTGCCTACCGACGCTCCCGCTTCAAGTGGCGGCCCACCGTGGTGGCCCGAGTGTCGGCCAGCTGCATCAACGTGGACCGCATCCTCCCCCGCAACCCCGAAGTATGAGCCGGGCGCCGCAGGCCCCACGGAGAGGTCCGGCGGCAGCGCCCACCGAGCTCCCGCCTCCCCCCTCGTCACCCGCGCCCGTGGCGCCGGGAACGCTCTACGTGGTGGCCACCCCTATCGGCACTCTGGCCGACCTGTCGCCGCGCGCCGCGGCCGTGCTCTCCCAGGTGGCCTTGATCGTGGCCGAGGACACGCGGCGCCTCCGTCCCCTCCTCGCCCACTTCCGGATCGCGACGAGGTCGCGCTCGTTGCACGATCACAACGAGTCCCGGGTGGTCCCGAGCCTGCTCGCCGCCCTGCGGGCGGGAGCCTCCATTGCCCTGGTCTCGGACGCCGGCACACCGCTGGTGTGCGATCCCGGCTACCGACTCGTCCGCGCCTGCCGAGAGGCGGCCATCCCGGTGCTCTCCGTGCCGGGGCCGAGCGCCATCACCGCCGCCCTCTCGGTGGCCGGCGTCCCCCCCTACCCTTTCACCTTCGTCGGCTTCCTGCCACCCTCCCCCGCCGCCAGGCAGCGCACCCTCGCCACCCTGGCCGCCCTCCCCCACACCCTGGTGGTCTTCCTCTCGCCGCACCGGCTCCGTGCGGAACTGGCCGCCTGCGCCGAGTATCTCGGCCCGACCCGGGAGGCCGTGCTGCTCGCCGAGCTGAGCAAGCTACACGAACGGGCCGAGCGGGGCACTCTCGAGGCGCTGGCCAGTGGGGCCGCCAACCGCACCCCTCGGGGGGAGTACACACTGGTGGTGGGCCCGCCGCCCGTCCCGGTACCGCGCGCCGTGGAACCCAAGGTCGCTGCTGAGGCGGTGGCAGCTGCCCTGGCCGCTGGCCTCTCGCGGCCCGAGGCCTGGCGGCTGGCGGCGCGGCGGCTGGGCGTCAGCCGGCGCGAGCTCTACGCGCTGCTGCACCGCCCCCGGCGCTGAGCAGCTCCAGCACCGCGCCCGCCGCGGCAGCCACCGCTTCCGGGCCCTCCGCGGTTTCCGCCTCGAACCGCTCCAGCAGCGCCAGGCACCGGAGGAGGGCCGTCTCGTCGTAGGCGGCGGCGAGCCGGAAGAGGCGGTGCAACGCCCAGGGGCTCAGATCGGCCACCGGGGTGGCGGGATGCGCGGCAATCTCCGCCTGGAGCCGGGGGAGCAGGCGGGGGCGGAAGGTGGCGGTGTACCACCGCTCCTGGCTACAGAGGCGGGGGTCGAGCTCGCCGCTCAGGCCGGCGCGCTCGGCGTGGCCGCGCAGCGCCAGCGCCTGCCGGAGCAGCCGTGCCAGCGTCCTCCCCAGCACGCGGCCCAGGCCTCGCTCGGGCACCGGTTCCCCGCGCCAGGGAACCAGCGCCCCGCCGCACGCGAGGGTGGCGAAGAACTGGGCGGCCCGTTGCCCGTCGCGGGCGATGAGCACCTCCTCCACCTCGGAGAGCGAGCGTTCCCCGGGGCCGGTCTGTCGCTGCACCGCCTCCACGGTCAGCTCGCCGAGCTGGACGAGCTGGCGGGCCGCCATGCTCAGCTGCCGCGGCTTGAAACCGTGCGCCTCGCACAGCGCTGCGATCACCTCGTCCTTGCCGCGCAGCTCGGGGCAGGACTCGAGCACGATCTCCGCCAACAGGCGCCGCTGCGCCACCGACAGCGAGATGTGCTGCTCCCAGGGCTTGGGCGGCGGCGGCAGCTCCAGGAACAGCACTTCGCCCCGCCGCGCCGCCACCTCGGCCAGCGGCCCGCTGGGCGCCATGCCCCCGGTGGCGGTGAGGAGGAGCGACACGGCGGGGAAGGAGAAGTGTTCCAGGCCGCGAGCCAGCGCCTCGCCCTCGCGCCGCGCTGCCTCCTCGCCGAAACAGTAGCTCGCCGCCTCCCGCACCACGACGAGTCGCTGCTCGGCAAAGAGGGAGGGGCTGGACAGCTCCGCCAGCAACCTGGCCGCTGGCGGCGCCTCGCCGAAGGTGATCACCTCCCCCTGGGGATGAGCCTCCCGCCACGCGTTCTCGCGCTGGATGCGGGCCCGCTCCAGGAGGTAGTCGTCAGGGCAAACGACCAGGGCCAGGGGGGGAAGCTTCAGATCTCGCCCTGGTCCTGCAGTTCTTGACATGCGATGCAGTGCCGGGCCCACGGCACGGCGTTGAGCCGCGCCGGCTCGATCTTGCCGCCGCAATGCACGCAAACCCCGTAGCGGCCGTTGTCGAGACGGGCGAGGGCCTCGTCGATGAGGCGGAGCAAACGGCTCTCGTTTTCCGAGAGGGAGAAGGAGAACTCGCGGGCCAAGGCGCTCGTGGCGCGGTCGGCAATGTCGGGCGCACCCGCGTCCGCCTCCACCGCCCCGATCTCCCGGGCCCGAGCCACCCCCTCCAGGAGCTCGGCCCGTTTTGTCTCCAGCCTGGTGCGCACCAGCTTCAGATCGATCACTGCCTTCACCGACGCCTCCGTCGCGGCACATTATACCTTGGGGTGGGCGGGTCGCCCCGGTGGTACGCCCCTCCCGCCAGGAGGTCGAGGCACCGGTAGAGCTGCTCCAGCAGCACCACCCGCGCCAGCTGGTGGGAGAGCGTGAGGCGCGACAGGGCCAGCGTCTCGCCCGCGGCCAGGAGCCGGGGGTCGAGGCCGAGATCGGAGCCCAAGAGGAACACGACTCGGCCGCGCTCGAGACGCGCGCGCAGCCATTCGGCCAGTTCCAGGGTGGTGCGCTGCGGGCCGTGCTCGTCCAGGGCGAGGAGCACGTCGCTGGGCCGCAGGTGTCCCCGCAGGCGCTCCGCCTCCTGGGCGCGAGCGCGGGCCGGATCGCCCTCCCGCCCCGCCTCGGGGCGGATCCGCACCTCGGTCAGGGCGAGGTGGCGCTCGATCCGGGCGCGGTACGCCGCGGCCAGGCTCTCGAAGGCGGCCCCCGCGCGCCGCCCGACCCAGAGGAGCAGGATCTCCCTCACAGCCTCTCCCGCCAGCGCAGCAGCGTGCGGCGGGAGATGCCCAGGCAGCGTGCGGCGCGCGACACGTTCCCCCCCTCCTCCGCCAGCACCTGGAGGGCGTACCGCCGCATCATCTCGCGCAGGGTGAGCCCCGCGCCCACCGCCCGGCCCGCGTAGCTCTCCCAGTCGGTGCGCAGCCCGAGCGCCGCCACCGTGACGCGGCCGCTGGGGCAGTCGAGGCAGGCGCGGGTGAGGGCGCTGGCGAGCTCCCGAAAGTTGCCCGGCCAGGGATGGGCCAGCAGAGCCGCTTCCGCCTCCGGCGCGAGGTGAAAGGAGCAGGAGCTTCGCCGCCCCTGCCGCCGCAGGAACGCGCGCGCGAAGGGGAGGATGTCCTCCACCCGCTCGCGCAACGGCGGCAGCGTCGCCTGGAAGCCGGCCACCCGGTGGAACAGGTCGGCGCGCAATCGCCCATCGGCCACGGCCGCCGCCACCCCGGCGCCCACCAGCGCCACGATCCTGGCCCGCAGCGGCACCGGCACCGCGCCCCCCAGCGGCGTGAACCGGCGCTCGTCCAGGGCGCGCAGCAGGCTCACCTGGGCCCCCGGGGGCAGCACGTCGAGGCGATCCAACACCACCGTTCCCCCGCCCGCCCGCGCCAGTAATCCTGGGCGCGGCCCCCTGGCATCGGTGAAGGCGCCGGCCACGTACCCGAACAGCTCCGCCGGGAAGAGACCCTCCGGGATGCTGCCGCAATCCACCACCAGGAACGGCAACCCCGGCCTGCTCACCCGGTGAATGCGCCGCGCCACCCAGCTCTTCCCCGTGCCGGTCTCCCCTTCCAGCAGCACCGGCAGGTCGGTGGCGGCCACCTGCGCCAGCGAGCGGGCGAGGCGGGCGGCGGCCCGGTTGCGAGTGGGGAAGAGCGGTTTCACGGCGCGGCGGCACGCAGCTGGGCGGTGATGTTGGGTGCGTCGCCCCACAGCTGCTCGAGGGCAAAATACTCTCGCCGTTCTTCCAGGAAGATGTGGACCACGAAGTCGCCGTAGTCCATGAGCAGCCAGCCGCTCCCGTGGTACCCCTCCACCGACAGGGCGCGCCGGCCACAGGCCACGAGCGCCCGGTCCACGGCGTCAGCCACCGCCTGCGCCTGCCGCAGCGAACCGACCGAACAGAGGAGGAAGGCGTCGGCAATGGAGGTGCGCAGCGACACGTCGAGCACGACGATTTCGAACGCCTTCTTCTCCTCCAGCGCCGCGGCCGCCACGCGGATGTGCTCGAACAGCCTAGGGTCCATCGTCTCCCTGCTCATCGTACAGCCGATGCTTGCGGGCGTAGGAGACCACGGCCGCGTCCATGAGGTGCCCCGGCCGCTCCCCCTGCCGCAGGCGCCGGCGCAGGTCGCTGGCCGAAGCCTCGATGGGATCGTTGTCGAGGAAGAGGATGCTCCCCTCCGGCACCGGCGCCCCCGGGCGCGCCGAGCGTGGGATCTGGACCACCCGGGCGCGGAACTCCTCCGGCACCGGGAGCTCCCCCCACCCGCGATGCCCCGAGGGCCGCCAGAGCACCACCAGGGTGGCGAGCTCGGGGAGCCTCTGCCACTCGTGCCAGGTGGTGATCTGGGCGAACGAATCGCTCCCCATCAAGAAGAAGAGGCGATCGGCCGGGAAGCGGGCCCGCAGCCGCCCGATGGTGTCCACGGTGAAGGTGGGCCCCTCCACCTCCTGCTCCACGGGGGAGACGACGAACCGCTCCTCCTCGCGCAGCGCCAGCGCCAGCATGGCGAAGCGATGGCAAAACGGCGTGAGCGGCTCGCCCAGCTTGTGCGGGGGGCACCCCGCCGGCACGAAGAGCACCAGGTCCAGCTGGAGGACCGCCAGCGCGTGCTTGGCCCCCTCGGTGTGGCCGCGGTGCACGGGGTCGAAGGTGCCGCCGAAGGCGGCGAGGCGTCTCACGGCGCGGCCGCCAACGCGAACATGGCGTTCACGAGTTCCCCCAGACCCTCCCCGGTCACCGCGGAAATGGCCACCGAACCCACCCCCAGCTCCCGGGCCACTTCCTCGAGTTGCCGCCGCGCCGCTTCGTCCTGGACGGCGTCCAACTTGGTACCCACCAAGAGGAACCGTCGTTCCGCGAGCCCGGCGCCGTAGCGTTCCAACTCGGCGCGGAGCACGGCAACGTCGTGCCGCACGTCACCCCCCGCCGCCAGGTCCACCAGGTGGAGGAGCACCCGGCAGCGTTCGATGTGGCGGAGGAAGCGGTGCCCCAGCCCGGCTCCCCGGTGCGCCCCCTCGATCAGGCCGGGGATGTCGGCCACCACCAGGGAGCGCTCCCCGCCGTCCACGCTCACCACCCCCAGGTGCGGCGTGAGGGTGGTGAAGGGGTAGTCCGCGATCCGCGGCCTGGCCTTGGAGAGGCGCGAGAGGAGGGTGGACTTGCCAGCGTTCGGCAGCCCCACCAGCCCCACATCGGCGATCAGCTTCAGGTCCAGGGCAATGTGGCGCGCCTCTCCCCGCTCACCCTCCTCGGCAAAGCGCGGCGCCTGCCGCGTGGACGTGGCGAAGTGCTGGTTGCCGCGGCCGCCGCGCCCCCCCCTCGCTGCGACGCACTCCTCCCCGTCGTGCAGCAGATCGCCCAGCACCTCGCCGGAATCGAGATCGCGCACCACCGTGCCGCAGGGCACCTCGATGACCACGTCGGCGCCGGCCGCCCCGCTCTCGTTGGAACCTCGCCCGTGCTCCCCCCGACCCGCGGTCACGTGGTGCCGGTTGTACAGGTGCGCCAGGGTGGAGTAGTGCGCGGAGCAGCGCACCACCACCGATCCCCCGCGCCCGCCGTCGCCACCGTTCGGCCCGCCGCGGGGGACGAACTTCTCGCGGCGAAAGCTCACGCACCCGCGCCCGCCGTCCCCGGCAGTCACGAACATGTGGACTTCATCGAGAAACATCGAGGGTGGCCGGCTGCGGCCGTTCAGGAGATTGGTTCGACGCTGACGAAGCGCCCCATGCGGCCGCGATCCCGGAAGCGGATCCGCCCGTGGACGGTGGCGAAGAGCGTGTCGTCGCCGCCCCGGCCCACCCCCGCTCCGGGCTTCCACCGCGTGCCCCGTTGCCGCACGATGATGGTCCCCGCCGTCACCAGCTGCCCGTCGCCGCGCTTGACGCCCAGGCGTTGGGCGTTGGAATCCCGCCCGTTCCGGCTCGACCCCTGTCCCTTCTTGTGAGCCATACCGCCTCCTCACGCCTCGATGGCGTCGATGCGGACCTCGAAGAGGTCCTGCCGGTGCCCGCGCGTCCGGCGGTACCCCTTCCGGCGCTTCTTCTTGAACACGATGATCTTGGCGTCGCGCAGCGGCCGCAGCAGGGTGGCCCTGACGCTGGCCCCCGTCACCAGCGGCTTGCCGACCTTGAGGCTGTGCTCGTCCCGCACCATTAAGACCCGCTCGAAGACCACCGAGTCCCCCGGCTGGGCCTCGGTCCAAACCCGTTCCACCCGGCAGCGTTGCCCCACCTCGACTCGGTACTGCTTGCCTCCTGCTTCGACGATCGCGTACATGACTCCCCCTACCGCCCTTCCGTCCAAGGGGATAAGCTTATAGCACACCGGGCCTTTGCTGTCAAACACCGGCGTGCCGCGCGCGCTCCCCGCTTCCTCCTGCCCTTGCCGACCTGCCGCCACCTCCTCGCTGACCCCAGCGCGCTTCCCACCCCAGCACCCCGGCGCGCGGACACGTCACGGGAGTGGGCGGCGAGCTCGAGGTCACGGCACCAGCCGCGACTCAGCCGGAGCGGCGCCGCGTGACGAGGTCCGCCAACAACCCCAGCACAAACATCTCCAGGGCCGCGAGACAGGTCAGCACCGTCTTGTCGGTGAGGTTGCGCACCGCGACCACATCGTAGACCCCGAAGGCGAGGCCGGCGGCAGCCAGAGTCAGCGTCACCGGCACGAACACCCGCAGGGGATGGAAGTACACCACCGCCCGCACCAGAGAGAGCAGCAGCCGGGCCGTGTCGCGGACCGGCCGGAACTTGGAGCTCCCCACGCGGCGGTAGTAGGTGATGGGGAGCCACACCACCTCCCAGTCCTCCAACAGCCCCGCCACCGTCAGGGTGGTGGTGCAGGAGAAGCCGTCCGGGAGCAGACGGAGCACCCCTTCCAGGGCGTCGCGGCGCAGCGCCCGCAGGCCGGAGTTGAGGTCGAGAATGCGCTGCCCCACCAGCCAGGAGGCCAGCACCCGGATGAACCACTTGGCGGGGCGGCGCAGCAGCGGCACCTGGGCACCGGCGGCGGTGCGGGCGCCGACGACCTGCTCCGCGCCGCGCTCCAGCCGTTCGAGCATCGGCGGGATCGCCGCGGCGGGGTAGGTGCCATCCGCGTCAATGATGACCACGTAGGCGCCCCGTGCCCGCCGGAAGCCCCGTTTGAGCGCGGCGCCGTAGCCCCGCGGCTCCGGCTGCTCGAGAACCGCGGCTCCTGCGGCGCGGGCGAGTGCCACCGTGTCGTCACGGGAGGCGTCGGAGACGACCAGGATCTCGAATCCGCCCGGGTAATCGGCCAGAACCTCCGCCACTTGGGTCACCACCTGGGCGATGGTGGGCGCCTCGTCCCTCGCGGCAATGACCACCGACACCGCCACCGCCGCCTCCTCGGCACCGACGGAAGCGGGTGGCCGCGGCACGGCGTCCGGCTCGGGGGTGGCACCGCTCACGCAGCGATCCTACCGCACCGGACCGGGAAGGTGAGACGGTCGCGCCTCAGCGGGCGACCGTGCGACCCATCGCCGGCAGCAGCCCGGCGGTGCCGGCGCGGCGGAGAAACTCTTCGAGCGCCTCCCCGTCCGCCCGATCGAGGCGAAAGTGCAGGCGCTCCTCGAGGTAGGTGCGCACCCGAGCCACCTCCTGACCGTGCGCTGCCGCCCAGACGGGCAGCAGCCGCTCCCAGCTCGCCTCCGCACACGCCAGGGACGCCTCCAGGAGAGCCTCCACGGCCTTCGGTGCCTCGCGCCGCACCCCCCAGACCGCAAAGACGAAGGGGAGGCCCGTCCACTCCTGCCACGCCAGGCCCAGATCGATCTCCTCGCAGCCGCTGTGGCCCAGCGTGGACAGCGCCGGGTCGCCGATCAGTACGGCCGCATCGGCCTGTGTCAGCATGTTCGCCAGGGGCGGCCGAGCGGGCACGATGGCGGGCCAGGCGTGCCACCGCTCGGCGAGGAGCAACCGCGCCAGCGCCACTGAAGTCAGCGAGGCCGCGTGGGCAGCAAGCCGCCGGATCCTGCCGGGCGGCACCGTGGTCACGAGGAGCACGGAGGTGACTCGCCCCCGGCAGGCCACCCCCAAGCTGGTCACGACGCGGGCGCGGGGGAGGCGCGGCAGCGCGGCCACCGGCACCAGGGCCGCGGTGGCCGAACCGGTGGCCAGGGCCTCCGCACAGTCGGCCGGCTCGGCGGTGATGAAGCGGTAGGGGAAGGGCGCCTCGATCCCCTCCTCGAAGCCGGCCAGGAGCGGCCTCGCGTTGAGGTAGCGGATGCCCACGATGGTAAGCGGCTCGGCTAGGCGGGGTTCCCACACCTCCCCGCGCAGCTCGCGGGAGGCGGCGCGAACCCCGGGGGCGGTGGGAGCCGATCCCCGCCACGCCGCCGCACTCGCCGGCGGCATTCGTCGGCCCGGGCTCGGCGGGGGGTCGCTGTCGGTCCTCATCCCTGGCTCATGGAATCGAGGAACTCCTTGTTGGTCCGCGTCTTTTCTAGACGATCCAGGAGCAGTTCCATGGCCTCCACCGTGGAGAGGGGGTTCAGGACCTTGCGCAGCACCCAGACCCGCTTGAGCTCCCAGGGCTCGAGGAGCAGCTCCTCCTTGCGGGTGCCGGACTTGTTGATGTCGATGGAGGGGAAGACACGCTTGTCGGTGAGCTTGCGGTCCAGGTGCACCTCCATGTTGCCGGTGCCCTTGAACTCCTCGAAGATCACGTCGTCCATCCGCGAGCCGGTGTCGATCAAAGCCGTACCGATCACGGTCAGGGAGCCGCCCTCCTCGATGTTCCGCGCGGCGCCGAAGAAACGCTTGGGCTTCTGCAGCGCGTTGGAGTCCACGCCGCCCGAGAGCACCTTCCCCGAGGGGGGCACCACGGTGTTGTAGGCGCGGGCGAGACGGGTGATGGAATCCAAGAGGATGACCACGTCCCGCCGGTGCTCCACCAGCCGCTTGGCCTTCTCCAGCACCATTTCGGCCACCTGAACGTGGCGGTAGGCCGGCTCATCGAAGGTGGAGGAGATCACCTCGCCCTTCACCGACCGCTGCATGTCGGTCACCTCCTCGGGCCGCTCGTCGATGAGCAGCACGATGAGGATCACTTCGGGGTGATTGGTGGTGATGGCGTTGGCCACCGCCTGGAGCATCATCGTCTTGCCGGTGCGCGGCGCGGCCACGATAAGCCCGCGCTGCCCCTTCCCGATGGGGGTCAGGAGGTTCATGACCCGACAGGTCATGTTCCCCTCCACCTCCAAGTTCAGGCGCTCCATCGGATAGAGCGGCGTCAGGTTGTCGAAGAGGATCTTCTCCTGGGCCATGTCCGGCGGTTCGAAGTTCACCGCCTCGACCTTGATGAGGGCGAAGTAGCGCTCCCCCTCCCGAGGCGGCCGGATCTGGCCGGACACCGTATCGCCGGTGCGCAGGTTGAAGCGCCGGATCTGCGAGGGCGACACGTAAATGTCGTCGGGGCCGGGCAGGTAGTTGTACTCGGGGGCCCGCAGGAACCCGTAGCCGTCCTGGAGGATCTCCAGCACGCCCTCGCCGAAGATGAGGCCCTCCCGCTCGGTCTGGGCCTGGAGGATCTTGAAGATCAGATCCTGCTTGCGCAACCCGGCGGGGTTCTCAACCTCCAGATCCTTGGCCACATGGGTGAGTTCCGAAATGGACATGTCTTTCAAGGTCCGGATGTCGAGTCGCTGCTTCCCGTCGGTGCTCTCGTTTTCCGCCGCCAGCGTCTCCTCGTCCAGCACCACCGGAATCCCTTCCGGAACGGCATCGGCGGGGCGCCGCCGCCCTCTCCCACGACCGCGTTGCGATTTTTCGGACATGTGACACTCCTTGCGCGCTACGCCGCCACCACCCGGGCAATGGCGGCGAGAAGTTGCGGTTTCCCTTCCCCCGAACGGGCCGAAAAGATGAGCGGTGGCCGGTCGAGTTCCAAATCCCGCTGGATCCTCGCCGCCGCCACCACCAGTTCGCCCCTCCCCAACTTGTCCGCCTTCGTGAGCACCACCTCCAGCGGCCTGCCCGCCGCCCGCACGAAGCTGGCGAGCTCCGCATCCAGGGGCGAGGTGGGGATGCGGGGGTCCACGAGCCCGACCACCAGGCGCAGCCGCGCCTCCCCGGCCAGGTACGCCGTGATGCGCTCACCCCAGCCGGCCCGCTCCCCCCGACTCACCCTCGCGTACCCGTAGCCGGGGAGATCGACGAAGAACACCCGGTTGTTCACCAGGTAGTAGTTGATGGTGCGGGTCTTCCCCGGCTCCTTCGACACCCCGGCCAGGCGCCGCCCGAAGAGGCAGTTCAAGAGACTCGACTTGCCCACATTGGAACGACCGGCAAAGGCCACCTGGGGGTGGCCCCCGCCGGGTCCCTGCCGGTGGTTTGCCACCGTGGCGCGAAGTTCGACCGTTTCGATCCGCACGGTTCCTTCAGTGGGCCATGCCGTTGGGCGCCCGGGCCGGTTCTTCGGCGCCCCCGGAACTGGCCAGGTTCGGCAGCGGCCCCTCCAGGGCCAGGGCGATCACCTCGTCCATGCTGTTCACCAGGTGGAAC
Source organism: Acidobacteriota bacterium (assembly GCA_037441065.1). Taxonomy (GTDB): domain Bacteria; phylum Acidobacteriota; class Thermoanaerobaculia; order Thermoanaerobaculales; family Thermoanaerobaculaceae; genus JACADV01. The sequence continues at coordinate 18,224 of JBBISY010000034.1, read as the reverse complement.
TGCATCCGGCTGCGGACGTCCTCGGGGATCTCCTCGAGGTCCTTCTCGTTTTCCGCGGGGAGAATAACCTCGACGATCCCGACGCGGAAGGCGGCCAGCACCTTGTCCTTGATGCCCCCGACCGGAAGCACCTTGCCGCGCAGCGTGATCTCGCCCGTCATGGCCACGTCCTGCCGCACCGGTACCCCGGTCACCGCGGAGAGCAGCGCCGTGGCCATGGTGATGCCGGCCGACGGTCCGTCCTTGGGGATGGCCCCCTCCGGGACGTGCACGTGGAGATCGTGCTGCTCGAAGAACTCGGCCGACAACTGGAGCTGCGCCGTGCGGGCCCGGACGTAGGAGAGGGCGGCGCGCGCCGACTCCTGCATCACATCGCCCAGTTGTCCGGTGAGGGTGAGGTTGCCCTTCCCCCGCATGAGGCTCACTTCTGTGGCGAGGATCTCGCCGCCCACCTGGGTCCACGCCAGGCCGGTGGCCACCCCCACCTCGGCCCGTTCGCCCGGCCGCGCCACCCGGTAGCGCGGCTTGCCGAGCAACTCGCCCACGCGTGCCGCGTCCACCTCCAGCGCCGTCCCGCGCGGCAATTTCTTCTTCAGCACCTCGCGCGCGAGCTTGCGGCACACCGAGGCGATCTCCCGCTCCAGGTTGCGCACCCCCGCCTCGCGGGTGTAGCGCTCGATGAGCAGGTTCACCGCTTCCTCGGTGAAGGAGACCGTGTACCGCTTCAAGCCCTGCTGCTCGATTTGCTTCGGGATCAGGAACTTCTGGGCAATTTGCTGCTTCTCGTACTGGGTGTAGCCGGAGAGCTGAATCGTCTCCATGCGGTCCAGCAGCGCCGGCGGAATGGTGTGGGTCACGTTGGCCGTGCAGATGAAGAAGACCTTGGAGAGGTCGTACTCCACGTCCAGGTAGTGGTCGATGAAGCTGTGGTTCTGCTCGGGATCCAGCACCTCCAACAGCGCCGAGGCGGGGTCGCCCCGGAAGTCCACGCCCAGCTTGTCCACCTCGTCCAGCAGGAAAACCGGGTTGACGGTCCCCGCCTTCTTCATCATCTGGATGATCTGGCCGGGGAACGCGCCAATGTAGGTGCGGCGATGGCCGCGCATCTCCGCCTCGTCCCGCACGCCGCCCAGCGACAGGCGCACGAACTTGCGGCCGGTGGCACGGGCGATGGACTTGGCGAGAGAGGTCTTGCCCACGCCCGGGGGGCCCACGAAGCAGAGGATGGTGCCCTTGGGCTTGGCCACGAGCTGGCGCACGGCGAGAAACTCCAGGATTCGCTCCTTGACCTTCTCCAGCCCGTAGTGATCTTCGTCCAGCACCACCTCGGCTCGCTGGATGTCGCGAATCTCGCGGCTCGCCTTCTTCCACGGCACGGCCAGCAGCCAGTCCACGTAGTTGCGGGACACCGTGGCTTCCGCCGACATGGGGGCCATGCTCTCGAGCCGTTTCAGCTCGTTGAGGGCCTTCTCCTTGGCCTCCTTCGGCATGCCGGCGGCCTCGATCTTCTTGGCCAGCTCCTCGTACTCCTCCTTGGTGTCGGTGCGCCCGAGCTCCTCGTTGATGGCCTTGATCTTCTCCGACAGGTAGTACTCCCGCTGCGCCTTCTCCATCTGCTTCTTGACCTTGGCGTTGAGGCGGCGGTCGATGTTGAGTTTCTCCATCTCCAGGTCGAGGATGTCGTTGAGCTTCTGGAGGCGCTCCAGCGGGTTGATGGTGGCCAGCAGGCTCTGCTTGTCCGGCGTGGCGATGGGCAGAGCCGCCGCCAGCACATCCGCGAACAGGTCCGGGTCGTCGGTCTGCAGCTCGGCCAGCACCGTATCCACACCCACCTGCTGCGAAAGCCGCCCGAACTGCTGGAAGAGGGTGACCAGGTTCGACATGTAGCGGGAGATGCGGGGATCCACCACGCGGGGGGGCGTGACCACCTCCACCTCCGCCTCGTACCCCGCACCCTCCCGCTCGCGCAGCGCCGTGAAGGTGCCGCGGGCGACCCCCTCCACCCCCACCTTGATGGTGCCGTTGGTGAACACCATGTGCTGGAGGATCGTCGCTACCACACCCACCGAGTAGACGTCCTCCGGGCCCGGCTCGTCCTGCTGCGGGTCGCGCTGGGTCACCAGAAAGATGCGCTTGCCCGTCTCCTCCAGGGCGCGCTGCAGCGCCGCCACCGACGCGGGACGCCCCACCACGAAGGCGGCTTTCATCCGCGGAAAGACCACCATGTCGCGGAGGGGCACCACGGGAAGCAGCTGGGTCGATCGTGCCGTCATCACACCCCCTCTACCTCTTCAAGGATCGTGAACGCGAACGTGACGCTCTCAGCCCGCCTTCCGGATGGAGGCGAGGGGCGCCACTCGTTTCTCCACCACCTCGCGGCTGATGACGATCTCGGTCACGTCGGAGCGCGAGGGGACCTGGTACATGACTTCGAGCATCAGCTCTTCCAGGATGATCTTCAGCCCACGCGCCCCCACCTTCCGCGCGATGGCCTCGTCGGCAATGGCCCGCAGCGCGTCGTCGGTGAAGCGGAGCTTCACCCCTTCGAAGGAGAGCATGGTCTCGTACTGCTTGGCGAGCGAGTTCTTGGGCTCGGTGAGGATGCGCACGAGCGCCTCCTGGTCCAGCTCGTGCAGCGTAGCGACCACCGGCACACGCCCGACGAACTCCGGGATCATTCCGTACTTGATCAGGTCTTCCGGGTGCACTTCCTTGAGCAGCTCGCTGGCCGAACGCTCCTCGGCGGTGAGGATATGCGCCGTGAAACCGATCGCCTTCTGGTTCAACCGTCGGGCCACGATGTCCTCGAGCCCCACAAAGGCCCCGCCACAGATGAACAGGATGTTGGTAGTGTCGATCTGCAAGAACTCCTGGTGTGGGTGCTTGCGCCCCCCCTGCGGCGGCACGTTGGCCACCGTCCCTTCCAGGATCTTGAGGAGCGCCTGCTGCACCCCCTCCCCGGAGACGTCGCGGGTGATCGAGGGCGAGTCCTGCTTGCGGGCGATCTTGTCGATCTCGTCGATGTAGACGATGCCGCGCTCCGCACGTTCGCGGTCGCCGTCCGCCGCCTGGTAGAGGCGCAGCAGGATGTTCTCCACGTCCTCGCCCACGTATCCGGCCTCGGTGAGGGTGGTGGCGTCCACGATGGTGAACGGCACCTCCAGCAACCGCGCCAGGGTCTGCGCCAGCAGCGTCTTCCCGGTACCGGTCGGGCCGATGAGGAGGATGTTGGACTTGGACAGTTCCACGTCCGGCCGCGGCGAGTGGGTGAGGTAATCGATGCGCCGGTAGTGGTTGTACACCGCGACGGCGAGACGCTTCTTGGCCGGCTCCTGCCCGATTACGTAATCGTCCAGAAACTGCTTGATCTCCGCGGGCTTGGGCAGGTCCGGGCGCGACTCCCGCGCCTCCCGGGCCCGGTCCTCGGCAATGATGTCGAGGCAGATATCCACGCACTCGTCGCAGATGTACACGTTGGGGCCGGCGATGAGCTTGCGCACCTCGCGCTGCGACTTGTTGCAGAAACTGCACCGCAACAGCTCCGCGGCGGTCTCCTTCGTCACCACCGGCCTATCCCCTGGACCATTGTACACCCCGCCCGACTAACATCCTGGCGCCCCCGCTATTCCCGGTGCTCGATCACCTGGTCCACGATCCCGTACTGTACCGCCTCCGCCGCCTCGAGGATGAAATCCCGCTCGGTGTCGGCGTTGATCCGCTCGATGGACTGGCCCGTATGCCGCGCCAGCACCTCGTTCAGGCGCGCGCGCAGCCGCAGCAGGTCCTTGGCGTGGATATCGATGTCCGTGGCCTGACCCTGGAGACCGTACATGAGCGGCTGGTGGATTACCACGCGCGCGTGGGGCAGCGCGAACCGCTTGCCCTTGGCGCCACCCGCCAGCAGCACCGCCGCCATCGACGAGGCCTGGCCCAGGCAGATGGTGGCCACGTCGGGCTTCACGTACTGCATGGTGTCGTAGATGGCGAGCCCAGCGCTGATCGAGCCACCCGGGGAGTTGATGTAGAGGTAGATGTCCCGCTCGGGGTTCTCCGCCTCGAGAAAGAGCAGCTGGGCAATGACCAGGGAAGCCACCCGGTCGTCGATGGCATCGCCGAGAAACACCACGTTGTCCTTGAGCAAGCGCGAGAAGATGTCGTAGGAGCGCTCCCCCCGACTCGTCTGCTCCACCACGATGGGGACCAGCATGCCCTCACTCCTTCCCCTCGGCCCTGCCGGCCTCGCCCTCCAACCCTGGGAGGGCGAGACGGAGCACTTTCTCCTGCCGCAGGACCGTGCGGATCCGCTCGAGTCCGCCTCGCTTCGCGAGGTTACCTCGCAGCTCGGCGAAGGGAACGCCCAGCGCCTTCGCCTCCCGCGCCACCTGGGCATCCACCTCCGCGTCCTCCACCTGCACTCCGAGAGCCTCCGCGGCGGCATCGAGGACCAGTTCGCTGCGCATTCTCCGTTCGACCCGCGCCCTCGTCTCCGCCTCGATCCGCCGCCAGTCCAGCTCCGCCCTTTCCACATCCACCCCCGCCTCGGCCAGGGACCTGGCGAAGCGGACCACCTCTCCGTGCGTTTCCTCCTCCACCAGCCGCGCCGGCAGCTCGAGGCTGCGCCCACCCATGAGATGGGCCACCAGGGCGTCCCGCAACGCCTCCAGCCGCTGCTGCAGCTTGCCGCGGCGCAGCCGCGCCCGCACCTGCTGGCGCAACGCCTCGACCCCGTTCTCCACGCCCAGCGACGCGGCAAAGGCGTCGTCCAGCTCGGGGATGCGCTTCCGGCGCAGGCCCTTGATGATAATGCGGTACGCGATGCTCTTGCCCTCCAGCCCGGGCCCGGCCTCCCCCCCCAACCGCCGCTCGGCGGTCACCTCTTCGCCCACGGAGCGGCCCAGCACCGCCGTCTCGATCTCCGGGTGCACCTCGCCTCCCCCCAACCGGAACAGGGAGCGTTCCTCGTGGAACGGCTCGCCCCCGCCGTCGGGGAACTCGCCGAAGATCTCCGCTTCCACCAGCAGACCCTCGCGCGCCGTCTCGCCGCTCACCGGTTCCCAGGCGGCCTGCCGCTCCTGGAGTTCCGCGAGCTGCGCTTGGACTTCTTCCTCGGTGGGTTCGACCTCGAAGGGAGGGGGCGAGAAACCGGCCAGTGGCTCCACCACCACCTCCGGGTACACCTCCACCTGCCCGCGCACGTGGAAGCCGCCGTCCGGCTCCAGGCGCGCCTCCTGCACCTCCAGCGGCCCGGCGGGGCGCAGCGCGGACGAGGCGCGCACCTCTTGCCAGACGGCCCGGAGCAGCGCCTCTTCCAGCTCCTCGCCGATCTCCTTGGCGAAACGCCGCTCCACCAGGGAACGGGGGGCCTTGCCGCGCCGGAACCCGTCGATGGTTGCCTTGCGGACCCAGGCGGACGTCACCCTCTCCCGCTCCGCCGCGGCCTGCTCGGCGTCCACGGTGGCCGTGATCCCGACCCGACATGGGGAAAGCCGTTCAACAGTGTGTGCCATGCCTGCTCCAGCTGGTGCGAAAGGGGGGACTCGAACCCCCACGGGCCAAGCCCACGAGATCCTAAGTCTCGCGCGTCTGCCGTTCCGCCACTTTCGCGAGACGGGAACTGGTGAGCCGTGTAGGAGTCGAACCTACAACCTAGGGATTAAGAGTCCCTTGCTCTGCCAGTTGAGCTAACGGCCCACCGCCGCGCCCATAATACCGTTCCCCCGATCATCCCGCAACCCCCGCGGTACCCGCCCCCCCTCCAGGAGGGAGAGGGCGACCCGCACCACTTGGCCGGGCGGCAGCGAGCCCCAGCTCGCCCCGCCGTGGAACGCCTCCGTCGCGAGGATCGTGGCCTCCCCCACCGGCGCCGTGCGGGCGCGGTCCGTCGGCCCGTAGAGCACCACCGTGGGACACCCCACCGCCGCCGCCAGGTGGGCGAGGCCCGAGTCGTTGCCGATGGCCACGTCGCTTGCTGCCAACAGGGCGGCGGCCATTTCCGCCGGCAGCCCGAGGGGGGCGAGGCGGACCCCCGGCAGGCGGGCGAGGGCAGCCACCAGCGTCTCGTCGCCCGGGCCCCCCATCGCCACCGGCGTGACACCAGCCTCCCGCAGCAACTGCGCCACCCGGCCGTAGGCGGGCAGGGGGTAGCGCTTCTCCGGGTGGTGGCTGGAACCGGGCAGCAACACGGCCAGCGGGGAACCGTCGCCGCAGCGGCTTCGCCACCGCCGGCCGGCACGCCGCAGCGCCTCGGGCAGCGGCAGGCAATACGGTCGCTCGCCCACCGGCGCCAAGCCGAGACGCCGGAGCGCCCAGTCCAGATCGTGGCGCTGGTGGCGCGCCCGATCCACCGGAAAGGTTTCCAGGCCGAGGAGGGCTGCCCCCCGGCCCCGGCTCGCCAGGCGTCGAGCCGCCGGCACCGCGCTGAGCAGCACCTTCGCCCGGGTCGAGTGGCGGAGCGTCAACGCCACCTCGAAGCGCTCGGCGAGTGTCCGGCGCACCCACCCCCTGCCCGCGCCGGGCGGCCGCGGTACCCCCCGTGCGCCCACGAGCGTCGCCAGCCCCACCAGGTTGGGCGGCAGGGCCACGGTCACCTGGCCGCGCCCGCCGTTCACGAGCCGTTCCAGGGCCGGCAGCGCGTGGAGGCAATCGCCGAGCCAGTTGGGGAGATCCACGAACGCGTAGCGCCGCGCCGTCATACCCGGTCTACGGATTCCCCCCCGCCCGCGTCGCCCTGCCCAGGACCACCGCGGGCCGGGGGCCGCTCGGGGGAACCCGCGACAGGTCTCCCCACCCCGGTGCGAAGACGAGCCGAGAGCGGGCGCCCGCCACCCTCACCGGCGCGCCCCTCCCTGCCGCGCCGATCCTCCCGAGGCACCACCCCCGCCCCCCAGCCCAGCGCGCATCTCGAACAGCATCGCCCATTTCAGGAACGTCCCCCAGGCGCCCAGGAGGGCCACCAACAAGCCCGCCCACCCATCCAGCAGGCCGAGGCGCAACAGGTAGGCGCGGCAGAACCGCCAGCCGCCGTGGAGCACGCCGGTGCCGACACCGCCCCGTCTCCCAGCCGTCAGCAGCCGCTGCGCCCCCTCCGCGGCGTAGCGCTCCAGCTTCGCCAGGTACTGTGGCAGCGACCGCAGCGTGGCGTGCTCGATCCAGCCGGCGAGCCGGCCGATGCGCGCCGCCTCCACGCGCCAGTGCATCCCCCCGCTGAGCCGGGCCTGCCGCCGGTGGAGGAGGCGGACCACCCGATCGCCCCCCCAGTCGCCGAACCGCACCACCCGCCCGAACGCCAGGTTGCGGCGGCGCAGGCGGTAGGCGGCACAGTGCGGCTCGGCCAGCACCGCCCTGCAGGCTGGCCCGACGCGCGCGTCCGCCCGCTCGTCGGCGTCCAGGATGAAGACCCAGTCGTAGCGGCACTGCTCCAGCCCCCAGGCGAGCTGGGTGGAGGAGTCGGTAAAGGGGTGCTCCAGCACCGCCGCGCCGCCGGCCGCAGCCACCTCCCGCGTGCGGTCGCGGCTGCGCGGATCCACCACCACCACCACCTCGCCGGCCCAGTCGCGGACGCTGGCCAGCGCCCCCGGCAGCAGCTCCTCTTCGTCTCGCGCTGCGATGAGTACGGAGACCGGGTTCCGGGGTCCGGTTGGCGGGGTTCGGGACACCGACGCCATGCCAGTTGCCCTACGCGTGTTCCTCCACCCGGACCCGGCAAATCGAGAGGGCGCGGCCGGATTCTGAATCCACCTCCACCAGCGCCCCACACAGCGCCCCCCCGCGCGTGGCCGGCTCGAAGGGGCGCGGCGTGGCGTAGCGGAAACGCTCCAGCACGCCCCTGGGCTTGAACCCGATGATCCCCTCGTACGGGCCGGTCATGCCCACGTCGGTGATGGCGGCGGTGCCGCCGGGCAGGATCCGCTCATCCGCCGTGGGGACGTGGGTGTGGGTGCCCAGGACCGCGCTCACCCGCCCGTCCAGATGCCACGCCAGCGCCTGCTTCTCTGAGGTGGCCTCGGCGTGCATGTCCACGAGGACCACCCGGGCCTGCGCGGCCATCTCGGCGAGGATGCGGTCGGCCACCACGAACGGACTCTCGATCGGGGTCATGAAGGTGAGCCCCTGGAGGTTCAGCACGCCCACCGCCACCCCGCTGCGGCTCGCCACCACGCACCACCCGCGCCCCGGGTTGCCCGGGGGGTAGTTGGCCGGCCGCAACAGCCGCGGTTCGGCGTCGAGGAGTTCGGCGGTTTCCCGCTTGTCCCAAATGTGGTTCCCCGAGGTGTAGACGTCGATGGGCAAGCGCTTCAGCTCGGCCCAGACCGCCTCGGTGAGGCCGAACCCGCCGGCGGCGTTCTCCACGTTGGCGACGGTGAACTCCGCCCCCACCTCGCCCTGCAGGCGGCGCAGCTCCTCGGCCAAGAGGCGCCGCCCCACCTTTCCCACCACGTCGCCAACGAACAGGATCCGCACCGGTCACCACCCTCTGCGCACCCGGTCAGGATACACGCTCGAGCCTCCCCGCGTCGGCGCGGGGGGCGTGGCGGTGGCGGACGCCTGCTGCGGAGGCGCCCTGCTGCACTGCGGGGCGTACCACCCCCATGGGCGGGAGGCCCGGGAGACGCCCCTAGTCGGCCGCCGCGACGGCCTTCTCGTCTACCTCCGCCAGGGCGCGGAGCCGCGCCGGATCCAGCAGCCGCGCGATCGGCCCCTCGATCTCAACCGCGCCCTCCCGCTCGAGCCGACGGAAGGTCCGGGAGAGCACCTCGGGTCCGGTGCCGCAAACCGCCGCAATGAGGTGCTTGGGATCCTCCAGCCGCACGGTCACACCGGGCGTGAGCGGCTGCCCGGACCGCATGAACGCGGACCACAGGTAGGCCGCGACCCGTTCCTCCACGCTGTGCAGCGAGAGGCCCTCGACCAGGTCGACGAGACGTCGCAGCCACACCGACATGGAGGCGAGCAGCGCAAAGGCGATCTCCGGTCGCCGCCGCATGAGGTCGAGCAGGGGGTCCTTGGGGATGGTGGCGAGGAGGCCGGGAGCGAGGACCACGGCCTCGGCGGGGAAGACGCCGGGGCCGAACACCGCCGCCTCGGCGAACGAAGCCGGCGCCCGCACTACGTGGAGCACCTGTTCGCGTCCGTCGCTGTCGGTGCGCGCCAGCTTGGCCCTCCCCGCCAGCAGGATGGGCAGGAACTCCACCCGGTCGCCCTCGCAGAACACCACCTCCCCCGGCTCGACCCGCCGCACGGTGGCCAGGGCGGCCAGTTCCTCGAGGATCGCCGGGGGCAAGGCGGCGAAGAGCGGCACGCGCCGCAGGGCGCTGCGGAGTTCCGAGCGGTCCACGGGAGCATTGTGCCAGAAGAGCGCGGTCGCTTGACGGCGGCGGGGGAGTCTCCCACAATGCCGCATCAGGTGAGGTAGGCGCGTCATGGCAGCGGACGGAACAGAGCCCACGGTCGGCAGAAGGACCCTCCTCAACTGGCTGCTCGGCACCTCTCTGGGCGCCACGCTGGCGGCGGCGCTCTACCCCGTCCTCCGCTTCGTGATCCCACCGGAAGTCGCCGAATCCCCCACCAACCGGGTGCTGGCCGGCAAGCTCTCCGAACTCCCGCCCAACACCGGCCGGGTTTTCCGCTTCGGGGCGAAGCCGGGGATCCTCATACGCACCGCCAGCGGCGAGGTACGCGCCTTTTCCGCCATCTGCACCCACCTCAACTGCACGGTGCAGTACCGGCCCGATTTCCAGCACCTGTGGTGCGCCTGCCACAACGGGCACTACGACCTGCAGGGCAAGAACATCGCCGGCCCCCCGCCGCGCCCACTGGAAGCGTTCAAGGTGGACATCGCGGGGGACGACATCTTCGTGACGAAGGGGGCGTAGGCCATGCGAATCCTGGAGCGCCTCTGGGCCTCCCTCGACGAACGGCTCGGTCTGGCGCCGCTGGTGGAGTTCGCCCGCCACAAGGAGGTGCCCCGCCACCGCACCAGTTGGGCGTACTACTTCGGTGGGCTGACGCTGTTCTTCCTGGGAATCCAGATCGTCACCGGCATCCTCCTCCTGCTCTACTACCGGCCCACGGCGGAGGCCGCCTTCGAGAGCGTGCAGTTCATCGTCACCCGGGTGCCCTTCGGGTGGCTCGTCCGGTCCATCCATTCGTGGTCGGCCAACCTCATGATCCTCTCGGCGTTCGTGCACATGTTTTCGGTCTACCTCCTGGGCGCCTACGCGAAACCGCGCGAGCTCACCTGGTGGAGCGGCTTTGCCCTCCTCCTGCTGGCCATGGGGTTCGGCTTTTCGGGTTACCTCCTGCCCTGGAACGAGCTGTCGTTCTTCGCCACCCGGATCGGTACCGACATCGCCGGCAAGACCCCACTGGTGGGGCCTTGGCTTCTGCGTTTCCTGCGCGGTGGTGACGACGTGACGGGCGCCACCCTCACCCGCTTCTTCGGGTTCCACGTGGCGCTGTTGCCGATGCTGACCTCGGGCCTGCTCGCGCTCCACCTGCTGTTGATTCAAAAACAGGGGATGCATGTGCCGGAGGGGGAGGCTCGGGAAGCCCAACGCCGCCCGCCGATCCCCTTCTTCCCCAACTTTGCCCTCCGCGAGGCTGCCGTCTGGCTGGGCGGGCTGGCCCTCCTCGCCGTGCTGGCCGCCTTCTTCCCCTGGGAACTGGGCGTCAAGGCCGATCCCTTCGCCCCCGCGCCCGCCGGCATCAAGCCCGAGTGGTACTTCCTCTTCATGTTCGAGACGCTGAAGCTGCTCCCCCCGCACGTGCTCGGCATCGAGGGGGAACTGGTGGGCCTGGCCCTCTTCACCCTGGGAGGTCTCGTCTGGTTCCTGGCCCCCGTGCTGGACCGCGGCTCCCGGCGGGGGGTTCGGTCTCGCCTCTTTCTCCTCCTCGGGTGGCTGGCCCTGGCCTACCTGGTGAGCTTCACCGTGTTGTCCCTGGCGGGAGTTTTCCCATGATCCCTCGAGCCGTTCTCCCCCTCGCCGGTCTGGTCCTCGCAGCTACTGGTCTTTCGGCGCCGCGCCCCGCCACCCTGGGACCGCCGGGGAAGGCGGCGGTGGACACCTGCCTCGACTGCCACCGCAGCCTGGACGAGAGCCGCCTGTCGCAGCCTGCCGAGCAGGCGGCGGCCGACATCCACCGGCTGCAGGGCATCACCTGCGCCGGCTGCCACGGGGGCGACCCTACGGCCGAGGATCCCGAGGCTGCCATGAACCCGGCCCTCGGTTTCCAGGGGGCCATCGCCCCCACCGCGGTGCCCGCGCTGTGCGCCGGCTGCCACAGCAACCCCGCCTTCATGCTCCGCTACGCGCCGAACATCCCCACCGACCAGGCGGCCCAGTACGCCACCTCTCGCCACGGCCTGGCCCTGGCCAAGGGCGATACCCGCGTGGCCACCTGCACCTCCTGCCACGGCGCGCACGGCGTGCTGCCCGCCGACGACGCCCGCTCCCCCGTCTACCCCTCGCGGATCGTCGAGACGTGCGAACGCTGCCACGGCGACGCCTCCCTCATGCAGACCTACGGCATCAGCGGTCGCGAGGTGGCCGACTACCGGCAGTCGGTGCATTACGCGGCGCTCACCCAGAAGAACGACCTGTCGGCCCCCACCTGCAACGATTGCCACGGCTCCCACGGCGCCACCCCGCCGGGGGTCTCGTCGGTGTCCAACGTGTGCGGCACCTGCCACCTGACGCAGCGAGAACTGTTCGATCTCTCGCCCCACAAGGAGGCCTTCGCCAGTATCGAGCAGCCGGCCTGCGAGGCTTGCCACGGGAACCACGCCATCCACGCGCCGGACGACGCCTGGATCGGCGTCGGCGAGGGCCAGGTGTGCGGCAGTTGCCACGTGGCCGAGGACGGCGGCGGGCAGGTGGCTGTACAGCTTGCGGCCCACCTGGGGGGCGCGAGCCGGGCCATTGCCGCCAGCCGGGAGCGCGTGGCGCGGGCGGAGCGCGCCGGCATGTTGATGGACGAGGCGTTGGTGCAGCTGGAGGAGGCCCACCAGGCCCTCGTCCTGGCCCGCAACCAGGTGCATGCGGCCGCCCTGGCGACGCTGGAGGAGGAGACCCGCCGGGTTCTGGCTGCTGCCTCCAAGGCCGACCAGCTAGCCGCCGCGGCGGAGGCCGAGATCCGCTTCCGGCGCACGGGTCTCGTGGTGTCGCTGGTGGCCATCCTGGCGGCCATGGTGGCGCTCGCCCTCAAGGTCCGCTCCATGGAGCGCTGAAGGCCCCGCGTGGGAGGCGGGGCGGTTCCCGCGGGCCCGGGGAGATTCCGCGCGGGGGTATCCTTCCCGCGGGGGCGAAGGTGAAGATCGCGCCGCCGCCGAGCGGCATCGTGTTCAACGTCCAGCGGGCCTCGTTCCACGACGGGCCGGGGATCCGCACCACCGTGTTCCTGAAGGGCTGCCCTCTGCGCTGCCCCTGGTGCCACAACCCCGAGGGGATCGCGCCGTGGCCGCAGGTGATGGTGAACCCGGAGCGCTGCCTCGGATGTGGCGCGTGCACTGCGGCGTGTTCACGGCCCAAGGGGCCGCTTGCCTCCGGGGCGGCCCTGGGCGAGGAGGGGTGCCGTGCCTGCGGCCAGTGCCTCGACGCCTGCCCCACTGCGGCCCGGCAGCCGGTGGGCCGCCGCTGGGGGGTAGACGAGTTGCTCCAAGAGGTCGTGAAGGACCGCGCGGCCTACGAGATCTCCGGCGGAGGCGTGACCTTCTCGGGGGGCGAACCCTTGGCCCAACCCGCCTTCCTCCTCGCCTGTCTGGAGGCGTGCCGGCGGGAAGGCGTGGCGACGGCGGTGGACACCTGCGGCGTGGCTCCCGAGGAAGTGGTCGTGGCGGCGGCCCAGCGGACCGACCTGCTCCTGTGGGACATCAAGCACTTGGACCCGGCACGTCACCTGGAGGCCACCGGCGCGCCGCTGGAGATGGTGCTCGCGAACCTGCACCGTGTCGCGGCGGTGGGTGTGCCGATCTGGCTGCGCGTGCCCGTCATCGCCGGCTTCAACGACGACCGTGACACATTCGAGGCGCTGTGCCGCCTGGCCGGCAGCGTGAGCGGCGTGACCCGCGTCGCGCTCCTGCCCTATCACCGCACCGGCACCGCCAAGGCCGCCCGCCTGGGCCTTGCACCCGGGGTCGCACCCCTGGCAGCCCCGGCGCGGGAGCGGGTGGAGGCGATGGCGGCGGCGCTGCGCGCGGCGGGGGTCGAAACCACCATCGGGGGGTGAGCATGAACGAGCGAACCAGGAGGTTGCGGGAGGAAAGCCTGGACGCGGTCCCCACCATCTCCAGCGAGCGGGCCGAACTCCTCACCGAGTTCTACCGGGACAACCTGGGGCGGTGGTCGGTGCCGGTGCTGCGCGCCAAAGCCTTCGAGCACCTTTCTCGCCACAAGACGATCTGGATCGGCGAGGGGGAGTTGATCGTCGGCGAGCGCGGCCCCCGCCCCAAGGCGGTGCCCACCTACCCGGAACTCACCTGCCACTCCCTCGACGATCTCCGCACCCTGCACACGCGCCCCAAGACCTCGTACCGCGTGCCGCCGCGTTGCTTCGAGGTCTACGAGAGCACGGTGATCCCCTACTGGCGCGGCCGCTCGTTGCGCGACCGGATGATGGCGCTGCTGCCGGAGGAGTGGAAGGCGGCCTACGACGCCGGCGTGTTCACCGAGTTCATGGAGCAGCGCGCCCCGGGGCACACGGTCCTGGACGGCAAGATCTACCGTCGCGGGCTGGCCGACTTCAAGGCGGACATTGCCCGCACCCTGGCCACCCTGGATTTCGAGAAGGACCCCCACGCCCTGGACAAGCGGGAGGAACTCACCGCCATGGCCATCGCCTGCGACGCCGTCATCCTCTTTGCCGAGCGGCACGCCGAGCTGGCCGAGCGGATGGCCCTGGAAACGGCCGACCCCCGGCGGCGCGCCGAGCTCCAGCGCATCGCTGCCGTGTGCCGGCACGTGCCGGCCCACGCCCCCCGAGATTTCTGGGAGGCGCTGCAGTCCTACTGGTTCTGCCACCTGGGGGTGATCACCGAACTCAACGGTTGGGACTCCTTCTGCCCCGGCCACCTGGACCAGCACCTCCTGCCCTTCTACCGGGCGGGTCTGGCGGAGGGATCCCTCGACCGGGAGTCGGCGCGGGAGCTCGTGGAGTGCTTCTTCGTCAAGTTCAACAACCACCCGGCGCCCCCCAAGGTGGGGGTCACCGCCGCCGAGAGCGGCACGTACACCGATTTTGCCAACCTCAACCTGGGAGGACTCCTGCCCGACGGCTCGGATGGCTCCAACGAGCTCTCCCACCTGTTGCTGGAGGTGATCGACGAGCTGCACCTGCTCCAGCCCTCCTCGAACCTGCAGCTCTCCCGCAAGACCCCGGACTCCTTGCTTGAACACGCGCTGCGGGTGATCCGCAAGGGGTACGGTTTCCCCTCCCTGTTCAACGCCGACCTGGTGGTGGAGGAGCAGCTCCGCCAGGGGAAAACCCTCGAGGACGCGCGCGCCGGCGGCTGCTCGGGCTGCGTGGAGGTGGGCGCCTTCGGCAAGGAAGCCTACATCCTCACGGGCTACTTCAACCTGCCCAAGATCCTGGAGCTGGCGCTCCACGACGGGATCGACCCCCGCACGGGGAGGCGCCTCGGCCCCGCCACCGGCGACCCGGCGAGCTTTCCGGGGTTCGACGCGCTCTTCGCCGCCTTCGAGCGCCAGCTCGCCCACTTCCTGGACATCAAGATCCGCGGCAACAATCTGATCGGCCGGCTCTACGCCAGCGACATGCCGGCGCCGTTCCTCTCGGTGCTCACCGACGACTGCATCGCCCGGGGACTCGACTACCACGCGGGCGGGGCGCGATACAACAACACCTTCATCCAGGCGGTGGGGATCGGCACCGTCACCGACTCGCTGGCGGCCTTGCGCAAGCTGGTGTGCGAGGACCGCACCCTCTCGCTCCCCCAGCTCGTGGCGGTCCTGGACAGCGACTTTGCCGGCCAGGAGGTGCTGCGGGCTCGCCTCGTCAACCGCATGCCCAAGTACGGCAACGACGACGACCGGGCGGACGAGCTCATGCGGCGGGTCTTCGAGGCCGCGTTCCGCTGCATCGACGGCCGACCCGACGCCCGGGGCGGTGTGCACCGCCTGGAGATGCTGCCCACCACCAGCCACGTGTACTTCGGGTCGGTGTGCGGGGCCACACCCGATGGGCGCCGGGCGGGGACGCCCCTGTCCGAGGGGATCTCACCGGTCCAGGGCGCGGATCGCTGCGGCCCCAGCGCGGTGTTTCGCTCCGCCGCCAAGATGGACCAGGTCAAGACCGGCGGCACCCTGCTCAACATGAAGCTGGCTCCCGCCCTCCTGGCCGAGGAGGACGGGGTGCGCAAGATTGGCCAGCTCGTCCGCGCCTACTTCCTGCAGGGGGGGCACCACGTGCAGTTCAACGTGGTCACCGCCGAGACGCTGCGCCGCGCCCAGGCCAACCCCGAGGCCTACCGGGGCCTCATCGTGCGCGTCGCCGGCTACTCCGATTACTTCTGCGACCTGTCGGAAGCGTTGCAGGAGGAGATCATCTCCCGCACCGAACACGGTGCCGCCTGAGCAGCGAGCCGCCCGGTTCCCAGCAGCCCAACCACCGGCCGGGGGACCGCCCCCGGCCGGTGGCCGCTCAACGGAAGGGGATTTCACCGCGCCCTGGCGCTCACCCCCCCGCCGGGGAGGGGAGCGTCCCCGCCGGGTTCGCGCTGGTAGCAGCCTCGCTGGCCGGGGCGGGGGCCTGCAAGGTCAGCAGGTGCCGGATCGTCGCCACCACCCCCACCAGCACCAGCACGCCGTGAGCCGCCGCCATCCCCATCCAGAAGCGGATCGGCACCTGCGCCACCATGTACGGCTGGCCCAGGTAGCGCTCCAGGTAGCTCTGGAGCACGCCCGCCA
The DNA here is from genome assembly GCA_037441065.1 of Acidobacteriota bacterium. Classification (GTDB taxonomy): domain Bacteria; phylum Acidobacteriota; class Thermoanaerobaculia; order Thermoanaerobaculales; family Thermoanaerobaculaceae; genus JACADV01. The sequence continues at coordinate 2,304 of JBBISY010000034.1, read as the reverse complement.
CGGCGAAGGCGAGGCTCATCCCCATCACGCCCAGGGCGGTGCACCAGAAGGCGAAGTGACCGCTCCGCTCGTCGTACCGCCCGCCCGGCAACCCCTTGAGGTGCGGCATCGCCAGGTAGAAGAAGGTCAGGTTGAGGAGCACGTAAGCCCCGTAGAAGGCCAGGTGCCCGTGGGACACCGTCACCTGGCTGCCGTGGGTGTAGTAGTTGATCTGCGGCAGCGTGTGCGCCATGCCGAACAGCCCCGCCCCGATGAAGTGGATGACCACGCCGCCGATGAGGTACACCCAGGTGAGGCGCGGCTCCATTGGCCCCCGCCGGTGCTTCACGTCGCGCCAGGTGTCCACCACCATGAGCAAGATGGGGAACGGCTCCAGCGCCGAAAAGATACCGCCCACCCAGAGCCAGTAGTGGGGGGCACCGAGCCAGTAGTAGTGGTGCCCCGTCCCGGCGATGCCGGTGAAGAGGAACAGCCCCAGCTCCACGTACAACCACTTCTCCACCACGGTGCGCTCGACCCCGGTGAGCTTGATGAGCATGAAGGCGGTCATGGCTGCCGCCACCAGCTCGAAGGCCCCCTCCACCCAGAGGTGGATGACCCACCACCAGTAGTACCAGTCCACCGCCAGGTTGCGGTAGAAGGGGATCCCGAACAGGTAGAGCACCGCCAGGAACACCAGGCCGCCCAAGAGGGAGCCCTGGACGGCGGTCCACCGCTTGGCGCGAACCATCGTCACCGCCACGTTGAAGAGGAACATGAGGGCGCCCACCACAACCAGGAGGTCCAGGGGCCGCGGGATCTCGAGCAGCGGCCGCCCCTGCGTCCAGCCGAAGAGGAACCCAACGAGAGCCGCCACCCCGGTGGCGGTGAGCAGGACGAGCTGCCCGATCGCCAGACGGGGAAAGGCCAGTTCGCTCTTCGTCTCCTCGGGCACCAGGTAGTACGTGGCCCCCATGAAGCCCAGCAGCAGCCAGAGCACCAGCAGGTTCGTGTGCATGGCCCGGGCGGTGGAGAAGGGGAAGACGTCCACGACGCCCTGCGGCACGGTGACGAAGTACTGGGTGGCGAGCCACAGGCCGAGGACCACCTGCAGCCCGAAGAGCAGCAGAGCCACCACCATGTACGGATAGGCAACGCGCTGGGTCTGGTATGTCATCGCTCACCCCCCCGGGCCGCCGCGGCCACGATGAACTCGCCGATCATCTGTCGCTGCCCCGCCGATAGATGCTGGTAGTCGGGCATCTCGCTGCCCGGTGCGAGGCGCTGCGGATCCTCCAGGTAGTCGCCGATCCACGCGGCGCTGCGCCGCGCGCCCACGTGTTCCAGACGGGGACCCTTCCGTTCCCCGCGATCCCCCAGCGCGTGGCAGGTGAGGCACCCTTCCTGCTGCACCAGGGCGGCCGCCGGCGAGAGCGCCGCCTGGGCGAGGAGGCGGTCGGTGGAGCGCTTCCAGCGCGCGGCCGAATCCTGGGGCGGCCAATCGTGGTTGTCGATCCCGGCCACCCACTCCAGGTAGGCGACGAGACTGGCGATTTCCTCGCGCGACAGGTTCTGGTTCGGCATCTTCCGGTAGGAATCCCGGAACGCGACTTCCGGCTGCGCCAGCCGGCGCCGGATCGCGTCGGCCCCCAGCCGGCTGTAGGCCCGCGTGAGATCGGGTGCGTAGTAGCCGCCGAACCCGAGGATCGTGTGGCAGTCGTTGCAGTTGTGCCGCTCGAAGGCACGTTTGCCGGCGACCACCGTGTCATCGAGCTGGTCCGCCCGGGTGAGGGCCGCGAACTGGCCGTGGGTATCCACGGTGAGCGCCAGGAACAGCGCCAGCGACGACAGCGTCCCCCCCCAGAACACCCACTTCGCCGTCCTTTCGGTCATGTTTCCTCCCTTCTCCTCACGCCTGCTCATGGCTTCGAAGGACGTCTTACGCCACCCCCTCGCTCCCTTCCTTGACCTTGGTCAGGTGGGCAACCGATCCGGTCCTCGCACCGGCTGGCGTGGGAGGGCTAGCGGCGGTGCCCCGCCTCAGGGCCGGGCCAGGAGGAGCCACCAGCCGCCCCCTTCGGGCACAGCAATCGGTATTTCGGTCCGCGCCAGCCCCTCGGCCCTGGCGACGCGCTCCACCACCGCGGCGCTGGTGGGCAGGAGCCAGGTGGCGGTGAGCGACGCTTCCCCGGCGGGCGGCACCATCCCGGCCAGCATCTGCACCCACGGGCCGCGGCGCTGGAAAACGCGCAGGTGCGTGCGGCCGCCCTCCAGCGGGCGGGTGCGGGCGAGCGGCGTGGCGGCCACCGCCCCGGCGTCCTCGCC
>JBBISY010000033.1:0-33450 GCA_037441065.1 Acidobacteriota bacterium | reverse complement strand
CGCGGTCAGATGGTAGGTGCCCGGGTAGTGGAGAAGCCGTTCTACCGCCGGCAGCGGTAGTCGGGAGAGGGAGGATTCGCCATGGCAGAGCCAAACGACCGGCTGTACTCCTCGAGCCACGAGTGGGCCAAGATCGAGGGAAACACCGCCACCATCGGCATCACGCAGTACGCGCAGGAGCAGCTCGGGGACGTGGTGTTCGTCGAACTGCCCGCGGTTGGCCGCCAGGTTGCTCGCGGCGAGGCCATGGGCACCATCGAGTCGGTGAAGGCTGTCTCCGACCTGTTCGCCCCGGTGGCGGGGACGGTGGCGGAGGTGAACGGCGAGCTGGAGGCCCATCCCGAGCTCGTGAACCAGGACCCCTATGGCGCGGGCTGGTTGGTGCGCCTCACCGTGGGGGCCGGTGCGGCGGAGGGGCTGATGGACGCCGCTGCCTACGAGCGGTTCGTGGCCGAGGAAGGGGCGCACTGATGCACCGGTACCTGGCGGGCGAGGCCGATCGCCGGGCAATGCTCGAGGCGATCGGGGTCGCCAGCGTGGAGGAGCTCTTCGCGGACATCCCGGCGGCGGTGCGGGTGGGGGAGTTGCCGCTGGGGCCGGCACGGAGCGAGGACGAGGTGCGCCGGGAGTTCTGGGCGTACGCCCTGCGCAACACGACGCCGGAGTGCGCGGCGAGTTTCCTGGGGGCGGGCGTGTACCGCCACACCGTGCCGGCGGTGGCCGATGCGCTGCTCCAGCGGGGCGAGTTCTTCACCGCCTACACGCCGTACCAGCCGGAGGTGAGCCAGGGGACCCTCCAGGCCATCTTCGAGTTCCAGACCTTCGTCTGCCAGCTCACCGAACAGGACGTGGCCAACGCCTCCCTCTACGACGGGGCCACCGCCGTGGTGGAGGCGGTGCTCCTGGCCGGCCGTGTCGGGGGCAGCCGCCGCCGGGTGGTGGTGGCGGAGTCGCTCCACCCCGACTACCGGCGGGTGCTCGAGACCTACTGCAGCGCCCAGGGGATGGAGGTCACGCCCCTCCCCTGGGATCGCGCCGGAATGGCGGACGTGGAAGCCCTCCCTCGCCTCGTGGGCGAGGACGTGTGCGCCGTGGTGGTCCAATCGCCTAACGTGTTCGGCATCGTCGAGCCGCTGGCGGCGGTGGCGGAAGCGGCCCGCGGCTGTGGCGCCTTGGCGGTGCAGGCGGTGGCGGAGGCCACCTCGCTGGGGCTGCTCGTTCCCGGCGGGCGGTTCGGTTTCGACGTGGTGTGCGGGGACCTGCAGGCCTTCGGCGTGCCCCCTGCCTTCGGCGGCCCGCACGTGGGGTTCTTCGCCGCTCGCGAGCGGCACCTGCGCCAGATGCCGGGGCGCCTGGTGGGGGAGACGGTGGACCGCGCCGGGCGGCGGGCGTTCGTGCTCACGCTCGCCACGCGGGAACAGCACATCCGCCGGGCGAAGGCGACCTCCAACATCTGCACCAACCACGGCCTGGTGGCCCTGTACGTGGCGATCGTGCTGTCGCTGTTGGGGAAGCGAGGGGTGCGGGAGCTGGCGGTGGCGAGCCACAGCGTGGCGGAGTTCGTGAAGGCGGGCATCGGGCGGTCGGGGAAGCTCGCCCTGGTCTTCCCCGGTTCCCCCACCTACAACGAGTTCCTGCTCCGCCACGACGACCCCGAAGGTCTCCTGCAGCGCTTGCGCGGCCAGGGGATCCTGGGCGGTGTGCCGACGACGCGTCTGGCGCCGCACTTGCCCCCCGGGGTGCTCATCGCGGCCACCGAGCAAAACACCACGGATGAGTGCCTGCGCCTCATTGCGGCGCTGGAGGCGGTGGCATGAGCGGGCAGGGGACGCGGGTCAGGGAAGGTTTGATCTTCGAGCGCAGCTCGCCGGGGCGGGTGGGTTACCAGCTGCCGCGGCTCGAGGTCCCGCTGGTGGACCCGGCCGTCACGCTGGGCGGCTCGCTGCGGGGGGAGATCGACGGGCTGCCCGAGGTGAGCGAGGTGGACGTGGTTCGCCACTTCACCAGGCTCTCCAAGTGGAACTACTCGGTGGACGAGGGACTCTACCCTCTGGGCTCCTGCACCATGAAGTACAACCCGCGCATCAACGAGGAGCTGGCGCGGCTGCCCGGGTTCGCGCACCTCCACCCGCTGCAGCCCGCCGACCAGGTGCAGGGGGCCCTCGCCCTGATGTGGGAGCTGGAACAGGCGCTCCTGGCCATCACGGGGATGGCGCGAGTGACGCTGCAGCCAGCCGCCGGTGCCCAGGGCGAGCTGACCGGGATGCTCATGATCCGGCGGGCGCTGGAGAAGCGGGGCGAGAGGCGGCGCGTCGTCCTGATCCCCGACTCGGCCCACGGCACCAACCCCGCCTCGGCGGTGTTCGCCGGTTTCGAGGTGCTGGAGATCGCCTCCACCCCCGAGGGCACGCTGGACGTGGAGGCGGTGCGGCGCGCCGTGGCCAAGGGCGGGGTGGCGGCGCTCATGGCCACGGTCCCCAACACGCTGGGGGTCTTCGAGCCGGCCATCGGCGAGGTGGCGCAGATCCTCCACGATGACGGCGCCTTCCTCTACCTCGACGGCGCCAACCTCAACGCCTTCGTGGGTATCGCGTCCCCCGGCAAGATGGGCGCCGACGCGCTGCACATCAACCTCCACAAGACCTTCTCCACGCCGCACGGGGGGGGCGGGCCCGGGGCCGGGCCGGTGGCGGTGTCCGCGGCGTTGGAGCCGTACCTGCCGATTCCCACGGTGGAGCGGGAGGGAGACGGGTTCGTGCTCTCCTATGACCGCCCGGAGAGCATCGGCAAGGTGCGGGGGTTCTACGGCAACTTCGCCATGCTGGTGCGGGCCTTGGCGTACATCCGCTCGCTGGGGGGCGACGGCCTGCGGGCCATGGCGGAAGGGGCGGTCCTGGCCGCCAACTACGTGCGCAAGGGGCTGGAGGGGGACTACCACCTGCCCTACCAGCGGCCGACGTTGCACGAGGTGGTGTTCGACGACAGCCGGCAGAAGCCCTTTGGCGTCACCAACGTGGACATTGCCAAGCGGCTCCTGGACTATGGTTTCCACGCGCCCACCATGTCCTTCCCGTTGATCGTCCACGGCGCCATGATGATCGAGCCGACGGAAAGCGAGAGTCTGGGCGAGCTGGACGCCTTCATCCACGCCATGCGCGAGATCGCCCGCGAGGCGCGCGAGACCCCCGAGGTGGTGCGGCAGGCGCCCGAGTCCACTCCGGTGCAGCGGCTGGACGAGGTGCGGGCCGCGCGTTCCCCGGTCCTGCGCTGGCGGCGGTAGCTGCAGGCGGGGGTTGCCAGCCAGCCAGGGTACCGCCGGGGCCGACGGCGGTACCCCAGGCGGCCCCTGGCGGGGGGGAGCGGGGCTTACCGGGAGGGCTGCGCGGGGCGGGGGTGACTTACGGCCAGGAACAGGGCGGCGGCCAGCATGGGGAGGTCGCGCAGCACCAGCAGCCAGGCGTTGTGCACGTCCTGGGCGTTGGTGGAAAAGCAGCCGCAGGCCACGTTGATGCCGCGAATGGCGTTCACCAGCAGGGCGATGGTGAAGGTGACGAGGAGCACGGAAGCCCATGTCGCCGCGGCCTGGCGCTTGTAGCCCGTGACGAGGGCCAACCCGACCAGCAACTCCAGCCACGGCATGTAGATGGCCACCAGATTGATGGGCCCGGCGGGCAGCAGCCGGTACCCCCACATGATGGTGACGAGCGACTGGGGATTCAGGATCTTGTCGTGAGCCGCGTAGAGAAACACCGCCCCCAGCGCGAGACTCACGATCCGGTAGAGCCAGGGATGGCGGAGCCACCTCATGGGTTCCCCGCCTCCACCGGCAAGCCGGCCTCCACCCACGCCGGGAAGCCCCCCACGAGGATGAAGGGGGGCGCCAGCCCGCGCAGCCGCAACGCCTGGGCCAGCAGCTGCTCCACGTCGGCCTCGTCCGCGTCGCCGTAGAGGATCACCGCGTCGGCTTGCCGCAGGGTACTCTCCAGCTCGGGGGTGAGGAGGCGATCCAGCTCGGGGAGCGGCAGCGGGCGAGCCTGGGCGATGTGCGACTGGGCGAAGGCGTCGAGGCCCCGGGAGTCGAGGATCACCACGTTGGGCAGCGCGCTCACCATGGTCTCGGCCGAGGCCAGGTCCAGCCACGAGAAGTCGATCCCTTCCGCTGGGGGTACCTGACCTTGCCCCCAGAACGGCAGGTACCGACCGGGGATGAAGTTGGCCGCCGTGCCCAGGAGCAACGTGGCGGCGGGAAAGAGGAGCAGATCGCGAACGGTGCCACCCTTCATGGCGGGAAAGAGTAGCATCCCCGCGCGCGGTGGCGCTGGCACAGACCCGACCGCGTGGCACACCCCGCGAGGTCCCGGCCCCCTTCCCCGGTGCCGGCCGCGGCCGGCGGGCGGCCGGCGGAAGACCGACGGCGCCGCGCGCCGGGCGGTTCGCGGGGCGTCCGGGTCGGGTTGCGTAGAATGGGATGCGCTGGAGGCGGTTCATGATGCGAACCAGGTGGCTGGTGTTCCTCGCCGGGTGGCTGCGGTGCGTCCTGCCCGCGGCCACGGAGGCAGCGGCTCCGGTGGCGGGTGGGGCGGGCATGGTGGAGATCGGCGGCGGCGCGGCGCTGGTGGGGTGTGCGCCAGGGGACGAACGCTGCTTTGCGGACGAGAAGCCGGCTCGGACCGTGACGCTGGCTCCTTTCCTGCTCGATGCCACCGAGGTGACGGTGGGTCAGTACCAAGCCTTTGTGACGGCCACCGAACGCCCCGCTCCGCCCCCCGCCCCGTTCCGGCAGACCAGCAGCGATCCGGTGGTCAACGTGACCTGGGGGGAGGCGGACGCCTACTGCCGCTGGGCCGGCAAGCGCCTCCCCACCGAGGCGGAGTGGGAGGCGGCGGCGCGGGCGGGGGGAGCCTTCCGTTTCCCCGGCGGCAGCGTGGTGACGCACGACGCCGCCAACTACGAGGGCACCGGCGGGGCCGACCGCTGGCTCCAGACGGCTCCGGTGGGTTCCTTCCCGGCCACCGCCAACGGGCTGTACGACCTGGCGGGGAACGTCTGGGAGTGGGTGGCGGACTGGCTGGGCCCCTCCCCCCCCGGCCCCGAGGACAACCCGCGCGGGCCCGCCACGGGGAAGCTCAAGGTGGTGAAGGGCGGCGCCTGGAACAGCGGTGTGGTGAGCCTGCGGGTCTCCAACCGCGGCCGTTTCCCCCCGGAGACGAGAAACCCGGCGGTGGGCTTCCGGTGTGCTGCCGACGCGCCGCTCCCAGCCGCAGCGGGGGTCGGGCAGGGGGATGCGTCGGCAGGGCCGCCGGTGACGCCTGCCGGGGCGGTGCCGGTCGCTCAGGAAGGGGGGACGAAACCGGAAGCGGACCAGGTGGCACCGGCGGTGCCCAGCGAGGCGGGGGTGCCGGTGGCCGCCGCTGCGACGCCCGCGTCGACGGGGCCGGTGGCTGGCACCGAGCTCGCCGCCGTTCCCCCGGCGCCGCCCGCTTCCGACCGCGAGGGCGGCTCCCCGGGCCAGCGGCGGGTCTTTCCGCCCGCCGCCGAGGAGATGGTGTGGGTGGAGGGTGGCGAGTTCGAGATGGGGTGCGTGGTGGGGGACGGCCAGTGCTCGGCGGACGAGCAGCCGCGCCACCGGGTGCGGCTGTCCCGGGGGCTTTGGGTGGGCGTGACGGAAGTGACGGTCGCGAGCTACCGGGCGTACGCCGAACGCACCGGCGTACCCATGCCGCTCCTGCCCGGTTGGGTCGGGGACGATCACCCCATGGTGGAGGTGACGTGGTACGACGCCGACGCGTACTGCCGGTGGGCGGGTGGGCGTCTCCCCACGGAGGCCGAGTGGGAGTACCTGGCCAGGGCCGGGACTGCCGGGACTCGCTACCCGAGCGGAGCGACCCTCAGCCGCGACGAGGCCAACTTCGATGGCACCGGCGGCCGCGACGAGTGGGCGAAGAGCTCCCCGGTCGGCTCGTTCCCCGCCAACGCCTTCGGCCTTGCCGACCTCCTCGGCAACGCCTGGGAGTGGTGCGCGGACTGGTACAGCGACTCGTACTACGCCGCATCCCCCGCCACCGACCCCCAGGGCCCGCCTGCGGGCAGCGCGAAGGTGGTGCGGGGCGGGTCGTGGACCAGCGACCCCGGCCGCCTGCGGCTCTCCTACCGCCACAGCCAGAACCCGGCCACGGCGATGGTCTCGCTGGGCTTCCGCTGCGTCCGCGAGCCGTGAAGCCGCCGCGGGCCTGCCGGGTCAGGCGGGGACCGCCTTGTGCCCGTAAGCGATGACGCCGGCTTCCCCCGCCTCCTGAATGCGGCGGAACTCCAGCCGCACCGGCATGCCGATGCGCACCTGAGCGGGGTCCACATCCACGAGCTGGCAGGTGCAGCGGGCCCCGTCGGCCAGGTCGATGACCGCCAGCACGTAGGGCGTCTCCTGCCGGAATGCGGCGCTCGCCACGTGGATCACGGTGAAAGTGGCTACCGTCCCCTCGCGGCGGAGAGTCCGCGGCTCGAAGCTCCGGCCGCCGCAGTGGGGGCAGAGGAGACGGGCCGGGAAGAGCACCGCACCGCAGCCGCGGCAGGTGGCCCCTTCGAATCGGTAGCGAGCGGGGAACTCCCGCACCAGGCGGGCGCTGGTCAGCGAGCTCATGACACCACCTCCAGCACGTGGACGAGGGTCGAGGCACCGGTCCCACCCATGTTCTGGGTGAGACCCACGCGGACACCGGCCACCTGCCGTTCGCCCGCTTCACCCCGGAGTTGCGTGGTGATTTCCACCACCTGCGCCACCCCGGTGGCCCCAACCGGGTGCCCTTTGGACTTGAGACCTCCCGACGGGTTCACGGGCAGGTCGCCGCCCAGGGCAGTGCGGCCCGAGGGGGCGAGCTGCCCACCCTGCCCCGGCGGGCACACACCCATCGCCTCCAGCACCATGATCTCGGCAATGGTGAAGCAGTCGTGCAGCTCGATCACCTGGACGTCGGAGAGCTGCTTTTTGGCCATGGCCAGGGCCTTCTGGGTCGCGGCCGTGGTGGCGGGGAGCGTGGGCATGTCGGTGCGGCTGTGGAGCGCCATGCGGTCGGTAGCGTGGCCGATGCCGGCGATCCGCACGATGGGCCGGCCCTTGGCGAGCCGTCGCGCGGTGTCCAGGTCGGCCAACACCACGGCGGCCGCCCCGTCGGTGATGGGCGAGCAGTCCAGGATGTGGAGCGGCTCGGCCACCATGGTGGAGGAGAGGACCTCTTCGACGGTGATGGCGCGCCGGAACTGGGCGTGCGGGTTGGCCAGCCCGTGCCGATGGTTCTTCACGGCCACCGCCGCCAGCTGCTCCGGTGTCGTGCCGTACTTCACCATGTGGGCGCGGGCCATCATGGCGTAGAGGCCGGGGAAGGTGGCGCCGTGGAAGACCTCCAGCTCCTGATCGGCGGCGGTGGCCAGGGCCGCGGTGGCGTCCTCGCCGGAAACGTCGGTCATCTTCTCGACGCCGGTGACGAGCACGATGTCGGCCAGCCCGGCGGCGATTTCCATAAATCCCGCCTTGACCGCGAGCCCGCCCGAGGCACAGGCCGATTCGACCCGGGTGGCGGGCACGCCGGCCATGCCCAGCTCGTCGGCGAGGAGGGCGGCCAGGTGCTCCTGCCCCACGAACAGGCCCCCCGACATGCAGCCGACGGTGATGGCGTCGACCCGGTCGACGCCGGCGTCGGCCAGGGCCGCGAGGGCCGCCTGCATCCAGATGGTGCGGAGGGAGTCCTGCCACAGCTCCCCCCAATCGTTCATGCCAACTCCGATGACGGCAACGTCGCGCATCGTCCCTCTCCCTCACTCAGCCAGGCGGATCTTGCCGCGTAGCTTGGCGTAGGTCCCGTAATCCACGTACAGCTTGTTGGTGTCGAGCTGCACCCGCGTGCGCGGGGCCAGGTCGCGGACCTCCTCGATGCGGCCCGTGACGGTGAAGACGAAGCCGTCCGAGCCAGCCCCGGAGCCGAAGGAGACCATGAAGATCCGGTCGCCGGGCTTGGCCACGTCCAGGATGGCGGTGAGGCCCATCGGCGAGGCGCCTGAGTAGGTGTTGCCGAGCCAGGGGGAGAGCCACCCCGTTTCCAGCTGCTCGCGGCGGAAGCCCAGCATCTGCCCCACCCGCATGGGGAACTTGCCGTTGGGCTGGTGAAAGACGGCATAGGCGAAGTCGGAGGGTTTGGTGCCGCTCTTTTCGAAGAGCATCCGCGCGGCGCCCAGAATGTGCTTGAAGTACGCCGGTTCGCCGGTGAACCGGCCGGTGTGCTGGGGGTAGCGCATGTACTCGCGGCGCCAGAAATCGGGCGTGTCGGTGGTAAATGAGGATTGCGCATCCAGCGTCGCCACCAGCCGCTCGCTGCCGAAGATGAAGGCGGCGGCTCCGGCGGCGGCGGAGTACTCGAGGGCGTCCCCGGGGGCGCCCTGGGAGGTGTCCGCGCCGATGGCGAGGGCGAAGCGCATGTCCCCCGCCTTGACTAGGGCCGACGCCAGGAACATGCCTTCACTGCCCGCCTTGCAGGCGAACTCCAAGTCGGCGCAGTGGAGGGCCGGGACGGCACCGATGGCCTCGGCCACCACGGTCCCCGTGGGTTTCACCGCATACGGGTGCGATTCCGAGCCCACGTACACGGCGCCGATCTCGCTCGGGTCGATCTGCGCCCGGGCCAGCGCCCGGCGGGCGGCGGTGACCGACATGGTGATGGTGTCCTCGTCTCTGGCGGGGACGGACTTCTCGTGCAATTCCAGCCCCCGTTCGTAGGACTCGGCGTCCGCCCCCCATACCTTGGCGATGTCGGCGAGACGGATGCGCCGACGCGGGATGTAGGAGCCGTACCCGACGATACCAACGCTCATCGAAACCTCCCCTTTCGTCCCCTGCGGGCGGGTTGCCTGCGCTGCATGGCGCGGGAAGGGTAGCACTGCGGCCCGGCTTCGCCAAGACGGGTCGGAACGGGGTGCACGTCCGCTCGTTACGAAGTCGTGACGACGAGCGGTCGCTGCAAAGGCTGCCGGTGCTGTGGCATGCGGGCCGGGGAGGCGGACGGGTGCGGCACGGGACTGGGCTGGCGGCAAGGCACAGCCCAGGAATGTTACCGATACGAAACAAGGTCCCTGAGGGCTTGCAGCGGTTCTCCGGCTGGTGGGTTCAAGTATTCACAGATGAACAACATATGGCTCCGCTGGCGAGGCCAGAACGCTGGCACACTGGTTGCAGCCAAGCCGAGCGGGTGGGGAGTCCGCCCGGAGCGTGGATCGGGGATGAGCGAGTCGAAGTTCAGCCGGCTGTGGAAGACCGAAGACTGGTGGTCGGTTTGGCTGGGGCTGGGCATCGTCGCGCTGGCGGTGATTACTTTCTCGCTGGGGGGGAGCATCAAGGGCTGGGCGGTGGTGCCGGGCAAGTGGACGGCCCTGCCGCTGGCCCTCCAGCAGCTGGCGGCGCAGGCCTCCGGCTACCTGGTGGTCTTCCTCCTCTTCGGGGTCGTGTTCACCGTCTCCATGGCGATCATGGGCGTCCCTCCGTCTCGCTTCCTGCCCGGTTTCGTGGTGCTGTTCCTGGGGGCGCTCCTGATCTTCGTGCTGGCGGGCTGGAAAGTGATGGAAGACTTGAACGTCGAGGCGCCGCTCCTGGCGCTGTTGGTCGGTCTCGCGGTGTCGAACCTGCTGCGGGTGCCCAGCTGGCTCAAAGAGGCGCTGCGCACCGAGTACTACATCAAGACCGGCATCGTGCTCCTGGGGGCCACGCTGCCGCTGACGCTGATCTACTCGGCCGGCCCCATCGCCTTCCTGCAGGCCACCCTGGTGTCGGTCGTCACGTGGCTCACGATCTTTCTCGCCGCCACGAAGCTCTTCAAGCTGGAGCCGCAGTTCGGCGCCACCCTGGGGGCGGCGGGGGCGGTGTGCGGGGTTTCCGCCTCCATTGCCGTGGGCGGGGCGGTGAAGGCGAAGAAGGATCACATCTCCATCTCGATCGCCGTGGTGACGGTGTGGGCCATCGTGATGATCCTCGTGCTCACCGTCGCCCTCAAGCAGCTGGTCCCGAATACCATCGCTCCCGGCGTGGCCGGCGCCTGGGTCGGCACCTCCGAGTTTGCGGACGCGGCGGGCTTTGCCGTGGTGGCCGAACTGGCCACCCGTTTCGGCGATTCCCCCATCAACGCCTTCACCCTCATGAAGGTGATCGGCCGGGACATCTGGATCGGCATTTGGTGCCTGATCCTGGCGGTGGTGTCGGTGGTGTTCTGGGAGGGGAAGGACGCCTCGGCCAGGACCGTGGGCGTGGGCATCATCTGGGAACGGTTCCCCAAGTTCGTCATCGGCTTCTTCGCCGCCTGCGTGGCGATGAGCGTGGTGGCGGCCAGGCCGCCCGCCGGGCACGTGGGCACGGCTCCGTTCCGGGGGAGCGTGAAGGGGGTGCCCTACGAGGCTGACTTCTCCACTTTCCAGGTCCCTCAGGCTCTAGCGGACCGGATGACGGTGGACCTGGAGCGGCAGAAGCTCCGGGTCACCGGCGCCCTGAGCCGCGAGGAGCTGCACCTCCTGCAGGAGGCGGCCACCACGCCGGGGCAGCGGTTGGCGCTCAGTCAGCTTTACCAGGCTGCCGATTGGTTCGAGAGCGTCCTGCAGCCCCGCGTCATCTCGCCCATCAAGAAGTTGCGCTCTTGGGCGTTCGTGCTGTGTTTCCTGTGCATCGGCCTGTCCACACGGTTCGCCGAACTGATGACCTTCGGGATGAAGCCGTTCTGGGCGTTCACGCTGGGCGTGGCCGTGAACGTGCCGCTCGGCTTCTTCCTGTCCACCGTGGTGTTCGTGGATTTCTGGTCGAAAATCTAGGTACTGAAAGGAGCCACCATGAGCGATAATCCCAAACATCCCACGCCGCTCCTCGACGAGCTCGAGAAGGGACCGTGGCCGAGCTTCGTCCGGGAGCTCAAGAAGAGCGCCGACAAGCCGGTGGTGCAGGACCTGCTCGGGCAGCTGGAGAGGTCCTACAACGAGAAGATCGGCCACTGGAAGCACGGCGGCATCGTCGGCGTGATGGGGTACGGCGGCGGCGTCATCGGCCGCTACTCCGATCTCCCCGACGAGTTCCCCAACATTGCCCACTTCCACACCATGCGGGTCAACCAGCCGGCGGGGTGGTTCTACACCTCCGACGTCTTGCGGAAGATCTGCGACATCTGGGAGGCACACGGCTCGGGGATCACCAACATGCACGGTTCCACCGGCGACATCATCCTGCTCGGCACGAGCACGCCGGAGTTGGAACCGACCTTCGCCGAGCTCACCGAGGCCGGTTTCGACCTGGGTGGGTCGGGCTCCGACATGCGAACCCCCTCCGCCTGCTGCGGCCCGGCGCGCTGCGAGTGGGCCTGCTACGACACCCTGGCCGCCTGCTACGACTTCACCCAGCAGTACCAGGACGAGCTGCACCGCCCCGCCTTCCCCTACAAGTACAAGCTCAAGTTCGCCGGCTGCCCGAACGACTGCGTCGCCTCCGTGGCCCGCGCCGACATGTCCTTCATCGGCACCTGGAAGGACGACATCCAGGTGAACCAGGAGGAGGTCCGCAAGTACGCCGCCAGCGGCAAGCTGGACATTCAGAAGGACGTGTGCGACCTGTGCCCCACCCGCTGCATGAGCTGGGACGGCAAGGAGCTGGCCATCGACAACTCCGAGTGCGTCAAGTGCATGCACTGCATCAACCTGATGCCCAAGGCCCTGAAGCCCGGCAAGGAGCGGGGCTGCACCATCCTCATCGGCGCCAAGGCCCCGATCATCGGTGGGGCGCTGCTGTCCAGCGTGTTCGTGCCGTTCATCGAGATGGAACCGCCCTACAGCGACATCAAGGAGCTGCTGGAAGCCATCTGGGATCTGTGGGCGGAACACGGCAAGAACCGCGAGCGGGTCGGGGAGTTCATCCAGCGGGTCGGGCTCGGCAACTTCCTCGAGCAGATCGGGTTGGAACCGGTGCCGGAGATGATCGCGCACCCGCGCACCAACCCGTACATCTTCTTCGAGGAAGAGCTGCACGAGCAGGCGTAGGCCGGGAGAAGGAGGGAGACAATGTCTGCTGCCAAGCGTGTGACCGATATCGGGCCGCCACACTACGAGAAGTTCCTGCCCGAGGTGATCAAGAAGAACTACGGCAAGTGGGCGTACCACGAGATCCCGCGCCCCGGCGTGCTCAAGCACGTGGCCGAATCGGGCGACGTACTCTACAGCGTGCGCGCCGGCACGCCGCGCCTCCTCAACGTCAAGTCGATCCGCCTGTTCGCGGACCTCGCCGACAAGTACTGCGGCGGCCACCTGCGCTTCACGAGCCGCAACAACGTGGAGTTCTTGGTCACCGACGAGAGCAAGATCGAGCCCTTGATCGCCGAGCTGAAGGCGGCCGGGTACCCGGTGGGCGGGACGGGGAACGCCATCTCCGCCATCGTCCACACCCAGGGATGGGTGCACTGCCACTCCGCGGCCACGGACGCCTCGGGCGTGGTCAAGTCGCTGATGGACGAGCTGTTCCCCCACTTCGAAAACATGGACCTGCCGGCCAAGCTGCGCATCGCCTTCGCGTGCTGCCTCAACATGTGCGGGGCGGTGCACTGCTCCGACATCGCGATCCTGGGCGTGCACACCAAGGTCCCCACCATCGACCACGCCAACCTGCCCAAGATGTGCGAGATCCCGACCCTGGTGGCGTCGTGCCCCACCGGCGCGATCCGCCCGGCCACGGTGGAGGGGGCGCAGTCCATCACCATCGAAGAGCACCTGTGCATGTACTGCGGTAACTGCTTCACCGTCTGCCCGGCGGTGAAGATCAACAACGCCAAGACCGACGGCCTCTCCATCTGGGTCGGCGGCAAGGTGTCCAACGCCCGCACCGAGCCCAAGTTCTCGAAGCTCGTGATCCCGTACCTGCCCAACAACCCGCCGCGGTGGCCGGAGACGGTGCAGGCCGTGAAGCATTTGGTGGAGGTGTACGCGGCGCACGCCCGGAAGTACGAGCGCATGTCCGAGTGGGTGGAGCGCATCGGCTGGCCTCGCTTCTTCAAGCTCACCGGCCTGCCCTTCACCAAGTACCACATTGACGACTTCCGGCACGCCGGCGAGACCTACAAGCGTTCGGCGCAGCTGAAGCACTAGGAGGGTGCTATGAGCAACCAGGTGAGCGTCGAAGAGGTCGCCGAGGCGATGTACGCCCTGGTGAAGGAGACCTACGGCAAGAAGAATCTCAAGGCCATGGACCTCACCAAGGAGATGATCGCCAAGTTCGGCGCGGATCGCTGCGACAAGGATCTCTGCAAGCAGGCGATCCGGCAGCTCATCGACTCCGGTCGGTGCACCTACAGCTACGTGGGGGGGAGCTACATCACCCTGCCACCGGAGTCGTAGTCAGCAGACGAAGCGGCGCCGGGGGCGGCCCCGCCGCCCCCGGCGCCCCACCCCAGGGGTGGGGAAGGAGGGGGACCATGGAACGATCCAGGGGAGCCGAGCGCACGGCCGAGATGGTGCGGATGCTCGAGCACTGGCAGGAGCTGGAGAGGAAGGGCATCGAGAGCGTTTCCGCCCTCATGGAAACCACCAAGAACCCGCTGGTGCGGCAGTTCCTCGAGATCATCCGCAACGATTCCGGCCAGCACCACCGCGTCCAGAAATTCCTCATCGACAGCCTCACCACGCAAGCGGTGAGCCTCACTCCGGAGGAGCTGGCCGAGATCTGGGACAAGATCGACGAGCACCTGAAGCTGGAGCGGGAGACCGTGGAGCTGGCCAAGAAGCTGAAGGAGGAGTGCCGGTTCTTCGTGCAGCGGGAGCTCCTGGACTACCTGCTCACCGACGAGGACAAGCACACGCGCATGCTCGAGCAGCTGGAGAACTTTAAGAAGAAACTCTACCCCTACGGGTAGCTCGCGGGCGGGGCAGAGAGGGGGACGACGCGCATGGGCCTACTGAAGAAGAAGGACGAAATCCCGAAGAGGGACCTCTCGAAGCTGGGGGGGACGGGGGCGTCACAGCTCTCGCCGCTGCGGCCGGTGCAGCAGGAGAAGCTGCCCCCGTGCATCGAGCACTGCCCCAGCGGCAACGACATCCGCGGCTGGCTGATGACCATTGCGCTGCGCGAGAAACTCGGGATGTCGCTGGAGGAGGCGTACACCAAGGCGTGGCTCTTGGAGGTGGAGACCAACCCCTTCCCGGCCATTATGGGCCGGGTGTGCCCGCACCCCTGCGAGAGCCACTGCAACCGCAAGGAGAAGGACGGCGCGGTGGCGATCAACTCGGTGGAGCGCTGCATCGGGGACTGGGGCGTGGAGCAGAACCTCCCGTTGCCCCGCCTGGATGTGGGCGGACCCTTCCCCGAGAAGATCGCCGTGGTGGGGTCCGGGCCGGCGGGGCTGTCCTGCGCGTATCAGCTGGCCCGCCGCGGCTACAGCGTGACCGTTTTCGAGAGTCTCGGCAAGCCGGGCGGCATGCTTCGCTACGGCATCCCCCAGTACCGACTGCCCCGCGAGGTGATCGACGCCGAGGTGCGGAAGATCGAGGAGCTGGGCGTGGAGATCCGCTGCCATGTCAAGGTGGGGCGGGACATCTCCTTCGACGAGCTGCGCCAGCAGTACCAGGCGGTGTTCGTGGGCATCGGGGCCCACCAGGGGAAGAGCCTGGGCGTGCCGGGCGAGGAGGGGCCAGGGGTCTGGACGGGCACGGACTTCTTGAACCAAGTCAACTCCGGGAAGCGGGTGGAGATCGGCGGCAACGTGGTGGTGATCGGCGGCGGCGACACGGCCATCGACGCGGCTCGCGTCTCCAAGCGCGTGACCATGGACTCGGCGTCGGTTTCCCGGCGCATGGGGGCCGAGGTGACCATCCTCTACCGCCGCACCCGGGCGGAGATGCCGGCCATCGAGCGGGAAATCGAGGAGGCGCTGGAGGAGGGGATCCGCATCGAGTACCTGGCGGCCCCCGCTGAGGTGCTTCGCAACCCGGACGGGAGCGTGCGCGCCATGGTGGTGCAGCGCATGCAGCTGGGCGAACCGGACGAATCGGGGCGGCGCCGGCCCGTGCCCATCCCGGGCGACACCTACGAGCTGCCGGTGGAAACCATCATCACCGCCGTGAGCCAGGAGCCGGATCTGGCCGCCCTGGGCAGCGCCGAGCTGGGCAAGAAGTGGCTCTCCGCGGACGCGTGGGGGCGGACCGGCATCGAGGGGGTGTGGACCGGCGGCGACAACATCGGCCTCGGTCTCGCCACCATCTCCATCGGGCAGGGGAGGAAAGCGGCGGAGGCCATTCACGCCTCGCTGCGCGGGCTCGAGCTCAAGGACCCCCCGGCCCGACCGAAGGTCGGTCCCGAGCGGATCAAGATGGACTGGTACAAGCCGAAGGCCCGCTCGGTGCGGACGGTGCTGTCCCCCGAGGAGCGGCTGGCCAGGCCGATGGACGAGATCGACCTGGGGATCACGGCGGAACAGGCCCTGGAGGAGGTCACGCGCTGCTTCTCCTGCGGCAAGTGCTTCGCCTGCGAGAACTGCTGGATGTACTGCCAGAACTCGTGCTTCACCAAGGTGAGCGATCCGCGCTACGGCGAGTTCTACAAGGTCAAGCTGGAGGTGTGCGACGGCTGCAAGAAGTGCGCGGAGGAATGCCCCTGCGGTTTCCTCGACCTGGTGTGAGGGGGCGAGGGAGGGACGAGCGACCGATGCACTTCGCCACCCCGCGGCTCGTCATCGCCGGGCTCGCCGGCGACAGCGGCAAGACCCTGGTCTCGCTGGGTCTCGCCCGGGCCTGGCGCCGCCGCGGCCTCCACGTGGCAGCGTTCAAGAAGGGGCCGGACTACATCGACGCGGCGTGGCTCGGCGCGGCGGTGGGGGGGGTGGGGCGCAACCTGGACACCTTCCTCATGGGCGGGGATGGCGTGCGGCTAGCGCTGCGGCCCGCCGCGGCCTGTCACGTGGCGGTGGTGGAGGGCAACCGCGGCCTCTTCGACGGGGTCGACGCCGCGGGGAGCCACTCCACGGCGGTGCTCGCCAAGCAGATCGGGGCGCCGGTGGTGCTGGTGGTGGACGTGGCCAAGGTGACGCGCACCGTCTCGGCGCTGGTGCTGGGGTGCCAGCGGCTGGATGAGTCGGTGCCCCTGGCGGGGGTGATTCTCAACCGGGTGGCCACGGCCCGGCAGGAGCGGCTGATCACGGAGGCGGTGACCGCCGACACGGGGTTGCCGGTGCTCGGGGCCATCCCGCGCATCGCCGGTGCCGATCCGTTGCCGAGCCGGCACCTGGGTCTGCTCACGGCGGCGGAGCACCCGGATTGCGAGGAGGCGATCGAGCGCGCGGCAGCCGCCGTGACCGCCGGGGTGGATGTGGACCGGCTCTTCAGTATCGCCTCGCAGGCGGCGGCTCTTGACCTGCCAGAGCTCCCGCCCCGGCGCCGCGGCACGCCGGTTCGCGTGGCCGTAGTGCGCGACGAGGCGTTCAGCTTCTACTACCCCGAGAACCTGGAGGCGCTGGAGGCGGGAGGAGCTGAACTCGTGACCGTTTCGGCCCTCGCCGACGAGAGGATCGGGGACGTGCAGGCGATCTACATCGGCGGCGGCTTTCCCGAGGTCCACGCCTTGAAGCTGTCGCGCTCCCGAGCCTTCCTCCGCTCGCTCCAGGACGCAGCGGCGGCTGGTGTGCCCGTGTACGCCGAGTGCGGGGGGCTGATGCTCCTGGCCCGCACCCTGCGGGTGGGCGAGCGAGAGGTGCCGATGGCCGGGGTGCTCGACCTCGCGGTGGAGCAGGGCCAGCGGCCGCAGGGGCACGGCTACGTGGTGGCGTCGGTGGACGTGGAGAACCCCTTCTACACCGTGAGGACGCCGCTGCGCGGCCACGAATTCCACTACTCGAGGGTCACCTCCGGCGCCGACCGCGGGGGCACGGTGCTGCGCCTGGAGCGGGGGGTGGGTATCGGGGGCGGCCGGGACGCGGTGGTCCGCCGCGGCGTGTGGGCCTCGTACCTGCACGTCCACGCCACCGGCTGCCCGGCGTGGGCGGACGGCCTGCTGGCGGCGGCCCGTGGCCAGCGGCCGCAGATGCGTGCGAGCACGGTGGGCTGGGCGTGAAGGAGCGGATGATGGAACTCCTCCGCAGCGGACGGGTGGACGAGGCAGCAGCGCTGGCGGCAGCCAGCAGCCGCGCCCGCCACTTCCTCGCGCGGCGGCTGTGGGATGCGGACCGTGCCGTGGCGAGCCGCAGCGCCGCGGCCCTGGGTACCCTGGCCGCCCGCGACCCGGAGCGGGGGCGCGAACTGATCCGGCGCTTCCTCTGGGCGCTGAACGACGAGTCGGCCACCAACGCGGGGCCCGTCTTGCTCGCCCTGGCGGCCATGGCGGAGCGGGCGCCGGAGCTGGTGAGGCCGTACGCCGGCGCGCTGGTGCCGCTGTTGGAAGACGAGGAGCTGGCGGCGGCCACGGTGGAGGTCTTCGAGCGGCTGGTGTCCGCGTTGCCCGAGGCAGCTGCGGAACTGGCCGAAGCGGTGCAGGCCCGCCTCGCGGCGCTGCCGCCCCGCCTCGCGGCGCGGCTGCGGGGGGTGGGGCGGGTGGAGGTGTGAGCGTGGAGAGCGCGAAATCGCGGATTGCCCGCTGCGAAGAGGCGGTGGCTGCCCGTCCGGATTCGGCGGTGGCCCACTTCAACCTGGGGCTCGCTTACACCGACCGGGGGTTCGTGCGGAAGGCCGAGGAGCAGTACCGGCGGGCGGTGGAACTGGACCCCACGCTGGTGCAGGCATGGGTCAACCTGGGCGGTGTGCGGCTGCTCCAGTGGGACTTCCAGGGAACACTGGAGGCCACGCAGCAGGCCGCCCGACTGGACGATTCCTCCGTCGTCGCCCACTACAACATGGGGCAGGCGCACCTCTACCTCGGGGATGCGGAGGGGGTGGTGCGGTGCTACCGGAAGGTGGTGGCCCTCGACCCCAACCACGCCGGGGGCCACTACTACCTGGCGGTGGGGTTGCTGGCCGCGGGCGAGGTGGAGGAGAGCCGGGAGCATTTGGCCATCGCGTTGAAGCTTGGTTTTCGACCGCAGCCCGACTTCCTGCGGGCGCTGGAGAGGGCGGAAAAGGAACGGTCGGCGGTGCCGATCATGGAGATTCAGGGGAGGCGGGGCTAGGAGCCCGGCCAGACTCGAGGAGGGAACATGCCTACATTCACTCACGGAAACGTCTCGATCGAGGTGGACGAGGACGGCTTCATGCAGGAGCCCGAGAAGTGGAACGATCAGGTCGCGCTGGCCCTGGCCAGCACCGAGGGGGTCACTGACCTGACCGAGAACCACTGGAAGATCGTCAACTACCTGCGCAACTACTACCTCCAGTTCGGGGTTGCACCGATGATCCGCAAGCTCTGCAAGGAAACCGGCTTCGACCTCAAGACCATCTACGAGCTGTTCCCGTCGGGGCCCGCCAAGGGCGCGTGCAAGGTGGCGGGGCTGCCGAAGCCGACGGGCTGCGTGTAGGCCGAGTTCGCGGCGCCGGCCACGCCCCCCGCGGTGCCTCGGTGGGGCGCCGGTGGGTGGCGGAGGAGCAGGGTGGCCGGCAAGCGGCGGAGGGCCCCGCCGGTGGCGGGGTCGTCGAGGGAGGGCGCGCCGGTGGCGAGCGGGGACTGGGCAAGCCGATCGCGTCGGGACGGAGGGGGGAGCCGTCGGAGGTTGGGCGGGGGGGGTGGGGTGTGAGCGACCTGGACGTGCTGCGCGGTCGGCGCTTGGAGCTGGTAGCCCGCTGGTGCGAGGCGATGTTCGCCTCCTACCCAGAGGCAAGCGGGCGCTTCTACGCCACCGAGCGCGATCCCTTCCGCAACCCGGTGGGTGCCACCTTGCGGAGCAGTGCGGCGACGCTGGTGGATGCGGTTCTGGCCGGCGAGTGGGGGGAGGGGGCGGAAGCGGCCCTGGACGCGGTGGTGCGGTTGCGCTCGGTGCAGGGCTTTTCCCCCTCGCAGGCGGTGGGTTTCGTGCGCCAGCTGAAGGAGTGCGTGCGTCAGCTGCTCGCCGACAGCGAGGAGGTCGGACCTGCCGTGCTGTCCGCCCTGGACGAGCGGATCGATGCGCTCCTGCTGCGCAGCTTCGATCGTTTCGTGGCCTGCCGGGACCGGCTGCACGAGCTCAAGGAGCGGGAAGTGAAGGCGCGCGTGCACACGCTGCTCCAGCGTGCCGGGATGCTCGACGAGCCCGAGGACCCGACGGCGCCGACCGCGGCGCCGGAGGGGTCTTCGCGCTAGAGGGAGGGTTGGGAATGGCGTTGGTCGCTTCCATCGTCCTGATCGGACTGCTCGTGGCGTTGCCCTGGCTCGGGGTCGCCGCGCTGGGGCTGGGGTGGGTGTTCGGCGTGGGCGTGCCGTACCTGGCCGCGGTCATCCTCGTGGTTGGCCTGGTGCTGCGGGTGCTGCGCTGGGCCCGGGCGCCGGTGCCGTTCCGGGTGCCCACCACCTGCGGCCAGCAGCGTTCGCTGCCGTGGATCAAGCCAGCCCGGCTCGACAACCCCTCCACCGCCTGGGGGGTGGTGGGGCGGATGTTTCTGGAAGTAGTGGCGTTCCGCTCCCTCTTCCGGAACACCAGGGTGCAGCTGGAGAAGGGGGGGAAGACCGTCTACGGCCCCGACAAGTGGCTGTGGGCCGGCGCCCTCGCCTTCCACTTCTCGTTCCTGGCCATTTTCGTCCGCCACTACCGGTTTTTCGTCGAGCCGGTCCCGGCCGTGGTGGGGTGGCTCCAGAGCCTGGACGGGTTCTTCCAGGTGGGGGTGCCCGTGGTGTTCGTCACCGACGTGGTGATCCTCGCCGGGCTGGCGTTCCTGTTCGGCCGCCGGCTGCTCGATCCCAAGCTGCGCTACATCTCCCTGGCCGCGGACTACCTGCCCCTGCTGCTGCTGGCGGGGATCGCGGTGAGCGGGGTTCTCCTCCGCTACTTCGTGAAGACGGATACCGTGGCGGTGAAGGACCTGGCCATGTCGCTGGTGACCTTTGCCCCGGCAGTGCCCACCGGGCTCTCGCCGCTCTTCTTCGTGCACGTCTTCCTGGTGTGCGTGCTCTTCGCCTACCTGCCCTTCTCCAAGCTGTCGCACCTGGCAGGCGTGTTCCTCTCGCCCACCCGCAACCTGGCCAACAACAACCGGCGATGCCACCACGTCAACCCCTGGAACGCGCCGGTGGAGGTGCACACGTACGAGGAGTGGGAGGAGGAGTTCCGCGACAAGATCAAGGCGGCCGGGCTGCCGCTGGAGCGGGAGTGAGCGATGGAGAAGAAGACCCCTGAGCAGCTCGTCCAGATCGACTACCGCCCTCCCAAGCAGGACTGGATGGACCCGACCGTCGATTTCGAGGCGCGGCGCGGCACCTGGTCCTACCCTGCGGCGGCCAAGAACCTCAAGTACCTGGGTTTCCCCAACCCGCGCGAGTGGTCGCCCACGGACGCCGATTGGAAGCTGCCGCCGAACTGGCAGGAGATCATCCGGGAAGGGTTCCGGGAGCGCCTGGACAAGTACCGGTCGCTGCGGCTCTTCATGGATGTCTGCGTCCGCTGCGGGGCCTGCGCCGACAAGTGCCACTTCTTCATCGGCTCGGGTGACCCGAAGAACATGCCGGTGCTGCGGGCGGAGTTGCTCCGCTCCATCTACCGCAACGACTTCACCACGGTGGGAAAGGTGCTGGGCAAGCTGGCCGGCGCGCGGGAGCTGACGGCGGAGGTGCTGAAGGAGTGGTACTACTACTTCTACCAGTGCACCGAATGCCGGCGCTGTTCGGTGTTCTGCCCCTACGGCATCGATACCGCCGAGGTGACGATGCTGGCCCGCGAGCTCCTCAACCTGGTGGGCCTCAACATCAACTGGGTCATGGAACCGGTGGCCAACTGCCACCGCACCGGCAACCACCTGGGGATCCAGCCGCACACCTTCAAGGACAACGTGGAGTTCCTGTGCGACGAGCTGGAATCCGTAACGGGGGTGCGGGTCCACCCGAGCATCAACCGGAAGGGCGCCGAGATCCTCTTCGTGGTGCCCTCGGCGGACTACTTCGCCGATCCCGGCATCTACACCTTCATGGGGTACCTGCTGCTCTTCGAGTACCTGGGCCTCGATTACACTCTTTCCGCCTACGCCTCCGAGGGGGGGAACTTCGGCCTCTTCACCTCCCACGAGACGATCAAGCGCTTGAACTACAAGATCTACGCCGAGGCCAAGCGGCTGGGGGTGAAGTGGCTGCTGGGCGGCGAGTGCGGGCACATGTGGCGCGTTTTGCACCAGTACATGGACACCATGAACGGGCCGCCCGACTTCCTGGAGGTGCCGGTGAGCCCCATCACCGGCACCCGCTTCGAGCACGCGGCTTCCACCAAGATGGTGCACATCTGCGAGTTCACCGCTGACCTCCTGCACCACGGCAAGCTCGTCCTCGACCCCAGCCGCAACGACCACGTGCGGGTGACCTTCCACGACTCCTGCAACCCCTCGCGGGCGATGGGCCTCCTGGAGGAGCCCCGCATCTGCCTGAAGGCGGCCTGCAACCACTTCTTCGAGATGCCGGAGAACACCATCCGCGAGCAGACCTTCTGCTGTGCGGGTGGGGCCGGGCTCGGCAACGACGAGAACATGGAGATGCGCCTGCGCGGCGGGCTGCCGCGCGCCAACGCGGTGAAGTTCGTGCGCGACCGGCACGGCGTCAACACGCTGGCCTGCATCTGCGCCATCGATCGGGCCGTCCTCACCACCCTGATGGAGTTCTGGGTGCCCGAGGTCACGGTGGCGGGGGTCCACGAGCTGGTGGGCAACGCGCTCGTCATGCCGGGCGAGCAGCCTCGCACCACCGACCTGCGGGGCCGGCCGCTGGCTGGAAAGGAGGGTTCGGCAGATGCTGTATGACGGCGGCAAGATTCTCACTGGCCTGGGTGTTTTCCTGGCGGCGGCGCTCTTGCCCTTCTGGCACAACGCGGTTGCCGGCAAGAAGCCTCGCCCCGAGCCCAAGCTCGTCACCAGCGAGACCCGCTGCGTGGAGCCGAAGGCGGTCATGCGCGCCAGCCACATGGCGCTGCTCGACCGGTGGCGGGACGAGGTGGTCCGGCAAGGCGTCCGCACCACCACGACCCCGGACGGCCGGGTGTGGGAGATGAGCCTCACCAACGGCTGCCTCAAGTGCCACCCCAACAAGCAGGAGTTTTGCGACGCCTGCCACAACTACCTGGCGGTCACCCCCTACTGCTGGCAGTGCCACGTGGAGCGGAAGGAGAAGGCGTCATGAGGACCGGCCGGCGCAGCTTCTTGAAGGTGGCTGGGTTCACAGTGCTGGGGCTGGCGGGTCGCCCACTGCTGCGCGGCGTGGCGGAGGCCTCCTCCGCCTCTCGCGAGCCTCGCTCCGGCGGGACCCGCTGGGCGATGGTGGTGGACCCCCGCAAGTGCCTGAAGGACGAGGGGTGTCGGGCCTGCATCGAGGCCTGCCACGCGGCCCACAACGTGCCGGTCATGCCGGAGGCGCGCCACGAGGTGAAGTGGATCTGGAAGGAACCGTTCGACAAGGCGTTCCCCGACCAGGAACCGGAGTACATCGACGAGGCGCTCACCTCGCGGCCGGTACTGGTGTTCTGCAACCACTGCGACAACCCGCCCTGCGTGCGGGTCTGCCCCACCCAGGCCACCTGGCGGCGGGACGATGGCATCGTGATGATGGACTGGCACCGCTGCATCGGCTGCCGCTACTGCGTGGCGGGGTGCCCATACGGCTCCCGCAGCTTCAACTGGCGCGATCCGCGGCCCTTCATCCCGGCGATTACGGAAGCCTTCCCGACCCGGACCAAGGGGGTGGTGGAGAAGTGCACCTTCTGCGAGGAACGCCTCGCCCAGGGACAGCCGCCGGCGTGCGTGGCGGCTTGCCGCGAAGGGGCGCTGGTCTTCGGCAACCTGGCCGACCCGAACTCGGAGGTGCGCGCCCTGCTGCGCTCCCGCTTTGCGGTGCGCCGGAAGCCGGCCCTCGGCACCCACCCGGCCGTCTACTACCTGGTATGAGGTGACCATGCTCGAGAAAGCACTTACCGGCAGTCGAAACTACTGGGGTTGGATGGCGTTTCTCGGCGGCCTGATGTTCCTGGGGTTCCTCTTCTACCTGCGGCAGTTCGCCTTCGGCCTGGGGGTGACGGGCCTGTCGCGGGACGTCACGTGGGGGTTCTACATTGCCCAGTTCACCTTCCTGGTGGGGGTGGCGGCGTCGGCGGTGATGGTGGTCCTGCCGTACTACCTCCACAACCACAAAGAGTTCGGCCGGATCACCATCCTCGGCGAGTTCCTGGCCGTGGCCGCGGTGGTGATGTGCATGCTCTTCATCTTCGTGGACATGGGGCAGCCCACCCGGGTGCTCAACGTGATGCTGCACCCCACCCCCCACTCGCTGATGTTCTGGGACATGATCTCCCTGGGCGGCTACCTGGTGCTCAACGCCCTCATCTCGCACGTGAGCCTGAACTCCGAGCGCAAGGGGATCGCACCGCCCAAGTGGATCAAGCCCATCATCATCCTCTCCATCCCCTGGGCGATCTCCATCCACACCGTGACCGCGTTCCTGTACTCGGGCCTGGCGGCGCGCCCGTTCTGGATGACCGCGATCCTGGCGCCCCGCTTCCTCGCCTCGGCGTTCTCCTCCGGTCCCGCCCTGCTGATCCTCATGACCCTGCTCATCCGGCGCTTCACCAAGTTCGACCCGGGGGAGGAGGCGATCCGGCGCCTCGCCATCGTGGTCACCTACGCGATGTCCATCAACGTGTTCTTCATCCTGATGGAACTGTTCACGGCGCTCTACTCGGGGATCCCGGAGCACGTGGAGCACTTCCGCTTCCTCTTCTTCGGTCTGCCGGGTTCTACCGTGCTGGTCCCCTGGATGTGGGCGTCGGCGGTGCTGTCGGTGCTCGCCCTCGTGCTGCTCATCAACCCGGCGACGCGCAACCGCCAGCGCACGCTGGTGGTGGCGTGCCTGGCGGTGTTCCTGTCCATCTGGATCGACAAGGGCCTCGGCATGGTGGTGGCGGGCTTCGTGCCCACCCCCACGGCGCACGTGGTGAGCTACGTACCGACCGCGACGGAGCTGCTCATCTCGCTGGGCGTCTGGGCCACCGGCGTGTTCCTCATCACGCTCTTTTACAAGATCGCCCTGTCGGTGCGGGGGGAGTTGCCGGCGTGAGGCGGGGGGAGGCCGTGTCGTGAGCGCCGGGAACGGGCGCCGCGTCGTCGTGGTGGGCGCTTCGGCGGCCGGCCTCAAGTGTGCCTGCCGCCTGGCCCGTCTCCAGCCCACCTGGCGCATCACGGTGGTGGAGGAGCGGGAGAAGTTCTCCTACGCCGCCTGCGGTCTCCCGTACGTCCTCGCCGGCGACATCGAGGAGGCCGACGAGCTGCGGCGGACGGCGGACGGGGCGCTGCGCGACCCGCACTATTTCTCGGCCGTCAAGGGGATCGAAGTGCTGGCCGGCCGCCGGGCCGTGGCCCTGGCGCCGGCGGCGCGCACCCTCACCGTCACCGACGGCCGTGGCGGGGCGGAGGAACTGGCCTGGGACGAGCTGGTGCTCGCCTGCGGCGCCCGCGCCCGGCGCCTGCCCGGGCAGCCCGACCACCGGCGGGTTCGCCCCCTGCACACCCTGGAGGATCTGGAGCCGCTGCAAGAGGGGCTGCGGACCGGCCAGATTCGCTCCGTGGCGGTGATCGGGGCCGGGCCGCTGGGGTGCGAGGCGGCCGAGGCGTTTCGCAGCCTCTGGGGGGCAGCGGTGACGCTCATCGAGGCGGCCGCCTGGCCCCTGCCCGGCATGCTGGACGCCGAGGCGGGGTCGCTCGTCGCCGGCGTGCTCCAGGATGCCGGTGTGGCGACCCGCTTCGGCGCCGCCGTCGAAGGGCTCGACGCGGACGACGCGCAGGTGGTGGTGTACGCGGGAGGAGAGGCGGTGGCCGCGGATCTGGCGGTGGTGGCGGTGGGCGTCGAGCCGCGCACCGAACTGGCCGAAGCTGCCGGCATCGCCCTGGGACCCACCGGGGCCATTGCCGTGGACGAGCGGCTGGCCACCTCGCTGCCCCACGTCTGGGCGGTGGGGGACTGCGTGGAGGTACGCCACGCCGTGACCGGCGCGCCGGTACACCTGCCGCTGGGGTCTCTGGCCAACCGCCAGGGAAGGGTGCTGGCCGACCTGCTGGCCGGCCGGGATGGCCGCTTCCCGCCGGTGGCGGGAGCCATGGCGGTGAAGGTCTTCGACTGTGCCGTGGGGGCCGTGGGGCTCACCCTGGCGGCGGCGAGGCGCCACGGCTTCGACGCCGCCGCGGTCTGGCTGGTGACGCACGACCGGGCGCACTACTGGCCGGAGGCGCGAGAGCTGGCCCTCCAACTCGTGTACGAGCGGGGGACGGGGAGGGTGCTGGGACTGCAGGGCGGGGGCTCCGGCGAGGTGATGCAACGCATCGACGTGGCGACCCAGTTCATTGCGCGCGGCGCCACCCTCGACGAGCTGGCCGCGCTGGAGCACGCCTACGCGCCGCCCTATGCGCCGGCCCTGGAACCGCTGGCGGTGGCCGCGTTCGTGGCCCGCAACCAGGAGGACGGGGTGGAAGCCGTGTCGCCCCTGGCGGAGCTGGCGGGCGAGCGGGTGCTGGACGTGCGGCACGAGGCGGAGCGCCGGGCGCGAGGTGTCGCCGTTCCCGGGCTCCTGGAGGTCCCCCTCGAGGAGCTTCGGGCGCAGGACGGGGAGCTGGGCCGCGGGCCGCTGCTGGTGGTGTGCGAGCGGGGGGGGCGTGCCGCCGAGGCGGTGCGCTGGCTGCAGCACCGGGGCGAGAGCAGCCGGTACCTGGGCGGCGGCCTGCGCTGGCCGCAGGTGGGGCGGGGGAGGGCGGTGCGATGAATCCCCCGCTGGT
Source organism: Acidobacteriota bacterium (assembly GCA_037441065.1). GTDB lineage: Bacteria > Acidobacteriota > Thermoanaerobaculia > Thermoanaerobaculales > Thermoanaerobaculaceae > JACADV01. The sequence goes on along the minus strand of JBBISY010000033.1, from coordinate 7,557 downwards.
GCAGGTCGGTCTGGATCGCAGCCGCGCGGCGGTGGAGGTGTTGGGCGAGGTGCACCGTCGCCTGGAGGGGCGGGGCTGGCCCCGGTTGAGCGAGGGTGCCCGGGCGGTGGTGCTGCAGACCTGCCACCGGGTCGAGGTGTACTTCGAAGGGTTGCCGGCTCCCCGGTGCGTGGAGTGCTACCTGGACTGGGTGGGCTGGGACGAGGCACAGCGGGCGCGGGTGCTGCCGCTTCTCGCGGTGCGCACCGGGGCGGCAGCGGCACGGCACCTGCTGCGGGTGTCGGCGGGGCTGGAGTCGGCCGTGCTTGGCGAGGACCAGGTGCAGGGCCAGGTGCGGGAGGCGTACCGCCAGGCCTGTGCCCGCAAGGCCGCCGGCCCTGTGCTGCACCGCCTCTTCCACGTGGCGTTTCGGGCCGGCAAACGGGTCAGGGCCGAGACGGCTCTCGGTGGTGGCGACCGTTCGCTGGCAGGGTGCGGCGTGAACATGATGGGCCGCGCCCTGGGCGGGCTCCGCGAGCAGAGCGTCCTGGTGCTGGGAGTCGGCGAGATGGGCTCGCTGGCGGCGCGCCGCCTGCGCCAGCGAGGGGTGGGCCGGCTGGTGCTGGCGAACCGCACCTGGCAGCGCGCGCGCGAGCTGGCCCAGGAGCTGGGGGCCGAAGTGGTGCCCTGGGACTGGCGGTGCCGCGCCCTCCGGGAGGTGGAAGGGCTGGTGTGCGCCACCGGCTCGCCGGAACCTGTGGTGCCGGCAGAGTGGGTGGCGGCTGCGGCGGAGGAGGGGAGGCTGCGGTGCGTGGTGGACCTGGCGGTCCCCGCCAATGCCGAGATCCCGCACCCCCTGCCCCGGCGGTTGACGGCGATCGACATTGATACCATTGGTGGGCACCTGGCGGCCGAGGAGGAGCGGCGCCGAGCCGCGGTGACAGCGGCCGCAGCGATCGTGGACGAGATGGTGCAGGAGTGGCTTGCGGGGCTCGGGCGGGGAGAGGCGTGGAGGGCGCGGCGGATGGCGGGGGGGCGGGGCCACCTCGCGGGCTGAGTCGCGTTGCGGGCCGGCGTGAGGCCAGGCCCACAGTGGGGGTGCATGTTCCCTGTTGCCGTAGCACTGCGCGGGCGGCCGTGCCTCGTGGTCGGCGGGGGCGGGGTGGCGCTGCGGAAGGTGCACAGCCTTCTGGGCGAGGGCGCCCAGGTGACGGTGGTGGCGCCGCGCCTGTGCCAGGAGCTGGGGAGCCTGGCGGAGACGGGTCGCGTGCGGTGGGAGCGGCGGCCCTACCGGGCGGGGGAGGCGGCGTCCTACTGGCTGGTGTTCGCGGCCACCGACGACCGGACCGTGAATCAGCAGGTCTTCCGCGACGGGGAGCGGGGCGGCGTTTTCGTGAACGTGGTGGACGACCCCGAGCTGTGCAGCTTCCACGTGCCGGCGCGGATCCGGCGGGGCAGTCTCGACATCGCCATGGCATCGCAGGGCGAGGCGCCGTTCCTGGTGCGGCGCCTGCGCCAGGCGTTGGAGCGCCGGCTGGGTCCCGAGTGGGGCGAATGGGCCGAGGCGGCGGCCCGCTTCCGCGCGGCGGTCCGCGAAGCAGCGCCCGAGGCAGACGAAGCGGAGGCCCTGTTCGACCGGTTTTTCGAGGCGACCTTCGATGCGGAGCGGCTGCAGGTGCGGGTGCCCTGGCCTGACGAGCTGGCGGCCTGGCTGGGGAGGCGCGATGGAGCGGCGGAACCCCGCACGCCGCGGCCGGGCACAGGGGACCGCGGGGAGGCGGTGCCGCGGCCGGGTCTCGTGTCGCTGGTGGGCTCCGGGCCCGGCGATCCGGGCCTGCTGACCCTCAAGGGCAGGCAGCGCCTGTTCGCTGCGCATGCCGTGGTCTACGACCGCCTGGCCGGCAACGCCTTGCCCGCCGACCTGCCGGCCTCGATCGAGCTGTACCCGGTGGGGAAGGAGGCCGGACACCACCCCGTGCCCCAGGACGAGATCAACCAGCTGCTCGTCCGGCTGGCCCGAGAGGGCAAGCGGGTGGTGCGGTTCAAGGGGGGCGACCCGTACGTCTTCGGGCGGGGTGGCGAGGAGGCGGAGGCGCTGGTGGCAGCGGGCATCCCCTTCGAGGTGGTGCCGGGGATCACCGCCGCCCTGGGCGCCGCCGCCTACGCCGGGATCCCGGTGACCCACCGCGGTGAGGCGACGCGCCTGACCTTGGTGACCGCCCACGAGGCGGCCAAGGCCGGGGGATCGCAGGTGCGGTGGGACCTGCTCGCGGCGGACCCGCAGGCGACCATCGCCGCGTACATGGGGGTGGCGTCCCTGCCGCAGGTGGTCCAGGAGCTGCTGGCGGCGGGGATGGATCCGGCCACGCCCGCCGCCCTGGTGGAGCGGGGCACCACCGCCCACCAGCGGACCGTGAAGACGCACCTGGCTGCGCTGCCGGAGCGGGCGGCGGCGCTGGGGGTGCAGCCGCCCGCCCTCTTTCTCGTCGGCAAGACGGTGGAGCACATGGACCGTCTCGCCTGGTTCGCGGCCCAGCCGCTGGCCGGGGAGCGGGTGGTGGTGCCCGCCCGGCAGTGGCGGGCGGCGGCCCAGCTGGAAGCCGCGGGGGCGGAGGTGGTGGTCGTCCCCTCGCCCCCCACCCCGGCCGCGGTGGCGGTGGCGGCGGCTTCGCCGGTCACCGCGTGCGTGGCGGCCAGCGCCGACGAGGTGGAGGAGCTGGGCTGGTGCCGGGACCGGGGTGCGTGGCGCGGCAGCGTGCCGGTGCTGTGCGGCTGTGCCGCAGCGGCCCGGCGTGTGGAGGAGCTGGGGCTGGGGAGCGCCGTGGAGGTGGGGGATCCCGAGCAGTTGGCGGCAACCCTGGAAAGGAGGGGGCATGCGGACGGCCAGGCTTCTTGAGGTGTTGGCCACGCTTCTCGCTCTCGCCGCTCCCTCGTGGGGCGGGGAGGCGCGCCGCTTCGGCGTGGTGAGTTTCTACAACCCCCACCTGATGTACCTCAAGTACCAGCCCCTCATGGACTACCTCACGCGGCAGACGGGCGCCGAGTGGGAGCTGGCCATCAGTCCCACCTACGAGGAGGCGGTGCGAGAGCTCTGCGCCGGCGGGACGGCGGTGGCGTACCTGGGGCCGCTCACCTACGTGCGGGCCCACGAGGTGTGCGGGGCGGTGCCGGTGGTCCGCCTGCAGACGCGCGGGCTGGCCAGCTACCGCAGTCTGATCCTGGTGCGGCAGGACAACCCGATTCGCTCCCTCAAGGAGCTGGCGGGCAGCCGCTTCGGTTTCGGAGCGCCGCTCTCCGCCTCGTCGCACCTGGTCCCCGGCCTCATGCTGCTGGAGGCGGGCTTGGTCCCGGGCCGGGACGTGGTGTGCCGCTACTACTGGCACCACGAGCGGGCCGCCAAGGCGGTGGTGAGCGGCGAGGTGCAGGCGTGCGGGGTGCGCGACCTGGTAGGGGAGAAGTTCCTCGGCCGCGGGTTGCGAGTACTGGCCACGTCGGAGCCGATCCCCAACTTCCCCATCGTGCTGAGTCCCAAGAGCCCGGCCGGTACGAGGGAGGAGATCGTCCGGGCGCTGGTGACCCTCCCGGCCCAGGACCGGGCTGTGCAGACCCTGGTGGCGAGCTGGGACGAGGAGCTGGCCGGGGGGTTCGTGGAGAGCTCCGACGCGGAGTTCGCGGGTATTCGCGCCATGGCCGCGCGCCTCTTCGGGCCCCTCTGGGTCACCACCCCGGAGGGGGCGCTGCGGTGCGGCGGCGGAGATCGATGAGATGGTGCGGCTGGGCCTGCGCACCAAGTTCTTCCTCTACTCGAACACCCTGATCTTCGTCACCATGGGTCTCGTGACGCTGCTCGGCGTCAGCCACGAGCGGCGCTCCCTCTACGAGGCCATCGAGGGCCGGGCGCGCAGCATCGCCGAGGCGGTGGCGGTGCCGATCACCGATGCCCTGATGTACGAGGAACTTGGCCTGGTCACCGAGACCGGGCTCATCGACAACTACATTAGCGAGTTGCTGAAGAGCCACGCGGATCTGCTCCGGTACGTGGTGGTTACCGAACGGCAGGGGCTGGTGAGCCACTCCAACCGGTGGGAGCTGCTGGGCAAGCCGTTCCAGCGGGCGCTGACGCCGGATGCGGTGGGATCGGGCTCGCAGGTGGAGCGGCGCACCGCCTCCTGGGGGGAGCGGATCCTCGAGGTGCGCACGCCGCTCCACATCTCCACGCGTTTCTGGGGTGGCCTGGCCATGGGGTTCACACTCGAGCGGGTGGATCGGGAAGTCGTGGCGATCGCCAAACGGATGGCGGTGCTGGCCCTCCTGCTCATGCTCGGCAACTCGATCCTCACGGCCATTTACGTGGAGACCTTGATCCGGCCCATCCTCTCCCTGCACGCCACCATGCGCCGGGCGGCCCGGGGCAATCTGGGGGTGCGGGCGCTGGTGCATCGCTACGACGAGGTGGGGGAGCTGGCCGACGCCTTCAACGGCATGATGGAGGAGCTGGAGGAGGCGCGGGAGCGCGAAAAGCTGCAGCAGTCGCAGCTGGCGCACACCGAGAAGATGGTGGCGTTGGGCACCTTGGCCGCCGGCGTGGCCCACGAGGTGAACAACCCGCTGGCGGGGATCCTCACCTGCATCGAAACGATGCGCGAGAACCTCAAAGACGAGAAGCTGTGCGACCGCTACCTGGACCTGGTGGAGGGCGGGATCAAGCGGATCGAGCACACCGTGCAGAACCTCCTGGACTTTTCCCGGCCCCGGGAGGTGCGCCCGGAACCCACCGCTATCAACCATAGCCTGCAGCACGTGGTGGAGCTGGTGGACTACCAGTTGCGGAAGAACAAGGTAGAGGTGGAGTTCCAGCTCGACGAGCGCAACCCCGTGGTGCTCGCGGACCACTTCCAGATGGAGCAGCTCTTCCTCAACCTGGTGCTCAACGCGATTCAGGCCATGCCGGGCGGCGGACGGCTCGTGCTGCGGAGCCGGGAGGTGGGGGGCCGGGTGATCGTGGAGGTGCGGGACACCGGCGTGGGGATTCCGGAGGAGATCCGCGACCGCATTTTCGACCCCTTCTTCTCCACCCGCGGGGTCGGGGAGGGAACCGGGCTGGGGCTGGCGGTGAGCTATGGCATCGTCACCGCCCACGGGGGGAAGATCCAGGTGGAGAGCAGGGTGGGGGCCGGTTCCACGTTTCGAGTCACGTTGCCGGCGCGCCGGGAGGCGGCGCCGGGGGAGGGCACGTCATGACCATCTGCGGGCGACGGCTACTGATTGCCGAGGACGAGCCGATCCTCCGCATCACCATGGCGGAAGCGCTCGAGAAGGAGGGCTGGGTCGTCGACGTGGCGGAGGATGGCGCCAAGGCGGTGCAGCTCTTCGAGCAGTACTACCACGACGTGGTGCTCACCGACCTCTTGATGCCGCGCATGGACGGCATGGAGGTGCTGCGGCGGGTCAAGTCGCTGCAGCCGGAGACCACGGTGGTGATCATCACCGCCCACGGCACGGTGGAGAGCGCCGTGGAGGCGATGCGCCAGGGGGCGGCCGACTTCATCGCCAAGCCGTTCTCCATCGTCCAGCTCCTTCTGCGGCTGTCCAACGTGTGTTCGTTCAAGCTGCTGCAGGAGCAGAACCTCCGCCTCCAGGAGCAGCTCCAGGAGCGCTACTCCTTCGGCAAGATCATCGGCAAGTCCAAGAAGATGCAGGAGGTGTTCGAGCTCATCCGGGTGGTCGCCGATTCCGAGGCCAGCGTGCTCATCCAGGGGGAGAGCGGCACCGGCAAGGAGCTGGTGGCGTCCGCCATCCACTTCAACTCGCCCCGGCGCGCCAAGCCGTACATCAAGGTGAGCTGCGCGTCGCTGCCCGAGTCGCTCATCGAGTCGGAGCTGTTCGGCTACGAGAAGGGCGCCTTCACCGGAGCCACCGAGCGCCGCATCGGCCGCTTCGAGGCGGCGAGCGGCGGCACCCTCTTCCTGGACGAGATCGGCGAGCTGCCGCTCTCCTTCCAGGTCAAGCTGCTGCGGGTGCTGCAGGAACGCCAGATCGAGCGGCTAGGCTCCAACCGCTCGATCCCCGTGGACGTGCGCATCGTGTCCGCCTCGCTGCGCCCGCTGGAGGAGGATATCGCCGGCGGCCGCTTCCGCGAGGACCTGTTCTTCCGCCTCAACACCGTGACCATCAACCTGCCGCCCCTGCGCGAGCGGCGCGAGGATATTCCGCTCCTGGCCCAGCACTTCCTGGACGAATTCCGGCGCGAGCGGGGCAAGCAGGTCACAGGCTTCACGGACGCGGCTCTGGAGGCCTTCGACGCCTATGGCTGGCCCGGCAACGTGCGGGAACTCCGCAACGCGGTGGAGCGCGCCGTGCTGTTCTGCCGCGGCCACCAGGTGGGGATCGAGGATCTGCCAGCCGCGTTGCAGGGTCAGGCGACAGCCCCGAAGCCCGCGCCGGCCAGGCCGGTGGCGACGCTGCGCGAGGCGGTGGAGCGGGCCGAGATCGAAGCGATGCAGGCGGCTCTGGCGGCCACGAAGGGCCGGAAGAGCGAGGCGGCGGAACTCCTGGGCGTGAGCCGGAAGACGCTCTGGGAGAAGATCAAGCTGTACGGCCTCGGGTAGCCCCCGCGCCGCTGGCCGCCACGGGGCGCCGCGGCGCTGGCGCGGGCTGGCGTTACGCGCACGCAACAGCGACGGCAGGGGGTGGGGGATGGGTGACGCGCCGGTTCCCCCCTGGTCCGTCCAGTGTGTGGAAGTGAAAGGAAAGGTTCGAGATACGTGTGCTGCTGGGGCGATAAGCGTGGCATGGGTCTTGCTCCTCCCCGTCCAGCCACGGACCCCGGGCGGCAGGCCGGCGCTTTGGCCGGTGCTGTCCCCCAGGGCCGAAGGAGGAGGCGGTAGCGGACGATGCCCCGCGCGCAGGCAGGAGGACGATGATCTGAGCCCCCCGGGAACCGGGGCGCCCCGCCCGGGTTCCCAATTCATCCCACTCCTTTCCGCGTCTCACTCCGGTGGGACGGTTGCCACGCCTCGGCGTGGCATCTTTTTTCCGGCTCCAGCCCGGATTCTTCATGAGAGGTACGCCCGCGTTCGACAGTTATCGGGCTCGTTGGGCACTTGGGAGAAACGGACGTCATTGATTTCTCGAGATGTGGTGGTAGGGACACTGGGCACGAGCGCTGCAAGCGATAGGCACACGTTATGGTACGCTGGTATTCACATGGATAGCCTGTGGAGTTAGACTCTAGGTATATACTTGCGGACCACCCAGCGCACCAACAAGGACGGCTCCGTCACCCGCTACGTCCAGCTCGCCCATAACGTCTGGGACGCTCAGGCCGGCTGCGCGAAGGCCAAGATCCTCTACAACTTCGGCCGAGCCGAGCAGGTCGACCGCGCGGCCCTCGAGCGCCTGGTCGCCAGCGTCCGGCGCTTTTTGGGCCCCGACGCCGAGCTCGAAGGGAAGGCCGCTGACGCCGGAGACATCCGCTTCCTCGGCAGCCGCTCCTTCGGCGGTGCCTGGGCACTTGACGAGCTCTGGTGCCAGCTCGGCATCGCCAAGGTGGTCCGCTCGCTGCTGAGGACCCACCGC
>JBBISY010000032.1:0-36910 GCA_037441065.1 Acidobacteriota bacterium | reverse complement strand
TGTCCCAGGGCGGGTTGCCGATGACGGCATCGAAACCGCCGGGGGAGGCGGCCGGGTCCAGGTCGCCCCACACCCCAGGGAACGCCAGCTCCCAGTGGAGGAACCGTTCCAGCCGCGCGGTCGCGCGCGTCCGCCGCAGTAGCCTCTTGACCACCTGAACAGCGCCTCCAGGCGCACCGCCAGCTTCCTCAATGTCGCCGCGCTCGACGACATCGATCAAGTTGCCGTACGCCCCTCCGAGGAGAAAGGTCATCCCGCCCCGATCTTTGTCGTCGTCGGCCAGCCAACGATAGGCCTGCCAGAAATCCAGCAGTGCCCGCAACGGCTCCAGGGTCTCCAGGGCTTGCGCGAACAGCGTCTTCGAGGTCTCTACCTCGGCGATGTCCGCGTCGTCGATCTCGGCGATCTTCCTGAATACCGAGCTGGCACCCGCGAGCTTGGCCAGTTCCTTGCCCAGGAAGAGCGCGCCGACCTGGCGGAGCTGGGCGTCGACATCGGACAACCATTCGCCGAAAAGGGAGTCGCCGCAGCGCAGATGGTGATCGAGGAAAGAGAGCGGCGCGCCGACGGTGAACGTGTGGAGCCACAGGGAGACCTTGGCCAGTTCAACCGCCAGCGGGTTCTTGTCAACACCGTACACGACCCGCTTCAAGACGAGCCGACGCACCAGGTGACGGTCGTCGAGCCGCTCCGGCGGCACCGTCCAACCGCGCTCCACTGCGGAGGCGAGAAGCCGCGCGCGCGTTTCCTCGAGTCGCCGAACCAGGGGCGAGCTATACGGCGCCGACTTCGCCGCCCATGGCACTGCCGACTCTGCCTCCGCCATCGCTTCGAGGACCTGATCGGCGAGGTAGTCGACAAGGGACACCAAGAAATGCCCGCTTCCCATCGCCGGGTCGCAGACTTTGAGGCCGAGAATGCTCTCCGCCGCGTCACTCTTCTCAAGCTCTGCGAGCCTGGTGCGCCTGGGTCGAGGATGGGACGCGAGCGCTTGTACTTTGTCACGGAATGCCTGGCGTCGCTCGGCAACGAGTGGACCCACCGAGCGTTCGATGATCAGCTTCACAAGGTCGTCGTGGGTGTAGTAGCTGGCCGTTATCCGGCGGGCGAACACGCTCGGCCGTACCTTGAGGCTCCCGCCGTCGCTCGCGACGTCGAACTCGAGGAGTCTCTCGTACACCGAACCGAGGTGCTGCACCGAGAGGTCGCGATAGTTGATCCACACGCGGTTCGGGCCATCCTGCCGCCGCGACAAGCGATCCAGCAGCGGCGCAAACGCCGCATCAGGCAGGGTGAGCCGATGAAGCAGCGGTTGGCCCTCGGCCTCAAAGAGCCCGCCGTCGTAGGCTGGAATGCCGGTAGAGCGGTCACCGCGCGCGATGGCGGTGCACAGATCCCGCACGTGGGTGAAGTAGCGAGACGCCGTCGAGCTGAACGCGTCGCCCTCGTCGATACGGCGAGCGATGTCCAGCCGGATTTCTCGGAGGGAGTAGTCGTCGTAACGGGAATCGGTCACCGGCAGCAAGCCGCGATCCTCGGCGTAGAGGATGAATAGAAGGCGATAGAGGAGCGTCAGAGCAGCTTGGCGCAGCTCGTCGAGATACCCGGCGTCGCCGGGCCGGGAACTGGGGTCGGCGTCCATAAGGCCCCTCAACAGGGCCGGGAAAACCTCGCTGAAAACAACGTTGCCCAACTGCTCCGAGACGCGACTCTCCCAGAGCCGGCTCCCCGCCTGAAAGAGAAGGAGAGGCGACCGCCCTTCGTGGTCCCGCGGCGATGGCGCAAAGGCATCCGGTCGGAAAAGCAGGAGGAACAGCGCAAGAAAGTGGTCGGGGTGCGCCAGCTCGTCCGCTGCGCCGGCGTCGCCGGCAGTGGCGACACCGGTGCACGCTGCGAGGTCGATCTCGAGGAATTCCTCCGACCGCGAGCGCGCCTTGCCAGTAAAGACGCCACAGGCGGCCGTTGGTGAGGATTCCCCATCGGACCCGGCCGTCGGAGAGCACGTCGGCGCGGCTGAGGTAGCGGAGCATCTGCGTCGACGGCGTGCCGAAGTCGCCGCCTCCGGCCGATCCGCCGCGGTCGAGCGGTCTTCCCCACCGCTTGCACTCGACGACCGCAATGCCGTGGCGGAACCGGGCGCCATCGTCGGTCTCGGAGAGCGCAGCACGCTTGTCGTGGTCGGTGAGGAAAAGCAGAACATCGGGTACATCTTCGCGACCCCGGTTGCTGAGTGCCTGCTGCGGCAAGTATGCCCGCCAGCCCAACGCCTCAAGGAGAGGCCAGATGAGTTCGCGCTCCGTGACTGCTTCATTGGGGTAAGAGCCCAGGATCGGAGGCTTGAAGAGCGCCCTCACCTGATCGCGGAACGCCGCGAGATCCTCGCTCGTCAGTGACTGCCATTCCGGCGTCTCCATGACGCCCCGGTCGGTGAAATCGCGAGGGAAGAGCTTTCCCTGCATTTGAACCCTGATGTTAGCTCACTCGCCACCCCATTCGCTCTTCCAACTCGCCCACCCTGCGGCTCGATCCGACGGTGCGGATCCTCTGCCTACCACCCCCTGTCCCCGGTCCCCGGACCCCGGCCGCAGGGCTTCAGTGGACGGGCCCGAGAAAGCGGTCGAACCACTCGAGGATCACGCGCATCGCCTCCTTCTCATAGCCCGCCATCGTATGGTCGGAGTCGAACACCACGTGCCGCTTCAGGTCTGCCGGAGCACCCAGGGCGCGGAACATGGGCGCCTGGCGCTCGGCGTAACCGTCGGCGCGCCCGTTGATCATCTGGGTGGGCGTGGTGCAGCGATGAACGAAGCCCAGCATTTCCGTCTGGTAGAGCCCACCCCCGGCCAGCACCGCCGCTTTGATCCTCTTCTCCACCGCACACACCAACGGACCGTTGTTCGCTCCCCAACTGAGGCCAAAGTAGCCGATGCGGTCCCCCCGTACGTCGGGCCGCGTTTCCAGATAGTCGATCGAGCGAAAGATGTCCTTCGCCTGAAGAATCACCTCCTGCTGGTCCGCTGCCATCACTCTCTCCATGCTCCCACCCCGTTCGAAGGTGCCTTTCAGGATCGGGTAGAGGACCGCGCGCCCGTCCCTGAGCAGAAAGCGCCAGTAGTTGGCGTCCAGCGTGTTGCTGCCATCGTCGCTGCCGCCGACGATCTGGGCGTACGAGCCGGGCCAGACGATCACCACCTGCCAGGGCGGCGGGACGTTTCGGGGGAGGAAGAGGTAGGCGATCACCCGCTCGTCACCGTAGGCAGCGCGGAAGGACACCTTCTCCATGCGCCACAACGGCAGGGTGTCGTCGGTCCGCTCGACGCGGGCCTCGAGTGGGGCCTTTGCGTACGCGAGCAGATTTTTCCAGGTCCGCCAGACATCGTCGGAGAAGGGCTTCTCCTTCGCCCAGTCGACCGCGGCCTTCCGCGCCACCGGTGTATCGAGCGCCGCGTCCCGGGAATCTGCCGCCACTGGCTTGACGCAGCGAAAGCCGGTGGTCGGACTGCGTTCGAAAGGGCTCCTGGCCTCTGGCTCCCAGAACATGTAGGCAGGGCCGTCGCATCCGCCGCCAACGGCCAGACGGTCGCTCCCCGAAGCGTTGCTGCACCACTCCCGGGCGTTGCCCGCCACGTCGTAGAGGCCCCAGTAGTTGAGGCTGCCCCGATAGCTCCCCACCGGGACCAAGGCGCCCGCGAAATTCGAGCCGGGAACGAAATCCCCGCCGACGGGCCAGGCGCTGGCCACCGCCCAGTGGTACACGGAAGGCAACCGCTTGCCCGCGAACATCGCGGAGGCGCACGCCTCGTACCAGCTCACGCCGGTCACGGGGAATTCGTCTTGGCCGGGCGGGAACGAGCCGAGTTCCCACCCCGCCGGGCCAGGGCGGCCGGTGGCATCGCGGAAGAGCGCCATGGCCTGGTCCCAGCTCAACGCCTCGCCATCCCGCACGAACGGCTCGCGCCAGTACTCCCTCCGGCGGTAGCCTCCGGCGTCGACAAATCGCTTGAAAGCCCGGTTGGTGACCTCGTGCTTGTCGACCCAAAAACTGGAAAGCTGTGCCTCCTCCAAGAAGTCCAGCTGCGAGTCCTCCAGCTCGAGCCGCAGCGGCCGGGGCGGGGTGTCGATGCGGACCATCCCGTCCCCGCCCTCGCCCTGCTGCTCCAGCACCAGCGTCCCCTCGATGTGCAGACTGTCCCAGCCGAAGCTGGACAGCGACATGGCCAGCTCGTGCCAGCCGAGCGCGGCGGATCCGACCCTGAACACGGAATACCCCAAAGGCGCTTCGAGGGGATCCCCACCGACCTTCCCCAGCTCGATCCAGTCACCGCCCTCACCGAGTCGCGGCCGAGCGAGCACCGTCGCGCCGGCGGGGAGGATCCGCCGGCGCAGCGCCCCGCAGAATTGCGGCCGGAGCCCCTGCAGCGTCGGGTCGCCCGGAGCGACCCGCTCGATCTCGCGCGCCAGCCGAAAGGCCGGCCAGTACTGCCGCGCCTCCACCAGGTCCACGAGCCGTGGCAGCGCATCGCTGCGCACCCACGCGAGCCGGTATTGCCTGATGCCGGCGCGCACGAGGGGGAATAGGACAGCCACCGCGGCAAGGCCGACAGCCAACCAGCGCCAACCGTGCCTGCGAAATCGAGAGAATCCCGTCGCGAGAAGGGGCTGCGCACGCCTCGCTCCGGTGGCCGCCGGTTGCGTGCCGGGCACCGGCACGCCGTTCACGACCCGGGACCCGGCCAAGACTGCTTCCAGCGCAAGGGCGAGCTCCTGCGCCGAGGAGAAGCGGCGGTCAGGATGCTTGTCCAGGCAGCGCTCGACGACCTGCTGGAGCTCCGGCGAGACGTGCTCGGGCAGAGGCGGCGGGTTTTCCTTGAGGATCGCCGACAGGGTGTCGACCAGCGTGGCGCCCGAGAACGCCCGCCTTCCTGAGAGCATCTCGTAGAGAACGCAGCCGAGTGCGAAAATGTCCGCCCTGTGGTCCACCTGTTGCCCGCGCACCTGCTCCGGCGCCATGTAGCCCGCGGTGCCCAGCACCATGCCCACGTCGGTGGCCGCCACCAGCGTCGATGCCTCGCCTGCTGGCTCTCCGAAAGTTTCCTTCTGCACCAGTTTCGCCAAAGCGAAGTCGAGGATCTTGACGTGACCTTGGTTGGTAACGAACACGTTCTCGGGCTTGAGGTCGCGGTGGACGATCCCCTTGGCATGGGCGGCGGCGAGGCCCCTGGCCACCTGCCCTGCCAGCTCCACAGCGCGCCGCACGGGCAGCGCGCCAGCGGCGAGAACCGCGCGCAGCGTTTCGCCCTCCAGCAGTTCCTCGACCAGGAACGGAGCGCCGTCGCGGATGCCGATGTCATAGATGGCAAGGATGTTGGGGTGATTCAGGGCACCAGTGACCCGCGCCTCCCGCTCGAAACGCCGCACGCGTTCCGCGTCGGCCGCCAGGGCAGGGGGCAGTACCTTGATCGCCACATCCCTCGCCAGCCGCGTGTCACGGGCGCGCCAGACCTCGCCCATGCCGCCCGCGCCAATGGGCGCGACGATCTCGTACGGGCCGAGGCGGTCGCCCCTTTGCATTGTTCGGCCTCGCCGATGCTAGGCCAGCCTAGTTGTCGGCCGATTCGGGGGCTGGCCAGGATGGGGGACGGGCAAGCCCGGCAGCCATGCCACGACGGCGACATCGACCGCGGCTCGCGCCCCCTTTGCGCATGCCCGTGGCGCACCCACCCCATGCCTGCGTGCGCCCGCGCCTCCCAGCCGGCCACCTTCCGGTGACCCTCCTACCTGGGGGAATCAAGGCCGGAATCGCCCCCCGCCTTCGCCGCGTCGCTGTTCCTGGAGCGGCCCTGTCGTCTGTCCTCTGTCCCCTGTCCCCTGTCCCCTGTCCCCGGACCCCGGACCCCGGTCCCCTGTCCCCAGTTCCCCTGCTTCTTTCCTGGCTCGAGAATGCGGGCGGAGTCAGGCTCCGCCCCTGCGCCTCCGCCTCTCCTGCGCCGGCAATAACGAGAGGCGGGGCCTCGCGGCCCCGCCCGTGTTGCAGGTTCTTCTTGTGGGTGGGTGGGGATCCGGATCCCTGACCCCGGTCCCCTGTTCCCTGTCTCAAGGGTGGGGGCCCGGTCCCCGGACCCCGGTTCCCGGACCCCGGTCTTCTCAGTACATATCCCCCATGCCGCCACCGGGCGTCGCCGGCCCCTCCTTCTTCTCCTCGGGGACCTCGCACACCAGCGCCTCGGTGGTGAGCAGCAGACCGGCGATGGACGCCGCGTTCTGCAGCGCGTTCTTCGTCACCTTCGCGGGATCGATGACCCCGGAGGCCACCAGGTCCTCCATCTCCATGGTCTGGGCGTTGAACCCGATGTTGCCGCCCTTCTTGCGGATGTCGCGCACGATCACCGCCGCCTCGTCGATCCCCGCGTTCTTGATGATCTGGCGGGTCGGCTCCTCGAGGGCGCGCAGCACGATCTGGATGCCGGTGCGGACATCGCCCTTGTGCTCCTTGGCCAGCTTCTCCACGTCGTCCATCGCCCGCAACAGCGCCACCCCGCCGCCCGGCACGATGCCCTCCTCCACCGCCGCCTTGGTGGCGTGGAGGGCGTCCTCGACGCGCGCCTTCTTCTCCTTCATCTCGGTCTCGGTGGCCGCGCCAATCTTGATCTGCGCCACGCCGCCGACCAGCTTCGCCAGCCGCTCCTGCAGCTTCTCCCGGTCGTAGTCCGAGGTGGTCTCCTCGATCTGCTTGCGGATCTGCTTCACCCGCCCGGCGATCGCTTCCTTCTTCTTGGGGTCGGCGTCGTCCACGACAATGGTGGTGTCATCCTTGTTGACGGTGATCTTCTTCGCCGTGCCCAGGTCTTCCCACTTGACGTTCTCCAGCTTGATGCCCAGGTCCTCGCTGATCAGCTTGCCGCCGGTGAGGATGGCGATATCCTCCAGCATCGCCTTGCGCCGGTCGCCGAAGCCCGGGGCCTTGACGGCCACCACCTGCAGCGTGCCGCGCAGCTTGTTGACCACGAGGGTGGCGAGGGCCTCGCCCTCCACGTCCTCGGCCACGATCAGGAGCGGCTTGCCCTGCTTGGCCACCTGCTCCAGGAGCGGCAGCAGGTCCTTCATCGAGGAGATCTTCTTCTCGAAGAGGAGCACCTTGGCGTTCTCGTACACGCACTCCATGCGCTCGGCGTCGGTGACGAAGTAGGGGGACAAGTAGCCGCGGTCGAACTGCATCCCCTCCACGATCTCCAGCTGCGTGTCCATGGTCTTGGACTCTTCCACGGTGATCACGCCGTCCTTGCCCACCTTGTCCATGGCCTCGGCGATGATGTTGCCGATCTCCTCGTCGTTGTTCGCCGAGATCGTGCCGACGTGGGCGATGGCCTTGCCCTCCACGGGCTTGGCCAACTTCTCGATGCCGGCCACCGCGGTCTTCACCGCCAGGTCAATGCCGCGCTTCAAGTCCATGGGGTTGGCCCCGGCGGTGACGTTCTTCGTCCCCTCGCGGTAGATGGCCTGGGCCAACACCGTGGCGGTGGTGGTCCCGTCGCCGGCCACGTCCGAAGTCTTGGAGGCCACCTCGCGCACCATCTGCGCGCCCATGTTCTCCAGCTTGTCCTTGAGCTCCACTTCCTTCGCCACGGTGACCCCGTCCTTGGTGATCACCGGCGAACCGAACTTCTTCTCCAGAACGACGTTGCGACCCTTGGGGCCGAGCGTCACCTTGACCGCATCGGCGAGCTTGTTGACACCCCGCAGTACCGCCTGCCGGGCTTCCTCCGAGTAAACGATCTGCTTGGCAGCCATGTTTTCAATCCCCCTTTACTTCTCGATCACGCCGAGGATCTCGTCCTCGCGCACAATGACGTACTCGTCGTCGCCGATCTTGATGTCCGTGCCCGAGTACTTGCCGATGAGCACGTGGTCGCCCTTCTTCACCTCGCAGGGCACCCGCTTGCCGTTCTCGTCCAGCTTGCCAGGGCCCACGGCGATCACTTCGGCCTCCTGCGGTTTCTCCTTGGCGGTGTCCGGGATGATGATCCCGCCCTTCACCACCTCCTTCTCCTCGAGCCGCCGGAGAAGCACCCTGTCGTTGAGTGGACGTACGTTCATACGCGATCTCCCTTCCCTACCTAGAGGTTTTGTCGGTGTCCGGCGCGCGGCGGCGGTTTAGCACTCCCCGCGCGAGACTGCTAACACAATAGGGTATGAGTGGCGCTTTGTCAAGTCTATCTAGGTTACTGAATAAACATGTTTTCTAGAACGATGCCGGTGCGCGATGGAGGCCATTCCCCAGCTCCACCACCAGGAGGCTACCCGGAGCCGCCCCACCAGGTGTCCCCTCCGGCAGAGGGGTGACGCTGTCCGCCGTCCACACCCCGGTGAAGGCGCAGAGGTTGTCGCCCTCGTCGGTCTCGGCGATGCGCCCGTCAGGGTCGACGACCACCGAGAGGGTGTGACGACCCAGGGAGGTGACGCGGACCTCCAGGTGCAAGCCCAGAGCCGCCCCCGGGAGGAACGCCGTGGGGTTGTCGTAGCGGGTGGTGAGAAAGCGGTTGCCGTCCAGGAGCAGCGCGAAGTCGATGGGACCGAACACCGAGGACGGCCCGCGGTTGGTCACCGCCCACACCGCATGGGTGGGGTGGAGGATGGAGAGGAACTCGTAGGCGGGAGGGTCGGTCCAGCGGAAGTTGCACACCAGGCAGTTGGCCCAGCCGGGGGGTGTGAGGAACGCCAGATTGACGGTGGGCCGCGGGGTCGGCGTGGGGGTGGGCGGGGGCGGCACGGGGCGCAGGCGGGGACGCGGCGGGGATGGCATC
Source organism: Acidobacteriota bacterium (assembly GCA_037441065.1). Lineage (GTDB taxonomy): Bacteria > Acidobacteriota > Thermoanaerobaculia > Thermoanaerobaculales > Thermoanaerobaculaceae > JACADV01. The sequence continues at coordinate 28,109 of JBBISY010000032.1, read as the reverse complement.
GACGGGGGCTCCTGAGCCAGGACAGCCGCCGTGACCCCGGGCGTCCGGCCCCCCAGCAGCATCGCGCCACCCGCCGCGACGAACAGGAGCGTCCCCACAAGCACGGGGACCCGCCCCCGGCGGGGGTCATGGCAGCGCCGTGGTCGCTCCCTCACCCTCGAGACTCCCCGCTGCGCAGGCTATTGGGGATTGCGGGCGGCGTCAACTCGTCGCCGCGCTCCGCGCGACCAGCACGCGCCGGCGGGCCGCCTGGCCCGCCGGCGATCGGTGGAGTGGCGCAAGCCTCACGCTCAGCGCTTGGGGGGTCGTGGCAGGGGCAGCTCCTCTCCGAGGAACGGTTGCACGTCGGCGGGTTCCACGACCTCCACCCCGTCGCCCGACAGCTCGATGGGCGGCGGCGCGTCGCGCCCCATCGGCTCGCCCAGCATGAAGGGCTGGCTCTGGGGCGCAAACACGATCGTAGTCCACTCCTTGGTGGTGGAGCAGGTGTTGTCGCCCTCGTTGCTCTCGGCGTAGGCGTTGTCCACGTCCGCCTTGACCATGAAGGTGTGGGTGCCCGCGGAAATGTACGACTGCGTGTCGAGAGCGTAGTGGAATGCCAGCGCACCGCCCGCCGGCCAGCCACCGGAGTTGGCGTAGTTGACCGTGAAGAAGTGGCTGCCGTCGCGGAAGAAGCCGAACTTCACCGGGCCCGTGATGGGCGCGGAACCGGTGTTCTGCGTCGCCCAGTACACGTGGGTCGTGTAGTAGATGGAGAGGAACTCGTAAACTGGCGGGTTCACCTCCCGGTAGTTGCAGACCACACACTCGGACCACCCCGACGGCTTGACCATGGTGAGGTTCGTACCGCTACCGCCCCCACCGCCGCCGAGCGTGTAGGTGTAATGCTGACTGTCCGTCCCGTTCAACGAGCCGCTGTAGGTCTGCGCCACGGCGCCGTTCACGAAAACGGTGAGGGTGAAGTTGGTGGGCGTCGGGCCGCTGCACGTCTGGTACCAGTCCACCCAGAACTCGTAGGTTCCCGCCGGCGCGCCCCCCGTGGGCCAGAAGACGTTCTCGATGGGGGAGGAACACATGTCCGCCGGATCGCAGCCGGCGTTGCAGTCCACATCGAGCCGCCCGCCGGTGGAAGTGGGCCCCTTATTGTTGTAGTAGATGATGGTGCCGTTGGGCTCCTTCACGTACAGGTCGAGGTCGTTGGTGCCGTTCCAGGTCAAGCGGAAAGCCAGGGAGCCGGTTCCCGGCGTGGGCGACGGCGTGCTGGTGGGCGTCGGCGTGGTGCCGCCGGTGATCGTGCACTGCCCCTGGAGAACGACTACGTTGTTCACCTTGATGACGAGCTGGTACGTGCCCACCGGCAGCGGCGAACCGTCAACCCACTGCCAGGCGACACCAGAGGCGTACGGCAACGTGCTGTTGCCGCCGCCAATGCTGCTGCCGTTGCGGTACCAGTCATAGCGGAAAGCGGTATTCGGCGTAATCCCAGAGAACGGCCAGATGCCGTACAGCCGCGTCAGGCCGTACGCGAACGAGGTGCCGGGGTTGATCGGCTGTCCCGTGCTGGAGTTCACGCCGGTGGCAAAGGTGATGGGGCCGTAGCTGCCCGCCGGCGGCGTCGTGGTGGGGGTGGGCGTGGGGGGTGGCGGGCTCGTCCCCGCCATCTTCTCGTGCGGCACGAACACCGCGTCGCCGGTGCGGTTGTCGATCACCGACGCGCCGCAGAAGAAGTACGCCCCCGAGGTCGGGCTCGAGAGCACCGCATAGCCGTCGCTCACATCGGAGCCGGTGACGGTTTCGAACACCTTGTCGATCTGCTTGTACTCGTAACCTGCCAGCGTGCGGCTCTGCCTCCCGAGGTAGGCGCCGGAGCTGGTGTAGAGGTCGATGTTGAGCTGCATCGAGCTGGTGGTGGCGTTGACGAACAAGAGGTTGGTGCGGTAACCGCTCGAAGAGGACCGGTTGTGGGTGAGCTGAATGATCCGCCCCTGTTCGCCGGGTCCCACCGCCTCCGCCAGCGGCCGACCGCGCACGAATTGACCGAAGGTGCCGCCCGGCTGGTCGTTGTAGGTGCGGCTGGTGACGAGCAGGAACTCGTAGGTGGTGCTGACCTTCAGCGCGGCCGCACCCGAGAAGCCGAACACCGACGACAGGATGTCGGTGTAACGGACGGCCTGGCCGGGTCCGAGGGAGTATGTCCTCGTGTCGGGGGATGTATTCCCCTGGTCGCGCGTGAGCAGGGCAATGGTGAACGAGGCCTGCGTCCCGCCGTAGTTGTGGACTTCCAGGTCCGTCTTCCAATTCGTCCCGGCCGCACCGGCCAGGTGGGCCGAGGTGGTGACCCAGAACTCCCAGATGGCCGTGGCTCTCGCCGCCGCGCTCGTCCCGCCTCCGGCGGCCACGACGCCGGCACCGCTCCCGTTTTCGTCGCCCCCCGTGGCGCCGCCAACGGTCACGCCGCCCACCAGGGCGGAGATGGCCAGCACCGTGCCGCCACCGACCGCCAGCAGCCAGCCGTTGAAACGATTCTTTTCTGCGCCGGTGGTCGTCGCCATGGCACCCTCCTCGCCTTCCGCTCGCCCTGTTGCGAAGGCCATGCCTCACCGTAGCCGCGGCTCCAGAGCTTGTCAAGCGCCCGTGCGGTTCCCTGTCACGGCTGCGTGGTGGCGCGGCACGGGTGCGCTACCATGAGCGGGTCGGAACGGTGCGCATCCTCGTGGTGACCGCCCGCCCGCCGTGGCCGCCCCGCCGCGGCGACCAGGCCCGCGTTGCGGGGCTGGTGGCGCATCTGGCCGACCGGCACCAGGTACGCGTCGTGGCGCTCCACCCCGCCGGCATCGAGGCCGCGTCGGCGCCGGCGGGCACCCCCCTGACCATCTGCCGCACGAGCCTTCTCCAGCAGGGAGTGGCGCTCGCCCGGCATCTCGACCGGCCGCTCCAGGTGGCGATTCACTCCCTGGAACGGTTCGCGACCGAGGTGGATCGCGTCGCCCAGCTCCACCGGCCGGAAGTGGTTCTCGTCGTCCTCTCCCGGCTTGCCTGCCTGCTGCCCCGCTTCCCTGGGGTGCCGGTGGTCCTGGATTTCATCGACTCCCTCTCCCTGAACATGGCGCGCCGCGGCGAGCGCCAGCCACTGCTTGCCCCGCTCTTCCGCCTCGAGGCGCAGCGCATGGCCGCCTGGGAGCGGTGGGCGCTGCAGCAGGTCCGCCGCGGTGTCACCGTTTGCCACCGCGACGCCGCCGCCATCGCGGGGTCGAGCGAGGAGCTGCTCCGGCGCATGGCGGTGGTGCCCTTCGGCGTGCCCGTGCCGGAGGTACCGCCTCGGCCCAGGGGAGCCACCGGGGTGATCCTCCTCTCCGGTAACCTCGGCTACTTCCCCACGGTGGACGGCGCCCTGTGGTTCGTCCGCGAGGTCTGGCCGCGGCTCTCCGTCGCCGCCCCCTCCCCCCGCTGGTGGTTGGCCGGGGCGCGCCCGGCCAAAAGCCTTCGCCGACTCGCCCGTCGGCCTGGCATCTCGCTCTTTGCCGACCCGGAAGTGCTCACGCCGTTCTTCGCGCAGGCGGCGGTTGCCGCCGTGCCGCTTCGCTGCGGTTCCGGCACCCCCATCAAGCTGCTGGAGGCCATGGCCCAGGGCGTCCCGGTGGTAAGCACGCCGCAGGCGGTGGCCGGCCTGGACCACCTCCCCCCGCAGGCGATCACCGTGGCCGAGGACGCGGCCAGCTTCGCCGCGGCCATCGCCCATCTCCTCGGCGATCCAGCGGCGGCCCACCGCCAGGCGGTGGCGGCTTGGGAGTGGGTGCGGGCGACCCACTCGCTGCCCGTGGTGACGGCCACGTTCGAGGAGATTCTCTCCACCGCGGTCAGCTCTTAGCCGGGTCCCTGGGTAATGTGGGTCAAGGCATGCCAGTGCCCGCGCAGGAGGGCAACGGCACCTTCGCGGTCGCCCCGGACTCGCAACGCGCCGGCACGCAGGGCGACCCACAGCGAGTGGACGGCCGCCAGGTACAGCCGTTACGCCAGCGGGCGAAAGGGACGCAGCCGCGTGCGCGTGATTTGCTCCAGGTACAGCGGCGAGCGGCGCCGGGAACCGGTGGCCGCCCCGAGACCGTGCACGGCGCGCAGGCGCGGCTCGAAGCGCAGGCGCCACCCGTGCCGCCGCAGGCGCAAGCACAGGTCCAGGTCCTCGTTGTACAAGAAGTACGCAGGATCGAATCCGCCCACCTCCTGCCACGCCTCCCGACGCAGGGCCAACGCCGCTCCCGTGAGGAAACCCACGAAGCGCGCCCGCCGCGCGTCTCCCCCCAGCCGGGACTGCCAAACCGTACCGGTGAGGTAGTTCACCCCGCCGCCGGCGTACCACAGTTCCCCGCCGGGCCTGGCCAGCTCCAGCGGGCCGGCCGCCGCCCCCACCCGCGGCACGGAAAGCGCCTCCAGGGCAGCGGCGAGGAAGCCGGGCTGGATCGTCACGTCGTGGTTCAGACACACGATCGCCTCGGGGAGGTGTTCCCCCAGCACCGCCACCCCCGCGTTCACACCGGCTCCGTACCCCAGGTTCCGCTCAGGCCGGAGCACCTCCACCTGACGAGCCAGCAGGCCATTCGGCAGCGAGTGCGAGTTGTCCACCACCACCACTCGCCGCTCCACCGTCGACGGGTCGGCGAGGACCGCCTCCACGCAGGAGACGGCGAACGACGGCTCGCCGAAATGGACGACCACCACGGCACAGCGTCGCGTCCGGCCCGCCGAGTTCATGCGGGCACCGCCGTGGGGATCGGACCGAGCCCTCTCGGGCCCGGACGCCGTGCGGCCACCACCGCGCAGACCCACATGCCCGCGAAGACCGCCCAGTGGGCGGCCACCAGGGTCCAGCCACACCCCGCAAGCCCCCAGCGCGGTACCGCGAAGAGGTACGCGGCGCAGGCCCCGAGCAGCGAGGCGAGCTGCCAGCCCAGCGCCCAGCCCTGTCGGCGCAGCGCCGCCACCACCACCCCCAGCACCATGCTCGCGCAGGCCGCCGGCAGCACCCACACCACCACCGACAATACCTCCGCCGCCTCCGCGTAGGCTGGTCCGAACACAGTGGCGACGAAGGCCCGCCGCACCGCCCACAGGGCGAGCGCCAGTCCCGCCCCGAGCCCCCATCCTCCCGCCCCGACCAGCATCGCGTGGCGAGGCATCAGCTTGCCCCTGGCTGCCGCGCGGCTCAACGAGGGGTAGACGGACACGGCCAGCAACTGCGCCACTCCCAACAGCCCCCACACCGGCGTGACGGCCGCCCCGTAGTGGCCGAGGGAATCGGCTGCCACGCTGAACAGCGCGAGGGCGAAGGTATCGGCCCGCATCAGCAGCTGGCCCGCCACCGCCAGACCGAGGAAGGGCAACCCCTGTCGCCGCAGGGCATCCTCCACCGCCACCGCCCGCTGCCCCGCCAACCCCCCGAGCTGCGCCGCCACGTACGCGGATCCCGCCAGCGCCCCCAGCGAGAACGCGAGCCCCACCACCCACACCGGCAGCCGCATGGCCACCGCTGCGGCCAGTCCCAGGAGAGCCACCGCCACCTCGACGCCCCGGCCCACGACCTCTACCGCCATGCGGTCGAGGCCCTTGAACACCGCGGCGGCGGTGATAAGGCGGCACCGCAACCAGGCGTAAGGGAGGAAGGCAGTCAGTGTCCCCCGGTACTCGACACCGCCCAGCCACCACGCCGCCACCAGGGCGGCCGGCATGAGGAACCTCCCCAGGGAAGCCTGGACGCGCCGCGCCGCCCGGTACAGGCTCGAGCCAGCGTCGGGCGCGGCCGCCGCCTCGCGAATCACCACCTCCACCTGTCCCGCCGCCAGCAGTTGTGCCAGCACCAGGGCGGCGCCGTAGGCCACGGTGAAGACCCCCATGGCCGAGGGGCCGAGGCCCCGCGCCACCAGGGCCGCCATCAGGAACAGCGCCCCCTTGAGCACGACCTCGCCCGTGGCGAGCCAGGCGGCGTTGGCGGCGATGCGGCGGAGAACGGGGATCACGCGCCCCGTCCCCGCAGCGCCGCGCTGGCGGTCCGCAGCAGCGTCACGAGGTACAGCCGCACCGATCGTTCGCGGATGAAGTACAGGTCGTACTCCAGCTTCTGCCGGTGTTCCGCCACCGTCCGCGCGTACGGCATGCTGATCTGCGACCAGCCGGTCAGACCCGGCGGCACCACCAGGCGGAAGGCGTAGTAAGGAATTTCCCGGGCCAGTTCCACCGCGAACTCCGGCCGCTCGGGGCGGGGGCCCACCAGCGACATCTCGCCGCGAAGCACGTTGACGAGCTGCGGCAGCTCGTCGATGCGCAGGCGCCGCAGCCAGCGGCCCAACCGGGTGGCCCGGGGATCGTCGGGGAGGGCGAACGCCGGCCCGTCCTCCTCGGCGTCGCGGCGCATGGTCCGGAGCTTGTACAGGGTGAAGGCGCGGCCGTACTGCCCCAAGCGGGTCTGGCGGAACACCACCGGCCGCCCGTCGAAGAGGCGCACCAGCAGCATCGCCACCAGGAGGACCGGCAGGCTGGCCAGCCCCATCACGAGCCCCAGCACCACGTCCAGCACCCGCGTGATGCGGTTGAAGGTCTGCGAGTGCACCGCGGCAAAGCCTGGCTGGTGGAGGAACGCCGCCGGTGCCATCTGCTCGATGGGCAGGCGCCCCTCCAGCCACGCGATCACCTCGCTGCCCAGCACCACTGGCACCCCGGAAAAGTGCAGCGCGGCGAACTCCTGGAGCTCCTGCGACAGGCCCTCGCGCCCGGCGACGATGACCATGGCCGCCCCCCGTTCCCGCACCTCCCTCGCCAGCTCCGAGGGCGCCACCGCGGCAGCGTCCACCCCCTCCCAGGGGGCCGTGGCGTCCTGGCGCAGCCGCTGGACCATGGCAGCGACGGCCTCCCCCTCGCCCACCACCAGTGCCAGCGGCCGGGGGCGCGAGGCCGCCAAGCGCACCATCCCCCACCGGACCAGGGCCGCACACCCCCCCCAGAGCAGCCCGGTGAGGAGCAAGAGGCCCCGGCCGAATTGCCAAACGGGCACCAGGTAGGTAGCCAGCGCCAGGGTACCCGCCCAGCACAGCACCACCACCACCAGCCGGCTCGCCACCTCGAGGCCGCGTCGCAGCACCACCGGTTCGTACAGCTCCGCTGCCACCGCCAGCGCCCACAGGGCAAGTAGCGCCGCCGCCAGGAACAGGGGCCGGTCGAACAGTGCAGCGAGTTTTTCCCCCCGCACCGCGCCCGAAAACCGGAGGAGGTGAGCCAGCCACAGCGCCACCGCCATAGCGAGAGCATCCGCCGCTGCCAGGAGCGGGCCGAGCCTCGGGCTGTGCGGGAGGTAGCGGTTCACCCTCGCGCCGCGGGGCGGTAGAACTCGGCAATGGCCTGCACCACCCGCTCCCGCTCGTCCGCCCGCAGCTCGGGGAAGATGGGCAGCGCCAGCACTTCCGCTGCGGCACGCTCGGCCTCTGGGAAGTCGCCGGGCCGGTAGCCCAGGCCGGCAAAGCACACCTGCTGGTGCAGGCAGATGGGGTAGTACACCTCGGTCCCGATCCCGCGTTCCTGGAGGTACTGCCGCAGGCGGTCGCGCTCCCTGGCCCGGATCACGAACTGGTGGTAGGAGTGCCCCCGCTCCGGCAGCTCTATCGGTACCGTGACGGCGTCCCCCAACGCGGCCCCTTCGAAGAGGCGGCGGTAGTGGGCGGCTCCCTCTCGCCGCGCGGCGATCCATCGGTCGAGATAGGGCAACTTGGCGCGCAGCATCGCCGCCTGGATGGCGTCCAGCCGGAAGTTCCCGCCGACCACGGTGTGCACGTACTTGGGCCGCATCCCGTGCACCCGAATGTCCACCAGCCGCTCCGCCAACTCCTCGTCGTTGGTGGTGATGAGCCCCCCGTCTCCCCCCGCCCCCAGGTTCTTGGTGGGGAAGAAGGAAAACGCCCCCACGGTGCCCAGCCCGCCCACCGGCGTGCCGCGGTAGGTGGTGCCGATGGCCTGACAGCAGTCCTCGACGAGGGGGATCGCGCCGGCTGCAGCGCGCATCCCGTCCATGTCCGCCGCCTGGCCGTACAGGTGCACCGGGATGACGGCCTTGGTGCGGGGCGTGATCACCGCCGCCACGCGGGCCGGGTCCAGGTTGAAATCGCGCGGGTCGATGTCGGCGAACACCGGCCGCGCTCCCAGGCGGGCGATCACCCCAGCCGTGGCAAAGAAAGTAAAGGGGGTGGTGACCACCTCGTCGCCCGGCCCCACACCGAGGGCCATGAGCGACGCCAGCAGGGCATCGGTGCCGGAGGCCACCCCGATGGCCCGCTTCACCCGCAGATAGGCGGCGCACTCTGCTTCGAGCCCGCTCACCTCAGGCCCGAGAATGTACTGCTGCGTGGCGAACACCCGCTCGATCGCCGCCCGCACCGCATTGCCGACCTCTTCCCATTGCCTCGTGAGCGTGAACAGCGGAATTGGCTCGTTTCCCGTCATTCGTCACTCCACAGCGACCGTCGTCGCGGGGCGATTTGCACACGCCCCCCCGCCCGCAGCAGGATAGCGAGGGCGGCCCCGGCCACGAAACCGCCCACGTGGGCGAACCAGGCCACCCCACCGGTGGCGGCTCCCGCCGAGGCGAGGGAGAGGGTGCCGGAAAAGAACTGCACCACAAACCACAGAACCAGGAAGACCGGCGCCGGCAGCTCGGTCATGGTCAGGAAGAAACCCAAGAAGAGGAGCGTCTTGACCCGCGACCAGGGGAACCACACGAAGTACGCCCCGAGCACCCCCGCGATGGCGCCGGAGGCACCCACCATCGGCACCGTGGAGGAGGGGGAGGCCAGAGCCTGCGCCAGCGAAGCCGCCACGCCGCAGGTCAGGTAGAAGAGGAGGTACCCCGCATGGCCGATGGCATCCTCCACGTTGTCGCCGAACACCCACAGGAACCAGAGGTTGCCGATCAAGTGCAGCCACCCGCCGTGGAGGAACATGGACAGGAGCATGGTGGCGAAGTTGAAGGCAAACGACACGTCGAAGGCGGCGGGGTGAAAGAAGCGCGCCGGCGTGAACGCCCACAGGCGCAGGAACGTCTCCAGGTCCCGGCCCAGCGACAGCTCGAACAGGAAGGCCGCGGCGCAGGCAACGATCAGCACCACGTTGACCACCGGCGGCCGGCTGGAAGGGATCGAGTCGCGCAGCGGAAACATGGCGCCAGAGTATAGCGTGCCGGCGCCGGACCACGGGGCCCTCTCGCGCCAGCTCGCCGCGAACGGGCGGCGAGACTCCGCGCCGGGCAAACAACGAAGGGGCCGCCCGTCCCGAGCGGCCCCCTCGCGTCTCGTAACTGCCAGCTAGTTGGCGGGCCCCGGTGGCGGCGGCGGTGGCAAGAGGCCGAAGAGCCGGAAGGCGGGGAAAAGCGGTTCCAGCCGCTCGGCGCGCCGGATTGCGGTCAGCCGCTGCGCCTGCTCGGCGTCGAGCATCCCCTCGAAGCCCTCCAGGTAGCTGCGGTGGACCTGCCCCATCTGCTCCTTGATCTGCTTGCCCTGGAGCACCAGGTCGCCGACGGCGGCGGGATCCGGGTTCTCGCCGCGGAGCAGCTCTCCCAGGGCGCGCTCCGTGTCGCGCAGCTGCTCCCGCAGCGGTGCCAGCGCCGCCTCCTGCGTCTCCAACAACCCCTGCCACTGCTCCACCTGGGCCGGCGTCAGATGGAGAAAGTCGGCCACCACCTCCATCCCCCGCTGCTGGATGGGCCCCTCCTGGGCCAGCGCCGGCACTGCCAGAGCGGCCGCGACCACAACGAGCAACCAACGTTTCATTGCCATCTCCTTTCTGCGATCGTGTCGATCGCCTCAGGGACGCGGGCGCATCGGCCGGGGCCCGAAGCGCTCGCGCCCGCCCGCGTCCCGCGTCGCATCCCGCACCCACTCCCGGGTCAGTTCCTTGAGGAGCGCCCACTGCGGTGCCGTGAGCGTCTCGCGAATCGCCAGCAGCATCTCGAAACGCTGCGCCTCCATGCGCGAGCGCGCCTGCTGCAGCGCGGTGAAGGCGCGGCGCACCGCGGCGGCGTCGAACGGCTCCCGGTCCGCGGCCGCGCGCAGGTCGATCTCGGCCTTCTCCACCTCCGCCTTGAGGTCCGCCAGCTCCCGCGCGTGACGAATGGTGAGCTCCTCGAGTCTGGCTCGCTGCTCGGCGCTGAGCGCCAACCGCTCCGCCGCCCGCGGGCGCTCCCACCACCGCCCCGGCGGGATGGGCGGCATCTGCGCCTCCCCCACCGCCGGCAGGAGCAGGGCGGCCATCATCAGGGGCCAGAGAGCCTGCCTCGTCTTCATGAAACACCCCCTTCCACCGGGTCCCCACCAACGGGGACCACCGTTTGCACCAACTCCTCCGGCGCCAGGGCGGTGAGGGGATCGTGGGCCAGGAGCTGGTCCACCTCCTGCACCACCGCCTCGGCGTCGAAGCCAGCCCGCGGCGCCCGCACGCGCATCACCACCGGCAGCAGCACCAAAAGGAACAGCACCGCCGCCGCGGCCAGCCACAGGTGGCGTCCCCCGCCACGCCCGCCGGACCACCGCTCCAGGGCCGACTCCCGCCAGCGCGCCAACGTGGCCGCATCCGGTTCCCCGGCGCGGGCAGCCGCCACCGCCCCCAGGAAACTGGCGCGCCGGTGGCGGCAGAACAGGCAATCCGCGGCATGTGCCGCCGCCTCCTGCGCCAGCTCTTCGCCGCACAGCCAGCGGTCCAGCTCGTCGTCCGTCAGATGTCGCTCCCTCATGGCATCGCCTCCTCCACCGCGGCGCGCACCCGGTGCACGGCCCGGTGCAGGTGAGTCTTCACCGTCCCCACGTCCACCCCCAGCGCGGCGGCGATATCCTCCAGCGGCAGATCGGCAAAGAACCGCAGCGCGAACACCTCCCGCTGACGCGACGGCAACCGCCCCACCTCCCGGCGCACCAGGGAGGCCGCCTGGCGCACCATGGCCACCCGTTCGGGGTCCGGGTCCCCCCCCTCCAACCGCGCGACGGGGCCGGGGCCGTCCTCCTCGGGGGTTTCCAGCGGGACGAAGGGGACAAGCCGGCGGCGGCGCAGCTTGTCCCGGCAGAGGTTGACGGCAATGGCCACGATCCAGCTCCGCAGACTCGCCCGCCCCGAAAAGGACCGCAGCTTCTCCAGGGCCCGCAGGAAGGTCTCCTGCACCGCCGCCTCCACATCCTCGTGGCGCGGCAGCAGGTGGCGGCAGACCCGGTACACGAGCAGCTGGTGCTGCAGCAAGAGCTCCTCGGCGGCGGCGCGGTCGCCGCCAACCGCCGCCGCGAGCCGTGTCGCCTCGCTCTGGTCCCCCACCTCGCGATCCCTCCGCGCCAGCGTCGCCATGCTGCAAGAGACGTTCCGCCGGGCCCCCGGTTGACAATACCCTACTCGCCGCGCACCCTCCCCCTGTGCGCACGCTCGACCTCGCCACCAGTTGGGGGACGCTCCGCCTGGAAGGGGGATCGCGGGCCGGCGAGGGCTCGCTCTGCCTCCTGCCGCAACTGGCCCTGGCGCTGGACGCCGGCCGCCCCCTGCGCCGCCTGGTGCCGGTGCAACACGTGGTGCTCTCCCACGGCCACGCGGATCATCTCCTGGGGCTCGCGGGCTGGGCCAGCCAGCGCCAGCTCCAGGGCCTGCCGCCCGGCACCGTCTACGCCCCCGGGGGAATCGCCCGGGAGGTGGAAGAACTCCTGGCGCTCCACGCACGGGTCGAGGGGGGGGCCGCCTACGGCGTCTCGGTGGTGCGGGTGGCTGCCGGGGAGACCGTGCCCCTGCGCCGCGACTTCGCCCTCCGCTTTTTCGCCACCACCCACTGGACCGAGACTCTCGGGTGTTGCCTGCTGTGGCGGCGGTGCCGCCTGCGCCGCGATCTGGCGGGGCTGCCGCCCGCGGAGCTGGAGGAGCGGCGGCGAGCCGGCGAGCGGATCACCGAGGAGATCAGCGTCCCGCTCCTCGCCTACACCGCCGACACGGGTCCCGAGGTGTTCGCCCGCCAGCCCTGGCTCGCCGACGTCGAGGTGCTCGTCACCGAGTGCACCTTCCTCGAGCCGGACGAACGCGGCCGGGCCCGGCGGTACGGGCACCTGCACCTGGAGGACCTGGCCGAGCTTGCCCCCACCCTCGCCAACCGCCACCTGGTGGTGACGCACCTGTCGCGCCGCCACACCCTGGCAGCGGGGGAAGCGGCCATTCGCTCCGCCCTGGCGCCGCGCTTCGCAGGCTCCCTGCACCTGTTCAACACCGACTGGCCGTGAGGGCGACGACCGCCTGGAGCCGGCGGTGAGGGGCGCCGCCGCGGGCCGGGTCCCCCCGGGAACACCGCCCGCACCCCAGCGGAGCAGCACGCCCCCTCGGTGATCCCCGACACACCGCGTTTCTTGCCAGAGCGAAGGCGAGAATCTATCTTGTTAGAAGATGCTCAAGAAAATAACCCCCCGTTGCGCCACCACTGCCCCCTCGGGCGCAGGGGAACTGCCGGGCCGCACCGGCCCGCGCACCCCGGGGAGAGGGGGCGCCGACTGTGCACCAAAGGAGGAAGCCATGAGAACGTGGAGAATCGCCCTGCTGGGCGCCTTGGTCCTCGCGACCGTGCTGGTGTCGGAGGCGGCCGCCGGCTTTGCCGGCACCGAGGTGTTCCTACCCTCGGTGGGTCGTAAACCCGGGGCCGCCGGCTCGCAGTGGTACACCACGGTGTGGGTCTATAACCCCAACTCGAGCCCCGTCAACCTCAGCTTCTACCTGCTCGAGCGGGACCGGGACAACTCCGCCCCGCCCGTGTACAACGACACCCTGCCCGCCGGGGACGTGCGCCGCTACGACAACGCCATCTGGACCATGTTCGGCGTCGAGGTCTTCGGCGCGCTGCGCGTGGTCGCCTCGGACCGGGTGGTGGTGAACTCGCGCATTTACTCCCTGGCCGCCGGCGGCGAGCAGAAGGATTCCGTGGGCCAGTTCTTCGCCGGCATCCCCGCCTCCTTCGCCATCGGTCCCGGCCAGAGGACGCAGATCCTGGGCGTGTGGGAAACCTCCCCGACCGACACGTCCGAGTTCCGCTACAACTTCGGCTTCGTGGAAGCCGCGGGCGCCAACACCACGGTCACCGTCACCGTCTACGATGAAACCGGCAGCGAACTCGGCTCCAAGTCGTACTCCCTGCGCCCCTACGAGCAACGCCAGTTCCGCTTCCCCACCGAGTTTCCCGCCATCTCCACCACCAACGCCCGCCTCCAGGCCGAGGTCACCGGCAGCACCGGCAAGGTCATCGTCTTCGGCTCCGGTGTCGCCAACCGCTCCACCGACCCCTCCACCTTCGAGATGACCTTCGACGACGCCCTTCTCGGCGGCTCCGGCGGCCTCACCGCCGTCGCCCACGACGCGAGTCTCACCGGGGACGGTACGCTCCTCTCCCCCCTCGGTATCGCCAACGGCGGCGTGGGCACCGCCCACCTGGCCGCCAGCGCCGTGAGCAGTGCGAAGCTGGCCGACGGGGCCGTGAACAGCGCCAAGATCCAGGACGGGCAGGTGGCGAACGCCGACTTAGCCAACGGCGCCGTAACGGGGACCAAGGTGGCGCTGCCGCTCGCTCTCGCCGCCACCACCAGCAAGACCCTGGAGGTAACCAACTCGTACGGCGGCGGTATCCCGGGCGCCACGTTGCGCTCCCTCAACAGCAGCACCGGGCAGGGAATCGCCGGCTACTTCGAAACGCAGGGTACCGACGCCACCCTGGTGGTGCAGGGGAAAGGCACCGGCCCGCTCCTCAAGGGGTTCGGCGGCAACGGCGGCGAGGACGAACTCCGCGTGGACAACAACGGGACGGTGCACCTGTACAACAGCTCCCACCAGGAGACCATCAACCTCGACGCCTTGACGGGCAAGGCCACCTTCAAGAGCATTGAGGTGGCGGGCCATGCCGACGCCTCGCTCCCCATTGCCTACGGGACGATCAACTCGAACGGGACGAAGGCGAACGGAACTTCGAACGTAACATCGAGTTGGGACAGCACCTACTCCAGATTCGAGATCACCATCGAGGGTGAACACTACATTTACAATCGCTACGTCACAGTGATCACGCCGCTCGCCTCGGAGCGTCGGTTCGCACTGGCCAGCAGTATGTCCGGGAAGCTCCTCGTCTACATCCTCGACGGCTCTGGAAGTCCGGTCCAGAACGGCTTCCACTTCGTCACCTTCAAACCCTGAAGGCGACCCCTGTCACACGGACCGGTGGGCCGGGCGCTTCGCCCGGCCCATTCGTTTTGCCGCCGTCACCCCAGTTTCAGTAGGCCATCAGGTACTGCTCGTGCTCCCAGGCATGCACGGTGGAGATGTAGCGGTGCCACTCCTCCCGCTTGTTGCGCAGGAAGTTCTCGAAGATGTGGGGCCCGAGCGCCGCCTGGAGCACCCGGTCGCGCTCCAGGTTGTCCAGGGCCTCGGCGAGCGAAGCCGGGAGCTGCTTGATCTTGAGCCGCCGCTTCTCCCGCTCGGACATCTCGAAGATGTTGCGGTTCACGGGCTCCCCGCACTCGAGCCCGCGCTCCACGCCGTCCAACCCGGCGGCGAGCATCACCGCCAGCGCCAGATAGGGGTTGCAGGCAGGGTCCGGCACCCGCACCTCGCAGCGCGTGCCTACCCCGCGCCGCGCCGGCACCCGCACCAGCGGCGAACGGTTCCGCTCCGACCAGGCCACGTTGATCGGCGCCTCGTACCCCGGCACCAGGCGCTTGTACGAGTTGACCAAGGGGTTGGTGACGGCCACGAAGGCGCGGGCGTGCTCCAGGATGCCGGCGATGTAGGAGCGAGCAACGTGCGACAGCTGCCATGGGCCTTGCGGGTCGAAGAAGACGTTGCGCCCTTCCGCGTCGAAGAGGCTCTGGTGCGTGTGCATGCCGGAGCCGTTCACGCCGAACACCGGCTTGGGCATGAAGGTGGCGTGCAGCCCGTGGTCGCGCGCCACCTTCTTGACCACGAACTTGAAGGTGACGATGCGGTCGGCGGTGGTCAGGGCGTCGGCGTACTTGAAGTCGATCTCGTGCTGCCCCGGCGCCACCTCGTGGTGCGCCGCCTCCACCTCGAACCCCATCGCCTCCAGCGCCTGCACGATGTCGCGGCGGGCGTCCTCGCCCAGATCCACCGGCGTGAGGTCGAAGTACCCCCCCACGTCGTGGGTCTGGTGGTTCGGCCGACCGTCGGGGCCCACCTTGAAGAGGAAGAACTCGGCCTCGGGGCCAGCCATCATCGTGAAACCCAGCTGGCGCGCCTTCGCCACCGCCCGCTTGAGCGCCAGGCGCGGGCAGCCCGCAAAGGGGGTTTCGTCGGTGTTGTACACGTCGCACACCAGCCGCCCCACCTTGCCGTGGGGCGTTTCCCAGGGGTAGACGGCAAAGGTGTCCGGATCGGGCTTCAAGAGCATGTCGGACTCCTCGATGCGGGTGAACCCCTCGATGGAGGAGCCGTCGAACATGATCTGGCCGTCGAGGGCTTTCTCGAACTGGCTCGCCGGGATCTCCACGTTCTTGATGATGCCGTCGATGTCCGTCAAGGTGAGGCGAAGAAACTGCACCCCCTCCGCCTGGCAACGCTCCAACACCTCTCTCTTGTCCATGTGCTCCTCCCAGAGCCGCAAGATGACACATTATCGATGATCAAGATGCAAGAGTCAAGGTTCGAATTGGCAGATTGTCCCTTCGTCCTGAAGCGGTTGACAGGTTTCTTGTTGTCACTCTGCCCAGGCCACGAGGCGGCAGCCCGGCGGCAGCACCGCGGCCAGCGGCCGCAGGGCCGCTGCCAGTTCATGGCGGGGCAGGGCAGGCAGGTGGGCGAGCACCACCACGCGGGCGGAAAGCCTGGGCGCCAGCTCCAGCCAGTCGGCCAGGTGGGTGTGAGCCGCCAGGGCGGCCGCCAGGCGGTGGTTGCCGTCCACGAAGGAGCACTCCACCACCGCGACCTCGGCGTCGAGCAGCTCGGGCCGGAACTGGAACTGCGCCGCCAGGCCGTCAGCGGCGTACACCAGCCGCGGGCGGGGCTCCCCCTGCCGGCGCAGTGCCCAACCCAGGGTGGGGACGCTGTGCTGTCGGGAAAAGGCCCGCGCCGTACCGCCGGGGATGGGGATCTCGTCGCCATCGCTCGCCCCGCGCAGCACCGCGTGCAGGTCCAGCCGTTTGCGCACCGACTCGAGCCCCGGCATCGCCGCCAGGGCCGTGAGGAACGGCGCCACCAGCGCCTCGGGCACGACCACCTGCGGCGGGTCGCCGGGGTGGAAGCGAGCGCGCAGGTTGAGGTAGGCCAGGAGCGCGGCGCTGTGGTCCAGGTGGGCGTGGGAGAGGAGCACCACCGGTTGCGCCACGATCACCTCGGAGAGCCTGCCCAGGTCCAAGGCCACCCCGAACTCCGGGACCGCAAAGGATGTCGCCCGGGCCGCCACCGAACTCCCGCGCAGGTGCAGCCCCCCCACCTCCGCCTCCAGTTCGCGCGGCGCCCCGCCGGGAACCAGCTCCGGAAAGAAAATCTCGCTCACCGGCGGATTGTACGTCGCCACCACACCCCCTGGGCTAGAATCGGTGCTGGTACGATGCGGGTTTTCGCGACGAGGTGGGGCACGGGGCGGGGAGAGGCGGCCCTGCGCCGGCTCACTCCCCTCCCCGCGGCACGTCGGGAGGGAACCCTGCCGCTCCGCCTCCTGCTGTCGGTCGCCCTCCTGCAGGTGATCGCCTACCTCCTCGTGCTCCTCCCCATGGGGTTCGGCTTCAACCGCTTTGAGGGGCTTGAGCTGGTCAAGTACCAGATCCTCAGCATCGCCAACGCCCTCGCCGCCCCGGCGGCGCTGCTCCTCCTGCTCCTCGTCACGCGCAGCCGCCTGCTCGTCCTCCTCGCCCACCTCCTGCAACTCTTCGCCTTCCTGGCGGTGACGCTGTACGTGGCCTACTTCGAAGCGTTCCCGCACCTGGCGCTGCTGCGCCAGATCCGGCTCCTGCCCCCGGTGGCCGGGCAGGTGATGCGGCAGCTGGTGGGCGCACGGGAGGTGGGCATCGCGGTGGCCCTCCTCCTCTCCTGCGCCCTCTCCCTGGCCCTGGTGGGGCGGCTGCGCGCCGCGCCGCGGCCGCGCCGCGCGCTGGGGGTCCTCGTGGCGGTCGTGGCGGTTCTCGCCGCCAAGGACGCGCTGCTGCACACCCGCCTGCCCATCGGCAAGTACCGCTACGACGGCGTCTACTTCTTCAGGCGCTACGGCTTCCTGCCGATCCTCGGCGCCCAGCTCCGCGACGAACTCCGCCCGCGGCCGCCGCGCGTCCCCTGGCCCGGCCCCATGGACCCCGACGCCTGCCGCGTGCAGACCTTCCCGCGCCGGCCTGCCAACATCCTCGTCGTCCAGGTGGAATCCCTCGACCCCTGGGTGATCGCTTTCGAGGTGGAGGGTGAGCCGGTGATGCCCTTCCTGCGCGGCTTGCGCCAGCGCTGCCTGAGTTTTGCCAACTTCTTCTCGCAGCACCGGGGGGGAGGCTCTGCCGATGCCGAGCTGGCTTGCCTGACGGGGCTGCTCCCCCTCGGCTCGCACACCGGCTTCCTCACCGCCGATTTCTCCCGCATCCTCTCCCTGCCGCAGATCCTGGCCACCGCGGGCTACTACACCTGTGCCCTCCACGCCAACGCGGGCAGCTACTTCTACCGCAAGGCGGCGTTCCGGCGCCTGGGCTTTCAGGACTTCTTCGACCGCGACGCCTTCCACGGCGAAGCGGCGGGCTGGCACTCCCAGGACCGTGCCTTCTTCCGCCAAGCCCTCGCCCTCCTCGAGCGCGCGCCCCGCCCGGTCTTCGCCTACCTGATCACCATGCAGAGCCACGGCCCCTTTACCAACCACGCCCCCACCCACCGCTTCGACCGTGTGACTGGCGACCGGCTCCTGCGGGATTACCTCGCGGTCATGGCGGAGGTGGACGAGGCCCTGGCAACGCTGGTGGGGGAGCTGGAGCGGCGGGGGGAGTGGAACTCCACCATCCTTGTCCTCTTCGGTGACCACCCCTCGGGGGTTCCCCCGCCCGGCCCGCCGCGGGAGGAGTTCCCCCCCGTGCCGGACCGCATCCCCCTCCTGCTCTCCGCCCCTGAGCTGGCAAGCGGCGTTTCCCCCAAGGTGGGCTCCCCCCTCGACCTGGGGCCGACCCTCCTCCACCTGGCCGGTCTCCCGGACCTGGCCTTCTCCCTGGGGACCTCCCTCCTCGACGAGGGCGCCGGGCGGGTACTCTTGAGCGAGAGCGGCGCGCTCCTCCTCGTCCGCAACCGGGAGCCCGGCTCGGCGGAACTCGTCCTCGACCGGAACCTCGCCCCCTACCTCCCGCACCTGGACTACTCGGAGAGCGTTCTCCACCCCTAGACGCGCGCTGCCGCTGCCAGCGGGAGAAAGCCAGGCTCCTCGCGGCAGGCAACCTGTCCGATTCGCGGCTACAATCGCTCGCCCGCCACCGCGGGCACGGGGGCTCGAGCATGTGCGGAATCTTCGGCATCGTCTTCGCGGAGGAGCGTCCTCTGGGTGGTCTCCTCACCGAGGCGGCCCATCGCCTCGCCTATCGCGGCTACGACTCGGTGGGGGCGGCGGCGGTGGCGGCGGACGGCACCATCGACCTCCGCAAAGACGTGGGGAAAGTGGCCGCCGTGGCGCAACGCCTCCGCTTCGATGAGCTGGTGGGCAGCCGGGGCATCGCGCAGCTCCGCTGGGCCACCTTTGGCGCCCCCTCGGTGGCCAACGCCCAGCCGCACCTGGACTCCGAGGGCCACCTGGTCGGCGCCCACAACGGAAACGTGGTGAACAACGCCGAACTGCGGCGCCAGTTCCTGGCCGAGGGCATGACGGTGCGGGGCACCAACGACGGCGAGTCGTGCGTGCACGCCGTGGAGCGCTACACCAGGCGGGGCCTCCCCCTGGAAGAGGCCGTGCGCGCCGCCTACGCCGACCTGGCCGGGGATTTCGCCTTCGTCATCACCGACCGAGTCGCCAACCGCCTGGTGGCGGTGAAGAAGGGCTCCGGCTTGGTGGTGGGGATCGGGGACGGCTTCACCTGCTGCTCCTCGGATCTGCCGTCCATCCTCCCCCTCACCCGCACCGTCGTCCCCATGGAGGACGGGGAAATGGTGGTCCTCGAGCCGGACCGGGCCCGCCTCTACCGGGTGGCCGATGGCGCCCCCATCGAGCGCCCGCCCACCACCGTGTGCGAGGACATGGGGGCCCCGGAGAAGGGCGGTTTCCCCCACTTCATGCTCAAGGAGATCCACGAACAACCCGCCACCGCCCGGGAATTGCTCCACCTCTTCGGCGCCTCCGAGTATCTGCCGGTGATGTTGGATGCCCTCCGGGGCGCGCGGCGGCTCTTCCTGGTGGGCTCGGGTTCCTCCTTCCACGCCTGCGTGCTGGGCTCCACCTTCTGGTCGCGGCTGGCGGGGCAGGTGGCCGTGCCGGTCCTGCCGCAGCAGTTCATCGAGCAGTACGGCCCCGCCCTGCAGCGCGGCGACGCGGCGCTCTACGTGTCGCAGAGCGGGGAGACCAAGGACGTCCTCAACGCCGTGAACTTTGCCACCCCGCGCGGCGTCACGCCCCTGGGCCTCGTCAACGTGCTGGGCTCCACCCTCACGCGCAAGGTGGCCGTCTACCTCCCCCTGGCCTGCGGCTGGGAGATCTCCGTCCCGGCCACCAAGACCTACACCAACCAGGTGCTGGCCCTGGTGGCGCTGGCGAGCGCCTTCGCCGGACGAGGGATGGACGGGCTGGCGGAGGCACCCGCATGGCTCCAGCGGACCATCGCCGCCACCGACGTCGCCATGAAAGACTTGGCGCAGCGCTTCACCTCCTGCGACCGGCTCTTCATCCTGGGGTATGGACTCGGCCACGGCGTGGCCCTCGAGGGCGCCCTCAAGTGCAAGGAGGTCACGGGCCTCCCCTGCGAGGGCATGTTCTCCTCCGAGTTCAAGCACGGGCCCCTGGCGATGGTGTTCGAGGACACGCCGGTGCTCTTCACCGCCCCCCCTTCGGGGGTGGAGATGCTCACCAACCACGTGACCGAGGTGACCTGCCGGGGGGGCCGTGCCACCGTCATCGCCCCGCCGCACCCGGCGCTCGCTGCGGAAGCCAGCCAGTTCATTGAGCTGCCGGTGGCTTCGGATCTGGAGTACGCGGTGGTCGGCGCCGTCCCCTTCCAGCTCCTCGCCTACCACCTCTCGGTGGCGAAGGGCCTGGACCCCGACTACCCGCGCAACCTCTCCAAGACCCTCACCGTGGACTGAGCCGGCCGGCAGCCGCGCGAGCGGCCGCTCATCCCCCCACGGTGGGGCGGGCGAGTCCGCCGGCGCACGCCCCCGAAGCCGCCCCTCCGGACACGTCCCCTCCGAAGGGGTCGGCCTGCACCAGCTTCAGGAAACCGGCGCGCACCGCCCAGCCGATGTCGCGCAGCACCCGGTCGTGATCGCCGAGGGCGTACTCCCGGCTGCCGATCTCGAGGCCCACGCACCGGTTCCGTCCCGCCCGCTTGGCCATGTACAGGGCCCCGTCGGCCAGCGCCACCACCTGATCCCAGGTGAACAGCTCCACCCTCCCCATCGGGTAGTAGCAGTAGCCCACCGAGCAGGTGAGGCCCACGTGCTCGCCGGACGGGAGCGGAACCCGGACCTTCGCCACAGCGGCCCGGAGACGCTCGGCGAGGCCTTGCAGAAACGCGCGGTTCACGTAGCGGGCCACCACCAAGAACTCCTCGCCCCCCCACCGCACCACCGAGTCCGTCTCGCGCACCGACTCGGCGAGCGCCCGTCCCACCGCCACCAGCACCGCATCGCCCACCAGGTGGCCGTGCACGTCGTTTACCCGCTTGAAGTGGTCCAGATCCACCATCAAGAAGCCCAGGTCCACGTTGCGGGGATCCGGAGGCCGGCCGTGGCGGGCGTCGTGGTAGGCGCGGCGCACCGCCGCCACGTCCCGGGCGATGCTCTCCACCAGAAAGCGACGGTTATGCAGACCGGTCAGCGCGTCCCGCAACGACGATTCGCGGAGCTGCCGGTTGGCCTCCTCGAGCGCCGCGGCCAAACGCTCCAGCTCGGTGGCGCGGGCCGTCTCCCGCTCCTTGAGCTCCCGGATTTGCCGCCGCTTCTCCTGTAGCCTGGAGATGCCCAGCAGGGCGAAGACGGCAGCACCGTAGAGGAGCAGCTTCCGCCCGAACCCCAGGGCGACGAGGGCCAAGCTGATGGGCTGGCCCCAGAGCACCACGCCCAGGTAGGCGAGGGTGTTGGCCAGCATCACCACGATCATGGCGCGCCATCCCGCCACGTACGTGGCTGCCGCCGCGTTGGTCAGGTAGAACACCACCCAGAAGCTCGCCGCCCCCCCGGAGATGGCCACCGCCCAGGTAATGATGGCCACATCCGCCGCCATCCATGTCCAGGTGGTGGGGATCCCCAAAAGCCGCCGCACCCCGCGACGGGCGAGCCAGGCGAAAAGGAGCGCGCTGCCGTCCGCTACCAGGAAGATCGCGAGCCCCGAAAGCCAGGAGAAGTGCACCACACCCAGGGCGCGGCCGGCGAAGCCTACAGCGACCGCCACGGTGTAGACGAGGGCCCGGCTCTTCTGCACCAGCACCTCGAACTCTTGCCGCCGCTGGCTCGCCTCCATAACCCCCTCGGCTGTTTCAACAAAGTTTACCACAGGCGAGCGGGGGCGCAGCGCCCGCCACGCCTCACGCGCGGGCGATCGGCGGCGCCGCTTCCTCGTCGAGCGACGAGAACGCCACCACCCGGTTCTTGCCGCCGGTCTTGCCCAGGTAGAGGGCCCGGTCCGCCGCCATCAGACAGTCGTCGAGAGTCTGGCCGTTCATGAACTGGCACACCCCGAAGGTCATGGACAGTTGGACCTCGGCACCCCCACAGCGCGCCGGCGTCCGGCGGATGGCGTCGCGCACCTTTTCGAGCGCGATCAGGGACCGGCCCTCCGTGGTGCTGGGCAAGAGGGCGAGGAACTCCTCCCCGCCCCAGCGCCCCACCTGGTCTACCCTGCGCAGCCGAGCCCGGAAAACCTCCGCCACCGTCACCAGCGCACAGTCCCCCGCCTCGTGTCCAAAGGTGTCGTTCACCTGCTTGAAGTCGTCCAGATCGCCGATGGCCACGCAGAACGGGTGCTGGTAGCGCTGGAAGCGATCCACCTCCTGCTGCAGTCGGTCCATCATCCCGCGCCGGTTCAAGAGCTTCGTCAGCGGGTCGGTGCGCGACGCCTGCTCCAGCTTGGCAATGTAGTAGGTCTTGGCCAGGGCTGAAGTCAGGTGCTCGCGGATGCGGACCAGGCGGGCCACGTCCTCGCCGCTGAAGGCGCTGGGATCGTCCATGTTCTCGAACAGGAGGTACCCCAGGGTGC
Organism: Acidobacteriota bacterium; assembly: GCA_037441065.1. GTDB lineage: Bacteria > Acidobacteriota > Thermoanaerobaculia > Thermoanaerobaculales > Thermoanaerobaculaceae > JACADV01. The sequence continues at coordinate 5,716 of JBBISY010000032.1, read as the reverse complement.
GCCCATCCACCTCCAGTTCCAGCGCCAGGATCACCTTCGGCAGCTCGACCACCTGGCGCAGGCGCTCCGCCCCGAACGAGAGGTGCGGGTCGCGGAGCAGGTAAACGCCTGCCGCCATCGCCTCCGATCCCTCCCGGTAGCGCCGCCGCGCCTCCTCGGGGGTGAACTCGATGCCCTGCACTTCGTGCCGGCTGTAGTGGTACAGCACCACGGGCCGGAACCGATCCTCCTCCTCGAGGTAGAAGAGGAAGCCCCCTTTCTGCGTTTGCGGGAGCAGCGTCAGGGTGTGCCGGAAGATCGCGTCGATCAGGCTGTTCAGCTCCTTTTGCCGGTTGATCTCCTGCACCATCCGGTCGATCGTCTGCAGTTCCACGTTCTTTGAGGCGATGACGGCGTGGGCACGGCGACGGGCCATGTAAGCCCGCAGGGTGAGAACGACCCCGGCGGTCAAGCTCGCGGCGAGAAGGAGCAGAAAGTTGCGGACGCTGCGCTGCTGCTGCAGTCGCAGCTCGGCAATGGTCTTTTCCTGCTGGAGGAAGCGGATCTCCCGCTCGCGCTGCTCCAGCTCGTGTTTCTTGAGGGTTCGGGCGATGCTCTCGTTGATCTCGCCGCGTTGCAACTCCTCCGAAAGCCGCAGCGCCTCGGCGAGGTAGCGATACCCACTGCGGGGGTCGCCGAGGCTCGAATAGATACCGGCAATCTCCAGGTTGACGTTCTTCATCTCGAAGAGCGACTTGACCTGCCCGGCAAGCTCCAGCGCCTTGAGCGCCTCCTCCAGCGCCCGGGCGTACTCCCCCCGGCTCTTGTGCGTCCTCGCCAGGAACTTCCAGGCGATGAGCTCGGTGAGCCGGTCCTGGGCCCGCTGGCTGATCGGCAGCGAGCGCTCCAGGTACGCCACCGCCTGGTCGTACTGGCCCAGCTCCAGGTACGCCACCCCCGCGTTGACCAGAGCATGGCGCACCATCGGGTCTTCGGGAACCTGCTCGTAGCTCTCGATGGAGCGCAACGAGTAGCGCAGCATGTCGGGGTACTCGGCTCGGCGGTAGTGGATGTAGGCGCGGTTGGAGAGCATCCGGGCGGAGAGGCTCACGTCGCCCACCTGCTGCGCCAGCTTCAGGGCTATCTCGTTGAATTCCAACGCCTTACTATAGTAGTTGAGCTCGGCGAGGATGGTACTGGCGCGGTTGGCGGCGTAGAGCTGGCCGCGGCGGTTGGCCGTCTCTTCGAAAATCCGCAGGGCTTCGGTGCACAGCTCGTAGGCGGTGGAGTAGTCGCCGGTCCGCCACAGGGCGGACCCCTGGTGGTAGAAGGCGTAGGCGAGCTGGTCGCGCAAGCGATGCCGGCTGGCGATCTCCTCCGCTTTCCGCGCCGCGTCCAGGGCGCCCGGAAAGTCGTTGGCCACGTACAAGGCCATGGCCAACGCGTTGTAGATCCTGGCCAGCTCGAGCGGGCCATGCTCCCCCTTGAGGAGTTCTCCGGCCAGCTCCCGGCCCACCGCCGGCTCGCGCTCGGCGACCGCCTCCAGCCGTTCGAGATCGGCCGGCGCGCTCGCGCCCACCGAAGGGGCCAGCGAGAGGAGCGAAAGCGCGGGCACGAGACCCAGCGGTGCCAGGGGTAGTCTCCAGAACACTGAGACAACGCTATGATGGCGAAGAGGTTCTGTCAAGCCGGGCGCGGCCGCGCGGGGGGCAGCCCGGCATCTCCCCGTCAAAACTCCACCCTCCGGCCCCGCACCGCCCGCACCGGCGGCGTCGAGAGGAAGCGCGGGAGGAAGCGCCAGTACGGCGGCGCCACCCCGAGTGCCGAGAGGGCCCGCTCGAACAGCCCCCCCGCGGCGCCGCCTCCCTCCTCGGCGGTGTGGACCACGTGCGGGTGCTTGCGAATGGCGCGGTTGACCCGCTCCAGGAGCCAGCGCTCGCTCACCTCCCGGGAGAGGTAGAACACCGGCTCGGCCAGCGTTGCCCCCCGGGCCGCCACCCCTTCGGCCACCGCCCGCTCGGCCAGGGCGGTGCCGGGCACCACCCGCACCCCGGTGGTGACGATGACGAGCGCGCCAGGGAACGCCAGGTACTCCTCGATGAACGAGACCGTCTCCTCCGCAGTTTCCTCGGTCTCCCCCGGCCCACCCAGGAGGAAAAACCAGGCGCTGGGGATGCCCGAATCCCGCACCAGCGAGGCGGTCCGCACCACCTGGTCGCGAGCGAACCCCTTGCCGAGACCGGCCAGGGTCCGGTCGGAGGCCGCCTCCGGGGTGACCATCATCGCGAGGAACCCCGCCCGCTTCATGACGGTGAACAGCTCCCGGCTCACAGCCACGGGGTTGACCGTGGTCGCCGTCAGCCGCACCCGCAAATCCCGGCGGATGATCTCCTCGCACAGCGCCACCGCATGGGCGAGGGGCACGTTGAAGGTGGCGTCCACGATCTCGAAGGTCCGGGGTCCGACGGTGCGCGCTATGCGCTCGATCTCATCCACCACCTCCCCCACCTCGCGCAGGCGGTGCCCCTCCCCCTCGATGCGCGGGTAGCCACAGTACACGCACCCCAGCGGGCAGCCGCGCTTGGATTGGATCGGCCAGGTACTGCCGTGGCGCTCGTAGAACCGCCAATCGACCCAGTTCTCCAGGCCGGAAGCGGCAAAGCCGGCGAGGCGCGCCGGCGCCTGGGCCACGATTCTTTCGCCGTCCCGGTAGCACAGCCCGGCCACCCGCGCGAAGCGCTTCCCCGCGGCGAGCTCCGCCAGTAGCTGGGGGAAAACCTCCTCCCCCTCGCCGACGATGGCGAAATCCGCGTCGAGAGCGCGCAACGCTTCGGCCCCGAGGAGGGAGATGGCCGGCCCACCGAGCACGATGGGGGCGGCGGTGTGGCGGCGGATCACCGCCAGGTTGGCCGCCACGCTGGCGATGTGGCTCTGCGGCTTCTGGGCCACCACATTGTCGAGACTGCGCACCGACACCCCCACCACTTCGGGGGCGAAGCGGCGCAGGGCGGCGGCAAGCGTTCCGTCCGGCGAGCGGGCCGCCAGGAGGTCCACGACGCGCACCTCGTGCCCCGCTCGCCGCGCCGCCTGCGCCACGTAGGCCAGACCCACCGGCGGCGGCGGCAGCAGGTCGCGGGCCTGATTGGCGTAGACGAGCAGCACCCTCATACCGCTGCTAACGCCACGCCGCAGCGATCATGCCCCGGCCCCCGCCCGGAGGGACCGGCGGCGGCGTAGCCGAGGAGCGCGCCGGCCCAGGCGGGGCGCTCCCTCTCGAGCAGGCAGATGCCAGCGATCACGGCCGCGAACCAGTCCAGCCGCAGGAACGCGCCGCCGATCCAGTCGAACCGCCAGGGGTACCCCAACCCGAAGATCACCAGGGCCAGGCCGCCCACCCGCGAGCCGTAGGTCCCCATCACAGCAGAAAGGTGAGAGCCAGCAAGAGGGGGTCGAGGAGGCCCAGGAGAACCAGGGTGCCGCGCTGCACCGGCAGGGCGGCGGAGCAAAGCCGCCCTACGAAGGTCCAGGCGGGGGTCGGGTTGTAGCCGTGGTCACGCCGGATCTGGGCGAGGTACGCGGGCTGGCAGGTGCGGACGAAGTAGTCGTTGTCGGCCACGAAGGCCCGCCAGCGCGCGGGCGAGAAGCAGGCCTGCACCGCCGCGCGCTGTTCGGCCAGGGCGTAAACCGGCTCGATGCGGTTGTTCTGGAGGTTGCGGATCTCGCTGGGAAGCTCCACCTCCGGCGCGCTCGCCAGCTGCGCCGCCACCGAGGCCAGGTACAGACCGTCGTAGCCCAGCTCGGGGAAGTACTTGGAACCCAGCACGTAGTGAAACGTCTCCCAGTGGTGCACGTAGGTCCAGCCGTGGAAGAGGCCGAAGTTGTAGTAGGCGGCGCACGCCACCGCCGCCAACCCCGAGAGGAGCTGCCCCGCGCGGCGCTCCGGCAAGCGGCCCGGCCGCGTGTGGCGGAGCACCACGAGCAGGAGCGCCACCAGGCTCAGCGAGCCCTTGAGCCAGATCTCGGTGGTCTCATTCACCCCGCCGATTGTATCCCGCTCCTCTCTGTGGCCAGGCGCCGGGCCGGACTATCCGGTCACCCCCTCGCCGCCGGGAAGAGCGGTACCTCGCCGCCTGTTGTCCCCACGGGACCGTCCCGACCTTTGCCGGGCGCTCCCGCCGGAGGGCCATTCAGGTGCAGCGGATCGTCATCCTCGGCGGCGGCTTTGCTGGGGCCACCTGCGCCCAGCGGCTGGACCGCCTCCTGCGCGGGGAGGACGCGGAGGTGGTGCTCATCAACCGCACCAACTACTTCGTCTTCACGCCGCTCCTCGTGGAGGCGGGAACGGGTTCGCTGGAGCCCCGCCACGCCGTGGTCCCGCTGCGCGACTTCGTCCCCGGCGCCACGCTCCGCACCGCCGAAGTGACGGGGGTGGACCGGGACCGCCGCGTGGTCCGCTACACCCTGGTGGGCGACACGCACCAGCAGGAAATGGCCTACGACCACCTGGTGGCGGCGCTGGGCAGCATCACCCGGCTCCCACCGGTGCCGGGCCTCGCCACCTACGGGTTCGGTATGAAGAGCCTGTGGGATGCGGTGGCGTTGCGCGACCGGGCCATCGAACTCCTGGAGCGGGCCGACGCGACGCGCGACGGGACGCGGCGCCGGGCGCTGCTGCACCTGGTGGTGGTGGGCGGCAACTTCACCGGGGTGGAGGTGGCGGGCGAGTTCTCGGCGTTTCTGCGCGCCGCGTCGCGAGCTTATCGGAACGTGGCCACTGCCGAGTGCCGCGTCACGCTGGTGGAGGCGGCGCCGCGGATCCTCCCCAGCCTGGACGAGGACCTGGCCGACTACGCCCTGGCCACGCTGCGCAACCGCGGGATTTCGGTGCGGCTGAACACGACGGTGACGGCGGTGGGGCCGGAATCGGCGACGCTGTCCACCGGGGAGGTGGTGGGGACGTACACCGTCATCTGGTGCGCCGGCATCGCCCCCAACCCCCTGCTCGCCCAGCTCGGCCTCCCCACCGACCCGCAGGGCTGGCTCCTGTGCGAGCCCGATCTGCGCGTGGTGGGGGAGAGCACCGTGTGGGGCATCGGCGACTGCGCCGTCAACCCCGATCCCACCGGCAAACCGTACCCGGCCACCGCCCAGCACGCGGTGCGCCAGGCGACCGTGCTCGCCGACAACCTGCTGCGCGCCCTGCGCGGCGAGCCGCTGCGCCGTTGCCTGATCCGCTCGCCGGGAGCCCTGGCCGCCCTGGGGTGCCGCTCCGCGGTGGCCAAGATCTTCGGCGTCAAGCTCTCCGGCTTCGCCGCCTGGTTCCTGTGGCGGACCGTGTACTTGCTGAAGATGCCGGGCTGGGCGCGGCGCATCCGCGTGGCCATCGACTGGACCCTCGCCCTCTTCTTCCGCCGCCCCACGGTCCAGCTCGGGGTGCACCGCAGGGTGGTCGACCAGGTGCCGCCGTGAGGCAGGGCCACGCCGCACCGGTTGTTACAATCGCTGCCACGGGTAGGGGTGCGCAATGAGCGATGCCTCGCGTCATCCGAAGGAGTTCGGCCCCAACGTCTGGCTGATCGACGAGATGTACCAGCAGTTCGTGGAACGGCCGGAGAGCGTGTCCTCGAGCTGGCGGGAGTTCTTCTCCGACTACCGGCCAGCGGTGGGCCGGACCGCCGCGGTCCCCCCTGCCGGCGCGCCGCGCGGGGCGATGGAAGGCGTCGCCGCGGCGGCGGCG
>JBBISY010000031.1:21968-38509 GCA_037441065.1 Acidobacteriota bacterium | reverse complement strand
GCTTCGCCGGGAGAGGGAGCATCGTTTGCTGAGCCCGCTCGCGGGGGAGCCGCGCGCATGACGCGGCGGCGCTGGTCCGCCGCTCGCCTCGACTGGCTGCTGGAGCGCCTCGCCGAGGTGCGCGCTGCCGCCCGCCCCACGACGCTCACCGCCGTGGAGCGCCGGCGCGATCCCTTCCGCCTCCTCGTGGCGTGCGTCATCTCGCTGCGCACCAAAGACGAGGTGACGGCCGCGGCGGCGGCCCGCCTCTTCGCCGTTGCTGACACGCCGGCGACCCTCGCCGCTCTCCCCGTCCCCCGCATCGCCGAGCTGGTCTTCCCGGCCGGCTTCTACCGCGTCAAGGCGCACCAGTTGCAAAGCCTGGCGCGCCGCCTCCTCGAGGTGCACGACGGCCGTGTCCCCCCCCAGCGGGAGGCCCTGCTGTCGTTGCCCGGGGTCGGGCGCAAGACCGCCAACCTGGTGCTCGGCCTGGGCTTCGGCATCCCGGCCATCTGCGTGGACACGCACGTGCACCGCATCGCCAACCGCCTGGGCCTGGTGGCGACGCGGACGCCGGAGGAGACGGAACACGCCCTGGAGCGCGTCCTGCCCCGGCGCCACTGGATCGCCATCAACGACCTGCTCGTCACCTTCGGCCAGACCATTTGCCACCCCACCTCGCCGCGCTGCTCCATCTGCCCGGTGGCCTCCCACTGCCCGCGCCGGGGCGTGACCCGCTCCCGCTGAGGGGTACGAGGCCGACCGGAGCTGCCTGAGAAAACGACAACGGGCGGCCTCCACCGCTCCCGGTGACAGGTTTTCGGCTATTCTGGAGCAGGGGAACCATGGACCGCATCCTCATCGTGGAGGATTCCTCCGTCATCGCCACGCTGCTGGCGAGGTGGCTCGAGGAGGCGGGCTACGCGACCACCGTGGTTCCCACCGCCGCGCAGGCGCTGGAGGAAGTGGAGCGCGATCCCCCCTCCCTCATCCTGCTCGACCTGATCCTGCCCGACCGGAACGGGATCGAGGTCTGCCGGCGCCTCAAGCAGAACGAGGACACCACCCGCATCCCGGTGGTCGTGCTCACGGCGGCGGGAAGTTCGCACAACCGCATCCGCTGCCTGGAGCTGGGCGCCGAGGACTTCCTCACCAAGCCCGTGGTGCACGAGGAGCTCCTCGCCCGCGTGCGCTCGCTGCTGCGCGCCAAGCAGCTCTCCGACCGGCTGCTGCTCTCGTTCATGGAGCTGGACAAGCTCGGCACCTTCGCCGAGACGCTGACGAGCCAGAGCATCGCCGACTGGAGTGCGATGGAGGTGGCCAACACCATGGCGCACCACCTGCTCGGGGCCAGTCCCGAGACCGGCCAGCACCCGCGCCTCGCCTGGGCGGGCCAGGTAGTGCGGCACCGGGTTTTCGGCTCGGTGTGGTACTGGGAAGCGGGGAGCTGGGTGCAGGAGACGATGACGGTGCCCACCGCACGGCTCGCCGGGTGGCTGCAGCCCTTCCACAAGGGGGAGGGGCAGTTCCTGTGCAAGGGGGAAATCCCGGCCGCCCTGGCCCAGGCGCTGCACTTCCCCAGCTCGCTGCCGGCCACCAACCTGGTGGCGCTGTGGCGTGGCACCAACGTGGTGATGACCGCCGCCTACCCCTGGGAGGTGGGCGCGTACGAGTTCCCGCTCCTGCGGGCAGTGCTGCGGCACTGGGCCGTCTTCGAGCGTCTGCGCTTCGAGGCCCGCCAGGCGGAGCAGGCGTTCTTCGCCACCATGGAGGCCCTCGCCCTGGCGGCGGAGTTTCACGACAGCGACACCGCCCGCCACGTGCGCCGCGTGGGGTTGTACTCCGAGACCCTGGCGCGGGCCCTCGGCCACCCCCCATCCTTCGTCAAATGGTTGGCCCGCTCGGCGCCGATGCACGACGTGGGCAAGATCGCCACCCCCATCGAACTTCTGCGCAAAACCGTCTCGTTGAGCGCCGAGGAGATGGCAGCCCTGCGGCAGCACACGGTCTACGGCGCCCTGCTGCTGGGCGAGATGAAGCCGCTGGAACTCGCCCGCAACATCGCCCGGCACCACCACGAGAACTTCGACGGCACCGGCTACCCGGACGGGCTCGCCGGCACCGAGATTCCCATCGAGGCGCGCATCGTCAAGCTCGCCGACGTGTACGACGCCCTGCGCAGCGAGCGGCCCTACAAGCGGGCCTACTCGCACGCCGAGGCTCTGGCCGTGATCCGCCGTGGCGATGCGCGCGTCGTGCCGCGACATCTGGACCCCCAGGTGTTTCAGGCGTTCCTCGACCTCCACCGGGAGATGGCGCGGATCTGGGAAGCCAGCCAAGGTGGTGGAGTCAAAGGCCCGGCCGACATCGCCGGGGATGACGGACCACCGCCCCCCGCCTCCCCACCGGATCGCTGAGGCCGGCCCCCGAGTTACGAGATCTTGTACCGCTTCATCTTCCGCCACAGAGTGTGGCGGGAAACCCCCAGCTGCGCCGCGGCGGCACTGCGGTTGCCCCCGTGAGCCGCCAGGACCTCGCGGATCGTCCGCGCCTCGGCCTCCTCCAGGGGTTGTAGCGCGGCCACCCGCGCCGGCGGCGCCACCGCCGCGCCCACGATATGCGGCGGCAAGTCGCCGAGTTCGATGGTATCGCCCCCGCAAACCACGAAGGCGTGCTCGATGGCGTTTTCCAGTTCCCGCACGTTGCCGGGGTACGAGTGGGCCAGGAGCGCGTTCATGGCGTGGGCCGACACCCCCTGGATGCGCCGTCCCTGCAGCGCGTTGAAGCGGGCGATGAAGTGGTGCACCAGGAGCGGGATATCGCCGGTGCGCGCGCGCAGCGGCGGGAGGACGATGCGGACCACGTTGAGGCGGAAGTAGAGGTCCTGGCGGAACCGCCCGTTGGCTACCTCCGCCGCCAGGTCCCGGTTGGTGGCGGCCAAGATGCGCACGTTGACCTTGACCGGTTCGACCCCCCCCAGCGGCGTGAACTCGCGGTCCTGGAGCACCCGCAGCAGCTTCACCTGCACCGCCGGCGACAGCTCCCCCACCTCGTCGAGCAGGAGCGTCCCGCCCTGGGCCACGGCGAAGCGCCCCGGCTTGTCCCGCTTGGCGTCGGTGAAGGCGCCGCGCACGTAGCCGAACAGTTCCGACTCCACTAGGGCGTCGGGGATCGCCCCGCAGTTCACCGCCACGAACGGTTTCTTGCGCCGCGGACCCAGGTTGTGGATGGCGCGCGCCACCAGCTCCTTGCCGGTGCCCGGCTCGCCCTCGATCAGCACCGTGCTCTCGCTGCGGGCCACCAGCGGCAGCAGCTCGCGCACGCCGCGCATGATCGCGCTCTTGGTGACGATATCTTCGGTGGTGTAGGTGCGTTCGATCTGGCGCCGCAGCTCGACGATGTCGGAGAGGTCCCGGAAGACCTCGACCCCGCCCAGGATGCGGCCGGTGGTGTCGCGCAGGGCTGCGGTGCTGATGGCGATGAGGAGCGGCTTGCCGTCCCGCCGCAGGATGGTGGTCTCGTGATCGCGGTGGCTGGAGCCGCCCCCCATGCTGTCCCGCAGCAGACAGGAGCGATCGCAGCTCTCGCTGCGCAGGATCTCCGCGCAGCGCCGCCCCACCACCTCCTCCCGCTTCCAGCCGGTGATGCGCTCCGCCGCCCGGTTGAAGTGCGTAATGCGGAGCTCCTCGTCCACCGTGAAGATCCCGTGGGGGATGGAGTTGAACGCCACCTCCGCAAAGCGAAGCAAGAGCGCACGCCGCACGGCGAGAGCATGCCACAACTGTGGCATCGCTGCAACATGCTGCGTGACGTCCGTTTCAGTCTTGCACCACCACGCAACAAATTGAAACGGACCGAGGGCCCCCGCGGCCGGCGCGAAACTTCGTGCCACCAACAACCCCAGCTGTCGAGCGCCGCTCCTGGTACAGGCCTTGCTCTCCCCCCCGGCGGGGCAGCAGCCCCGGGGAGACGCAGGAGATGGCTTTCCAGTGTTCCTACTACCTCGAACCGGTGGACACGACGAACCTGCCACGCCGCTTTCTCGACGCCTTCGCCGCGATCCTGGCGCACTCCAACTACGGCGCGGTGCTCGACACCGTGGCCAGGATTTCGGCCCGCTGCGGACGGTGCGCGGTCACCTGTCCGGTCTACCAGGCGAGCCAGGACCCCCGCGACATCCCCTGCGTCCGCTCCGAGCTGCTCCTCCGGATCTACCGTCGCTACTTCACCCTGGCCGGGGCGGTCAAAGCCCGCGCCGGCCACCCCTTCACCCTCACCGAGGAGTACATCAACACCCTGGCCGAGGAGGTGTACCGCTGCACCGCCTGCCGCCGGTGCAAGCTGGAGTGCCCCCTCGGGATCGACCACGGGCTGATCACGCACCTGGCGCGCTGGATCCTGGCAGAGGTGGGGATCGTGCCGAAGGCGCTGCGGGTCGCTACCCGCGAGCAGCTGGACGGGAAGACGCACAACACCTCTGCCATCCCTGCCGCCGCCATGCAGGACACCTGCGAGTTCCTCGTCGAGGACTGCCGCGACACCTACGGCATGAAGATCGCCTTCCCCATCGACGTGGAGGGGGCCGAATACGTGTTCTTCCCGGCGGTGAGCGATTACCTCCTGGAACCCGACACGTTGATGGGCAACGCGGCCGTGCTCACCGCCACGGGTGCCTCCTGGACCATCGGCAGCCACTACTTCGACGGCATCAACTACGGGCTCTTCTACTCCGACCGCATGCTCGACCGCATCGTCAGCAAGGAGGCGGAGGAGGTCCGCCGCCTCAAGGCCCAGAAAGTGCTCATCGGCGAGTGCGGGCACGCCTCCCGCTCCGCCAAGTTCTTCATCAAGACGTTCTGCGGGGGAGCGAAGGCCCCGCCGGTGGTCAACATCATGGAGTACACGTTGCAAGCGCTGCGCGCGGGGAAACTGGAATGCAAACCCAACGCCATTGACGCCCGGGTGACCTACCACGACCCCTGCAACATCGCCCGCTCCGGCTGGATCATCGACCAGCCGCGCGAAATCCTCCGCGCCATCTGCGCCGAGTACGTGGACATGACGCCGCGCGGCCGGGAGAACTACTGCTGCGGCGGCGGCGGCGGCACGGTGTCCATCGACGAGCTCCGCGAGTTCCGCACGAAGATCGGCGGAGCCACCAAGGCCGAGCAGATCCGCCGGACCGGTGCCACCATCCTCGTCGCCCCCTGCGCCAACTGCAAGAAGCAGCTGCGCGAGGTGTGCGAGGACCACGGGCTCGACCACGTGCAGGTGGTCGGCCTCCACGACCTGGTGCTCAAGGCCATCGTGCCGCCCCCGCCCATGCGCGTCGAGAAGCAGGACGACGCCCAGAAAGACGAGTGAGGGAAGCCCATGGACGCCTGGATTGAACTTGCCCGCGGACCGCTGTTCCGCCTCGCCCTCCTGATCTGTGCCCTGGGGCTGGCGTTTCGCCTCGGCAACGCCGCGTATCTTCTCGTTGCCGCCTGGCGGCGGGCCGGGGACCGCGATCTCCCCTGGCGCAGCGTGGCCGAGGCCACGGCCCGCTGGCTCTTCCCGTCGCAGCTGCTCACGGTGCGGCCGTTCTACTCCGCGGCCTCGTTCCTCTTCCACGTTGGCATTCTTCTCGTGCCGTTCTTCCTCGCCGGTCACGTGGCCCTGCTCGATGGGATCCTCCCCACCTGGTGGCCGACCCTGGCCCCGAGCCTGGCCGACACCTTGACGGTGCTCTCGGCAGCAGCCCTGCTGGCCGTCCTGCTCGCCAGGATCACTGCTGCCGCTGCCCGGGCGCTGTCCACGTTCCAAGACGTGGCACTCCTCGTCCTGCTCCTCCTCGTGGTGGTGGCTGGGTTCTTCGCGGCGCACCCGCACGCCTCCCCCTTCGACGCGCGCGCCATGCTGCTCGTGCACGTCCTGAGCGGCAACCTGGCCCTGGTCTTGACGCCCTTCACCAAGCTCGTGCACTGCCTGCTCGTGCCCCTCACCCAGCTGTTGAGCGAGGTGGGCTGGCACTTCCCCGCCGAGTCGGGGCGGCACGTGGCCGTGGTCCTCAACAAGGAGAACGAGCCGGTATGAAGAGTTTTGCCATCCTCACCGACACGACCCGCTGCATCGGCTGCGAGCAGTGCGTGCTGGCCTGCAAGCAGGCGAACGCCACCGGCGAGGACGCCCCCTGGCCGTGGCAGGGTAGCCCCAGCGATCTCTCCTCCACCCGCTGGACCACCATCGTGCGCGGGCCCCACGGCCGCCCGGTCCGCGTCCACTGCCGCCACTGCCTGGAACCGGCCTGCGCCTCCGCCTGCCCGGTGGGGGCGCTCCACACCACCCCGCAGGGCGCGGTCGCCTACGACCCCACCATTTGCCTCGGCTGCCGCTACTGCATGATCGCCTGCCCCTTCCGCTTCACCCGTTACGAGTGGGAGTCCAACACGCCACGGGTGCGCAAGTGCATCCTCTGCTACGACCGGCTGATCTCCGGCGAGCTCAGCCAGCCCGCGTGCACCGCGGCGTGCCCCACCAAGGCCACCATCTTCGGGGAACGCGACGCGCTGCTCGCCGAGGCGAGGCGGCGGATCGAGGCAAACCCCGGCCGGTACGTCCGCCATATTTGGGGCGAGCACGAGGTCGGCGGCACGTCCGTGCTCTACATCTCCGACGTGGATCTCGCCACCGCCGGCTGGCCCACCTACCTGCGCGACGCCTCCTACCCCGCCCTGACCCGCCCAGCCATGCACCTGGTCCCGCCCACCTTCGTCACGGTCGCCGCCGCCATGGCAGGGCTCTCCTGGGTCATCGGCCGCCGGCAGAAGCTGGCGCAGGGGGAGCCGCCGGCCGAGCCCGCAGCGGCCACGGACAGCCCGGAAGAGAAGGAGAAGCCGTGAACACCCACCCCAACATCCGTCTTCTCGTCACCAAGGCAGCGCTCTGGTTCCTGCTGGGCGCCGGCGCCGTCAGTGCCGGCTACCGCTTCCTCTCCGGCCTGGGTCCCGCCACCGCGCTCAACGACTTGACGCCATGGGGGTTGTGGATCGGGTTCGACGTCGTGTCCGGGGTGGCGCTGGCGGCAGGGGGATTCGTCATTGCCGCGGTGGTGCACGTCTTCCACCTCCACCGCTTCCACGCCATCGTCCGGCCGGCCATCCTCACCGCCTTCCTGGGCTACGTGGCGGTGGTGGTGGGTCTGCTCGCCGACCTGGGCCGACCCTGGAACATCTGGCGGATGATCGTCTACTGGCAGCCCACCTCGCCCCTCTTCGAGGTGGGCTGGTGCGTGATGCTGTACCTCTCGGTGCTGACGCTGGAGTTCGCCCCGGTGGTGTTCGAAGGGCTCAAGCTGAACCGGCTCTACACCCTGCTTCGCCGCTTTACCCTGCCCCTAGTGGTGCTGGGGATCGCTCTTTCCACGCTCCACCAATCGTCGCTGGGCAGCCTCTTCCTCATCAACCCGGAGCGCATCCACCCCCTGTGGTACTCGCCGCTGCTCCCCGTCCTCTTCTTCGTCTCGGCGGTGGGACTCGGGCTCGCCACCGTCGCCGTGGAGGGGGTGGTCACGTCCTGGCTCTACCACCGCGGGGCGGAGTGGGACCTCCTCCCGGCGCTGCTGCGCGCGGCGAGCGTCGTGCTGAGCCTATTTCTCTTGCTCCGCCTCGCGGACCTGGCGGGGCGCGGCAGCCTGCGCTACCTCACGGAGGGGTCCTGGTGGCCGATGCTCTTCCTCCTGGAGGTGCTCGTCAGCGTGGTGGTGCCCGTCCTGCTCTTCACCCTGCCGTCGTTTCGCGGCAACCGGAAGGCGCTGGCCGCCGGGGCCTTCCTCGTCGTCCTCGGCTTCGTCCTCAACCGTGCCACGGTGGCCGGGATCTCCCACGTGGCGCGCACCGGCGTCGCCTACTTTCCGTCGCTCCCGGAGATCCTCGTGAGCCTCGGCATCGTGGCGCTGATGGCGCTGGTGTTCCTCTTCTTCGTCGAACGGCTGCGCGTCTGGGAGGAACCCCCCGAGCTGCCCGGCCACCTCCGCCCCGCCGTCCAGGACCCGCTGTCCGGGCTCTACGTGCGCGCACCCTGGCTCGGTGCCCCGCAGCGGGCCGGGATCGCGTTTCTCGCGGGCGGCATCCTCACCGCTGCCCTGCTGGAGGCCGGGGTGGCAAACGGGTCCCAGCCGCGGCCCAACCCCACGGCGGCACCCCGCCTGGTGAGCGCGCTGCGCATCCCCAGAGTCAACGCGCCAGGGAACCGGCTCGTCCTCGTGATGCCCACCGCCAGCGCAGAAAGCCAGCCAGCGCCCCTCCAGCGCGCTACGCTCATCGACGGCAACCGCTCCGGCCGCTGGGTCCTCTTCGAGCACGAGGCGCACCAGCAGCGGCTCGGCGGCGACCTCTCCTGCGGCCGGTGCCACCACTTCAACCTCCCCCTCGAACGCGGTACTTCCTGCGCCCGCTGCCACCGCGACATGTACCGCCCGACGGACACCTTCGCGCACGATCGCCACGCAGCCGCGCTGGGAGCCAACCGCTCCTGCGCCCGCTGCCACCGCGGCGGGGGCGACAAGACCCGCGCTACCGCCACCCCCTGTCGCGAGTGTCACGAACGCGAGGTGAGCCGCAACGCGGAAATCACCGTCTCGCCTGCCACCGTCGCCGGAGTAGCGCCCGGCTATGTCAAGGCCCTGCACGGGTTGTGCGTGCCGTGCCACGCCCGACACGAAGCGGCCGCAGTGCCGGCGCGCGAACCGTACCTCTCGCGCTGCCCCGCGTGCCACCGCGAGCTCTCCGACAGCGGCCGGGAGATACGGGTCCGCGAGGGCGCCGCGCTCCTTTCGCTGATCGCGCCATGAGTCAGAAGCCTAGCCTCCCAGCGCCGCGCGTGGCGGTCGTTGACGACGAGGAAGACGTCCTCACGTTCGTGCGCATCGCCCTCGAGGATGCGGGCTTCACCGTCCAGGCCCTCGATCGCCCCACCGAGGCCATTGGCGCGCTGGAAGTGTTCCGCCCCCACCTCATCCTCCTCGACCTCCTCATGCCCGAGCAGATGGGGGTGTCCCTCTACGCCGAGTTGCGGCAAAACCCGGTGTTGCGCCACGTACCCGTGATCATCCTGAGCGGCCTCAACGCCCGCGACACCCTCCCGGAGGCGGCTGGGTACCTGGAGAAGCCCGTCGACGCCGCCGCGCTCCTGCACGCGGTGCGGCGCGTGCTGCCCGACCCCCGTGGAGGAACGCCATGAAACCGGGGACGGATTGGAAAGCCAGCTACCGCGGCCACCTCTTCGAAGAGATCCCCTGCGGCATCGTGGTCATCGACCGGAACCTGCGCATCGTCGACCAGAACCTGGCCTTTACCACCATCTTCGGCGACGGGCGGGGACGGACGTGCTACGAGGTCACGCGCGGCCGCCGCACGCCGTGCACCGAGTGTCTGGCCGAGCAGACCTTCCGCGACGGCCAGCGCCGCTCGCGCGAGGCGGTTGGCGTCGACCCGGCCGGCAAGGCGGTCCACCACCTGGTGCAGATCGCCCCGATCCGCGACGAGACCGGAAACGTGCCGTTCGTGGCCGCGCTCACCACCGACCTGTCCGCCACCAAGCGCCTCCAGCGCGAGTACCAGACGCTCTTCGAAAAGGTCCCGTGCTACGTCACCGTGGTCAACCGGGACTTCCGTGTCGTCAAGGCCAACACCCTGTTCCGGCAGGTGTTCGGCGAACCGACGGGGGAGCACTGTTACGAACTCCTCAAGCGGCGCCACGAGCGGTGCCCGGAGTGCCCGGCCGAGCAGACGTTCCTGGACGGCGGCTCGCACACCTCGAGCCATGTGGGGATCACCCGGGACGGCGCCGCGGCCCACTACGTGGTCTCCACCGCCCCTCTCGTCCAGACCGACGGCGAGACGACCCACGTGATCGAGATGGCCCTCGACGTGACCCGCCTCCACCGTCTCGAGGCGGAGCTGTTGCGGGCCAACGCCCTGCGCGAGGCCCTGGTCGAAAACTCCCCCTACGCCATCCTCATCCTCGACCAGCGCCGGCGCGTCGTGCTCGTCAACCGCGCCGCGGAGAAGCTGTGGGACTGCAGCCGGGATTCGCTGCTGGGCCATGCGCTGCCGCGCCGCGCCCTCGCCTGCCGCCTCGACGAGATCGTGGGGCGCAACGGCGAACCGGCACCCCTCGTGGACAGTACCATCGTCACCGCCAAGGGGGTGGAAATCCCCGTCCGCCTCTCCGGCTTCACCCTCCACCCCGCCGAGGGGGAGCGGAGCACTGCCCTCATCGCCCAGGACCTGCGCGAGATCCGCAAGCTGGAGCGGGAAAAGCTGGACGCCGAGCGGCTGGCGGCGGTGGGGCAGACGGTGGCGGGGCTGGCCCACGGCATCAAGAACATCCTCACCGGCCTGGAAGGGGGGATGTACGTCACCTCCGGCGGCCTGGCCCGCCACGACGAAGCACGGGTCAGGCAGGGGTGGGAGATGTTGGAGCGCAACATCGGCCGCGTCTCCTCCCTGGTCAAGAACCTGCTCGCCTTTTCCCGCGGCGACCAGCCCCAGCCGAGACTCGTGCGACCTGCCGCCATCGTTGCCGAGGTGGTGTCGCTCTTCAAGGAACTCGCCGAACAGCACAACCTCGTCCTCGAGACCGACATCTCCGACGTGGCACCCGCCTCCATGGACGCGGAGGGGATTCACACCTGCCTCACGAACCTCATCTCCAACGCGTTCGACGCGTGCCTGGTGAGCCACAAGCCGGCGTGCCGCGTGCTCGTGGCGCTCCGGGAGGAAAACGAGGAGATCGTCTTCGAGGTGACCGACACGGGCTGCGGCATGGACTACGAGGTGAAACAGAAAGCCTTCACCAGCTTCTTCACCACCAAGGGAAGCGGCGGCACCGGCCTGGGTCTGCTCCTCACGCGGAAGATCGTGCAGCAGCACGGGGGCTCGGTCACCTTTGAGTCGTCCTCCAACGAGGGGACCACCTTCAGGTTGCGGTTTCCCCGCCGCCGACTACCGCCGCTGGTGGAGGAGGAGCACAATGCTGGGTAGCGCTGGAGCTGGCGGAGCGCCGGAACAGGCGGCAACGCAGGAGGGGGGTGGAGCGTCATGCGGCAACCTCAGGACGTGACGGTGCTGGTGGTGGACGACGACCCCGACGTCACCACCTATCTCGGCACCATCCTGGCGGATGCGGGGATGCAGGTGGTCACCGCCCACGACGGCGACTCGGCCTTGGAACGTATCCGCGAGGCACCCCCGTCGCTCATCTCCCTGGATCTGGTGATGCCCGGGAAATCCGGCATTCGGCTCCTGCACGAGCTGCGCAAGCACCCCGAGTGGTCGCGCATCCCCGTCCTCATCGTCACCGGCCACGCCCGCGACGAGGCGATCCGCCGCGACCTTTCCCAGGTCCTCTCGGAGAGCAGCATCTCGGGCCCGTCGCTCTACCTGGAGAAGCCGGTCACACCGGAAAAGTACCTGGAGGCCGTGTGCACCACTCTCAAGGTGACCCCCCCGAGCCGGGAGGTGCCAGGGAGCAGCCTCCGCGAGGAGGCAGAGGCCCTGCTCGCCGAGGCGAGCGAGACGGAGGTCGAGGACGTGCTGCGACTCCTGCGGGCGCGCAAGGCCAGAACGAACCGGGAGTAACGCTGGCTCCCGTGGAGGTGAGCATGCCGCAAACGAACGGCCGTATCCTCGTCATCGACGACGAACCCGACGTCGTCAGCTACCTCGAAACCCTCCTCCGGGACAACGGGTACGAGGTCCGGGGAACCACCGAGAGCAGCGAAGCGATGGAGCTGGCCCGCCAGTTCCGGCCCGACCTCATCTGCCTCGACATCTCCATGCCCGAACCCACGGGCGTGCGCCTCTACCGCGACCTGCGCCAGGACGCCCAACTGGGTGGCGTGCCGGTGCTGATGATCACCGGCGTCATCCAGCAGTTCAAGGACTTCATCCACCACCGCAAGCACGTGCCGCCCCCCGACGGCTACATTGCCAAGCCCTTCGAACCGGCGGAGTTGCTGGCGACCGTGACGAAGCTCGTGAAGCCCCAAGCCTAGCCCCGACACCGACAAGCCGGAGGCGTGCCAGCGCGGCGCGGGAAACGGGTCGGTTGGTGGCCGCTGGTGCTCCGGTTCGGGTCGAGCATGCCGATCCACCTCCTTCTCGCCGCCACCCTCGCCGTGAGCGACACGGTCCGGCCGGCTTGCGACCTCGCCTGCGAGCAGCGCACAGCCGCCGTGCTGCTGGAGCGCGGGGAGTTGACGGCCGCCGTGGCGCGGCTGCGCGAGGCCCGCCAGCGCTTCGGCGAAGACGTCACGTTGACACTCCTCCTGGCCCGTGCCTACTCCCTGGAGGGGAACCTGTACTGGGCGGAGCGCACCCTCCGCGAGGGGCTCCGGCATCACCCCGAGGACAGCCAGCTGCGGAGCTGGCTCGCCTGTGTGCTCCTGCGCCAGGGGGACACCGAGCTGGCCGGGACCGCGCTGGGGCCGGCGCCGGCGCCAGGCCCGGAACGGAGCCGCTGGGGCATTCTCGAGGCGCTGCGCCTGGAAGCCGAAGGGGACCGCCCGGCCGCGGCTGCGGCCCTCGCCGCGGTGTCGCCGAGCGAGGGGCTATTCGCGGAAGACCGCGCACCGTGGCTCGAGTTGCAGCGCCGCCTCAACCCTACCTGGGTCGAACCCCTGCGCGGCACCGTCGAACTGGCGGCCGGGCGCACCTCCAACGCCCTCGCCGGCGCCCCCACCGATCCCGGCACCAGCGGCGGCGCGAGTGAGCTGGCCGACCTGGACCTCCACCTGCGCCTGGTGCCGCCAGCCGGGGGGTCCCTTCGAGCGGCGCTGGATCTGGACGTCACCGGCCACGCTCTCGCCGCGCGCACCTACCGGGAGCTGGGCACGCTCCTCGGCGCCCTGCGCCTCGGTGCCATCTACCCCGCCGCGGGCGGCCGCACCATCCTGGGCTACCGCGCCGAGCGCCTCCTCATCAACCAGGAGGATCGCGGCTATTCCGAGGCCCACCGCCTCGAGCTCGAGGCGGAACCCCGAGGGGGCACGGTGGTCTTCGGGGGCATCGGGCGGCGTTCCTACCGTGACCACCGCCGCACACGCCTGGAAGCCGACGCCGGCTTGGGGGTACCTGTGCCGCTGCGCAGCGGGTCCCCCCTCCTGCTCGGCGCGACGGTGCGGGCAGCCAACGCCACCTCCCCCGCCTACGATCAACGGGGGGCCTCGCTGGCGGTGGCGGGCCGATGGCCCCTGGGACGTGGCTACGCGGCGCGCCTGGCCGTCACCGCCACCTACGACGACTACCCCCACTCCGGCGGTACCGAAGGTCTTGCCGTATTCGGCAGCAATGAGCGGCGCCGCGACCTCCTCGGGAGGTTGCGGCTCACCTTGAGCGGGCCCACCTGGCGCGGCGTCGCGCCAGGGATCGAGTGGGAGGTGAGTCGCCGCCGCTCCACCTTGGACGACCGCCCGGGAGCCGACTACAGTTTCCGCGAAATGCGCTTCGCCGTGGTGGCCCGCTGGCGCCTGGAATCACAGCTCTGGATGCCGCCCGCGGCCGCGCCGGAGGGGCACGTGCCGCTCCACTGGGGTGCCGGCAGCGGGGCTGGCGACACCGGCGAGTCCATCATCGAACTCTTGCGGCAGGACGAGGAGCTGCGCCGCAGCTCGAGCTGCGTGGTGCGATGAGCACCCAGCCGCCCCTGCCTACCGTCCTGCGCGACGCCTTGCTCGTTACGGCAACCGTCAGCGCTGTCGCTCTGGCGGTGAACGCCGCCCGGCCCGACGGGTTGCCGCTGGTGGCGGGGACGGCCTACGAGACGCTGGTGCCGTGCCCGGAACCGGGCGGTGAGGTGGCGGGAATCGCCAGCGAGGACGAGGCGCTGCGCTCGAAACGCAGCTTCTTCGTGGACGCGCGGCCGCCCGCCGACTACCGCGACTGGCACCTTCCCGCGGCGGTCAACGTGCCCTTCGACTGGCTCGACCCGACCCCAGCGCAGGTCCTGGACCGGCTGGCGCGGGACGTGGCAGCCAGCCGGGCCACTCGCGTGGTGGTGTACGGCGACGGCGGCCGTCCCGACAGCGGTGAGTACCTGGCCAAGGAGCTGTTTCGCCGGGGCATCCGCCACGTAAGCTTCGTGGTGGGGGGTGCCCCTGCGCTGCGCGGAGGCGGGAGGAAATGAGCACCCCCCGAGCCGCCGCATGGCTGTCCGTGCCGGCCCGCTGGTACCTGGGGGCCCTGTTCGTCGCGGCCTCGCTGCACAAGATCGCCAACCCCTTCTCCTTTGCCGTGGACGTGGCCACTTACGACATCCTGCCCCTCTCCCTCGTGAACCTCACCGCCATCGTCCTGCCGTGGCTCGAGCTGGTGGCCGGGGCCATGCTCCTCCTGGGCGTTCGAACCCGCGCCGCCGCCCTCCTGGTGGCGGGCATGATGTCGGTTTTCCTCGCCGCCCTGGGGATCGCCCTCGCCAAGGGTCTCGACGTGTCCTGCGGCTGCTTCGCCTCCCAGGGGGCGGCGGAGGACCCCATATCCCTCGCCACCGTTGGCCGCGACCTCGCCTGGTTGGCCCTCGCCGTCTTCGTGCTGGTGGCCGACCGCGGCCTGCTGGGGCTCGAACCGTGGCTGGCCAGGAGGAACCCCCATGCGTGAGTTCATCGCAGCGGCGCTGCCGGCGGTGCTTTTCGCCGCCACAGCCGCCCCCCAAACCCCCACCTGCGACGCCTTGACGGGCCGCGACCGCACCCGCGCCGAGCGGTTGCTCGCCACCGAGCACCTTTACGACTGCTGCGACGGCACCGTGGCCGAATGCCTGGCCGCCCGGCCACCCTGCTCGCTGGCGCGGCGGCTCGCAGAGGGGATCTGCCGGCGGGTCGCGGCCGGGCAGGACGATGCCCGCATCCGCCGTAGCCTGTCCCGCCGGGCCCGCAGCGTGATGGGCGGCGGGGCACCCCCGGAAGTGGACGTGACGGCTGCCCCGACCGCCGGCGA
Source organism: Acidobacteriota bacterium (assembly GCA_037441065.1). GTDB lineage: Bacteria > Acidobacteriota > Thermoanaerobaculia > Thermoanaerobaculales > Thermoanaerobaculaceae > JACADV01. The sequence continues at coordinate 23,555 of JBBISY010000031.1, read as the reverse complement.
GGCGGCAGCGCCGGTGACCATCGTCGTTTACGCCTGTGCCCGGTGCCCGTACTGCAGCCGCCTCGTCCCCGCCCTCTTCGAAGCGGTAACGAGCGGGGCGCTCAAGGGCCAAGCCCGGCTCGTCTTCCGCACCTTCCCGATTCGCGGCCACGAGGGCTCGACGGAGGCGGGACTGGCGTTCGTGGCGGCGCACCGGCTGGGTCGTTTCTGGCCCTTCGCCCTGTACGCCTACCGCCACTTCGACGAGTTCTCGCCGGAGGTGCAAGTGGAGTGGGCGGCTGCGGTGGGGATCGACAAGGCCGCCTTCGCCGCCCAGCTGGCCGACCCCGCCACGCGGGAGGACCTGGTGGCGAGCAAGAAGGAAGGTCTCGTCAACGGCGTCGAGGAAACACCGACGCTGTTCCTCAACGGCCGGCGCTGGGTCGGGGATCTGGACGCGGTGGAGATCCTGGATGCGGTGGGCGAGGAGACGGAGCGTCTCGGGGGGTTGCAATGGGTTCGATGAGGCGACTGGTCGGCGCGTGGCCGGTGCTCGTGGCGGCACCCCTGCTGGCCCAGGACCGGCTTGCCGTGTTCGAGTTCTTTGGCCGTCCCGCCGGTCACTACTGCCGGGACGCGGCGCCCTCGGTGATCTCCCTGCAGCGGGAGTACGCAGGCCGAGCGGTGCTGCTCGAGTACGACTTCGATCGGTTCCCTTCCGGTCGGGTGGACCGCTGGTGGGCGGCGCGCACCGGCAGCGGTACGGTTTACCTGCCGCTGGTGATGGTGGGGAGCGGCTTTCGCATCGCCTCCGGCCCGGTGGACTACGCCGCCGTCTACCGGACCATGCTGGACGCCGAGCTGGCCCGCCCCCCACAGGCGGAGGTGGCGGCCTGGAGCCGTCGCCAGGGGGATGCGGTGAAGGCCTACGTGCGCGTGGCGAACCGCTCCGCCGTCCCCCTCACCCCCGCCAGGAGCGCGGCCACCTGGTTGATCGTCTGGGAGGACCTGCGTCGCGGTTTGACCGACACCTGGGTCCGGGCCACGGCGATGCACCAGCTGCCCGTCACGCTCCAGCCCGGCGCGGCCACTACGGTCGAGCTCACCACTGGAACCCTGAGCAACGTGGACTGGAATCATGTCCGCTCCTTGGCGCTGCTCGAACACCGCCCCGCCAGCACCGGCCCGTACGACCTGCTCCAGGCGGCCATCGCCGTCCCGGCCGCCCTGTCTGCCTCGCCCCCCCGCCTCACCCTTACGCCCCTCCGCCGCGCCGCCTCCGTCAGCCTCGAGGGCCCCCACGTGCTGTCGTGGAGCGCGGCGACGGACGCTCCGTGGCTCGCCGTCGAGCCGGCCTCGGGCACGCTCCCGGCCACTCTCACCGTGTCGCTGACGGGAGAAGTCCCTCAGGCTGGCGCCACCGCCCAGGTGCAGGTGTCGGCCAGCGGCGACGGCATGTCGTTCACGGCCACCGTGGCGGTGGCGGCGGAGGGGGAGTCGCCGCGGATGCGCCGCCGGCTCGGCGCCGTTCCCTGACCTCGCCGCGGAGCGGCGTCAGCTCGTCGGGCGCAGCGAAGCCGGCGAATGCGGGTCGCTTCAGTACGAGTG
>JBBISY010000031.1:0-21868 GCA_037441065.1 Acidobacteriota bacterium | reverse complement strand
CTCGTCGAGGTCGATCGGGCACCGGGCCGTCTCCATCGCGAGCTTGACGCAGGTTCCGAGGTGGATCGCATCGAACGGACGGTCCAAGCCCTTCGTGACCTCCGAGAGTAGCTTCACCCGCGGCACCACGAGGCCAGGGCAGTCGCCGCAGTCGGTCATCGCCACCAGCTCGACCTCGTCGTACTTGGCGAACTCGCCGTTCCTCTCGGCCATTCCCTTGAAGCACTTCGCACAGGCGATGCACGAGTGGTCCTGAATCCGCTTGCAGTAGAGAATCGCGATCCTCGCCACCGTTCGACCTCCGATCCGCCCGAATCCTGCCCGGGCCCTTTGCCGCTGTTCCCCCCTCACCCCCCCCGAACGAAGACGACGACCTCGTGGTGATGCCCCACCGCTTCCCTGTGCACCCGCCACCCGAGCGAGGCGAGCGAGTTCCGGGCACGGTGCATGTCCCAAGGTCCCCGCTCGTGCTGCCGTCCCTCGCTGCGGTGGGCGCGGGACACGATCTCGAACCCCTCCTCCGTGAACTCGGCGAGCAGCAAACGCCCGCCCAGACGCACGAACCTGCCGAGGCTCTCCAGGACGGGGTCGTCCGCCTCGAGATGGTGGAGCACGTCCATCATCGCCGCCGCCGCAAACTCCCCTCTCCGGCCGCGAGAGTCTCGACCGTGCCTGCGTGGAACCTCAAGGAGGCCGCGCACCCCGCGCGCTCGGCGCGACGAGCGGCCAGGAGCTGATCGGCCAGGCACGGGTCCACGCTCGTCACGGCCAGTCCTCGGCGCGCCAGCTCGACGGCCAGCAGCCCTTTGCCCGTGCCCACGTCGAGCACGGGCGAGGCGAGGGGCCACCCGATATCCACCACCCAGCGAACCGCTGCCTCGCGGTCGTGACCGAGGCGGCGGTAGCACTCCAGCCGTTCTTCGAAGGCACGCTCGGCGGCGTCCAGATCCTCGGGGCGGCGGCGAAGAGAATTCATTCCTTCGCTTGCCCCGCACCTGTCCCGCCGGGCTTTCTTGCCAGCACGTCGCGATGGTGCGGCGAGCCCTCCCGGAGCATCGCCTTGCCGCAGGATGGGCACCGTTCCTCGCGGCAGGGGACACCCTGGCGGTGCGGCACCCGTGTGCCACACGCCACACAGACGCAGAAGCCGCCGCTCCCCATCGCTGCCCTTTCCTTGCCTGTCACTTGCCACCTCCAGCCTCTTGCCTCGAGCGCCGCCTTGCCCGACCGGTTCGTTCCGCCTCGTCCGCCCCGTGGGCAAACCGGTGATCGGCCCGACGGCGCGCCGTCCGGCGCTCGTCCAGCCAACCGGCCCAGGAGTCGGGAAACGCGTCGAACATCGGCACGTAGGGCTTGATGTCGAGCACCGGCGTCCCGTCGAGAATGTCCACGTCCCCCACCCGAACCGAGCTGCCCGAGATGCCGAGGAGGCGCAGAACCGACATCCCGATGGGGTTCGGGCGGGCGGGCGCACGGGTGGCGAACAGACCCCGCGGCCGGTCGTCTCGGTACGGCACGACGCGGGGCGCGAAGCCGACGGCGCGGTCGAACACGTAGAGGACCCAGATGCGATCGAACCCCTCGAGGTCGGAAAGCGCCGCGACGAAGGGCGGTTCGACCTCGATCACGCCCTCGGCGCCGGCCGCGAACACCGGTTGGATCGGCGTGCCGTTCTGCGCCACGAACGGCGAGTGGAGCACACCGATGGCCCGGAACGTGAACCGCCTTCCCATCACCGCCTCCCCGACGCCGAGCGAGCCAGCATGGCAGCGCCCTGACCTTGGGCGGGCCGCCGCGGCCCGCCGGGAGATCTGGCCTATGCGTTCCCCCGCGACACCATGAGATCGAGATCCTCCTTGAGGCTCTGGAGGTCCTCCTCGTGCTCCACCTCCTGCTCCAGGATCGTGAGCGCCAGGTTGTACGTCACCATATCCTTGTCCTTGGTGGCGTCCATGAGCTTCTTGTACGTGTCGATGGCGCACTGCTCGCCGGCGATGTTCTGGTCGAGCAGCACCGCCACGTACGGATCGTCCGGCGCGTCGTACGCGCATGGACTCTCCTCGAACCACCGCTTCGGGTCGGTCACGGGCGTGCCGCCCAGCTGCAGAATCCGGGCGACCAGGAGCGTGGCGTGATTGAGCTCCTCCGTGGCGTGCAGTGTCAGCTCCGCCGCGACGGCGTCCTTCATCGGGCCCTTGATGACCTTGGCGCCTAGCCAGTACTGGTAGTAGGCGAGCCACTCGCTGGCGTACGCGGCGTTGAGCATGCCGAGCAGCTCGTCCACATCCATGCCGACGATTTGTCGTCCTCGCGTTCCCATCGTGTCCCTCCCGGTCGTTCCGTCAAGCCTGCAGCGCCTGTTCGAGATCGGCGAGCAGGTCTTCGACGTCTTCTATGCCCACAGCGTACCGCACCAACCCGTCGGTGATGCCTGCCCGCTCCCAGTCTCGCGCGAGGCCACAACCCACGCACTCGGCCCTCCCCTCCCCCCTGGAGGTGGTGGCCACGGCCCCGCCCCCCGGCGCCGGGACGCTCGGGTTCCCGAGACACCCACCGGCACAGCGGGCTCCTGCGTGGACCAGCCGGGTATGGAATCCGGAGTTCTTCGTGGCCATTCTGTCACCGCCTCCTTGCTCGGTCTCCGCGCCGCCCTCGCGCGTGCGGGGGGCCATCAGCGGCCCTCGTCGTGGTGCCCGCAGTCGTGAAGCCCCCCTCCCTCGCACAGCGAGCCCGCGGAGACGAGTCTCCCGGCCACGTACTCCCTGGCGAGGGCTGTCGGGTCGCCACCCTCGATGCCCATCACCACGTCGATACCGTAGGCCGCGAACATGGCGCTGGCACGCCCGCCCATGCCGCCGACGATCACAGCATCGACGCCGCGCTCCCGCAGCCACGCCGGGAAGGCGCCCCGACCGTGCGGCGGCGCTGCCACCACGTGCACCACCGGCGGCTGCGCTCCCGTCTCGTCCACGGAGACGAACGCGAACTCGTCCGCACCTCCGAAGTGGGTGGAGAACTGCCCCTGCGACATCGGCACGGCAATCGTCTTCATTTCCGGGATCTCCTTTCTCCTCTTGAATCAGACTCCGGCCGCCAGCAGCGCTCCTCCCAGGAGCAGGCCGGCGGCGAGGTTGATCAGCTTCACCTTGAGGAACTCCCGGCGAGACTCGGCCAGGAGGGGCAGCATCCCGTGGCCATCCTGCACCACCGACGAGGCGAGCAGCACGGAGAACGGCAGCGCACCTTGGGCGAAGAGCGTCACGAAGACGAGATGCGGCCCGGACTCCGGCACGATCCCGAGCACCGCCGCGACCACCAGGGCAACCCACGGATGGCCCCTCACCACGTCCGCGAGTTCCAGCTCCGTGGCCTCGGCGGCGGCGAGTATGAGGAGGACGCCCAGGACCCACAGGAAGATGCGCGGGATGTGCTCGCGCGCCAGGTGGCGCCACAGGTGCTCCTTGAGGAAGTGCTCCGGCACGGAGAAGGCGATCCACAGGGCGATCGCCCCGAGCCCCAGCAGCGACGCCCGCACCCAGTCCCACTCGTCGGGTCCCAGCGAACCGGTGGCGACGGCGAGCAGGAAGAGGCCGAGCGACAGGCACAGCGTTGCCCTCGCGAACGAGCACCCGGCGAGGGCGGCGGGACGCGCCAGCAGTTCGATGCGCTCCCGCTCGTGGACGACGAGGCCGGTGGCGCAGGGCGCTCCCCCGAAGGCGGTGCGGCCGGCCACGCGGTCCACCATCATCCCCACCGCGATGCCGTAGGCGAGGAGAATGGCGAACAGCAGTACTGCCTGTGCTGGAAAGAGCGCCAGCATGACGAACGCCTCGTCGCCGCTGGTGGCGATCATGGTGGTCACCAACGCCCCGAGGGGCAGGGCGCGATGCACGTACACCACCACGGCGGCGAACGATCCCAGGCACCCCGGCGCGATCCCCAGTAGTCCGGCACCGAGGTACGCAGCGGCGCCGCCGCGGCCGAGCGCGTTCTGCAAGGCGCCGGCGCTGACGACGTTCACGACCTCGACGATGAGCATCATCACGAAGACGAAGCCGGTGATCATGAGGGCGTCGGCCAGGACAGCCAGGAGGTTCACGATTCGCGCTCCTGCCGCATCGAAGGATCGACAGGGTGCCAGAAGATGCGGTTGCCGCGCACCACGCGATGGGCGGCGGACCGGCTCTCGAGGGCCGCCAGCGCCTTGAGCACCGCGTTGCGGTGGAGACCGAGGCCCGCAACGATGTCGTCGACGGTGCACGGCCGCCGTCCGATCAGCTCCGCGATGGCCGTCTCGGCGCCCGAGGCGTCCGCCGTAGCCTCCGCAGACGGTCGCGGTTGCTCCGCCACCACCTCCGCCACCGGCGTGAACACCCCGCACAGGCTCGCGAGAACTTCCTCGGCGACCGGCACCGCCCCCTCGGTGAACGTCGGCCGCACCGGCGTATTGAGGTGGATGCGGTCGGGGCGGAACCGGGTTGCCTGCTCGGCCACCGGCGCGAGCCGCTCCACCGTGTCCGTGATTCCCGCCACGACCATCACCTCGAGCCAGATCGCGCCACCGTAAACGTCGCGGAACGCCGCGAGACCGCCCACCACCTGCGTCACGCTCAGCACCGCGGCTGGCCTGTTCACGAGCCGAAACGTCTCCTCGTCGCCGGCGTCGAGACTGGGGAGGACGATATCGGCGAGGGCGGCCTCAGCGCGGACGTCCTCCCGGTGGAACAGGGCACCGTTGGTGAGCAGGGCGACGGGGAGGTCCGTCATGCGCTTGATTCCCTCGATGAGCTGGCCAAGACCGAGGTAGAGGGTCGGTTCGCCGCTCCCCGCCACGGTGATGACGTCGGGTCGCCGGCAGGATCCGAGCCGGCGACCAACGTCCGCCAGGACCTCGTCGACGGGGAAGAAGAGCGTCCGCTCCGCGGTGAGCGTCGTGGTCGGTCCGAGCTGGCAATAGATGCAGTCGTACGAGCACACCTTGTGCGGGACGACGTCCACGCCGAGGCTCGCCCCCAGCCGCCGGCTCGGAACCGGGCCGAAAGCGTGGGAACGCACCCGGCTCATGCCACCCTCGCCCGCGCTGCCTCGTCGAGAAAGGCGCGGACGTCCTCCCACAACGCCAGCAGGCGCCCCGCCAGCATCGGCGAGCACACCTCGACGGCCGACCTCCCGGCTCGCGCCGCTGCGTGAAACGCGGTATCGTAGGGGACCGCCCCCAGGTATGGGAGCGAGCGCGACGCGCAGAAGGCTGTCACCGTCTCCTGGGCCGGCGGCCAGAGATCCGCCTTGTTGAGGACCACGGCGGCTGGCACGCCGAAGTGCGCCGCCAGATCTGCGACCCTCGCGAGGTCAGCGACACCGGCCGGCGTGGGCTCGGTGACGAGGAGCAGGAAATCGGCGCGGTGCGCGGCGGCGATCACGGGGCAGGACGTCCCCGGCGCCGCGTCGAGGATCACCAGCCGCCTGCCAGCCGCTACCGCGAGCGCCCGCACTTCGCGCACCAGCGCCGTGGGCGAGGCCTCGCCGATGCGCAGGCGCCCCTCGACGAAGGCGAGGCCGTTGCGGTGCCCGCTCCGGATCGCTCCTCGCTCGACCGGCTCCTCGCGGATGGCGCCGCGCGGGCAGAGCGCGGCGCAGGCGCCGCACGCATGGCACCGGTCCGCGAAGAGGAGCGGCGTGTCCGCCACGAGAATCGCCTTGTATTCGCAGACGTCGTGACAGACCCCGCAGCCGTCGCACAGCTTTGTGACGAAGACCGGCAGCAGCTGCGTGAACGGCCTCTCCCGGTCGATGGCCGGGTGCAGGAACAGCGCGCCGTCGGGCTCCTCGACGTCGCAGTCCGCGTACACCGCAGGGCTGGGGGCAGTGAGAGCCAGGCTCACGGCCACCGTCGTCTTTCCCGTCCCCCCTTTGCCGGACGCGACGGCGACCACGAGCGGGCCGCCGTCGCTGCTCGCCGCCGCCCCCACGCCTCACCCCTCGCCTGTGCCGAGGTACGCCACCAGGACGTCCCGGCACACCCCCGAAACCCCGGTGCGGACCTGGATCCCGGCCGCACGCAAACCTTCTTCCGCACGCGGCCCCACCTGGCCGGTGAGCACGGTCGTCACGCCGCGCCGGATCATCGCTGCCACCGCGGCGGTGCCGGCACCGTGGGGCAGCTCGTCGCTGCCGCGGTTGTCAACCACGTCTACCCGCTCTCCCCTGCCGTCCGCAACGAGGAAGAAGCGTGCGCGCCCGAAACGGGGGTCCACCGCGCCGTCCAGCGACGCCTCGCTGGCTGAGATGGCAATCCTCACCTCGCGGTCGCCGCGCACAGCTACTCCTTCTCGGCGTCTCGCGCCGGCGGTGTCGGCCCCCAACCTGCGCCCCGCTGCCTCATCCCGACGCCCCAGCCACTGCCGCCCCAACCGCGGTCTCCTTTGCCCCACGCCCCGCGGCCGCCGCCCCAGCACCGGCCCCGACCCCCACCCCAGGGCGCCCCGCCGCGACCGACGCCACGGAGAATCCCACCCTCCTCGGGCAGCGGCGGGCAGTTACCCCTCCCGCCGCCGGTGCGCGGACCTTGCCCCCTTGGCCCTGTACGGTCGAATCCTGGCATTGTGTCCTCCTTTTCAGGGTTCCTCCGAACCCTGCTGTTCGGGTCCGCCGGGTACTCCCGGCGAATCCTCCTGATTCCCACGGCACCTGCACCCTCGCCCTCGCCGCCGCCCCCCCCAATGCAGCGGGCAGGGGAGGGGCTCCTCCGGAGCTACGACCGCTCGGCCTTCGTCCGCGATCAGCAGCAGTTTGCCGTTGATCAGTGCATCCGCCACCACCGAGCGGGCATGCGCGAGGATGCGCGCGAAGGTTGGCCGCGACACGCCCATTTGCTCGGCCGCCGCCTCCTGGTATAACCCCTCCAGGTCGGCCAGGCGAAGCGCCTCGATCCCGTCCAGCCCCAACGTCACGGTTTGCACCGACCAGATCGGCCGGCCGATCGGTCGGAAGCCGGCAACGCCTGAAGGGCGGTGGATTCGGCGCGGATGGGGCGGTCGCGGCATCCTTCACCTCTGTTTCGAGCATATGATCACAACAACCGGTTGTCAACCCCCGCCGGTGCCGGGTGCGGGCCGGGTTCCAACACACCGACGTGCGGTCGGGATGGCCCTACCCCACCACGTTTCTACCGCGCAGTATGCCTGGCACTACCGTGGCCTTAGCGGCCGCAGCGAGGCGTCGCGCCCGATCCGGGACCACGACACCCCGCCGCGACGTCCGATCCGAGCAGTCTCTCGCCGTACCGGCCCAGGGTGCAGCGCGCAGCCGCTGCGTTGTGACACCGAGTCTCCCCCCGGCTAGCTGCCGCCCCACCGGTGCTATCATTTGCGATTGTGAAAGTGAACGCAGCGGCCTGAACGCCCGAAAGGAGAGAGGAAATGCTAAAGAAGATCGGACTCATCGGTGGCGGCTACATCGGCGGCGTGCTGGCGCAGGAGATCGCCCAGCGAGGGCTGGCGAGGGAGATCGGCATGACCGACCCGGCGCCCATGCCCAACCCCTCCGACCCGCCGGAGCGGCAGGAGGTCCTCAAGAAGCAGTCGGTGGCCATCGGCAAGTGCCTCGACATTGCCGAAGGTCTGCCCACCATTGGCCGGGACATCAAGCTCGTGGGCTCGAAGGACTACTCCGCCCTCGCCGGGGCCGAGATGGTCATCAACACCGCCGGTGTGCCGCGCAAGGCGCGCCCCGATGGCACCTTCCCCAGCCGCGAGGAGCTCTTGGCCATCAACCTCAAGGTCACGCTGGAGGTGGCCAAGGGGATCCAGCAGTACTGCCCCGACGCCATGATCATCTCCATCGCCAACCCCCTGGACGCCATCGTCTACACCCTGGACAAGCGCCTCGCCCCCCCGAAGAACCGGATCATGGGGATGGCCGGCGTACTGGACTCCGGGCGGTACCGCTATTTCGTGGCGGAGGCGGCCAACGTCTCCGTGGACAATGTGAACGCCATCGTCCTCGGCGGGCACGGCGACGACATGGTGCCGGTGCGCAGCTCCTGCCAGATCGCCGGCATTCCGGTCACCAAGTTCCTGGACGACGACACGCTGGCCAAGATCGAGGCGCGCACCCGCAAGGCGGGCGGCGAGGTGGTCGGGTTGCTGGGTTTCGGGTCCGCGTTCGTATCGCCCGCCTGGGCGGCGCTCGAGATGGCCGAGGCGGTGATCTTCGACAAGCGCAAGATCCTGCCGGTGTGCGCCAAGCTGGAGGGCGAGTACGGCGTCAGCGGCCTGTTCGTGGGCGTGCCGGCGATCCTCGGCGCAAGCGGCGTGGAGAAGGTCATCGAGCTGGATCTCACCCCCGAGGAGAAGGCGGCGCTGGAGAAGTCGGTGGCTGGCGTGAGGAAGACCTGCGAGGAAGCGGAGGAGATGCTCAAGACGCTGTAGGAACCGTGGCCCGTGGGCCGTGGCCCGTGGGCAGTGGCCGGTGGCCAGTGGCCCGGGGACCGGGGAGGAGAGAAACAGGGAGGGTGGGGAGCGATCCCCGCCCTTTTCCTTTCCCCGGCTGCGCCAAAGGGGTCCGGCGCTACCGCGCGCTCTGGCTCCCCTGGAGGAGGGGGGCGAGCGCCGGCAGCTTGGCCGCCGCCTCCCGCACCGCCCCACCGCCGCGGCGCAGCGCCTCCTCCAGCGCCCGCCGCGCCTCCGCCTCCCGGCCCGCCTCCAGTTCCAGCCGCGCCACCTGGAGCAGGGCGGGAGGCTCTCGCCGCCCCAGCTCCCGCCACGCCGCCAGCGCCTCGCCCCGTCGGCCCACCGCCTCCAAGGCGCGGGCGCGGAAGATGGCCGCCGGCACCAGGTCGGGTCGGCTCCGGTGGGCATCTTCCAGAAGCGGCAGCGCCGGCGCCGCCTTGCCGGAGAGCAGCAGCAGCACACCCAGGTTGTACGCGGCCTCCACGTTCTCGTCGTCCAGTTCGTGGGCCTTGGCGATGAGGCGGATGGCCTCCTCGCGCCGCCCCAGCTTGTCCAGGAGCGAGCCCAGGTTGTTCCAGGTCATGGAGTGATCGGGCTCCAGGCGCAGTGCCGCCTGGTAGAGCTTGAGGGCACCCTGCCGGTCACCGAGGCGCTCGCTCACCACGGCCAGGTTGTAGGCGAGGGCGTGGCTCGTGGGATCGCGCCGAAACGCTTCCACCAGCACCTGCCGCGCCTCGTCCAGCCGTCCGGCCCGGTTGAGGCAGTTGCCGAGCCCCGAGGCGGCGGTGGAAGAGTGGGGGTCCACCTCCAGCGCCTTGCGGAACCACGCCTCCGCTTCGCCGAGCTGCCCCTGCTCCAGGAAGTGGTCGCCCAGCGCCGTGTACACCTCGGGGTTCTCCGGCTGCATTTCGAGCACCCGGCGCAGGAGCGGCTCGGCCTCCGCGGGCTTGCCCGCCTCACGCAGCAGGCGAGCCGCCCCGAGGTAGGCCGTCTCCCGGCGCGGATCCAGGGCCATCATGCGGCGGAAGACCTGGAGCGCCTCTTCCCGCTGGCGCGTGCGGACCAGCACGTTGGCCAGGGAACCCAGCGCCACCACGTTATCCGCGTCCACTTCCAACAGCTTGCGGATGGCCGCCAGCGCCGGCTCGAACTCGTTGCGCCGGATCATGCTCTGTGCCTGCTGGAAGTCCTCCCAGTAACGGATGCGGTCCTTGGGGTCCGGCCGCGGCCGGTCGTCCGCCGCCGGGGCGCCCCAGACGTAGCCGAGCGAGCGCAGCTTCTCGCGGGTCTCGGCGTCCATCGGCGCCTCCCGCTGCTCGCCCCGCGTGAAGGGGTCCTCGGCCGTGCGGCGCCGCAGCTCCGCCAGGAGGGGCAGCGCCGCCTCGGGGACCGGCTCGCCGGGCCTGATGAGGTTGTGGCGTTCGCCGGGGTCCTGCGACAAGTCGAAGAACTCGGGACGCGGCGCCTCGATTGCCTTCCGCTGCCCGTCGCACAGCCCCCGCAGCTCCGCCCAGCCGAAGTTGAGCCGCGGCATCAAGCTCTCCAGGTAGGCCACCCGCGGCCGGGCCTTCCCGCGCCACACCTCCTCGAGGCTCGCGCCGTCCGCCTCCGGCAGGCCCCCGCCACCCACAAGATCGAGCACGGTGGGGGCGATATCCACGCTGCGGACCAGCGCGTCCACCTGGCGCCCCGGCGGCACGCCCGGCCCGCGCAGCAGCAGCGGCACGCGGGTGGTCGCCTCGTAAATGAAGATGCCGTGCGTGTTTTCCCCGTGCTCGCCGAGTCCGTCGCCGTGATCCGAGGTGAACACGATGAGCGTGCGCTCGAAGTCCCCTCCCTGCTTGAGCGCGGCCAGCACGCGTCCCAGCTCGCGGTCGGCGTAGTGGACCTCGCCGCTGTACGGGTCGCCGGGAAACTTCGCCGCCACATCCGCGGGCGGCTCGTAGTCCGCGTGCGGGTCGAAGAAGTGCAGCCAGAGAAAGAACGGCTTCTCCTTGGGCCGCTCCGCCTCGAGCCACTTGATCGCCTTGTCGGCCGTCTGGGCCGCCTTGATCTCCTTGAACATGAACATCTTCTGCTTCGGCCCGCCGGACAGGTCGTCGTCGTAGCCGTCGAAACCCTGGTCCAGCCCGAACTGGCTGTCGAGCACGAAGGCCGAGATTACCGCGTGCGTGGCGTAGCCCCGCTGGCGCAACGCCTCCGCCAGCGTCGTGACCCGTTCCGGCACGATGTAGGTACCGTTGTTGCGCACCCCGTGGTGGTACGGCTCGAGCCCCGTCATGATGGTGGTGTGGGCGGGCAGGGTGTTGGGCTGGCTGGTGCGGCAGCCGGAGAACCAGGTTCCCTCCCGCGCCAGGGTATCGAGGTTCGGCGTGAGATCCTGCCGTCCCGTGGCGTACCCCACGTGGTCCCAGCGCAGCGTGTCGAAGGTCACCAGCAGCACGTTGGGCCGGGTGCGGGAACAGGCGAGGGACCCCAGCGCAACGAGGGTCACGATGCAGCGGCGGGTTCGGCGCATGCCGCCAAGGGTAGCAGCTCTCGGCAAAAAGAAACCGCCCCGGCCGCGGGCCGGGGCGGTTTTCGACCGGCGATCCGCTGATCAGTGCGCGGTCCTGCGCGCCTGCTGCCTCGCCGCCTTGGCGGCGACGCGCTGCTCCACGGCCGCCCGGGCGGCCTGCTCGCTGGCGTGGAGCTCCACGCGAGCGCTCATGACCTGCCCGGCGCTGTCGCGGACTACCCTGACGGCCACGGGCACGCCCTCGGCAAGCAGCGCCAGGGGGTCCGGGCGCCCGACACCCCGCGCCGCCTTGGCTTGCTGGCGCTCCATCCGGCGCTGCCGCTGCCACGCCTGGCGCTCCTCGGGCGTCATGGCCTCCCGCTCGGCCCGCCGCTGCGCCCGCGCCGCCTGGCGCTCGGCTCTGAGCTTGCTCCTCTCGATGAGACGATCCGCTGGACTCAGGCCTTCCAGCTTCCGCTGCCCCGCCTTGCCCCGCAAGTCTTTCACCCGCAGCGCCTGCTTCGGTACGGTCACGCTGGTGCCGTCGGCGAGGGTGAGGGTGATGAGATTCCCGGTCACGCTGGTCTTGGCCACCGTGCCGACGGCGGTGGTCTGCTGCTTGGGCTTGCTCCCCTCCGCCTGCCGCGCGGGCGCCGCGCCGGCCCAGCCGGCGCCGCAGGCCAGCGCGACGACGAGCCCGGCAGCGGCAAAGCGCCGGCGTCGCAACAGGCCGCCCCCCGCGAACAGCAGCAGACCCGCCAAGAGCAGCAGCAGCCACTGCCCCAGGGTGGGGATGGGCTCGGCCTGATCGTTATCGAGGATTGTGACGGTGACGCTGGACGGCGAGCCGACAAAGCCGCCCCCCGGCAGATCGGTGAGCGTCACGGTGAACGTCTCGTTGCCCTCCACCACCGCATCGTCCACGATCGGCACCACGATCTGCCGCGACGAGCCGTCCCCGTCGGCCCAGCTCAACTGGCCGGACACGGCGGTGTAGTCGGCGGGAGCGGCGGCCGTGTTGTCGGCAGACGCATAGTTGACGGTGATCGGTCCCGCCGTGCCGCCGGAGCGCGTCACGGTGAGCGTCACCGTGCCGGCCCCCTCCGCCCCGCTGGCCGTGGCGGCGGTGAACTGCACGGTACCGGGCTGCAACACTACGAACGACGTGACCGTAGGATCGCCGGGCGCCGGCGTGTCGGGGTCGTCCGAGAGCGTTGACCCGCTCCGCGCCCCCACCACCGTCCCCTGCGAGGAGAGCTGCGTGCCGGAGGTGGCCACCACCCGCCAGGTCACGGTGACGGAGGAGCCGCTGGGGAGGTAGCCAATGTTGACGGCCACGGGGTTCTCGCCGGTCACCGTACCCTGCGAGGTGGTGACCGAACCGCTGACCACCGTGGCGTTGGGCGGGATGGGGGCGAGGAAGGAAAGCGATATGTCGCCACAGCTGCCGGCCGCCGGCCCGATGGTGGCGGTGTAGAGGAAGGTATCCCCCACCGAGGGCCCGGCGGGCGCCACGTCGTTGAACACCGAATCCACGAGGTTCGCCGTAACGGTCACCACCGGAGCCGCCCCCAGCCACGGGTCGTAGTCCACCGGCCCCGACACCTGGTCGGAGGGATCGCTGTCGCCCCACCAGTTGTTCTCGGCCTTGGCGGTGTCCGAGTCGAAGTTGCGGAAATCGACGCCGTTGCCCATGAGCACGTTGGCGCCGGGCGAGCCGCGGTCGCCCCCGCCGTAGTCGACCAGGGGGTCCCCCTGGGAGAGCTGGACGATGCCGGTGCCGAAGTTGCCGGTGATGGTGTTGCACGCCACCAGGATGCCGTTGCTGCCGAGGTCGAACGACGCCAGTACGAGACCGTCCCCGCTGCCGCCCGTGGCGACGTTGTCGGTGATGCGGGCGTCCAGGGTGTTCGACGTCTGGTCCGAGAAGTCCAGCCAGATGCCGTGGCTGCCGGCGCCGGTGATGGTGTTGCCGCGCAGGAGCACGCTGACGTCGGTCTGGTTGTCGGAGTAGAAGGAGTACACGGGATACCCTTGGATGCCGAAGCCACCTGGATTGGTGATGGTGTTGCCCTCGATCGTCAGGTCGAAGGTGCCGCTACCCGAGTAGGACATGGAGGACTCGTTGAGGAAGATGCCTTCGTTCGTCGCGTTGGTGATGGTGTTGTTGGCGATTGTGAGGTTCCAGTCGAGGCCTGTGCCGTAAGAGAACTGCTCCAGCGACACCGCCACTCCCCTGTCACCAGGCGAGGTGATGGTGTTGCCGGAAATCGTCATGTCCGAGACGAAGCGTCCGTTTCTTAGCTCGGAGAGGTACAGGTACATGCCGTCCTGACCGGGGCCGGAGATGGTGTTGTTGGCGATGGTGGGAGAGACCACGTTCTGCTGGTTTGCGGTGCTCACCGACAGGGTGGTGAGCGACAGGTAGATGCTAGGGTTACTCGCGCCGCTCATGGTGTTGCCGGTGATCGTGGGCGACACCGATACGTCGCCATCCACGGAGTACCAAAACCCGTACAGCGCGAAGTTGTTGCTGAAGGCCGCCATCGTCGGGTTGTCGGAGACGGCGGGGGCGACGGTGACGTTGCCGGCCCAAAATGACACGGCGACCCAGGAGACCATGACGTTTGCGCCGCTCGTGGAGGTGAGCGAGTTGTTGGCGATGGTGGGGGTGACCGAGACGTTGCCGCTGCCATCCGAAAGGCTCACCGACATCCAGACGTTGTCGCCGACTGTACTGGAGAAGGTGTTGCCGGAGATTGTCGGGTTGAAGGTGAGCCCCGGTGTGGCGTTGAGATCGACGTAAACATAGACGTCGTTCGAGGTCGTGCCCGTGGAGGTGTTGCCGGTCACCGAGCCGCCCACCGTGCCCTCGGCGGACGTGGTCATCGTGTAGCTGATCGGGTAGTCGCAGTCGGTGAACGTGTTGTTGGCAATGGTAGGTGCCGCGACGTCGGCGCCGCCGCTGGAAAGGTTCACCCAGATCGGCGCCCACATGCTCGTGAAGGTGTTGTTCTCGATGGTCGGCGTGAACGTGCCCGCGCTCGTCGAGGCATCCTCCGCGTAGATGCCAATCTCATTGAAGCCACTGGCGCTCGGGAAGAGGTTGTGATCGATGCGGGGCGAGAGGACCTGGTCAGCCACCTCGAAGTCGAGAACGACGTTGTTGCTGTCGTTCGCGTCGTGGGTGAGGGTGAACCCGGCCAGGCGGGTGGTGGGAGAGAGCGGACTCGTGCCGTCGTTGTAGAACACGTCGGTGGCCGCCGGCGCCGAGATGGTGCGCGTGGCGGGGTTGGCGGGGTCGCCGAGGATGGCCACGCCGTCCTTGAGCGCCAGCGGGAACGTTTCGCCGTTGCCGGGGGTGTCGTAGAGCCCAGCGGCCACGTTGATCACGTCGCCGGAGACCGCCTGGGTGAGCGCGTGCGTCAGCGTCTTGCATGGACTCGCCGGCACTTGGCACGTGTTGGGTCCGGCGTCGCTGCCGGTGGTGGCCACGTAGAGGTTGGCCGCCCAGGCTTCGGGCACCGTGACGGCGCCCAGGGTGAGAGAGGCGAGGAGCAGGACGTTGATGCTCCTCCGGAGCGGACCCCACTGCGCGGGGTGGCGGAGGGTTGCTGGGTTCACGGTGTCTCCCTTCTTCTCCTCGGCTCCTCACGGCCACCGCCAAGGAGTTCGCTGCGGTGTATCCTTAGGTAAAGCTTAGACTGTCCCGCGCCAGGTGTCAATCCGCCGGCTGTCGTTGCCTCCACACCCAGCCCCCAGCCCCCCGGCCGGCGTGGCGCCGGCAGGCAGGCCTCTCCCGGCCCACCCCAACGGCAGCCGTGGCGCGTCGCGGTGCCGCTGGCTACACGGTGGGGGCGGGGGCCTCCGGGATGCCCTCGCGCCGCCCGACCCCTTCGAGGGTCTTGGCCAGACCCGATGGGCACTTGGCCTTGCGCAGCCGCAGGAACGAGAGCACCAGCTCGCGCTTCATGAGCTGGATGGCCTTGGCCGGGTCCACCCCCTTCGGGCACACCCGCGAACACTCCCCCGCAAAGTGGCAGCGCCACGGCCCCATCTCGCCGAAGAGCAGGCCCCGGCGCGCGGCGAACCCCCCGTCGCGGGAGTCCGCGTTGTAGCGGTGGGCCTGCGCGAGGGGCATGGGGCCCGAGTAGGCCGGGTCGGTGGCGTAGGTGGGGCAGGCCGCCATGCAGCACCCGCACTTGATGCAGTAGGAGAACTGCAGGTAGTGCTCCAGCTCCTCCGGCGACTGCCAGTACTCGCCGCTGGGGTTCTCCCGCTCCTGGACGTCGTCGCGCAGGATGTACGGCATCAGCTCGCGATGCCGCTCAATCATCGGCCGCAGGTCGGGAACGAGGTCGCGGATGATGGCGAAGTTCGGCAGCGGCGCCACTGCCACGAAGGCGGTCCCCAGCTCCGAGATCTGCGTGTTGCAGGCGAGGGAAGGCTTGCCGTTGATGAGCATGCCGCAGGAGCCGCACACGCCCATGCGGCAGGAGGAGCGCCAGGCGAGCCCGGGGGCGTGCAGCTCCTTGACCTTCCACAGGCCGTCCAGCACGGTCATGCCGGGGGCGTACGGGATGCGGTACTCCTCCCAGTGCGGGGCCGCGTCGCGGTTGGGGTCGAACTGCCGGATGCGGTAGGTCACCTCGTGCATGCTGTCGCTCATCGCCAACCCCCCTCACAACGACGTGGCCAGCGTGTGGCTGGCCACCGCGGCCCAGGTGCCGAAGACGAAGAAGCCAAGCCCCACGAGGAGCAGGAATACCCCGATGGCCTTCTTGAGCCAGGGGGGCGGGTTCAACTCGAGGAGGATGTTGCGCAGGCCGTACAGACCGTGGAAGAGCGCCGCCCCCAGCAGCAGGATGTAGGTGACGGGGAAGAAGACCGTCCGCCCCCGCGCCACCACGTTGGCCCAGTCGATGGGGTGCCCGCCGTGCGGGTTGAAGATGCCGAAGATCTCGTCCAGGTGCATGATCGTCATGTGCAGGCCCAAGAGCACCAGAATCACGCCCCCGGCCACCACGTGCCACGTCCACAGCTTCGCATCGCGCATCATCGCCGCCCTCCCTCTAGTGCAGCACGAAAAAGTCGAGCCCGCCCAGGATCATGACGATGGCCGCCAGGATCATGGCGCCGACAGCCAGGGGCCGCTGGAAGTTCACCGACGTCTTGTAGGGGTACACCGGCTCCAGGGGCTTGCCCACCGCCCAGCCCAGCTCCACGAGCACGAGGCGGATACCGTTGACGGCGTGGAAGGCGAAGGCCACGAACACCAAGAACTCGCCGACGGTGAAGAGCGGGCCGGTGACGCTGTCCATCGCCGCCTGCCAGCGCTCGGGCGAGATGGCCCGCGAGGAGGTGACGACGATGTGCAGCAGGAAATAGGCGAGCAGGCCGAGGCCGGTGAGCCGATGCAGCGTGTACAGGTAGCGCTCCAGGCCCCACCTGCCGCCGCCCAGCCAGCCCCACAGACCCAGACGGTTCGGTCGTCCTTTCGATTCCAGCATGGCCCCTCCCTCAGTACTTCCGTTCCAC
Organism: Acidobacteriota bacterium; assembly: GCA_037441065.1. Taxonomy (GTDB): domain Bacteria; phylum Acidobacteriota; class Thermoanaerobaculia; order Thermoanaerobaculales; family Thermoanaerobaculaceae; genus JACADV01. The sequence continues at coordinate 5,383 of JBBISY010000031.1, read as the reverse complement.
CGGCTGCCAGGTGGTGATGGTCACCGGCTTGTACTCGAGCCGCGGCCCGGCGTCGGTGCACCAGGCCAGCGTGTGCTTGTGCCATTTCTCGTCGTCCCGCGTCGGGAAATCGCGCCGCGCGTGGGCACCACGCGACTCCTCCCGCGCCAGCGCCCCGGCCACCGTGACCTCCGCCAGATCGAGCAGGTTCTCCAGCTCCAAGGCGTGGAAGAGGTTCGAGTTGTACACCATGCCCTTGTCGGGGACCGGGGCCTGGCGCGAGCGCTCCTTGAGCTCCTTGACCGTTTCCAGTGCCTTCGCCAGATCCTGGCCGTTGCGGAACACACCCACCCAGCGGTCCATCATGGTGCGCAGCTCCCGCCGCACCACGTAGAGGTTCTCCCTCCCCTCCCGACGCAGCAGCTCCTGGATGTGCCCCTTGGCCCGGGCCACCAGCTCCTCGGGGACCGGCACCGGCGCCGGCAGCTTCGGCAGCGCCTTCACGATCTCCTCGCCGGTGATGCCGCCCCAGGCCAGGCACTCGGCGGTGGAGTTGGAGCCCAGCCGGTTGGCGCCGTGCAGGGACACGCAGGCCGCCTCGCCGGCAGCCCAGATGTTTTCGACCCTCGTGCGGCCGTCGATGTCCGTCTCGATGCCGCCCATGGAGTAGTGGGCCACCGGCCGGATCGGGATCGGCGTGGTGATCGGGTCGAGCCCCAGGAACTTGATGCACACCTCGCGGATCAGGGGCAGGCGCTTGTTGATGCGCTCGGCCCCCAGGTGGGTGAGGTCCAGGTGCAGGTAATCGCCCCAGGCTTCCGAGTGGAACCCGCGGCCGGCCAGGATCTCCTCCGTCTCCGCGCGCGAGACCATGTCGCGCGGCGCCAGCTCCATGAGCTTGGGGGCGTACTTCTCCATGAAGCGCTCGCCCAGGCTGTTCGTGAGGTAGCCGCCCTCGCCCCGGCAGCCCTCGGTCATGAGGATGCCGGAGGGCACGAGGCCAGTGGGGTGGAACTGGAGGAACTCCATGTCCTCCAGGGGCAAGCCGGCCCGGTACGCCATCGCCATGCCGTCGCCGGTGACGGTCTGCGAGTAGGTGGTGAAGCCGTACAGCGTGCCGCCCCCGCCCGAGGCGATGAGCAGCGCCTTGGCCCGCATCGTCACGACTTCCCCGGAACCGGCGTGGATCCCCACCAGCCCCACGAACCGGCCGTCCTTGACCAGGATGTCGGTGACGAAGAACTCGTCGTAGCGGGTGAAGCAGCGGTGCCGGAGCAGCGTGTCGTAGAGGGTTTGCATCTCGAAAAAGCCGGTCTTGTCCGCGGCCAGCGTCGCCCGGGGGTAGGAGTGCCCGCCGAAGGGCCGCTGGGCGATGCGGCCGTGCTCGTCGCGGGTCCACGGGATCCCCCAGTGATCGAGGAGCATGATCTCCTGCGGCATCGCATGGACGAACCGGTGGACCACGTCCTGGTCCGCCAGGAAGTCCGAGCCCTTCACCGTGTCCCAGGCGTGCAGCTCGAAGGAATCCCCCTCCTCCTGCCGCAGCACGGCGGCGGTGCCGCCCTCGGCGCACACCGAGTGGGCGCGCATGAGCTGCACTTTCGAGACGATGCCGATGTCCACCTTCCCTTCCAGGCGGCGGGAAATCTCCACCGCCGCCCGTAACCCGGCCAGCCCCGCTCCGAGGATCAGGACATCGTGTGTGATCGGTTCCGCCATGTACCTCCTCCCCCTTCCTCCGGCCAGCGCCGAAAGGACGCTCGAAGCTGCATGCTACGCGCTCCCCAACGCCGAGGGAAGCGTTGCCATCCGCTGCCGCACCGCGGCGGCCGCGCGACCCAGCTGCTCCCGCTCGCGCGGGGCGAGGGGAACCTCCAGCACGGCGCGCACCCCGCCTGCCCCCACCCGGCACGGGACCCCGAGCCAGACCCCCTCCAGGCCGAACTCGCCCGTCAGATAGGCGGCGCAGGGAAGGATGCGCTGGCTGTCCGCCACCACCGCGCCCACCAGCTCGCCGGTTGCCCGCACGAGGTCGGCCGGCTCGCCCTCTCCCTCCTCCCACGCCGCCACGCGGCGCTCCTCCTCGAGGGCCCCGCGCACCAGCTCGGCCAGGCGGCGCTTCGGCAGCAACTTGGCGGCCGGGATACCAGCCACCGCCGCGTAGCGGGGCAGCGGCACCAGCTCCCCGCCGCCCCCACCCAGCACCAGCGCCGCCACGTCCTCCACCGCGACCTGCAGCTCCTGGGCAATGGCCGCCCGCAGACCCGCGCTGGCCACCCCGCCGGCCACGCCCAGAACCTGTGCCGGGGGGGCGCCGACCCGGCGCGCCGCTTCGCACATCGCCCCCACGGGGGCCGTGGCCATGACGATCACCGCATCGCGGGAATGCTTGAGCACCCGGCCGACGCCCGCCCCCACCAGCAGCGCGGCGCTCTGCCGCTCGGGGGCGCTGCCGGCCGCGGCACTGGGGACGGCCACCACCAGCACCGGGGCAGGGGCCGCCGGGTCGGAACTCGGGATTGGCGAGCGCTCGATCCCCTCGCCGGGCGCGTCGTGTCGTACCGAGAGACGGTACAGGCCCGTGAGCTGGCGCAGGTCTTGTGCCAGATACCGAGCGATGGCCGAAGCGAGCGTCCCGTCCCCCAGGACGGTGACGGTGGCCTCTCTCACTCCTCGCGCTCCCTCCGTGGCAGGCACCCTCCCCGACCGACGAGGCGCCTCACCTTACCACCATCTCCCCGGCGCGACAAGCTCCGCTGGCGGCGGCCGCCGCGCCCGCGGTGGGTCGCGGACCCGGCTTGCCACGGCAGAAAAAAAGGGGTATAAAGGAGCGGCTGCTTTCGAAAGAAAGTGGGACCGTGGTCCCACTTTTTTTTCGGGGCAAAGGGGAAGGATGCAGGGAATTTCGCAGGAGCTGTACGGCAAGCTGGCGCGCCTCGCGGCGAGCGAGGGTCTGGAACTGGTGGCCGCCGAGGTCACCGGCGGGCGGCGTCGGCCGGTGGTGCGCCTGGTCCTGGACCGCCCCGACGGTGCGGTCAACCTCGCCGACTGTGAGCGGATTTCGCGCCAGGCCAGCGTGCTGCTGGACGCCTACGACCCGTTCCCGGGCCCTTTCACGCTCGAGGTGACCTCCCCGGGTCTCGACCGCAAGCTATACGAACAGAAAGATTTCGATCGGTTCGCCGGGAGCGCGGTGCGGGTGCGCATGCGCCCGGGCTGGCAGGGGAACCGGCTGGTCACCGGCGTCCTGCTCGGCCGGCAGCACGGCGTGGTTCGCCTGCAGGTGGAGGGCAACGAGACGGTGGAGCTGCCGGAGGGCGAGGTGCTCGAGGCGCGATTGGACCCGTTTCCGAAGGAGCTTCGGCGCCACCGACGAGGAAGGAACGAACCATGAGGATGGATCTCGTCAACTTGATCCGTCAGGTGTCCCACGAGCGGGAGATCGAGCCGGAGCGGCTCGTGGCCGCCCTGGAAGAGGCCATCACCCAGGCGGCTCGCAAGCAGTATCGCGAGCGGGGCGTGCGAACCGTCATCGACGTGGAAAAGGGCGAGCTGACCTGCCTGCGCGTCCGCAAGGTGGTGGCGACGCCCGAGGAGATCGAGGACGCCACGGCGCAGATCGACCTGCAGAACGCCCGGGCGCTGGACCCGCAGGTGGAGGTGGGCGGGGAGATCGTGCTGGGCGCTCTCGACACCGCCAACCTGGGTCGCATCGCGGCGCAGGCGGCCCGTCAGATGCTCTTCCAGCGCGTGCGCGAGGCGGAACGGGACAACATCTACGGCGAGTACATAGGCAAGCTGGGGGAGCTGGTCAACGGCATCGTCAAGCGCTTCGAGCAGGGAGCCATCATTGTGGAACTGGGGCGCACCGAGGGGATCATCCCGCGCCACCAGCAGGTCCGCCACGAACGGTACAGTCAGGGCGACCGCATCCGTGCCGTCATCGTCGACGTCACCAAGGAGCCCAACAAGCCCCAGGTGGTGCTCTCCCGCACCTCGCCGCAGCTTCTTATCAAGCTGTTGGAGATGGAGGTTCCCGAGATCTTCGACGGGACCGTGGTGATCAAGGGGTGCGTCCGCGAACCGGGGGAGCGGGCCAAGGTGGCCGTCGCCTCGCGCGACCGGGACGTAGATCCGGTGGGGGCGTGCGTGGGCATGAAGGGCTCGCGGGTCCAGGCCATCATGCGGGAACTCAAGGGGGAAAAGGTGGACATCATCCCCTACTCCCCTGACCTGGTGACCTTCGCCCAGAGCGCCCTGGCACCGGCCAAGATCAACCGGGTGGCGTTGCGCGAGCAGCAGGTCCGGGTCCCCATCACCGACACCGAGGGGAACGTGGCCCTGGACGAGAACGGCAACCCCCTCTTCCACGAGCGCGTGGAGCCGGTCCTGGACGTGATCGTCTCCGACGAGCAACTCTCCCTGGCCATCGGCAAGCGCGGTCAAAACGTACGCCTGGCCTCTCGCCTCCTGGGCTCGCGCATCGAGATCAAGAGCGAGGAGGCGGTCAAGGACGAGGTGGCCGCGGCCCTCGCCGCCATGCTCCGGCAGGTGGAGGGGGTGAGCGAAGAGCTCGAGATGGAGACGGAGCCCGCCGGCGCCGAGGTGGACTACGACACCCACCTGCCCCTCGAAGACATCCCAGGGGTGGGGGAGAAACTGCGGGAGCGGCTCCTGGAACACGGCTACTCCCACGCTGGTGCCCTGGCCGCGGCGGACCCGGCCAAGCTCATGGAGATTCCCGGCATCGGTCCGCACTCCGCCGCCAAGCTCGTGCAGGCGGCGAAGGCGGCGCTCGAGGCGCAGGTCCCCGCGCCCAGTGAGGAGTGAGGCATGGCGCAGGTTTTCCGAGTCGGCGATCTCGCCCGCCAGATGGGCGTCACGGTGGACGAGCTGCTGTTCAAGCTGCGGTCCATCGGCGTGGACGTGTCCTCGGCCGATGCCGCCCTGGACCTGGCCACGGTGCGTGCCATCATCACCGGCGAGACACTCCAACACCGCCCCCGCGAGGTGATCATCCGCCGCGAGATCACCCAGCCAGCTGCGGAGGAGAAGAAGAAGCCGCAGCCACCGGCCGCCGCCCTCAAGCGGCGCCGGCCGGGCCGTCGCCTGGCCGCCCTGGACGAGGAGCTCCCCGAGCAGGTCCCGAACCTGGCCGGGCTGACGGTGCCGGCCTCGGCCGCCAAGCCGGCGCCGGCGGCCAAGCCGCCCGTGGAGACCCGCCCCGTGCCCCCCGCCGCACCGCCCCCGGAACCTCCACCAGTGGCGGCAGAACCCACGCCGGCACCCGCCCCGCCGGCAGAGAGCGTCCCCGAAGCGCCCCCCGCCGTGCCGGCGGAGCCCCCGGCAGCCCCCCCCGAAGAGGCGGCCCCGGCCCCCAAGAAGCGGGCCCGGAAGGTCGCCA
>JBBISY010000030.1:0-38870 GCA_037441065.1 Acidobacteriota bacterium | reverse complement strand
GCCCGGCGGCCGCCGCTGCGCGTACCGCACCGCCTCATGGAAGGCCACCAGCCGCCGCAGCTCCCCCGCGGCCTCCGGCACGGCCGTGGCAACGGCACCCACGAGAGCGCGCGGCGTCGTGCCGCCGTCCCGGCCCAACCCCACCGTCGCCGCTTCCCGGTACACCATCTCCAGCGCCCCCACCGCACCCCTCCCGCCCCGGCGGCGCGGCCGGTCCCAACGGCGCACTCCGAACCAGACGAGGAGCGCCAGCACCAGGACGCCCAACACTGGGCCGAGCACCGCCGCCCGTCCCGCCCTCCTCCCCAGCTCGACCGCCGAGCGCACCGCGTCGAGCTGATCCGCCAGGGAAAAGGTGAGCACCCACCGGTCCCACGCCGACTCCAGGCGATCCCAGCTCGCGACCCACCAGGAACCGGGGCTGTTCCCCTGCAGGGTGGGTTGCCCTTCGGGGGGGGTGGGGTCGAACACCCGCCACGCCCCACGCCCGGCCGACGGCACCTCCGCCTCGGGGCGCCCGCTCCCCACCCACGCCACTACCCATGCGTGGGCGTGACTGTCGCGGATCGCGAAGCCGCCCCGGCCGTCCGCCTCGCCGCCGGCGAAGCCCGCCTGCAGGCGGGCCGGGATCCCCAGCGCCCGCAGCATCAGCACCATGCTCGAAGCGAAGAACTCGCAGTGCCCCTGCCGGCTCTCCCGCAGGAACCAGTCCACGGGATCGCGGCGCAGCGGGGCGTCGCTGCGCGCCGAGTAAGTGTAGTTGGCTTGGAGATACTGCTCGATGGCCAGCGCCGCGGCCACGGGGGTACGGCTCCCCGCCGCCACCTGACGGGCCAGCGGCCGCACCCAGGACAAGCGGGCGGGAAGCTCCAGGTCCGCCGGCTCGGGCGGCTCCTGGGTGATGCGGGCTGGATCGAACCGGACGGCGTAGGCCAACGGCGCCGCGGTGCCGGCCGGCAGCCGCAGCGCCCCCAGTGCCCCCCTGGACACGCCCACGGGCGGGAGCTGCACCTCCGCCGCGCCGGGCGGCACGAAGAGGACATCTTGGGGCCGTTCCAGCACGATCTCCGCCTCCACCGCGCGGCCTCCCGGCGCTGCCAGCCGGGTCCACCCCTCGGCGTCCGGGGGTTCCAGGGGCGAGCTGCGCCGGCCCTGGGCCCAGACGCCGCCGCGGTAGTGCTGGAGGGTGCTGCCAACGAAGCGCAGCCACTCCGGCTCCACGCCCTCGGCGGCTGGGAACCGCACGCGCATCGCCACCGCCCGCGATGCGGCGATCTGCCCGATGCGGTGCAGCGCCACAGCGTCCCGAAACCCGCTCACCGCACGGCCGCCGAAGGAGGCGGTGGCGAAGGGGGAGCGCAGCCTGGGCGCCGCCACGAAGATGCCCGCGGCGAAAACCACCCCGAGCACCACCGTGGCTGCCGTGGTAACGAGCGTCCCCGCCCCGAACTCCGCCGCGCGCCCCAGCCCCACCTCCTGAAGGTGCACGGCCACGAGCCGAACCGCCGCCACCAGGAGCAGCGCCTGCACACCGATAAGGTACGGCACGAGCAAGGGGTGCGTGGCGGAAGCCACACCCGCCACCCCCACCAGCCCCACCACCCCGCTCGCCGACCAGAAGCGCGTCGCGGCACCGCAACCCGGCAGACGCACAGCGGCCAGCAGCAACGTGAGGTGGGTGACCGGGCGCAGCACCCCGAACTGCCACCCCCCGGCCGCCAGCACCGCCATGAGGATGGGGAGAGCCAGGAGGTTCTCCGCCCACCCGGGGAGTGGCCGCAGCGGCCGCCGGGCAAAGAGCAGCACCAGCGCCACCAGGGCGAAGAGCGCCACGAACAGGCCGTGCCCGATGCCCGTGGTCACCACCGGTACCGCCGCCGTAAGCGCCCCGATGCCCAGGAGCCGTTGGCGGAGGAGGGGTCCGCTCATCTTCCCCCCGCCAGGCGGTACACCTGTCCCGACCGCACCGCCGCGGGGAGCGGATCCTCCCCGGGACCGGCCGCCTCCACCAGCGCCAGCGCCCGCAGGAGGCGCCGGCCGTGGGTCACCCCCCTCCCCGGCGGCAGCACCGTACCCCCCATCACCAGGCCCACCGTCGTGCCGGCGCGGACGCGGGCGCAGACCGCCGCCGCCGCCTCGGCCACCAGGTCCTCGAAGCGCTCCCGCCACACCGGGTCGTCACGGCGCGGGAGCTGGCGGTCCAGCACCACGTACTCGGCGGCGACCGGCGCCTCCTGGCGCTCCACCACCACCAGCCACTGCTGCCGCGCCGTTTGCTTCCAGTGGATGTCCCGGCGGTCGTCGCCGGGCCGGAACTCCCGCAGGTGCGCCACCTCCCCCCCGCGCTGGCCCCGCCCCCCGGTCCCGTTCGCGTCCGCCTTCGCCACCTGCGCCAGGCGCACCGCGCCCACGCTCACGCGCCTGGGCAACACCACCACGTCGCCCCGCTGCGGGTAGCGGGCGCGGCGGCGGAGGAAGGGGATGGGCAAGAGCGCCTCGACCCACACCGCGGGCAGCGGGTGGCGGCCACGCCGGGGGAACACCGTGGCGAGGGCCAGCGTGGTGCGGGCGCCGCGCTCGAGGGCCGCCACCGCAGCGCGACCCGGCAGACCCTCCACCGTGCAGAGCAGGCAGGGCGTCGGCAGCCAGCGCGAGGTATTGGCAATGTCCAGGAGGAGCACCGTGGGGCTCCCGGCGGAGGCGTCCGTGGGGCAGCGCGCGGTCACCCGGAGGGCGCGCAGCGAGCGGGCAGCCACCACCCACCCCGAGAGGACCGTTCCCAACGCCAGCGAGAACAGGAGGTAAAGCGAGTTGTTACCGGTGTTGAGGGCCGCCACCCCCACGACGGCCAGGGCCGCCCACGCCCCCCAGACCCGCGGCTGCCCGCCGAGGCTGCCACTGCCGCGCGCGCTCGCACGGCGGGGGAGCGACCCCTTCACAGCGGCACGGGGGTGGAACGGACGATCTCGGTAATGACCGCGCGCTCCGCCTCGCTGCGGCTCCACCCCTCGGCCGCCTCGGCCCCCGCCAGCACCAGGCGATGCGCCATCACCGCCACCGCCACCCGGACCACGTCATCGGGGATCACGTAGTCCCGGTTCTCCAGGAGTGCCATGGCCTGGGAGGCCCGGTGCAGACCCAGCGCCCCCCGAGTGGACACGCCCAGCGCCACACCGGCGTGGGAGCGGGTGCGCTCTACCAGCGTCAACATGTAATCGAGCAGCACCGGCGCCACCCGCACCCGCCGCACGGCCCGCTGCAGCTCCACCACCTCCGCCGCCTCCAGCACCGGCTGGACCCGTTCCAGCTCCTCCTCCACGCCGCCGCGCCGGAGCAGTTCCAGCTCCACCTGGCGGTCCGGGTAGCCCAGCGAAACGCGGAACAGGAACCGGTCCAACTGCGCCTCCGGGAGCGGGTACGTGCCCAGGTACTCCACCGGGTTCTGGGTGGCCAGCACCAGGAACGGCTCCCGCAGCGCGTAGCGGGTGGTTTCCACGGTGACCGCCCGCTCGCTCATCGCCTCCAAGAGCGCCGCCTGGGTCTTGGGCGTCGCCCGGTTGATCTCGTCGGCGAGGAGCACGTTGGTGAACAGGGGGCCGGGGAGAAACTCGAACTCCCCGCGCTCGGGTCGCCACAGGGAGATGCCGATCACGTCCGAGGGGAGCGTGTCGCTGGTGAACTGGATGCGGCTGAAGGTCAGGTTGAGGGAACGGGCGAGGGCCTGCGCCAGCGTCGTTTTGCCCACGCCGGGGATATCCTCGATCAGCACGTGCCCGCGCGCCAGCAGGGCGACGATCACCAGGTCGATGGCCTCGGGCTTGCCGTGAATGACCGCCGCCACGGACCGCTTGAGCCCCTCCAGTTTGCTTGCCGCCGCCAGCGCGGGACGCCCCGTTTCCATACCTCCCCCTATTCGGTGCAGCGCAATAGCCACGCACCCCGCAGCTGCCGTTCCACCTCGAACCCCCGGGGCAGCGTGACTCGCCCCGTGGGCGCTTCCAGAACCGCCCGTCCCCCCGCCAGGAGCACCCCCTGCGCCCGCGCCTCCTCCAGAGCGGCGATGCCGAGCCCGAACTCCGCAAACGGGGGGTCGCACCACACCGTGCGGCACCGCACCTCGCCGCGAGCCAGCTCGCGGATGGCCGCCAGGGCCGGTTTCACGATCACCTGGCACCGTGCCGCCGCCCCCTCCAGCAAGGCCAGGTTGCCAGCCAGCAACTGGGCAGCCTGCCGCGACTTTTCCACTGCGAAGCAGCGCCGCGCCCCCCGCGACAAGGCCTCCAGGGTCACGATGCCGGTGCCGGCGAAGAGGTCCAGCACCACCGCGTCCTGGATCTCGGCGCCGAGAATGGCGAACGCCTGCTCGCGGAGTACATCGGGGGTGGGGCGGATGGCGCTGCCCCGCTGCGGCCCCCGCACCCGTCGCGACGCCCACACCCCGCCGGTGATCCTCATCGTGCCACCCGTCGCACGACGCGGCCGCGCAGTTCTTCCAAGAACATGTACACGCAGGCAGGCCCGTCGCCCACCTGGAGGTTGACCACGACACCCTCGTCGCCGGCCAGCAGCTCGAGCACGGTCACCACCCGCCCGTCCACCAGCTCCAGTCGCTCCCCCACCCGCGGCTGCCAGGTCGAGAAGTCGCCGCGCACCGCGGGTCCTTCCGCCAGCGTCGCCTCCAGCTCGTCCAGCGCTTGCTCCAGACGCGCGATGGGCAGGGGCCGCACCGAAAAGAGCCCCACCACCGCCCGCATCGGCTCCCGGCCGGGCGGCGCCAGTCGCACCTCCACCCCCTCGCCGGCCGGCTCCTCCAGGCGGTACCGGCCGTCCAGGAGCGTCTCGTAGCACTCGGCCACCACGCCGCGGATCACCGCCAGCTCCACCTGGTTCAAGGTGCGCCGACGCACCGTGGGCGTGCCGCCGGCTGGCGTGTCCGCCACCACCAGCACGCCGTCGCCGAACACCGACACCCGGTGCACCCCCTCCTGGCGGGTGACGATGCGCTCGACCAGGTAGGTGGGCGCCGGCGCCACGGCGAGGAGCACCGCTATGAGGCCCGCGGTCACGCGCCGCCTCCGCTGCTGCGAGCCACCGCGATGGCGTACGCCAGCGCCTCGGCAGCGCCGATCTCCCCGTCCAGGAGGGCCCTCCGGGTGGCGCGCACCGCTTCCCCCACCGCCGGGCCGGGGGGGACGCCGGCGGCGATGAGCTGGCCGCCCGTGACGGGCGACACGGTTCGCAGCCACTGGCTCAGCGCCGTCCGCAGTTTGCCCCGCTGGCTGGCGTTAGCCGCTGCCATCGCCACCACCCACCACGCTGGCTCGCCCCCCTCCAAGAGCGCCACGATCTCGCTGGGGCGGGCGCTGGCGCGCGACAGCGCGGCCAGGATGCGTTCCACCCCCGCCCGCGCCCCCGCCACCGCTCGCCCCCTCTTCCCCGACAACGCCAACCTGGCCGCCATTCGTTCCCCGCCGGCCTCGCCGCAGCGCGTGGCGAGGGCGGCGAGCCACACCAGCCATCGCGGCCCCCGGTACACCTCCTCCAACTCCGACCAGGCCACCATCGCCTCCACCTCGGCGAGAAAGCGCCGCCCGGCGGTGCCGAGGGTGACGTCCGGGGCGAACTCGTGGAGCACGCCCAGGCGTTCCAGCTCCGCCAGCGATTCCGCCGCCCTCGCCTCGGAGAGCAGCTCGCACAGCTCGTCGCGCATCCGCTCGCCACTCAAGGAGGCGAACACCCCCTCGCGGACCGCCACCCGCACGAGCTGGCGCGTCTCCGCGGCGATTTCGAACCCCAGGCGGGTGGCGAACCGCACCGCCCGGATGGCGCGGGTGGGGTCGTCCAGAAAGGAGAGCGAGTGGAGGACCCTCACGATCTTGCGTTCCAGGTCGCGGCGACCGCCGAAGAAGTCCAAGAGCTCTCCGAACCGCCGTGGAGAGAGGTCGATGGCCATGGCGTTGATGGTGAAGTCGCGTCGGTACAGGTCCTGACGCACCGCCGACCGCTCCACCTCGGGCAGCGACGCCGGGGACCGGTAGAACTCGGTGCGGGCGGTGGCCACGTCGAGCCGCAGGCCCGAGGCGAGGCGGACCGCCGCGGTGAAGAACGGTTCGTGGGGGTGCAGGCGCCCGCCCAGGCGCCGCACCAGCTCCTCCGCGAGCCGAATGCCGTTCCCCTCGGCAACGATGTCCACGTCCTCCACGCTCCGGTTCAGGAGCACGTCCCGCACCGCCCCCCCCACCAGGTACGCCCCCATGCCGCAGTCCTCGGCCGTCTGCCCCACCTCCACCAGCACCCGGTGCAGCTCTGGCGAGAGGGCCGACCGCAGTTTCTGGGTCACGTTGTGGACCGTGGGCCGCACCCCCGCGAACCGGCGGTCCACCGCGCCGGAAGCCGCCACCTGCCGCTCATAGAGACGCCGGAACAGGTCCATGCGGGTGATCACGCCCCACCCGTCCTTCCTGGCCACCACCACGAAGCGGGACTGCCCCTCCATGAACAGGCGCTGCAACTCTTCGGGGGACGTGTCGCCGGGGACGATGGGCACCCCCGGCCGCATCACCGCCGTCACCGGCCTCCCCCCCCTCCCCTGGGCGAGGGCGTTGTCCAGCACCTGCCGCGTCACCACGCCCACCAGGTTGCCCCCGTCCTCCACCGGCATGGCGTTGATCCGCAGGCGCACCATGCGCGCCTTCGCCTCCTCCACGGTGAGGTGGCTGGGGCAGGTGTGCAGGGTGGAGGTGGCCAGCGCTGCAGCGCACCACTCGGTCCCCACCATCTCGCTCACCCGCTGGAGCAGCTCTTCCGTCACCTCCACGGCACTGCGGCCCCGCAGCCGGGCGGCCGCCGCCGTGGCGTGGCCGCCTCCCCCCAGCGGGAGGAGGAGCTTGCCCGCATCCACCTGCGGGTGCGAGGACCGCGCAATGACGATGAGCTGCGGCGGCGCCTCCAGGAGGGCGATGACCACGGGGAAGTCGAAGATCTCCGCATAGCGGTGGAGGACGTAGGCGGCCTCCTCCACCTGCTCGCTCGGCCTGGTCACTGTCACCACCACCGGGATGCCGCCGACGCGCCGCTCCAGCGCCCCCTCCACCAGCTGGTTGAGGAGCTGGAGCTGCCCCGGTTCCAGCGGCCGCAGCACGAAGCGCCGCACCCAATCCAACCGGCCCCCGAGGCCCAGCAGTTCCGCCGCCGCCGCGAGATCCGCCGGCGTCGTGTCGGCGTAGGTCAGCCCCCCCGTGTCCTCGTAGATCCCCAGCAGCAGCAGCGCCGCCGTCAGCGGGTCGGGCACGATGCCGCGGGCCTGCAACTGCTGCACCACCACCGTGCAACTGGCGGCCACCGGGGCGGTGATCACCTCCGCGCCGGGGATCGGGTCGGTGGTCTCCGGGTGGTGGTCGATGACCCGCACCGGACACCCGGCCTGGACGATCAACTTCCCCACCTCGCCCAGGCGGCGCAAGCTCGAGCAGTCCACCACCAACACCTCGTCGATCCGTGCGCGCCGCAGTTCGCGCAGGCGGATCTCCGGCAGGGGCGGACGTTCCAGCTCCAGGAACCGCCGCACCGCGGCCTCCAGCGAGCCGGGGAAGACGATCTGACTGCCGGGCAGCAGCAGCGTGGCCCCCGCCGCTGCTCCGAGCGCGTCGAAATCGGCCCCGAGGTGGGTGGTGACAAGCCGCACGGGGCTAGTGTAGAGCTTTCCCTGCCGGCGCCTCGCCTCACCGCCCCAGGTAGATCCGCAACAGCCCCAGGGGCGAGAGTACCGAGGCCACGGGCCCCGTGCCCTCCAGCACGCGGGTGAGACGGCGCCGCGCCGCCGCGCTGGAGCCGGCCCGCGCCAGGAGAACCTCCAGCAGGCGCGGGATGCGGAGCAGCCGCTCCCCTAGCCTCCAGGCGCGCTGCTCGCGGGCGAAACGGGTGCGCAGCAGTTCCCGGTACCTCGCCGCACCCGCAGCCCCCGGGCGTTCCAGCAGGCAGCGAGCCGCCAGGATCCCGCTCTCCAGCGCCGGCCCCACCCCCTCCCCCGACAGGGGCCGGGCCAAACCGGCCGCGTCCCCCACCGCCAGGACGTTGCCCCGCGCCACCGCCACGCGCGGGTACGCCGTGGCGAGGGGGGCTCCCCGCACGTCCCGGAGGCCGGTCCGGCCTCCCGAGGCCGCGTAGAAGGAGGCGAGCGACGCGCGCAACGCGTGTCCCCGGCCCTTTTCGGAAAAGACCCCGCACCCCACGTTCCACTGGCTCGCGGACACCGGGAAGGCCCAGGCGTAGCCCCGCCGGGGCGCCCCCGCCAGAGAGATCCGCAAGCCTTCCGGGGCGAACCCATCCAGCTCGCCGTAACCCCGGATTGCCACGGCCAGCCCGGGCAGCGGCGGCAAACCCAGCACCCGGCGCGCTCCCCCCGCCGCACCGGTGGCCACCACGTAGGCGGCCGCCGCCACCTCCACCACCTCGTCCCCCCTCGCCAGCGTGACCGACTCGATTGCCCCGGCCCGGCCCGTCGCCTGCCGGAGGGCCGCCCCCTCCAGCACCTCGGCGCCCGCCGCCGCTGCCGTCGCCACGAGGCCGTGGTCCAGCTCGCGGCGCGGCAGCACGCGCGCCCCCACCGGCACCGACAGCTCGACACCGCCCCTGGTAGCGATGCACACGCTCCCCACCGCCCACCCCGCACGCAGCACCCGATCGGCCCCGAGGGCCGCCAAAAGCTCCAGAGCGTCGGGGAGCAGGCCGTCGCCGCACACCTTGTCGCGGGGAAAGACGGCGCGATCGCACAGCACGACCCGTGCGCCGCCCCGCGCCAGCGTCACCGCCGCCGCGGCCCCCGCCGGGCCCGCCCCGATCACCGCCACATCCGCCCGGCGCTTCATTCCCGTACGAACGGCCGGCCCGCCAGCCCCCCGAGCACCGCGGCCAGACGCTGCCCCAGTGGCAACTCCACGCGGCGACGGTACGCGCCCACTGGGTCGGCCGCCACCAGATCGAGCACCCGCCGGTAGACGCCGCCCATGACCCTCACGGCGGGCCTCGCGTCGGCCTCCAGGTGGCGAGGCAAGTCGTTGGCGGCGAGGAAACACTCCCTGGCCCGGCGGCACTGGAACGCCATCAGGCGGCGATACGCCGGCGAGTCCACCTCGCCCGCCAGCACCGCCCGCTCCGTCACCCCGTGGGCGGCCAGTTCGTCCAGGGGGAGGTAGAGGCGGTCCCGCCCCGCGTCCTCCCCCACGTCCCGGCAGATGTTGGTCAACTGCAGGGCCATGGCCAGGTGGCGGCCGAGTTCCGCCGCCCGGGGGCCAGTGGTGCCGAAAATGGCGAGGGAAATCTCGCCGATCGTCACCGCCACCAGCTGGCAGTAGGCTTCGAGTTCCGCAAAGGTCGCGTAGCGCCGCCGCGTGAGGTCCAGGCGGCACCCCTCGATCAAGCCCAGGAACGCCGAAAGGGGGATGGGGTACCGCTCGAGCGCTTCGGCCAGGGCGCGGCTGGCGGCGTGCGTCGGGCGGCCAGCGTACGTAGCTTCCACTTCCCGCGCCCAGGCGTCCAGCTGTTCTTTGCGGCGCTCGGGGGGGCTGTCCGCCCCCTCGTCCGCCAGGTCGTCGGCCACCCGGCACACGGCGTAGGCGGCGTAAACGGCCCGCCGCTTCGCCGCCGGCAGGAGCCGGAAGCCCAGCGAGAAGTTGGCGCCCCGCCGGTGCGTCAGCCGCCGCACGAACTGGCGAACCGCGCTCACCCCTCCCTCCGCCGACACCAGCGGCACAGCGGGCCGTGCCGGCAGCCGCGCCGCTCCCGCCACACCCACTGGGCCACGCGGGCGAGCAGCGCGGTGAGCAGGCGGGGTCGCTGCAGCCCGACGAGGAACTCGCGGAAATCGCCTCCAGCCGCCGCGCGGCAAAAGCGCGCCAGCCCCCGCCGCCCCATCGCCTCGAAGAGGAAGCGCAACCCCACCGAGGTCGTCATGGAACGCCGGAGACCTCCCAGGAACGCCGCTGCGTCCCAGCGCCCCAGGAGCCCGGCTGCCGCCAGCGCCGCCGAGCGCATCGCCAGCCGGTTGCCGAGCCCGAACAGGTAGTCCTGGACCCCTGCCGCTTCCCCCACCCACCACCGCCCCGTCCCGTCGCACAGCGCGCTGGGGAGGGAGAAGTTCATGTACTGCCCGCCCTCGTGCAGCACCTCCAGGGGAAACTCGCCCAAGAGCTCTCTGAAGCGCCGCCACGCCAGCTCCTGGGCGCTGCGCAAGGAAGCCGTGCGCCGCACCTGCGCGACGCCGAAGGTTCCGTGGCCGCCCATCGAGAACAGGTAGGCGTAGCCGGTGGGCGTCACCGCCGGATCGAAGAGCACGGCGGCAACGTCCGCCAGGTGGGAGGTGAAGATCACCTCCCTCGCCACCCCGTCCGCTTGCCGGGGGCCGGTGGCCACCACCTGGGCATCGGGCGGGGGCGTCACGCCCCGCACCACTCGCCCGCCGGCCTGCTCCACCGCTGCCTCGAGCCAGCCGTCGAGGGTTTCCCGCCCACCGCCGCGGCGCACGAAGTACGCGAAGGGCCGCCGGCTCGCCACCTCGTAGCGCCCTCCGAACCCGTCGAGGAGGAGGGCGCGGTGCAGCGGCTGCGCCGGTATTCCTGCCGGGAATCCCCAGGCGGCCAGCTCCTCGAGTGCGTCGGTGGCGGAGGAGCCGTTTTCCAGGACCTGCCAGCCGCCCGCGAACCTTCCCCCGGCAGCAGGCTTGCGCTCGCAGACGGTCACATCGAAACCGGCCCGCGCCAGGAGCCAGGCGGTCGAAAGCCCGGACAGGCCGCCACCGGCAATACGGACGGCTGGGCGCACGCCGGCATTGTACCCGCGCCCTCCCCCCGGGCGCGCTGACCCGCCACCAAGGCACGGAGCCCTTCGGGATACCGGGCCGGACCCTGTCAACCCCGGCGGACTCGCCAGGCGAGGAGACCGACTGGGCGCTGGCACGTGCGCAGAGCCGGGAGTCACCACGCCGGGCACCCAGCAGGTCCCCGTGCGAAGGAGCTCAACGAAGCACCCCGCGCGAGCCGGCTCCGCAGGTGCCGGCTGGCCATCACCCGCGCTTACCGCGCCCAGGCTCCCCTCCGCTGCCCCTCCGGGCTTCCTCCGGGGAGCCTGCTCCTCCTGGGACCGTCGTCCTAATCCGTCCTGCTAACAGTGTATCCTGTCCCAGCCGGGTCTGCACGGAATTCGCGCGGGCCTCAGGCATCACCTCTGCGTCTTGGCGTAGGCGATGGTGCGCGCTAAGAGGCTCTCTGCGAAACTCGCAAAGCTTAGTTCCCGGCAAGGTTCCGAGAACGCGCCGTCCCGTGCACCACTGCTTGGAGACAGAATCAAAGTAGCTGCGTCATAAAGTCGCTCTCGTACCATCTTTGTTGGCAAGATTTCGTATCGTTTCGCGTATGAGGCGTCGCGAAACTCATCAAACACCGGGAAATGCGGTTCCGCCACGGCGACTGGGCGCGTTGACCCCGGAGCTTCTTCCAGGAGCATCGTGTAGCCGAGCCATGGCCGTGGCGATCCTGGGAAGGCACCTTCCCGGAAAGCGGCCCAGAAGTCGGTTGCGTTCCCCAGAGCCTCTTCCGTTCGGTTATGGTAGTTGTTACCGAATGAGGGTCCCACCTGTGCCTTGAACTCAACAGTGGCAAGGAGGCGACCGTCCACGACGACGACGAGATCCCACTGCTTCTCCGCGCGGTAATAGCCAGGTAATTCAACGCGACGGCGCCGGTGGACAGCAATGTCAGAAACTCCTCCTTCTACAATCAGCCTCTTGATGAGATCCGCAAATCCATCAAGATGCGCCCCGCCCGTGACGGTGCTCCGCGCACCGCGGTCCCGCTTGCCGCTCTCCCGACCCTGGGCCCTCGCCTGGCGCTCTCGGGTACGCCAGAAGTGGCGCACAGCTTGCTGGACTGCCTGTACCAGGTAATCGTTCCCTGCCATCGTTCACCGTTAGGGCTTATACGCTCGTACGACCACCTAAGAAAACAGCTGGCTCGTTTCATACTTGATGCGCCGCTCAGCCAGCTCGAAATAATGTTCGTCTACCTCGCAACCAATGCTATGGCGACCGCAACGAGCAGCTGCAGCGTTTGTCGTGCCCGTGCCCATGAAAGGATCCAGCACCGTGTCGCCCACAAAGCTGAACATACGGATTAGCCGCTCCGCCAACTCCAGAGGATAGGGAGCCGGGTGCTCCCGGGTCGAAGCACCAGTTAATCCAGTCCATACCTGCTGGAACCACCGTTGGAAACTGTCCGTCGAGATCACGCTCAGGATGCGCATGGAAAACGAGGGCTGGCGATAACCACCTGGCTTGCGTTGCATCAGGATGAATTCGATGTCGTTCTTGATGATCGCATTCGGTTCATAAGGCTTCCCAAGGAATCCTGTCGCTCCATTCTCGACCTCGTAGGCAGCGTTCGCGATCTTGTGCCAGATGATCGGCGCCAAGTTGTCAAAACCGATCCGCCTACCGTGTTCTTGGATAGACGCGTGAAGAGGAACCACGGTATGGCGACCGTCGTTCCGGCGGCGGGAAAGGCAAACGTCACCGACCACACAGATCAGCCGCCCGCCACGAACAAGAGCATCGAAGCAGCGCTTCCAGACACGGTCAAGTTCGGTTAGGAACGTCTCGTAGTCGGCGATGTCGCCGAGCTGCCCTTCGGCGCGGCGATATTGCTTGAGGGTCCAGTAGGGAGGCGACGTCAGCACGAGGTGAACGGACTGTGGCGGGAGGTCCAACATTCGAGAGTCGCAGAGGTACAGCGAATGACGAGTAGGGATCGACCGGACGGAATCTTCGATGAGGTTGAGGAGACGGCGATCCTTTGCGATCGCCGGAATAGCCGTCTGCAGATCCTGGAGGGACCGGAGCTCGTCCGGGACCCAGTAGTCGAGGTCAAGTCTTTGGTCTTCCCGGTTGGTGTCGCGAGCTTGGCTCATACGGTTTTCTTCATGTGTCGGCTTCCTCTGCCTGGCACGAGTGACCATCGGAGTTGTTCAAAACACCTTTGGAAGGCAACATTGGGACGAGAGACAAGAGCGGCCATCGTCGCGGCGCACCGACCTTGCCGGTACTGGCTTCGCCGCGTAATCGGTCGCCGGCGCCCGCTGCCCCATCCCTCGGGGCGCGGGCCACGGAACGACGGGAGGGGAGCTAGCTCCTGCTTGGACCGTCATCTTCCGCACCGTTCTCCGCGGCCATCGTAGCCTAAGCAAGCGCGCAAGGAAAGCGCGCCAGTCAAGGCCGATTGCCGCTCCCTGCGCCGCGATCGAGCCGAGTCTACGGGTTAAATCATAGTCCCCCTCAGCGCCCCCTGCTGGTTGCCCGACAGGCGACTGCGCAGGCGTTCCAGGTGGCCGGGCGAGAGGCCACCGAGTGGCCCACAGCCTGCGCGGCACACGGCGCCATGAAGAGGCCCTGGACGTGAATGAAAACTCGCCGTCCGCTGTTCGTAGGATTCCCGGGGAGGCGCGCAGTGCCCGTGAGGTGGAGGCGGTCGCACTTGCGAGTTCCTCTCCCTCAAAGCCACCACACCTCTTCCTGCCGCGACCGTGCCCTTCCAGCGCGGCTTCACCCGCGATCGAACTTGATCACCACGGCAGATGCTATGTCCCCTCACCGTTGCGCCTTCCCAGCCGCTGCCGCAATGTGGGAAAGAGCCCCGACCCCGCCAGTCCAGCGTGGGCTCCCCACCGCCACACCGGGGTTCGACGGAGCCCACCAAAGTTCCTACTGCCGGGGGAAGTCTGAATGGGTGCGGCCATCGAGGCGGCTGACCGCCTCATCGGAAAATCGGATCGGGCGCAGCCCCGATCCGTGGCCTGGGCGCCGCCTGCAGCCGTGCAGGGCGGGACGGTGCGCTGCCGAGACTGTTCACTTCACAAAGGCTCTGCCCGCCCGTCTACAATCCTGCCGGGGGGAGCAAGTGCAGCCCACGGAGATCCGCGCCGCGCTGGAACGCATCCTGCCGACCGTCGAGAAGCCTGGCCGGTACGTGGGGCTGGAGCGACACCTGGTCCGCAAGGAGTGGGATGCGGTGGAGGTTCGCCTCCTGTTCGCCTTCCCCGACGAGTACGGCATCGGCATGTCCCACCTGGGCACCCAGATCCTCTACCACCTGGCGAACCGCCGGCCGGACACCCTGGCGGAGCGGACCTTCGCCCCCTGGCCGGACATGGGACGCGCCCTGCGCGCCGCGAAAGTCCCCCTCTACTCGCTGGAGTCCTACCGCGCCGCCGCCGACTTCGACATCCTCGGCGTCACCCTCCAGTCGGAGCTCAACTACAGCAACGTCCCCTACCTCCTCGACCTGGCGCAGCTGCCGCCCTTGGCCTCGCAGCGCGGCGAGAAACACCCCCTCGTGGTGGCGGGGGGCCCGTGCGTGGCCAACCCGGAGCCAGTGGCCGAGTTCTTCGACGCCCTGGCGATCGGCGATGGGGAGGTGCTGCTCCCCCTCCTCCTCGACCTGCAGCGCGAGGCCAAGCGGCAGGGGTGGCCGCGCCGGGAGCTCCTGCGGCGCCTCGCCGCCGCGGGCGGGTTCTACGTACCGGCCTTTTACCGCTGGGTCCCCGGCCCGGCCCCCGGCGCCGGCGGCCGTTTCGAGCGCCTCGACGACGCTGCGCCCGAGCGGGTCCAGCGGCAGTTCGTGGCCCGCCTCGAGCCCGAGGACACCCCCGAGCTGCCCATCGTCCCCGCCGTGGAGGTGGCGCACGATCGGGTGGCGGTGGAGGTGGCCCGCGGGTGCACGCAGGGGTGCCGGTTCTGCCAGGCGGGGTTCTGGTACCGGCCGGTGCGGGAGCGCCACCCGGCGGAGGTCCACCGTCTCGTGGCGGCCCAGGTGGCGGCTGCCGGCCAGGAGGAAGTGGGGCTCTTGTCCCTCTCCACCGCCGACTACTCGCACATCGACCCGCTCGCCCGGGAACTGGCCGAGAGCCTGGCCCCGCGGCGTGTCAGCATTTCCCTCCCGTCGCTGCGGGCCGACGCGTTTTCCGTCTCCCTCGCCGAGGCCGTGTCCACGGTGCGCAAGGCGGGCTTCACGTTCGCCCCCGAGACCGGCTCCGAACGGCTCCGGCGCGTCATCAACAAGTCGTTTACCAACGAAGAGATGATCGAAGCGGCGCGCACCGCCTACGCGCGGGGTTGGGATCTCATCAAGCTGTACGCCATGATCGGCCTGCCCTCGGAGACGGACGAGGAGGCTCTGCAGCTGGCGGATCTCGCCGAGGCCATCCTCGCCGCGGCAGGTCGGAGGCGGGCCACGCTGCGGGTATCGGTGGGCGTTTTCGTACCCAAGGCCTGGACCCCCTTCCAGTGGGAGGCGTTTGGCCCCATGGAGGTGGTGGCGGCGCGCCTCGAGCGGCTGCGCCAGCGCTTCCGCGCCAGCCGCACCCTGCGCGAGCGGGCACGTCTGAGCTGGGCGGACCTGCGCCTCTCCGCCCTGGAGGCGTTGCTCGCCAGGGGCGATCGCTCGCTCTCCCCCGTGATCCTGCGGGCCTTCCAGCTGGGGGCGATTTTCGATGGCTGGCAGGACTGCTTCCAGCCGGACGCCTGGCAGCGGGCCTGCGACGAGTACCGCGTAGACTGGGCGGCGGAGCTCGGCCCGCGGCAACTCGACGCCACCCTGCCCTGGGACATCCTGGACGCCCGCGTGCGGAAGGGCTACCTCAAGGCGGAGCGCCGGCGCGCCTTCGCCGCGCACGAGACGCCGGACTGTCGCTGGGGCCGCTGCCTCCACTGCGGCATCCCCGGCGACGGCGCGGATATCGTGCTGGCCTCGGCCGGCTCGGCGGGCGTCGCGGTCCCCGCGGAAACCCCCGCGCCCTCTGCAAGCCGGGAGCTCCCCCAGCCGCCATCTTCCGCCCGCTACCGCTTCCGCCTGGCCAAGACCGGCGACGCCCGCTGGCTGTCGCACCGCAACGTCATGACCCTGCTGGAGCGGGCCCTGCGCGCCGCGGCGGTGCCAGTGCGGTACACGCAAGGGTTCAACCCTCACATCCGCCTGTCCATGGGCCCGGCGCTGCCGCTGGGCTGCGAGAGCCGGGACGAACGCTTCGACGTGGAATGCCACGGCCCGGTGGAGCCCGAGCACCTGGAGCGCGTTAACGGAGCGTTGCCGCCCGGGCTCGCAATCCTCTCCTGCCAGGAGCTGCCCGCCTCGGCCCCGGGTCTGGGCAAGGCTGTGGCGGCCTGCCGCTACCGCATCTGGCCCGGCCCGCTCGCCGCCTCGCTCCCCGCCTCGCCGCCCGCCGGGGTGGTGGGGATCCTGGCCTGGCAGGCAGTGGGCGATTCGCTGCTGGTGACGCTCAACGCACGCCCGGCGGACGGCCCGGCCCCCTCCCTGCGGGCGGTACTCGCCGCCTGCGGCGTTGCCGCCGAACGGCTGGGGGAGGTCCGGGTGCTGCGCGAGGAAACCGTGCTCGACCGCGGCTGAGCCGGCACCGGGCCGCTACCCGCCGAGCCGCGCCGCCAGGCTGCGGCAGGCGTTGTCCTTGTCGTTGCTGCCCTTCTCCCGGATGAGGGCCCTGGCCCGCTCGCCGCCGATGTAGTCGAACGCCTTCAGGGTGTAGAAGCGGCAGTCCTCGTCCTCGGCGTCGTAGCGCGCCGCCAGCGGCTCGAGGGCGGCCTCCGCCCCCAGGTTGGCCAGGGCCACGATGATCTCAGAGCGGTCCAGCACGGATTTGAGGCGCGGCAGGCGCGACAGCAGCACCGGCACCGCCTCCCGGTCACCGGACAGCCCCAGCAAGCGTACGTCGTCGCGGGGAAGCTCGGAAGCGGTGGCGACCCGCTCCCGCTTCGCCGCCATGGCGGGTGCCGGCGGCAGGTGGAACACCTCCCGGTTGAGGCGCGCCAGGATCTCCTGCGCGGACTCCACCAGGAAGCGGGTCAGCGCGTCCGCCGCCTCGTCCTTGCGGGAGAACCCGAGGTTCATCCCGCCGAAGTAGTTGTGGAGCCGGAAGCGGAGCTCGCGGGTGGAACCGCCCCCCTGAACCTGCATCGTGACGTCCATGAAGGCGTAGAAGAGGGTGGCCCCGTACGGTACCTGCTTGCTCTCCAGAAAGATGTCGTGCAGCCGTCCGGTCACCGCATAGCGGGGTTCCGCCCCACCCGCCGGCAGCCCTATCGTCACCGCCTCGGCCCGCATGGCCTCCGCCAGCATCGCCGCCAGGTCGATGGACGGATCCACGTCCGCCTTTACCCCGCGGGTGAACATGCCTTTCGAGAGCTGGCGCAGGATCCGACCCTGGCGGTCGTAGGCCGCTTCGATCGGGCCCACGGCCAGCGAGAAACCGGCCGGCGCGGCGAAGACCGGTTCGCGAACCGTGTTGTAGTCGCTGTAGCCCTTGGCGAGGTCCAGCTCCTTCACCGTCCCCGCCTGCACCACCGTGGCCACCGCCAGAGCCGCCATCGCGCGGGCAAGAAACCTTGTCCCCATGAGCGCCTCCCGTTCTTCGAACATGGTACCGCGATCCCCTCGCCCTCCCGCGCCGGGGGCACGGCCCCTATACTCTCGCCATGGGCGGCCAGCGGCTGCTGCGATGGGTTGCCGTCGTGTCGGCGGTCTACGACCTGATCCTGGCGCCGCCGCTGCTGTGCTTCCCCCGGCTCACCGCCAGCCTCTTCGGTCTCCCCGCCCCCGAGCCGCTGGTGAACGCCCAGCTCAACGGCGTCTTCGCCCTGGCCCTGGCGGCCGGGTACCTGTGGGCTGCCCGCGACCCCGCCGCGCGACGGGGCTACTTCTGGGCCGCCGGCGTCCTGGCCAAGGGCCTCGGCGCACTCCTCTTCCTCCTCGACCACTTCACCCGGAGTTCGCCCCCCGCGTTCCTCCTCTTTGCCGTCACCGACGGCAGCCTGGCCGGCGTTACCTTGGCCGTGCTGCTGGCCACGCGAGGCGCGCGGGGGCCGCGGAGCAAGCCGGGGGACCCGATGCCGGCGGACTAGTCGAACACCGCTTCCGCCGCCTGGTAGGCCGAGTGCACCTTCTCGACCAGGCTGCCGAGGGCTCCCAGATCGCCCCCCCTAGCACTGGCCGCCGCCAGCTCCCGCGTTGCCGCGCAGAGTTCGGCAAAGGCCGACCGCAGCCTGGCCTCGCGCGCGGCGAACCGCTTCGGCACGGCCGCTGCGGCGAGCTGCGTGCAAGCCTGGTCCAGAGCTGCCGCATCCTGGCGGATCGCATCCACCTTCGCCGCCGGCCAGTCGTAGTGGTAGAGCCGGTAGAGCACCTGGTGGTACGCGTCCAGCTCGGCCATCACCGGCCGCACTAGCCGCACCAGACTCTCGTAGGCAGCGTGAAGCTCCTCCACCGCATCGGCGAGGGCCGCCGCGTCGTCCCTGCTCGCCGCTTTCTCGTACCGGCCCACGATGTCCCGCAGCCGCTGCACGCCGGCTTCCCATTTCTCCCGCTTGTCGCGCAGGATGCCCGGAAGCGCCGCCTTCTCCACCGCCGCCAGGTGCTCGCGGACCTGGGGCAGGAGCTCCTTCATCTTCGCGGTGTCCCGTTCTGGCCAGGCCTCGTGCCAGAGGGGGTAGATCACCTCGTGGAAGGCGGCCAGCGCCGGCACTTCCGCCTTGGTCTCCTCGGCCACCCCCTGCCCCGCAGCCATTCCCGCCAGACCCGTCCACACCCCGGCAACCAGCACCACGCTCAGCAGTCGTCGCATCGTGTCGCTCCCTCGTGACGCGCCGCGTTCGGGCGCAGGCGCTAGGGTATCATGCCGCCGCCCGCGGCGAGACTTCGCGGTCCGCAGCCGCCGCCGTCTCAAGAACCCCACGGTGGGCGGGGAGGAAGCATGCAAACCCGGATCACCCAACTGTTCGGCATCCGCCACCCCCTCTGTCTGTCCGGCATGAGCTGGGTGAGCGTCCCCCGCCTCGTGGCCGCGGTGTCCAACGCTGGAGGTCTCGGCATCCTGGCCACCGGTTCCCTGAGCCCCCGGCAGACCAGGGCCGCGGTGGCCGAGGTCCGCTCCCTCACCGACAAGCCGTTCGGCGCCAACGCCACGCTCTTCTTCCCCGGCGGACGCGACAACGCGGCGGTCCTCCTCGAGGAAAAGGTGCCGGTGATCAACTTCTCCATGGGCAAGGGCGACTGGATCGTGGAGGCGGCGCATCGCTACGGGGGCAAGGTGATCGCCACCGTCACCACCCTGGCCCACGCCAGGGCGGCCGCGGCCTACGGCACCGACGCCCTGCTCGTCACGGGACACGAGGCGGCCGGCCACGGCGGGGAGGTGACCTCGCTGGTACTGATCCCCACCATGGTGGACGCGGTGGAGATCCCGGTGATCGCCGCCGGCGGCTTCGCCGACGGCCGGGGGCTCGTTGCCGCCCTCGCCCTGGGCGCCGAGGGCATTGCCATGGGCACGCGCTTCGCCACCACCCAGGAGAGCCCGCTCCACGAACGGTTCAAGGAGTTGTGCCGCGAGAAGAAGAGCGACGACACAATCTACTCGCCGCGCTTCGACGGCATCCCCTGCCGCATCATGCGCACGCCTGCGGCCGTCCGCGCGGTGCGCCGCGGGCTCGACCTCAAGCGTGCCGTGTTCAACGGCCGCGAGGTGGCGCGGCTGCTCGAGATGCCGTACCTGCGCCTGGCCGTGGGGGCCCTGGCCTCGGGCTGGAAAAAGACCCGCCAGCTCGCGCACATGGCCAACGCCTTCAAAGCCTTCCGGCTGGCGACGGTGGAGGGGGACGTGGAGCGGGGGGTGCTGCCCGTGGGACAGGTGACGGGGCTGATCTCCGATCTCCCCACTGTGGCTCAGGTCATCGAGTCCACCGTCGCCGAGGCGGAGCGCATCGCCGGCCGCCTGGGGCGCCTCGCAGGCTGAGCGCCTCCCTCTCAGCGCCGGAGGAGGAAGGCGTAGGCAAAGAGCTTGTAGACCAGCTTGGCGGCGAGAAAGTCGGGGGCCACCACACCGGGAATGGGGGCGAGCTCCACCACGTCGAACCCCACGATGCGCTTCTCCCGGGCCACGCCGCGGAGCACGTCCAGGACGCGGTACCAGTCCAGGCCGCCCGGCTCGGGGGTGCCGGTGGCCGGCATCACCGAGGGATCGAATACGTCCAGGTCCACGGTGACGTACACCTCCTCCGGGAGGGCCCGGAGCACCCGTTGGAGCCAGGCCGACACCGGTGAACCCACCGCCTCACTGGCGAAAACGGTGCAGATGCCGTGCGCGCGGATGCGCTCTGTCTCGTCTCGGGTGAGGGAGCGGATCCCCACTTGGGCGAGCGGCACCCCCTCGTCCAGGAGCCGGTGCATGACGCAGGCATGGTTGTGCGGCGAGCCCTCGAAGGTGTCGCGCAGGTCGGCATGGGCGTCCAGTTGGAGCACGCCCGCCCGCGGGTGCCGGGTGCGCACCGCCTGCACCAGGGGCGCCGTCACCGAGTGCTCGCCGCCCAGCGCCGCGAGGAACCTACCGCTCGCCACGATCTCTTCCGCGATGCGCCGGATCCTGGCGAGCGCAGCCGCGGGCCCGCTCGTGTCCGGCACCACCGGCGGCAGGGTGGCCACCCCGATCTCCTGCCACGGTTCTACTCCCAGCTCCTCGTCGAACAGCTCCAGGTGCGTGGAGGCCTCCAGGATCGCCAGCGGTCCCCGCCGGGCGCCGGGCTGGTAGGAGGTGGTGAGGTCGTAGGGCAGCGGCAGCAGAGCGGCGCGCGCCCCCCCCGGCGGGAACGAGTCGGCCGGCACGCCGAGGAAGGACAGGTACGGCGCGTACAGGACCTCCGGGTCCGGCGTGGCCCGCGGCTTCTCGGTCATCGGCACCTCGCTCCGTCAGTCGAAGAGGAGCACGGCAGCCGCCACCACCGTCGCCCACCGGCCGTCCGGCTTGACCACCGCCGACTGGGTGATGTTGCGGGTGACCACGATCTTGTTGGAGATCTTCCAGAGCTGGCGCTTCTCGTCCCAGGACTGGTTCTCGTCGAACTCCACCCCCAGGGTGGTGGCCAGCATCGAGGCCGCCAGGTCCTCGGCGTAGTCCCCAGCTTGCTTCTCGGTCTGGCCGTAGGCGTGGTGCTCCGAGAGGTAGCCGTAAAGCCTCTTGTCCGAGGGGACCGCCACCCCCACCGACGCGGCGATCATCCGGTGCGGCTCCTCCGACTCGCACCGGCTCATCACCACGAACGTGATCTGGCCGGGCTGCAGCTCCTCCTCCCCTTTCTTGCGGGAGATGATCTTGCAGCCTGGCGGGTAGATGGACGAGACGGAGACGAGGTTGAGCGTGGCAATGCCCGCGTCACGCAGAGCCAGCTCGAAGGACTGCAGCTTCTCCTTGTGGAAGCCGACCCCCTTGGTCAGGTACAGACGCTTGGGCACCAGGTTGTGGATCATCGTCACCTCCCCGCCTGCAGCCGCGCCAGCGGAGCGTGCGGAGGGTAGACGGAAAGGGGGCGAACATCAAGGTCTCGCTCATGGTGAGGAGCAGACGGGGTGGAACCCGGCGACCCGCCCTACGCTCTTCGCCCCTCAGCCGCTGCCGAGCCCCGCCGGCACTTTGGGGAATACGGCGGGACCGGCCATGACACCCACCACCGCCCCCGCCTCCTCCTCGCGCCAGCGGTCGAAAACCTGCTCCACCTCGCTCACCGGCGTCATCCCCAATCGCCGCACCAGCTCGCCGTCCAGTTCGGTGCGCGCCAGCACGCGCGCCCGCGCGGTCTTCTCCACCAGGCGCAGAGTCGTGTGGCCGTACTGGACGTAGTCCCGCGCCAGCCGGGCGGTGATGGACTCGGGCCGCGGGTCAGCCAGGAAGGGCTCCATGTCCGGCGAACCCGCGCCGGCGCCGCAGGCCGCCACGAACAGCACCTCCGCCCCCGGCTCGGCGAACCGGCACGCCGCGTCCAGCGCCTTGTGCGCCTGGATGAGCGTGTCGTCCACGGGCGAGCCGCCGGCCGACACCACCAGGCGACGGAAGGGGCCCGCCTCCACCTCGTACCACTCCCGGACCACGGCGCACGCCGCCGGGAAAACCGCCTCGAGCGGTCCCGCGGCTGCCCAGGCGGGCCGCTCCTCCGCCCCGGCCACCATTACCAATGCCAGATCCACCGGGCGCAACGCGGCAGCTGCTGCAATCTCCTCCGCCACCGGGTTGCCCTCCAGCACCCCGGGCTCGCAGGCGGGGTGGCGGCGGGGGGGCCACGTGCCGAGGTCGATGACCCTGGCGTGGTTGCGCTGAATCTCGCGGTAGCCGGCGACGCCGGGAAATACCATCTTGGGACCGCCCCCGAACCCGGCCAGGTAGTGGTGCTGCACCAGCGACACCGAGATGGCGAGGTCGCACTCCACGGCGAGGCGGCTGAGGCGAACCTCGAGGCCGCCGGCGAGCGTGCCGACGCTCACGAGGTTCGTGTCGTCCCGGCTGTCGTGCTGCACCACCCGCACGCCGGCAGGCACGGAACCCACCAAGGCGGCGCACGCTGCGGCACTCACGGCGGGGTGGGTGCCGCACGCCACCAGCACCACGATCCCCTCCTCCGGCACCCCCGCCGCCGCAAGGCGCGCCAGGATCTCGGGGAGCACCTCCGGCAGGAAGCCCCGTCGCGTAGCGTCCGGCACTAGGATCGTCACCCGATGCCGTCCCCTCGCCAGGGCCTCCAGGGGGGGCCCTGCCAGCGGTCGCTCGAGAGCCTCGGCCACCAGGCGGCGGGGCGCAGCCCCGTGCCGCGGCGCCGAGGGCGAGAGAGGGAAGCACCGCAGCCCGCGCAGATCGCCCACCAGCGAGCCGGTGCCGTAGGGGAGACGGACGATCACGGGCGACCGCCCCGGCGCCCCCTCACTTCACCGGGGTACCGGGGGGGACTTCGCCGTCCACGCCGAGCAGGAAGGGGTCGCCCTCCAGGGAGGCGGCCAGCACCATCCCCTGCGACTCGACGCCCATGAGCACGGCCGGCTTGAGGTTGGCGACGAATACGGCCCGCCGGCCCACCAGTTGTTCGGGGGCGTAGCGCGCGCCGATCCCCGCCACGATTTGCCGCTCCCCCCCCTCGCCGAGATCCACCTGCATGCGGACGAGCTTCTTCGACTTGGGGATCCGTTCCGCCGCGGTGATGACGCCCACCGCCAGCCGGACCCGGGCAAACTCTTCGATGGAGATCTGCTCCCCCGCCCCTTCCGGAGCCGCCGGCGGCGGCGCCACGGGCGGCGCGCCAGCTTCTGACTTTTCGCTCACGATTACCTCCGCCAGGAATTCCTGCACATCCACGCGGGGGAACAGCGCCCCCTCCTCCCCCAAGGGCGAACCCGTGGGCAGCTCGCCCCAGGAGAGCGCCGTCGCCGCCCGGCTGTCGGGAGCGACGCCCAGCTGCGCCAGGAGGCGGCGGGAGGTGGCGGGCATGACGGGTGCCACCATCACCGCCACCAGCCGCAGCGCCTCCAGGCTGTTGTACAGCACCCGCCCCAGCCGCTGTGAGCCCGCCCCTTCGGCCTTGAAGATGGCCCAGGGTTGCTTCTCGTTGACGTAACCGTCCACCGCCGCCACCAGTTCCCACACCGCCTCCAGCGCCCGGTGGAACTCGAAGCCGTCCATGCACGCCAGGTAGCGCGTCAGCACCTCCCCGCCCTTGTCGGCGAGCACGTTGGCCCCGCACCGCAGCGGCGGCGTGGCACCGGACAGGTAGCGGCGGGTCATGGCCAGGACTCTCGACGCCGCGTTTCCCAGGCCGTTGGCCAGGTCCGCGTTGTAGCGCAGCAGGAACCCCTCGTCGGAGAACGACGCGTCCTGCCCGAAGGTCATCTCGCGCAGCAGGAAGTAGCGCAACGGGTCCGCGCCGAACCGCTCCAGGAGGTGGTCAGGCCGCACCACGTTGCCGAGCGACTTGGACATCTTCTTGTCGTCCCGCAGCCACCAGCCGTGGCCAAAAACCTGCCGCGGCAGCGGCAACCCCGCCGACATCAGGAACGCCGGCCAGTACACGCAGTGGAAGCGCAGGATGTCCTTGCCCACCAGGTGGAGATCCGCCGGCCAGAAGCGCTCGAAGAGGGACGTGTCCTGCGAACCGAACCCGAGAGCCGAGACGTAGTTGGTCAGCGCGTCGAGCCACACGTACACCACGTGCCGGGGATCGCCAGGCCAGGGGATCCCCCACGGCAGCGACACCCGCGAGATGGACAGGTCCTTGAGCCCGCCCTCCACGAAGCGCACCACCTCGTTGTAGCGGCTCTCGGGACGGATGAACTCCGGGTGCTCGTGAAAAAACCGCAGCAGCGGCTGCTGGTACGCGGAGAGGCGGAAGAAGTACGACTCCTCCTCCACCCACTCCACCGGGTGCCCCTGTTCCGGGCACTTCCCCTCCACGAGCTGCGTCTCGGGGAAGAACGCCTCGCACCCCGCGCAGTACCACCCCCCGTAGTTCCCCTTGTAGATGTCGCCGCGCGCCGCCATGCGGCGGATCATCTCGTGCACGCCGGAGAGGTGGCGGGGCTCGGTGGTGCGAATGAAGTCGTCGTTGGTGATGCCGAGCGCCTGCCAGAGCGGCGGGTAGCGGCGCACCACCCGGTTGGCCAGTTCCTCGGGGGTCGTGCCCTGCGCCTGCGCCGCCTTGACGATCTTCTGCCCGTGCTCGTCGGTGCCGGTGAGAAAGCGGACTTCGCGGCCGCGCATCCGCTGGTAACGCGCCACCGTGTCCGCCACCACGGTGGTGTAGATGTGGCCGATGTGCGGCAGGTCGTTCACGTAGTAGATGGGCGTGGTGATGTAGAAGGTCCTGCTGGCCAAGGCTCCTCCCGTCGCTCGCGGGGCCTTAGGATACCATCGCCTCAGCGCCCGCACCGCGTTGACCTCCCCTGCTGCCAGTGTTAGATTCCGAGCATGGAGGGACCTCTCGGACTCGACGATCTCCTCAAGTTCATGACCAAGAAGGGGGCGTCGGACCTGCACTTGAAGCCGATGCGCCCGCCGCTCCTGCGCATCGGCGGCAAGTTGATGCCGATCAAGTCCGTACCTCTCAAACCCCAAGACATCGAGAACATGGCGCTGCCGCTCCTCACCGAGGCGCAGCGACGCAAGTTCGAGGAGAGGCAGTCCGTGGACCTGGGGTACGGCGTGCCCGGGGTGGCGCGCTTCCGCTGCAACATCTACCAGCAGCGGGGATCCATCGCCGCGGTGTTCCGTCGCGTGCCGTTCGAGATCAAGGACTACCAGGAGCTCAACCTCCCCGACGTGGTGGCCACCTTCGCCGATTACCCCGCCGGCCTCGTCCTGGTCACCGGGCCCACCGGCTCGGGGAAGTCCACGACCTTGGCGGCCATCATTCAGGACATCATCCGCACCCGCCCCTGCCACGTGGTCACCATCGAAGACCCCATCGAGTTCCTCTTCACCGACCACATGGCCACGGTTTCCCAGCGCGAGGTGGGGACCGACACCCCGTCGTTCAAGGAGGCGCTGCGCAACACCATGCGCCAGGACCCCGACGTCATCATGGTGGGCGAGATGCGCGACCTGGAAACCATGTCCACCGTGGTGACGGCGGCGGAGACCGGCCACCTGGTGTTCTCGACCCTGCACACCAACAGCGCCAGCCAGACCATCGACCGGATCATCGATTCCTTCCCGCCCGACCAGCAGGAGCAGATCCGCGCCCAGCTGGCCCAGGTGCTGCGCGCCATCATTTCCATGGAGCTCCTGCCCCGCCGGGACGGGCAGGGGTTGGTTCCCGCGGTGGAGGTCCTGGTCAACTCGCCGAAGATCGCCCGCCACATCGAGCACGGCGAGATCAAGGAGATCCACGACGAGATCGAGGATTCGGTGGCCTACTACCGGATGCAGAGCACCAACCAGAGCCTGGTGGCGCTCCTCGCCAACAACGTGATCTCGTACGAGGTGGCGATGGAGCGCTCCCGCGATCCGGCGGATCTCTCGCTGAAGCTGCGCAAGCTGTTCCCCGGCATCGAGGAGGCGCAGCAGGAGGGAAAGATGGCACCGTCACCCGGCGACTTCGCCTACATCATGGAACTGATGGAAGTGAAGAAGCTGTACGACGAGCAGGAGGAACGCTGGCGACAGCGGATGCTGGAGAAGGACGAACTGATCGCCCAGCTGGAGCGGGACCTGGCCACGTTGCGCGAGCAGATGAGCAGCACCGATGTCACCCTTGCCGAACTGCGCAACCAACTCGAGGCGACCCGCGCCGAAAAGGAGCGCGCCGCCAACGAAGCGCAAGCCCGCATGGCGCAGCTCAATGAACGGATCCGCGAGCTCAACCAGCAGTTGATGGCCGCCGGCAAGGGGGGCGGGGAAAAACCCACCACCGGCTTTTTCAAGCGCTGACTCGCCCCGGCCCCTCCCCTGCCGGCCGTTGCGGCGGCGGGGCGAGCCACGCCACCGACGCGCCGCGGCCCTCCGCCAGGAGCGACAGTCGCACCCGCAGCACCCACCGTCCGGCCTCTGCCAACCACGGCCACTCCTCCGGCCACTCGATGGCGGTCACGCCCTGGCGGTCCTCCACGACCTCCACGACCCCCAGCTCATCCCAGGGTGCGCGGGGCAACCCCCGCAGGCGGTACAGGTCCAGGTGGTGCACACGGCGAATCCGCCGGCCTGCAACCGGGTACACCGCGTGCAACGTAAACGTCGGTGAGCAAACATCCTCCGGGTCGCCGCCCAACCCCCGCACCACCCCGCGCACCAACGTGGTCTTGCCTGCCCCCAGCGGACCTTCTAACAGCAGCAGCGTCGTTGGCACGAGTTGAGCTGCCAGCTCCACGCCCAGCGCCTCCGTCGCCTCGGCGTCGGCCAGCTCCACCGCGCCCGGCGTTTGCGCCATCACACACCCTCGCGCAGCTCTCGCTCGGCCCGGCCCAAGTGCGCGGCCACGACCGAGGCGGGAACGGCGCCGCCGTATTGGGAGGCTGCCAGCTCCGCCGCCCGGCCGTGTAACCAGCACCCCACCGCCGCCGCGTCCCGCCCGCTCGCCCCCTGGGCGAGGAGCGCACCGATGACGCCGGTGAGCACATCCCCCGCCCCACCCGAGGCGAGACCGGGGGACCCCGTGGGGTTGATCAGCGGCACGGAACCCGGCACCGCCACCACGGTACTGGCGCCCTTGGCCACCACGGCAGCCCCGCTGCGCCGGGCCGCCTCCTCGGCCGCCCCCAGCCGGTCCGCCACAACCGCGGCGGTTTCCCGCCCCAGGAGCCGTCCCAGCTCGCCCGGGTGCGGGGTCACCACCGTCGGGGCTTGCCGCCCCGCGAGCCACTCGATGCGGCCGGCCAAGAGGGTGAGGGCGTCGGCGTCCAGCACTAGCGGGCCGGCCCAGCGCTCCAGGATCGTCTCCAGCATCCGCCGCGGTCCCTCGCCCAGCCCGAGGCCGGGACCGACGGCAACGGCGGTGGCCTTGGCGAGGAGGGGCTCGAGCCCGTCTCCCCGCACCGCCCCGTCCTCGCCAGCGGGCAGTGGGTCCACCATCGCCTCCGGCACCGCCGCCTGCACCGGCGTGACGGCGCCCTCGGCCGTGGCCACGCTGACCAACCCGGCCCCGGCCGCCACCGCGCCGCGGGCCAGCAAGGCGGCGGCACCGGCACGCCCCAACCGGCCGGTCACCGCCAGCAGGTGGCCGAAGTGGCCCTTGTGGGCGTCCCGAGGGCGCGGGGGGAGCCACCCAGCCGCGTCGCAGGCCTCCACCACCCAGCACCTCGCGCGTTCCCTCACCACCCAGGGGGGGATGCCGATGTCCGCCACTGCCACTTCCCCACACTTCAAGGAGGCTGGCGGGAGCACGTGGCACACCTTCAGCGCCCCCAAGGTCACGGTGGACTTCGCCTCCACCGCCTCGCCCGGCACCGCCGAACTGGAACCGGACACCCCGGAGGGCACGTCCACCGCCACCACGGGAAGCCCTGAGCTGTTGATGGCCCGCACCACCTCGACCCACCGACCAGCGAGGGGCCGCTCCAGGCCGGTGCCGAACAGCGCGTCCACCGCCACCGCCGCCCCCTCCAATCGGTGGAGCAGAACGCCAAGGTCTTCGGCCCCATCGTGGACCGGCACGCCGAACCGTCTGGCCAGCTCCAGCTGCGTCGCCGCGTCGCCCCGCAGCGCGGCGGCGGGCACCAGCAGCACCGCGTCCACGGCAAACCCCCGGCAGTGGAGCTGGCGCGCCGCCGCCAGTCCGTCCCCGCCGTTGTTCCCTGGCCCCACGGCGATCACGATCCGCCCCCCGTTGGCGAAACGTTCCGCCACCGCGGTGGTCACCGCATCCGCCGCGGCCTCCATCAGGACCAGGCTCGGCAACCCCAGCTCGTGGATGGTGACGCGGTCCGCCTCTCGCATCCCGGCGCTGTCCAGTACAGGGATCATGGATCCTCCCGCTTCATCCTGCCCTTCACCCCCCGTCCGGCGCAACCCCCAAGCAGGAGCGCCGCCGCTCTTGCCTTGACACCCGCCCCTGGCGCGGCTAGGCTCCTGCCCCGTCGTCCGGACTGGCCCCGGCGGTTCTGGGGCGCCCTCGAAGAGAAGTCCCGCGAAGCTTTTCGAGGGGGAGGCGCGCGGATGGACCAGAAGTGCGTTGCTCAGGCCACCAGCTGGCCGTTCACCCACCAACGAGGCCATCGTCGCACCGCTTCAGGTTGCCCCTGGCAAGTCCCCCTCGTCGAAAGGAAGGACCGCATGCCTACGAAGCTTGGCCCTCTGGGCACCGTTGTCGCCCTCTTCGCCCTCCTCGCGATCGTGGCTCCCACCGCCGCCGCCAGTCCATCCGCCGCCGGCGATGTCCTCATCGTCGCCGGAACCATCACGAACGCCCAGGGGAAGCCAGTCAAGGACGTGGCCATCGAGTTTTTCGTGGACGGCACCAGGATCGAGCTGGCGGAGGAGGTCACCACCTCCAAGGCGGGTCGGTACGAGGCGAAGCTGATCCTGCCCGCCGGCACACTGCCTGCCGCGCGCGTTGAGATGGAGGCCACGCGGCCATCCTTCGCGCCCTCCGGAAAACTCCCCCTCGCCAGCATCGTCCAGGAGCGGGTGGACGAGCACGGCCGCGCCGTTTACCTCGCCCACCACAGCTTCATCCTCAAGCGTCAGATCACCCCCGCTTTCTGGATCGCCACGCTGGTGCTCGTCGCCGTCTACGCCCTCATTGCCGCCGAGGTGATGCACCGGACCCTGGCCGCCCTGCTGGGCGCCGCGCTGCTGCTCTTCGTTTCCTACACCGCCGGCACCTTCGACCCCGCCTACCGCGTTCTCTCCTTCGAAGAAGCGATCGCCGCCATCGACATGAACGTGATCTTCCTCCTGATGGCCATGATGATCATCGTAGGCGTGCTGAAGAAGACCGGCGTCTTCCAGTGGATGGCCTACAAGTCCTACGAGCTGGCGCGGGGCAACGTCTTCGCCCTCTCCGCCATCCTCGTGGTGGTCACGGCCGTGACCTCCGCGTTCCTGGACAACGTCACCACCATGCTGCTCATCATCCCGGTGACCATCGAGATCGCCACCACCTTGAAGCTCAACCCCGTGGCCCTCCTCATGCCCGAGGTCTTCGCCTCCAACGTGGGCGGCACCGCTACGTTGATCGGCGACCCGCCCAACATCATGATCGGCTCCTACGCCAAGCTCACCTTCCTGGACTTCGTCACGAACCTCACCATCATCTGCCTGATCTGTCTGGCAGTGATCATCGTGTACTTCCTCTACTGGTACAAGAAGGGCTATCTCGCGGCACGCGTCGGCGACACGCAGGCGCTCATCGCACGCCTCCGCGACGAGTACCGCATTACCAACAAGACCCTCCTCGTCAAGGCGGGCGCCGTGCTTGCGGTGACCATTTTCCTCTTCGTCGTGCATGGTGCGCTGCATATGGAGCCGTCCATCGCAGCGCTGACCGGCGCTGCGGTACTCCT
This sequence comes from Acidobacteriota bacterium, assembly GCA_037441065.1. GTDB lineage: Bacteria > Acidobacteriota > Thermoanaerobaculia > Thermoanaerobaculales > Thermoanaerobaculaceae > JACADV01. The sequence goes on along the minus strand of JBBISY010000030.1, from coordinate 9,015 downwards.
CGTCATCAGCCGGGTAGACATCGTGGAGATGCTGGAGCACGAGATCGAGTGGCCGACCCTCGTCTTCTTCATGACCCTGTTCATAGTGGTCGCCGGTGCGGAGGATACCGGTCTCATTCAAATAATTGCCGACTGGGTCAACAACCTGTCGCAGGGCTCCGTGGTGGTAGCTATCCTCATGATCCTCTGGGTCTCGGCCCTGGCCTCGGCCATCATCGACAACATCCCCTTCACCGCCACCATGCTGCCCATCGTGGCGTACCTCACCACCAGCATCCCCGGCGCCCAGGGCGGCGTGCTGTGGTGGGCGCTGGCGTTGGGGGCCTGCCTGGGCGGCAATGGCACCATGGTGGGCGCCAGCGCCAACGTGGTCACCGTCGGCATGGCGGAGAAGGCGGGACACCCCATCTCCTTCATGTACTACCTCAAGGTGTCGTTCGTGCCCATGATCATCACCGTCGTCCTGTCCTCCCTGTGGCTCATTCTGGTGGAGCTCTAGCCAACGACGGGACGCGCATGGAAGCGGGCGGTGGCGGCCACCGCCCTTCCCCCCTCCCGATTCGCCAGCTTGACCTCCACGCCGTGCCGGGGTACGTTACCCCCTCGCTCCGTTCCGCGGCCACGGACGGGCGAGGAGAGGGTGCGGCGGGGGGCGTTCCCCGTCGTAGGCACCGGGGTGGTCGGGCCGCCATCCGAATCCAGGCGGGCGCTTGTCGCCCGCGCTGATCGTCGCCGAAACGTCACCGCGGCGGCGATCCTGAATCGGAGGCGGGCATGCCGTACTGCAACCCTGAACCGATGGCGCGCGAGGGCACCCTGACGACCTGGGCGCCACCCAACCCCCTTCCCGCGGCTCATCCCCACTATGCCCGCCTGCACCGGGGGGCCGTAGTGGCGCTGCCGCCGTCACTCTTGGGCACTTTCGGCCCGCTCCCCGCCCCACAGCCGATACACCCCGCGCGCGGGGCAGAGAGGAACTGATGCCATGCTGCCAACCCACCACCGAGCCGCCCTGTGTACCCTCGCGCTGCTGACCGTGCTCCCCGCTCTCGTGTGGGGCGGGCACGCGCCGGCTGGAGAGGGGGATCGCCTGATCGTGGCCGGCACCGTTCAGAACGCCCACGGGAAGGGCATCCACGATGCGGTCATCGAGGTCTACGTCAACGGCGAGCGGCTGTCCCCTGAGGAGGCGGTCGTCACCTCGGCCACCGGCCGCTTCGAGGGCGAATTCCTGCTGCCGGCCGGCAGCCTGGTCGGCGCCCAGGTAGAAATTGCGGCCCACCGGCCCTCGTACCGGCCTGCCCCCCGGCAACCTCTCGACCAGTTCGTGGAGGAACCCGACCACCCGGCCGGTCAGAGCGTGTTCCTGGGGCACCACGCCTTCCTCATGGAACGCGCCGTAACACCGGCCTTCTGGATCGCCACGGCGGTCCTGGTGGGCGTTTACGTCCTCATCGCCCTGGAACTCATGCACCGCACCCTGGCGGCGCTACTCGGTGCCGCGATCGTCCTCTTTGTCTCCTACACCGCCGGGACCTTCGACGCGAACTTCCGGGTCTTGACCTTCGAAGACGGTGTCGGTGCCATCGACATGAACGTCATCTTCCTCCTGATGGCCATGATGATCATCGTGGGCGTGCTGAAGAAGACCGGCGTCTTCCAGTGGATGGCCTACACCTCCTTCCGGTTGGCCCGGGGCAACGTCTTCGCGCTCTCGGCGATCCTCATGGTGGTCACCGCGGTGACGTCGGCGTTCCTGGACAACGTCACCACCATGCTGCTCATCATCCCTGTCACCATCGAGATCGCGCTCACCTTGAAGATCGACCCCATAACGCTTCTCATGCCCGAGGTCTTCGCCTCCAACGTGGGTGGCACCGCTACGTTGATCGGCGACCCACCCAACATCATGATCGGCTCCTACGCCGGCCTGAGCTTTTTGGATTTCGTCCAGAACCTCACCGTCGTCTGCCTGATCTGCCTTGCCATGACGGTCGTCTACTTCCTCTACTGGTACAAGAAAGGCTACGCGAAGGCAGAGGTCGGCGATGTGCAGGCCATGATCGACCGCCTGAAGGACGAGTACCGCATCACTGACAAGGGGCTCCTCGTCAAGGGCGGCATCATCCTTGGCATCACCGTGCTTCTCTTCATCCTGCACGGCTTCCTGCACATGGAGCCGTCCATTGCGGCTCTGATCGGCGCCACCGTCCTCTTGGCCCTCTCCCGCGTGGACATCGTGGAAATGCTGGAGCACGAGATCGAGTGGCCGACCCTCGTCTTCTTCATGGCACTCTTCGTGGTGGTGGCTGGAGCTGAGGAGACGGGCCTCATTCAGGCGATTGCCTCCTGGGTCAACAACGTCTCCCAGGGCTCCCTCGTCGTGGCCATCCTCATGATCCTATGGGTCTCGGCGGTGGCCTCGGCGATCGTCGACAATATCCCCTTCACCGCCACCATGTTGCCCATCGTGGCCTATTTGACCACGAGCGTTCCGGGGGCGGAGAGCGGCGTGCTGTGGTGGGCCTTGGCGCTCGGCGCCTGCCTGGGCGGCAACGCGACCATGGTGGGAGCCAGCGCCAACGTCGTCACCGTCGGCATGGCCGAGAAGGCGGGGCACCCCATATCCTTCATGCATTACCTCAAGGTGGCGACGGTACCAACGCTCATCACCATTCTTATCGCTTCCCTGTGGCTTCTCTTTGTGATGCGCTGAGCCCTTCCCCCACCTGCCGCCGGCCGCGGTGCCGCGCGGCCGCCGCCCTTTACCGCCCCGAGGCTTGCCGCCGCAGGCGTGGGTCCTTGCGCTCCAACTCGCGCACCAGCTTCGCCGTCTCGCGGCTGCGCCGTTGCTGCTCGCGGTGCGCAAGCTCCTGACGCCTGCGCTGCACCGTCAGCACGAAGGCGGCCAGGGCCATGATCAGCTTCCAGTAGAGCGCGGATGCGGGGAGTTTTGCCCCGGAGAGCCGCGCCCCCCAGAGCTTCGCCCCCCCCAGCATCGCGCGGGTGAAATCGGCCTTGCGCAGATCGGCAAAGGAGAAGCTGGCGCCCCGGCAATCGGCGCCGATCAGGTGGGCGAGGCGCAGGTCGCTGCGCGTGAAATCGGCCCCCGCCAGGTTGGCCATGATGAGGTCGCACCCGTACAGCAGGGCATCGGCGAAGGAGGCCCCCGCGGCGTTGACCTGGCGCATGCGGGCGTCGCGGAGCTGCGCCCCCACCGCCCACACCCCCTCGAGCGTCGCCCCCTCCAGGTTGGTCTTGCGCAGGTCCGCGGCCTCCAGGCGCGCCTGATCGAACCGAGCGCCGCGGAAGTCCATGCCCGCCAGCGTCGCCCCCTTGAGGTTGGCTCGCACCAGCGAGACCTTCCCCAGCTTGGGCAGGCGCAGGTCGTGTCCCTCCAGCTGCGCGCCCGCTAGCTGCGCCGCGTCGATCACCGCCCCGTCGAGCGTCGCCTCGCGAAAGTCCACGGCCTGCGCGTCGCACCCCACCAGGCGGGCGTTCTCCAGGTTCGCCTGGGCGAAGTTGGCGTGGTTGAAGGAGGCGCTCTGGCAGTCCGCGCCCCTCAGGTCCGCCTGCGTGAAGTTCCCCTCGCGGAAGTTGCCGCCGCGCAGCGTGGCGCCGCTCAGGTCGGCGCGCGCGAACACCACCCGAACGCCGTAGGCCCCCTCCAGGTTGGCTCCCGAGAGGTCGATCCCCGACAGGTTGACCCCTTCCAGGGAGGCGCCGGCCAGCCTCGCCCGCGACAGCTTGAGCCCCGCCAGGCGGGCGCCCCGAAAGGACGCCCCCGAGAGATCCGCCCCGGTGAGGTTGGCCCCCTCCAGCGAGGAGCCTTCGAAGTTCACCTGCTGCAGCCGCGCGCCGCTCAGATTACACTGCGACAGGTCGGTCCCGCGCAGGCTCGCCCCCGCCAGGATGGCGCCCTGCAGCGAGCACCCCTTGAGGTCGAGGAGATCCATGCGGACGCCGCTGCAGTCCGCGCGATCGAGGATGGCGCCGTCGAACCGCGCCAGGTCCATCTGCGCGCCCGACAGGTTGGCGTCGCTGAGGTCCGCCCCCTCCAGGCGGGCGCGGTTGAGTGCCGCCTTCGACAGGTCCACCCCTCTGAGGTTGGCGCCGCGCAGGTCGGCGTCCACGAAGTCGGGCACGATGCGCGGGTTCTCCCGCCGGAATTGCGCCCACCCACCCCCCAACAGCAGCCGAAGGTGTTCCACGTTGGCCATGTGCCAATTGTAGCGAAGACCCCTCAGGCGGTGGCGATCTCCCGCCCAAGGCGCTGCAAGCACCACAGGCAGCTCTCCAGGGCTGTAAGGTCCCCCGCCGCAGCGGCCGCCGCGGCGACCGCCCGCGCCGCCTCCAGCTCCTCGCGGTGCAGGAAGAGGTTGGCCACCCGGAACTCCGGGCGTCCCCACTGCCGCAGCCCGGTCAACTCGCCGGGGCCACGCAGGCGAAAGTCCTCCTCGGCGATGCGAAAACCGTCGGTGGTGGAGGCGAAGACCTCGAGGCGCGCGCGCGCCGCCTCGGAGCAGTGGCGATCCACCAGCAGCACGCAGTAGGAGCGCCGCTCCCCCCGCCCCACCCGACCCCGCAGCTGGTGGAGCTGGGCGAGACCGAAGCGGTCGGCGTGTTCGATCACCATGACCGAGGCCCTAGGCACATCTACCCCGACCTCGATGACGGTGGTGGCGCACAGGACCTGGACCTCGCCCCGGAGGAAGGCGGCCATGGTCTCCTGGCGCTCCGCGGGCGAGAGCCGCCCGTGAACCACCGCGGTGCGCACCCCCGGCAACCCGGCGCGCACCGCTCGGACATGGCTCTCCACCGCCCGCAGGGAGAGCCTCTCCGACTCCTCCACCAGGGGAAAGACCCAGTAGGCCTGCCCCCCCTGGGCGATCTCGCCGCGCAGGAACTCGAACAGCCGCGCCCGTGCCGCGTCCTCCCGCACCACCGTCCGCACCGGTGTCCGCCCCGGCGGCAGCTCGTCGAGGACCGACACGTCCAGATCGCCGTAGAGGGAGAGGGCCAGGGATCTCGGGATCGGCGTGGCGGTCATCACGAGCACGTGCGGCGACACCCCCTTTTCCACCAGGGCCTGGCGCTGGGCCGCGCCGAAGCGGTGCTGCTCGTCGATGATGACCAGGCCCAGGCGCGGGAAAACCACCTCGTCCTCCAGCAGCGCGTGCGTGCCCACCACCAGCCGCACCGTGCCGCTGGCGATCCCATCCCGGATTGTCCCCTTGGCCTTCGCGGGCAGGGAACCGATGAGCACCGTGGGTCGATGGGGGGTGGGCTGCAGCCAGCGCTCCAAGGTGGACCCGTGCTGCTGGGCGAGGATCTCGGTGGGGGCGAGGAGCGCCACCTGCACCCCCGCTTCCAGCGCCACCAGGGCGGTGAGAGCCGCGACGATGGTCTTCCCCGAGCCCACGTCCCCCTGGAGGAGCCTGGCCATGGGGTGCGGGCGCTGGAGGTCGGCCACGATTTCCGAAAGCACCCGCCGCTGCGCCGCGGTGAGCGGGAAGGGCAACACGGCGCGGGCGCGGGCCCGCACCTCCTCGCTGATGGGGCACGCCACCGCCGGCATCGCCTGGCGGCGCAGGCGCTGCCGCTCGATCACCGCGGCAAAGGCCAGCAGCTCGTCGAAGGCCAAGCGGCGGTGCGCCGGAGAGCGGCGCGCGTGGTACTCCTCCAGGGGTGTTGTCCCGAGCCCCACCGCCGCCTGCGAGGGAAAGTGCAGGTCTCGGAACGCCTGGTGCAGGGGGGGCAGGCCCAGCTGACCCGGAACGAAGCGCGCCAAGGGGTCCTCCCCGGGACGCATCGCCTCCAGCGCCCGGAACACCACAGCCCGCAAGCGGCGCCCGGAGAAGCGCCCGATGCGTCGGTACACCGGTACGATCCTGCCGTGGTGGATGGGATCCTGGTCCTCGTCCTCGATCTCCCACTCGGGGGCCACCAGCTGCAAACCGAGCCCCGTGGGGTGGCGCCGCAGCGGACCGTGGACCCACACCCGCCGCGCCCGGCGGATGGACATGGCCACGTAGGGCTGGTTGAACCACACCACGGGGAGGCAACCGGTGCCGTCGTCGAAGAGCGCCTCGGTGATGCGCAGGCGCCGGGCCCGCGCCCGCCGCTCCACCACCTGCGTGAAGCGCCCCACCAGCGTCACCGTTGACTCGTTGCCGGAAAGCGCGGCGATTCGCTGGGGGTTCGACCGATCCTCGTAGCGGCACGGCGCCATCCACAGGAGGTCGCCCACCGTGACGATCCCCGCCCGTGCCAGCTCCCGCGCGCCGGCCGCACCCACACCCCGCAGCGACGCCACGGGGTGGTGAAGGATCGCTCCCATCAGTGCCGAAAAACCGCCACCCGCAGGGGCACCAGGGCGAATTGCACGGTGTCGCCGTGGTGGAGGGGGTAGTGCCGCCCTGTTTCCAGCCTCTCTCCGTTGAGGAACGTCCCGTTGCTGGCGGGGTTGACCTCGCACACCGACAGCTCGTCGTGCCCCACGGCGCGGATGATGGCGTGTCGGCGCGACACGGTCCGGTCAATGTCCAGGGCGCTGAGATCGGCGTCGGGCGTCACACCCGTCACCGGGTCGTGGCGGCCGATGGAGGTGTCGCCCACAGGCCGCAACGGGAAGAACCGCCCCGAGGGGTCGTGCACCAGCACCGCCCACCCCTCGATCCCCTGGCTCGCCGGCAGGGGCGGCAGCCCATGGCCCGGGGAGCGGGCCGCCAGCAGTTCGAGGCGGCGGTTGGCCTCGCGCAGGCGCTCGGAGAGCTTGGCCATCATCTGCATCGCCGCGTCCGGGCTTCTGGTGAGCAGCGTCTTCACGTCCGTCTTGTTCAGCTTCAGCGCCATCACGTCGCTCACCGCCCGCGCCGTGGCCGACCGCTCCGGGAACTCCTCGAGGAGCGCCATCTCCCCGAAGAAGTCGCCCTTTTCCAACACCGCCACACGCTCCTCGACACCCCCCACCCGGCGGAGAATCTCCACCTGGCCGGCCAAGATCCAGAACATCTCGCAGCCGACCTCGCCCTCCTCGAAGATGACCTCGCCGCTGCGGAACTCCACCTGTAGCTTTTTGAGCAGCTTGCTCTTGGCACTCACCTGGTCCGCCACCGCCTACCCTCCCAGCCGCACCCAGCGGCGCCGCGTGTCCACCTCCACCTCGACCCCCAGCGGGAACGGGGTGTTGACCCTCCCGTGCCCGAACGGCAACCCTTCCAGCACCACGGCCGAGGGCGGTGCCGCCTCCGCCAGCAAGCGGCGCCAGCGCTGCCGGAAACCCCGCTCGCCGCGGCCGCAATCCACGAGGCGCCCGCTCACCAGGGCCACAATGCGCTCGAGTCTAGAGGCGAGGCGCAACTGGGTCAACATGCGGTCCAGCCGGTACACCGGCTCCCCCACGTCCTCCAGGAAGAGCACGGCACCGTCCCAGTCGGGTTCGAAGGGGCTGCCGATCAGCGAGGCGAGCACGGACAGGTTCCCGCCCACCGCCACACCGCGGACCACCCCGCCCCGCACCACCTGGCTGGGGGTGAGTCGGAACAGCACATCGGGCGCTTCCCCTCGCAGCCACTGGAACAGCCGCCGGGTCGAACCCTCGTGCCGCGCCAGCGTGGTCACCATGGGACCGTGCACCGTGGCCAGCGCCGTGCGCGCCGCCATCCCCGCGTGGAGGGCGGTGAGGTCGGAAAACCCCACCAGCCAGCCGCCCCACCTGGCCAGCCGCTCCCACGGCAACCGATCCAGCAAGCGAGCGGAGCCGAAGCCACCGCGGCTGGCCAGGAGCGCCTCCACATCCGCATCGAGGAGTTCCTCGATGCCGGCGCGCCGCGCCTCGTCGTCTCCCGCCAGGTAGCCGTCGCGGTGCCGCACGTTTGCCGCCTCGACCACGCGGAACCCTTCCGCCTCCAGCCGCTGCACGCCCCGCTCCAGTCGCCGGGGCGCCACCGGTCCGGCAGGGGCGAAGACCCCAACCCGGGCACCGCGGCTAAGGGCCCGAGGCAGGCGACGAACCGGCTTCATTCGAGCATCCTAGCCCTTCCCCGGGGAGGCGGCGAGGGTGGCGAAGGTGGCGAGCGTGACGAGCTCCCGCTCGGCGAAGGCGAGCCGCGCCTGCCGCACCCACGCCCTGGCGTCGTCCGGCGCCGCTTCCCGAACCCGTTCCACCGGCGTGGTGAGGGCGCGCTCGAGCCACCGGCGCGCCCGCGGCGAGAGTACCGAGCGGTTCGGCCCGCGGGCGTGCTCCGCGCACAGCAACGTTGGGGCCTGCGCGTCGAACCAGGCTTCGCCCTCTCCCACCACCGCGCCACACACCCGGCAGCGGTCCAGCTCGGGCAATACCCCGGCCAACCGCACCGTCCACAGGCAGGCGTAGTCCACCACGATCTGCGGGTCGTGCCCCTCCAGCAGGGCCACGAGGCACCGGTCCAGCAGCCGAAAGGAGGCTTCGGCCCGCTGACCCGCCGGACAGAAGACGAGCGCCAGCTCCGCCAGCACCTGTCCGGCGGCCCAGGCCGCCGGGCGCTGCGCCAGGGCGAAGGAGGAGCGCACCACCGCCACCTCGTCGAGGGTGGCGAGTTCCGACCGCGGCCTCTCGAAGTAGGTCATGCGCACCAGGGCCAGCGGTTCCAGCTTCCCGACCCACGGGGAGCGCGACCCCCGCGCCCGCCGCGCGAGCAGGCGGACGAGCCCGCCACGGCGGCTGAGGGTGGCGACGATCAGGTCGCGCTCCCGAAACGGGTAGCGCACGAGCAGCAGCCCCTCGTCACGACGGCGCGGCATGCTCACCGTCCGGGGCGGCGCGGAAGCTGGCCAGCACCGGCACGAGGTGCGGCGCCAGCACGGCGGTGCGCCACTCCCGCCCCAGGCACCGGCGCACCCCTTCCCGGTCTGCTACCAGCCCGTCCACCAGAGCCTCGAGGGCGGCGCGCGGGGCCAGCACACCGCCCTCGATGCCGAGCTGCGCGGCCACCGCGTCGCGCACGGCTTTGAGCTGCGCCGTGCGCCGCTCCC
>JBBISY010000029.1:0-39744 GCA_037441065.1 Acidobacteriota bacterium | reverse complement strand
GCCACTGCCAGGCCTGGGCTTGCGCCTTCTCCAGCGCCGCCACGAGCCGCCGCGCAGCCAGCACCGCTCGTCCGCCACTCGGCCGCGCCAACCGGAAGGCGCTCAAGGCGGCGGCCGGCGAGGGGACCTCGCAGGCGGACAGCCCCCACAGGAAGGCGGCGCGGCGCCGCTGGGCCTCCGGCCCCTGCAACGCCACCCGCAGGAAGGCGCGAGCCCGCACCGCCGCGTCGCCCTCCTGCCGGAGCGCCTCGGCGAGCGTGGGAGGCGGTGCCTCCCGGCACCCTGTCAGCGACAGAGCCAGGGCGACGGTCGCGAGGAGCGAAAGGATCGGTCGGCTACACGCCGAGCGCGTCGGGGTCGCCATCCGCCAGGATGCGGACCAGCTCCTCGAAGAAGTAGTTGCTCGTAGCGCGGACGTCGGCGGGGACCCGCTGCTCGTACATCTCCCGCGAGCGGTCGATGTCCTCCTTGAGGCGCTGGTAGATGTCGCGGCTGGCACGCCCCTCCTGCACGGCCTGCTCATTGTAGAGACGGATCTCGGACACGAGCAGGCGGGCGAAGCGCTGGGCCTCGCTGTGCTTCTGCTCCTCCTCCGGCGTGCGGGGGGCGGCGGCGGCCGCAGGGGCTACCGCGACGGCCTCTGCTGGCGGGGCCTCGACTGGCGGGGCTTTCACCGGCGGCGGCACGGCGGCGGCCGGCGCCTCCACCGCCTCCGCCCCGATGGTGTCCACCTCTTCGAGCATGGGCTCGGCGGTCGGGAACGGCACCTCCGCTTCGCCACCGACGGGCGGGGCCGCCCCCAGGATCTCAGGCTCACCCAGCACCGGTGTGGGTACCACGGGCCGCACCGTCAAGGTTTCCAGCAGCAGGCCGGCGAGGTACGTAAGCAGCTGGATCGCCTCGGTGGCGAGGGTGCCGTTGGCCTCCAGCGCCAGGGCCGCACCCACCACCTTGCCCCGCAGCGACATGGGGAGGAGGAGGGCGCGCTGCGAGGCGCCGACCAGAGAGGCCAGGACCTCGTCCGCCGCCGACTCCACCAGCACCGGCTTGCCCGCGGCCACCGCCGAGAACGCCGCCGAGGCATCGAGGCGCGCCCGCCAGCTCCGCACCGCCGCGTCGTCCGCCATGCCCACGGCGTGCCAGCCCAGTACTTCACCCTCTCGGAACACGAGGATGGCCCTGCCGCCGCACAACCCCTCCAGCTCGCCGAGAAACGCTTTGAGCACCTCCGATTGGGCGCGCCCCTCGTCCAGCCGCCGCACGGTCTCCAGCGCAACCGTGGGTGCCGGGGGCGGCGGGGGGGCTTCCAGGAGCCGCGTCACCGGCGCGAGGGGGAGCAGTATTTCCAGGTCCGGCGGCACCACCACCTCGAGCTCGCTGGCAGCCCGAGCTGCTGCCTCGCGAATGTGCCCAGCCACCGCGTCCAACTTCGCCCGCAACAGACCGGCAGCCCGCTCCCGTGCCTCTTCGAGCTCGGCCAACACCTCGTGTCGCTCGTCCATGGGTCCTCCCCTTGCCTTCAACGCCACGCCATTATCCGCGTCGCTGCCGAACCGTGTCAAGGAAATCGTTCCTTGCAGAACACCTGCGAGTTTGGTAACTTTTTCACGAGGGGGAAGGAGGCTGTCATGCGGGTTGCCAGGTTGATGGTCAGCATCGCCGTCATCGCAGGGCTGGGCGTGGGTTGCGGCGAGAAGAAGGCCAAGACGCCGCCTTTCGACATGGCCGGCGAGTTCGCCAAGGTCACCGCCGCCCGGGCGGCGCTCACCGAAGCGCGCAACCAGCTGGAAACCGTTCGCAGCAAGCTGGCCGAGCTGCAGAAGGTGGATCGTCGAACACCGCAGCAGTCGGCGGAAAAGACCCAGCTGGAGGCGCAGCTCAAGCAGGCGCAGAGCGCGTTCGACGAAGCCTTCGCCAACGACCAGTCGGAGCTTTCGGCGTTTCTCAACGTGGTCCTCAACGACGAGTCGCTGCGGAACGCCCCGGAAGCCCGGAAGGCCCTGGAACTGTACGCCCAGGAAGCCCTGGTCAACGCGAAGGACTTCATGAATCGGGCCGGCGACTACCGGCGCGCCATCGAGCTCATCGAGACGGCCGAGGGCTACTTCACGGCCGTGAACTTCCCGCCGCCCCCCGAGTTGGCCACCGTCAAGGCCGAGGCCAAGAGCCGGCGCTACCTCACCAAGGAGCGCTTCGACCTCCTCAAGAAGGGGATGACCGAAGACCAGGTGAAGGCCATCACGGGCACCCCGTTCTACGCCAACATCCGGGAGAACGAGGTCAAGGGGAGGAAGGTCATCACCTGGCTGTTCAACCGCGAGGACGGCGAGGTGGCCGGCCTCTACTTCGAGAAGGGCAAGCTCTACGCCCTCAAGTGGAACGTGAAGGAGTGATCGCCTTGACCGCGCGGCTGAGCGAGTGATAGATTGGTTATCCTTTCGCGCGGCCGCGTGCGCAGGCCCGGCCAATCGAGCGCGGACGGGGGGTGAGATCGTCCGATGCCCACAGTGGTCCACGTACGGGACAACGAGTCCTTCGAACAGGCGCTGCGCCGTTTCAAGCGCAAGTGCGAGAAGGCCGGGGTCCTGTCGGAGATCAAGAAGCGCCAGCACTACGAGAAGCCCAGCGTGAAGCGGAAGCGCAAGCTCGTGCAGGCCCGCAAGAAGCTCCTCCGCAAGCTGGCGCAGCAGAGGAAGGCGGGTCTCCTCTAGGCCCCCCGGTATGACCTCGTCCCTCGCGGCCCTCGAGTTTGGCCGCGTGCTCGAGCTGGTCGCAGCCTTCGCTCGCAGCGAACAGGGAAAGAACACGGTTCGCGAGGCCCTCCCCCGTTTCACCGCTGCGGGGGAGGGCTCGCCATGTTCGTGCGCGCAGGAGGTGTGGCGCCTGGTGGACGAGGCCGGCCCCCTCTCCTTCGCCGGCCTCGACGGGGCGAGCCTCCTCGCCGCCCCCGCCCCACCTCCGGCCGAGCCGGCCACCCTGGCTGCGCTGGTGGCGCTGGTGCGCCGCCTCGTCGAGACCCGCTCGGTGCTGCTCGCGCACCAGACCGCCGGCCGGTGGCTGGCCGCCCTGGCCCGGCAACTCCCGGACTTCTCGCCGCTCCTCTCCTTCTGTGAGCGCCGCCTGGCACCGGACGGCGAGGTGCTCGACACCGCCAGCCCGGCCCTGGCCCAGGCGCGGGCCGCTCGGGAGCGGCACCGTGCCGCCATCCTCGCTGCCCTGGAACGGCTGGTGCGGCAGCAGCGGGGCCTGTCCGGCCCGCCCACGGTGCGGCGCGAGCGCTACTGCCTGCCGGTCCCCGCCAGCGAACGGCACCACGTGCCCGGTCTCACGCTGGACGTCTCCGGGAGCGGCTCCACCCTCTTCGTGGAGCCCCTCGGCGTGATCGACCTCAACAACGCCTTTGCCGAGGCCACGGCGCGCGCCCGGGAGGAGGAAGAGCGCGTGCGGGGCGAGGTCGTGGCCGCGTTGCAGAGCTCCCGGCGGGACCTGGTGCAGGCGGCAGCGGAACTCGCCGGGCTGGACGCCCTGCAGGCTCGCGTGCTGTTCGGGAAGCACGCGGGCGGCGTGCTCGTCGTCCCCGGATCGGGGGACTCGCTGCGGTTGCGGGGGGCTCGCCACCCCTTGCTGGATCCGCGCCTCGCCCCCCTGCGCGCCCAGGTGCTGGGAGAGGGGGGGAACTCCGGTCCGGTGACGCCCCTGGATCTGGATCTGGACGCGGAGGCCCGGGTCATGCTCCTCTCGGGTCCCAACGCGGGCGGCAAGACGGTGGCCCTCAAGACCGTCGGCCTGGCAGTGGTCATGGCCTACGCCGGCATCCCCGTGTTGGCGGACGACACGAGCGTCTTGCCGGCGCTGAGCGGGGTGTGGTGCCGCATCGGCGACGACCAGGACCTCCTGGAGGACCGCTCCACCTTTTCCGCCGCGATGACCGCCACCGCTTCGATGCTGGCCACGGTGGACGCGGCCACGCTGGTGCTCTACGACGAACTGGGCTCCGGGACCGATCCCGAGGAGGGGGCGGCCCTGGCAGCTGCCCTCTTGGAAGAGCTGGTGCGCCGCGGCTGCTGGGTGGTGGCCACCGCTCACCTCGTAACGGTGGCCGCGCACCTGGAACGGCTCCCGGGGGCGGTCAACGCGGCGATGGGGTACGACGAGCACAACCGCCGCCCCACCTACCGCCTCGCCGTCGGGGCACCGGGCCGCTCGCACGGCCTCGCCATCGCCCGGCGTTGCGGCCTTCCGGAGAGCGTGATCCAGCGGGCCAGCGAACTGGTGTCGCAGGGATTCTTGGCCATCGACCGGTACCTGGCGCGGCTGGACGAGGAGCGGCAGCGGCTCGTGGCGGAGCGGGAGGCGCTCCAGGCCGCCCGCCGCGAGGCGGCGGAGGCGCGGGCCGCGGCCGAGGCCGAGGGGGCCAGGTTGGAGGAGGCGCGCCGGCGCCTGGAACGGCAGTGGCAGGAAGAGCGAGAGCGCCTGCGGCAGCGTGCCGCCGACCAGCTGGCCCGGGCTCTCGCGGAGCTGCAACAGGCGCGTGAGCGCGGGGAGTTTCCCGGCAAACGACGAATCGCGGCGGTGCGGCACACCGCCCTGGACCTCGGTTCGCGCGAGGCCGCCGCCCCATCGCCCGACACCCTGACCCCCTCGGCTCGCGTGGCCATTGCCGGCCTGCGGGCGACGGGGGTGGTCTCGCGCATCCTGGGCGACCGTGTGGAGGTGGTGGTGGGCGCCAAGCGGATCTGGGTCGAGCGAGCGGCGTGCCACCCCATTGCCGACGCCCCGTCCCCCCCCGCCACCGTCACCGCCACGGCCCCGGAGCGCCCCTTGCCCGCCCGCGAACTCCACCTGATCGGCCTCACGCAGGAAGAAGCCCGCGAGCAGCTCGAGAGTTTCCTCGACCAGGCGCTGCTGGCGGGGGTACCTACGGTGCGCATTGTCCACGGCCACGGAACCGGCGCCCTGCGTCGGCTGGTGCGGGAGGTGGTGAGCGCCCACCCCGCGGTGGTCCGCTTCGGCAACCCGCCGCAGCACCTGGGGGGGACTGGCGTGACCGAGGTGGAGCTGGAATGATGCAGCCGGGAAACGGCACCGGGGAGGGTACCGCTGCCCGACGTTGACCTCTCCCGCCCCGTGATCGCGCGGGTCCGCGACGCGGCCGACATCGTTGCCGTCATCGGCGAGGTGACGACGCTCCGCAAGGCCGGCCGCAACTACATGGGACTGTGCCCCTTCCACGGCGAGAAGACGCCGTCTTTCTCGGTCTCCCGGGACAAGGGCACGTACTACTGCTTCGGCTGTCGGCGCGGGGGGGATGTCATCGACTTCGTCGTCGAATTCCACCGCCTGAGCTTTGCCGAAGCCGTCGAGCGGCTGGCGGCGCAGTTCGGCGTGCCGCTGCCCCCCGCTTCCCCCGAGGCGCGGCGGCGCCGCAGCGAGGCCGAGCTCCTCCAGCAGGTGATGGAAGCCGCCCAAGCGTTCTTTGCCCAGCGCGTCAGCGACGACCGTCCCCGCTCGTACCTGGAAGGGCGCGGCCTCTCGCTGGAGACCGCGGCCAACTTCGGGCTGGGGTACGCCCCGGCCGATTGGCGGCAGCTCTACGACGCGCTGCGCCCGCGTTTCCCCGAGCGGGCTCTCCTCTCGGCCGGCCTCGTCCTCCAGGGGGAATCGGGGCGCGTCTGGGACCGGTTCCGGGACCGGGTAACGATCCCCATCCGCTCGGTGCGCGGCGCGGTGATCGCCTTCGGGGGACGAGCCGTGGGGGACGAGCAACCCAAGTACCTCAACTCCCCCGAAACACCGCTCTTCGCCAAGAGCAGCGTCCTCTATTGCCTGGACCGCGCTCTCCCCGCCTTCGCCCGAGCGGAGCGGGCGGTGGTGGTGGAGGGCTATTTCGACTGCATCGCCCTCCAGGCGGTGGGGATTACAGAAACCGTGGCGACCCTCGGCACGGCCCTCTCCGCCCAGCACGCCCGGGAACTGGCCCGGCGCGTATCGCGGGTCGTAGTGTGCTTCGACGGCGACGAGGCCGGCCGCCGGGCGGCGCTCGACGCGGTCCGCACGCTGCTAGCGGCCAATCTGGAACCCGCCGTGGCGCTGCTGCCCGAGGGTCTCGACCCGGACGACCTGGCCCGACGGCAGGGTCGGGAAGCGGTCGAGCAGCTCCTCTCGCGGGCGCTCGACGTGAGCGACTTCCTGATCGCGCAGCTGGGCGACACACCCCGGGAGCGGCGCGCCAACCTGCTCGCCGTGCTGGAGGTGGCCAACGCCTCGCCCGACCCGGTACGGCGCTACAGCCTCCGCGAAGCCCTGGCGGCGAGAGCAGGGGTGCCGTTGGAACAGCTGGGCGAGCTGGCCGCGCCGCGGGTGGCGGCCCAGCCGACTGCCGCTGGTACTGACCCCCCCCTGGCGGAGCTCGCGCTCCTGCGCCTGCTGCTCGTGGATGCCCCCCCCGCCCAGCGGGCCCGCATCGCGTCGTTCCTCACCCCCGACGCCTTTTCTCACCCGGGCACGCGGCTCCTGGCCGAGCAGGCCCGGCTCGCCGTTGGCTCGGGAGCGCCGTGCACCCTCGAGGGGCTCCTGGCCACGCTGGAGGATGCCGAGGCCCGCCGGATCGCTGCCGCCGTGGAGCACGTGGCGCCTCCCACCCCCGAACCGCGGCAGCACGAGTGGGTGCGGGTGCTGCTGGTGCAGCAGGTGAGCGCCGCTCTGCGCCAGGCCCAGAGCGAACTCGAGGAGGCGATGCGGCAGCGGGACGAGGAGGCCGTAGCCCGATGTACCGACCGGCTCGCCTCGCTCCAGCGCCTCATCCCCGCCCTGCGCGACCCGCAGGCGCTGGCCAGCGCGTGGGCTGGACTCTCGCCTGCCCCGGCGGACGGGAGCGGATCACCGGCGGAGGGCGGGGGGAAGGACCCTTGAAATTCCCGCCCCCATGACCGAGATTGTGGGGGTGGAACGCGGCAGGGTTCGCCGCGAATCTGGTGAGGTGTCCCTCGGGGAGAGGGGACACCTCGCGTCCATCATGAGGGAACGTTGGGCCAAAACAAGAGCAAAGCCTGCGGGAAGAAGGGCGCGGCCAGCGGCCGCGCGACGAGCAAAGATCCGGCCGCCGGGCGGCAGGTAGCGGCCCGGGAAAAACGTTCGCCCAGCGGCGAGCCCGCCAACCTCGCCGAGGCGAAGCCTGCCCGCGAGGGGGGTGAACGGGAAGCTGCGGCCCTGAGTGTCGAGGACAAGTACGTGGAGCTGCCGCGTCTCTTGGCCCTCGGCAGGGAGCGCGGCTACGTGCTGGTGGACGAGGTTCTCGAGATCCTCCCCGAGGACATCACCTCCAACCCGGAGGAACTGGACGAGATCTACCTGCGGTTCACGGAGAACGACATCGAGATCGTGGAGAGTCAGGAGAAACTCTCCGCCCTCGAGGAGGAGGGGGAGCGGCCCGAGGCGGGCGACGTGGTCCCAGGGCCCGCGCTGGTGGATCCGGCGCTGCTGGAGAAGACCAACGATCCCGTGCGCATGTACCTGCGGGAGATGGGCACGGTCAAGCTCTTGAACCGCGATGGGGAGGTGGCCATCGCCAGGCGCATCGAAGCGGGAGAGGCCAGGGTGTTCTGCGCCCTCGCCTCCTCGGCCACGATCCTCGACCTGTTCCTGCGGGCCAACGAGGCGGCGCGGCGCGACCGGAGGCTCGGCCGCGATATCCTCGCCGGCCTCAACACGGAGCTGGACGAGCGCGGGCGCATGCGGGTGGCGGAGACGGCGAAGCTGTTCGGCCGCATGCGCGAGCTGGACGAGCAGTGCAAGCAACTCAAGGAACGGCTGCGGCGCTGTAAGAAGGCAACCCGGCGCTTCTCCGAACTGTTGCAGCAGATCGATGCCTTAAACGGCGATATTTCCGTGCTCATCCGCTCCACCGATTTCACCACCACCACCCGCAACCGGCTCCTCGCCTTCCTGCGGGAGGTGGAGCGCCAGTTCGCCATCCCCATCCAGACCATCCGCAAGGACGAGTCGAAGCTCAAGACCGAACGCAACGCCGAGCGGCGCGCCTTCTACGAGGAACGGATCCGGCGCTACCGGGCCGAGCTGGCCGCCATCGAGAAGCGGTTCGGCGTGCCCTACGAGGAGCTGCGCCGGGTCATCGCCGAGGTGCGGCAGGGGGAGGAGGAGACGGACCGCGCCAAGCAGGAGCTGATCGTCGCCAACCTCCGCCTCGTGGTCTCCATTGCCAAGAAGTACACCAACCGCGGCCTCCAGTTCTTGGACCTGATCCAGGAGGGCAACATCGGTCTCATGAAGGCGGTGGACAAGTTCGAGTACCGCCGCGGGTACAAGTTCTCCACCTACGCCACCTGGTGGATCCGCCAGGCCATCACCCGTGCCATTGCCGACCAGGCCCGCACCATCCGCATCCCGGTGCACATGATCGAAACCATCAACAAGCTCACCCGCACCCAGCGCCAGCTGGTCCAGGAGCTGGGGAGGGAACCCACCGCTGACGAGGTGGCGGAGCGGATGGAAATCCCGGTTTCCAAGGTGCGCAAGATCATGAAGATCGCCCAGGAGCCCATCTCCCTGGAGACGCCCATCGGCGAGGAGGAGGACTCGCACCTGGGCGACTTCGTGGAGGATCGCACCGCCGTGTCCCCCATCGATGCGGTCATCTCCGCCAGCCTCAAGGCGCAGGCGGATTCCGTGCTCCGCACCTTGACGCCGCGAGAAGCCGAGGTGCTGCGGCGGCGCTTCGGCATGGGGGACGGCACGGAGCACACCCTGGAAGAGGTGGGCAAGGCGTTCAACGTGACGCGCGAGCGGATCCGCCAGATCGAATCCAAGGCCCTGCGCAAGCTCCGCCACCCGAGCCGATCCAAACTCCTCAAGCCCTACCTGGACATCATCGGGTGAGGGGGAGCCGCGCTCGGGTTCTGGCCGCTGCAAGCTCCGCCGCGGGCAGCGCTGCCGCCGCTTGCCTGAAGTCTCAACCCGCCTTACAATTCCCCCTCGCTGGGTCCATAGCTCAGCGGTCAGAGCCGCCGGCTCATAACCGGTTGGTCCCAGGTTCGAATCCTGGTGGACCCACTCACAGTCGGAGGACCGGGTGAGGAAAGAACTCTCGGGGACGACGCACCGTGGCGCGGCGGGTGGCGCGTGAACACGAAGGACGTGCTGGCTGGGTTCGTCACGCTGCAACACCTCCTGGACCGCAAGAGTGCCCTCAAGCAGCAGATCGCCACCCCCCCCGAGCCCTTGGTGCAGCTGCGGACGTCGGGGGATTCGCGCCGTGCGGCGCTGGCGGAGAAGCAGGCCCGGCGCGACGCCTTGGCCGCCGAGCAGGAGCGGCTCACCGGGGAAATCGAGGACCTGCGCGAGGAGAGGGAGCACTTCCGCAAGCAGAAACTGCTGGTGACGACGATGAAGCAGCTCACCGCCGTGGTCTCGGAGCTGGACCACGTGGAAGGGCAACTCAAGTCCCGCGAGGAGCGGCTGCTCGCGGTGATGCAGGAGCTGGAAGCGCTGGAGGCGGACCTCGCCGCCATCCTGCGCGAGACCCCCGAGGAACGCGCGGCCCGGGAAGCGGCGGAGGCCGCCTGGGAGGAGCAGCGCCGCCTCGCCACCGAGGAACTGGAGGGCGTGGAGCGGCGGATCCGCGAAGTGGGGCGACAGCTCGGCCCGACCGCCTTCGAGCGCTTCAAGCGCCTGTGGAACTCCCGTCGCCCGCACGCGGTGGTGCCGCTGGACGGAACGGCCTGCTCGGCCTGCCACGCGGAGCTCCGCCCCTCGCTGGTGCAGCAGGTTCGCGCCGGCGAGGAGCTGCAGTACTGCGACACCTGCCGCCGCCTGCTGTACGACCCGGAGCGCATCACCCCGCTGTGGTGAGCGAGCGGCGACTCCTCGTCTGGGTGGACGGCGGGGCACGGGGCAACCCCGGTGAGGCCGGGTGCGGCATCGTGCTGCAGTGGCCGGACGGGCGGCGCGAGCTCCACACCGTGTACCTGGGGGCAACCACCAACAACGTGGCCGAGTACGCCGCCCTCCTCGCCGCTCTCGAGCGGGCCGCCGAGCAGCGGCAGTTCCCGGTGGAGGTGCACTCCGACTCGGAGCTGCTGGTCCGCCAGCTCACGGGCAGCTACCGGGTGCGGGCGCGCCACCTCCAGCCCCTGTGGCGGCGCGCCCGGGAACTTGCCGCAAGCCTGCCCGGGTTTTCGATTCGCCACGTCCCCCGCGAGGCCAACCGCGAGGCGGACCGCCTCGTCAACACGGCCATCGATACGCAGCGCTCCACGCTGCCGAGGCCGCGGCCACTGCCATGACCGCCGTGGCGCAACGGGTGGCCGAGGTCCGCCGCCGCATCGCCGAGGCGTGTCGGCGCGGCGGCCGGGACGCGGGCGAGGTTCGCCTCGTGGCCGTGAGCAAGACGCAGCCCGCCGCAGCGGTGGCCGAGGCCCTGGCCGCCGGGGTGGACGCGGTGGGCGAGAACCGCGTTCAGGAAGCGGCGGCGAAGCGGCCACTCCTGCCCCCCCACCCACCGTGGCACCTCATCGGTCCCCTGCAACAGAACAAGGCGCGAGCCGCCCTCCAGGTATTCGACGTCATCGAGACGGTGGACCGGCCAGCCATTGCCGACCGGCTGGAGAGGCTCCTGGCTGCCACCTCGCGGGTGCTGCCGGTGTTCATCGAGGTCAACGTGGGGGACGAGCCCCAGAAGAGCGGGGTGGCGCCGGCGGATCTTCTCCCCCTGGTGGAGCACCTGCTGCGCCACTGCCCGCACCTGCGGCTGGAGGGCCTGATGGCGATCCCGCCGTACCATCCGGACCCGGAGCGTTCCCGCCCCTACTTCGCGGCGCTGCGCTCCCTGGGCGAACGCGTGGCGGCCGCCACCGGCGCGAGCCGGCTCGGACTCTCCATGGGCATGAGCGAGGACTTCGAGATCGCCATCGAGGAGGGCGCGACCCTCGTCCGACTCGGGCGGGTCATCTTCGGTGAGCGGCAGCACCTTTCCGCCCCGCCCACCCCCCTGCCCCCGTGCTAACCTGATGGGGAGAGGAGGTCTGTCCCCATGACGCGGTTGACCCCACTCGAGATCCAGCGCGCGTCTTTCCCGCGTCGCCTGCAGGGGCTCGATCCGGAGGCGGTCCGCGCGTTCCTCTCGCAGGTGGCCGAACAGGTGGAGGAGGACGCCCGCCAGCGCGGGGAACTGCGCGCGCAGATCGCCAAGCTCTCGCGGGAGGTGGACGAGTACCGCCAGCGCGTGGACGCGGTGAACGAGGCCCTGGTGGCGGCCCAGCACACCGCCGAACAGACCCTCGCGAAGGCGGAGGCGGAGGCCCAGCACATCGTCGCCGAAGCACAGGCCCTGGCCGACCGGATCATCGAAGAGGCGACGCGGCGCACCGAAACCTTGGAGCAAGTGGTGGCGCAGCTGCGCACCCACCGCCGCACCGCCCGCGCCGATGTGAAGCGGCTGGCCGAGATTCTCGCCGGCGTCGTCGCCGACGACGAGGCCGCCGAGCAGCGCGAGGGGGACGTGTCGAAGCTGAGCGTGCTGCGGCCCCGCGACCGGCGCACCCGGAGCGAGCGCTGACCGGCCAGGGGGATCTCAGTCCCGGCAGGCGACCGGAAGGGGGTCGGTCGCTCCTGCTGCGGGGGGCGAGTTCCGTAACCACCGCGCTGGGGTCGCAGGCGGTGCGCGGAGTCGAGCAGGGGCGTCTCGCCGTGCTTCCCGGCGCGGTGGTCCGCTGCGAGGGGGCGGTAATCGCGTTCGTGGGATCCGAGGCGGAGCACGATCGTCACTTTCCGCCACCCGACGAGGTCCTGGAGACGGACGGCGGCACGATCCTGCCCGGCTTCGTGGACCCGCACACCCACCTCCCGTTCGCCGGCTACCGGGAAGACGAGTTCGACCGGCGCTTGCGGGGCGAGAGCTACGCGGACATTGCCGCGTCCGGCGGCGGCATCGTCGCCACCGTCTCCGCGACCCGGCAGGTGACGCGCGAGGAACTGATCCGCCTCACGGCCCACCGCCTCGACCTGCAGCTCCTGCACGGGACTACGACCACCGAGGCGAAGTCCGGTTACGGCCTCGACCGCGACAACGAGATCAAGCAGCTTTCCGCCCTGGCCGCTGCCGCCGCCCAGCACCCGGTGGAGGTGGCGCCCACGGCCATGCCCGGTCACGAGGTGCCCCCCGAATGGCGACAGGACCCCGACGGGTACGTGCGCTACGTTCGGGAGGAGGTGTACCCGGCCATCGCCGCCGCGGGCCTCGCCGAGGCCGTGGACGTGTTCTGCGAGAAGGGGGTGTTCTCGCCTTCCCAGACGCGCCGGCTCCTCGCCGACGCGAAGGATTACGGGTGGCGGATCCACCTGCACGCCGACGAGCTGTCGGACCTGGGCGGGGCCGCACTGGCGGCGGAGGTGGGGGCGGCGTCCGCCTCGCACCTCCTCCACGTTTCGGAGGAGGGCATCCGCGCCCTGGCGGCGGCTGGCGTCGTCGGCGTCGTCCTGCCGGGGGTCTCGTTCTTCCTGCGCGACCGCTACGCGCCGGTTCGTCGCCTCATCGAGGCGGGGGTGCCGGTGGCCCTGGCCACCGACTGCAATCCCGGCTCCTCGCACACCGAATCGATGCCCGCCATCATGGCCCTCGCCTGTCTGGGCGCGGGGATGTTCACCGAAGAAGCCATCGTGGCCGCCACCCTCAACGCCGCCGCCGCACTGGGTCGCGCCGACCGGCTCGGCTCGGTCGAGGTCGGCAAGGCGGCCGACCTGGTGGTTCTCGAGGCGCCCTCCGCCCGACACCTCGTCTACCACTTCGGTGTCAACCCGGTGCGGCACGTGGTCAAGAACGGGCGGGTGGTTGTCCGGGACCGGCAGCTGCAGGCCAAGCCGCAGTAGCCTCGTCCCGCCGTTCGCCGGCGACGAGCACGAGCAGCACGTTGGTGGCGAGCATCACCAGCGATACCACCCCCAGGAACGAGCCATCGTCCACGCCCAGATGCGACGCCTCGATGGCGAGCACGGCGCTCACGAGACCGCGCGGCTGCAGCAACCAGACGGTGCGCTTCTCCCGCACGCTCAAGGTAAACGCGCCGCGCGCCTCGAGGGCGTCGATGACCAGCCAGCGCACAGCCACGAAGAGCGCGACGAGCCCCATCGCCAGCAGCGCTCGGGACACGCGGAGGTGGGAAAACTCGACCACCACGCCGAGGAAGACGAAGAAGAACGTCCGCACGAGGAACGTCAGCTGCGCGGTGAAGAGGTGCAGGCGCTTCACCGCGTCGTCGGTCACCGACGCCACCGGTTCGGCCTGCGCACCCACCGCGCCCAGGATCTCCCGCTCGTTGGCCAGCGTCACCCCGAACACGAGCACCGCGAGAGCACCCGAGGCGCCCAGCATCTCCACGAACCCCCACATGGCCAGCGCCAGGCCGAAGGTGAGGACGTCGACGAACCGGCGGCCGTCCAGCCGACGCAACACGCGCGGCCACACCAACCCCGCCGCGGCCGCCAGGAGAACGCTGAAGAGCGCGGCCAACAGCGAGCCCACGGCGAGCAGGCCAGCCACTCCCCCGCCGGTGTGCAGCTGCGTCAGCAACGCCATCGCCAGGACACCGAGCACGTCGGCAAAGGCCGCCTCCAGCACGACCAGCGTTCGCACCTCTTCACGGAGGCCGAGTCGGCTCGCCAGGGGCAGCACGATCGCTCCCGAAATCGGCGCCACCACGACGGCGAGGACCACTGCCTGTTCGGGGGCGAGCCCCGCCGCCATCGCCAACGCGGCCGCGACGAGAGCGGCGGCGCCGAACCCCACCCCCGCCAGAGCGAGGCCCGCGCGCAGCCGGCTCACGACGGCGGTGAGGTCGAGATCGAGGCCACCCTCGAAGAGGATGAGGAGAAACGCCAGCGCTCCGAAGTGCGGCGCCACCGCCGAGAACCGCGCCACGGGCAGCAACCCGGTGGCGGGGCCGAGGATCAGGCCACAGGCCATCAGCACCAGGACCGGCGGGAGCCGAAACCTGCCGAACGCCTCCTCGGCGAGGAATGCGAGCACGAGCAACCCCCCGAGCAGGGTGAGGAACGTCTGGCTCTCCAACTCGATCACCTCCTCTTCCCGGCCATGGTAGCCTCAACAGAGCCGTCCGCGAGCCTGGCCGAAAGGAGGGGCGATGAGCGATTTTCAGCAGCGGGGACCGATCACGACGCTGCCCCGCCTGACACGGGACCGCCTTGAGAGGATCGAGGGCCAACTGTGCACCGCCACGGCGAAGCGGCCCCTGACGCTGGCCATCCCGTGCCTGGCCAGCGAGATGGACCAGCTGGCACTGGCCGGGATGGTGGCCGAGCTCGCAAAGGCCACATACCTCGACAGCGTGCTGATTGCCCTGGATCGCGCCGAGGCATCGGAATACCACCGCGCCCTCCAGTACTTCCGCGCGTTCGGGCGGCGAACTGTCGTGCTGTGGAACGACGCGCCAGAGGTGCTCGCCATCCGAGCCGAGGTGGAGGCCTCCGTCGGCGCGCTGCCCGCCGGGAAAGGAAGGGCGGTGTGGCTGGCCATCGGCTACCTGCTGGCGGAGGACTGAGCGCGGGCGGTGGCCCTCCACGACGCTGACGTGGTCGACTACGACCGCTCCCTGCTCGCCAACCTCGTCTCGCCCGTCATCCACCCGGAGCTGTCGTTCTCCTTTGCGAAGGCGTACTACGCCCGCTTCCGGACCCAGCTGCACGGTCGGGCGACGCGGTTGTTGCTCCGGCCGCTCCTCCAGACTCTCGGTGAGATCGTCGGCCATCACCCCTACCTTTCGTACCTCGCCGCCTTCCGCTATCCGCTCGCGGGCGAGATGGCGCTGGAGACCGATCTCCTGCGCCTGATGCGCATCCCTGGGGACTGGGGCCTCGAGGTCGGGCTTCTCTTCGAGATCCTCCGCCACCGCTCGCCACGCCGCATCTGCCAGGTGGACGTGGCCGACGCCTTCGACCACAAACACCAGCCGTTGTCGCCCGGCGACGCGACGCGCGGGTTACACCGCATGGCGGTGGATATCGTCAAGCACCTCCTGCGGACCCTCTCGGCGGCTGGCGTTATCCTGCCCCAGGGATCGTTCCCGGGGATGCGCGTCGCCTACCAGCGCTTTGCCGAGGATGCCGTGGCCGATGCCCACGCCATTTCGGTGTTCAACGGGTTGACCTTCGACCGACACGCCGAGGAAGAAGCGGTGGACACTTTTTCCCGTGCCCTCGCCGAGGGGTGCGAGCAGTTCCTTGCCGATCCGCTCGGCACGCCGTCGCTGCCGAATTGGGCGCGGGTGCTCGCCGCCCTGCCGGATGCCGGCACGCGCCTGGTGGAGGCGGTGCGCCGGCTCGACGGGGTTCTCGTGCCGTGAAGCCCGGCATCATTTTGACCGACCTGGACGGCACGCTGCTCGAGCCGGACGGGACGCTCGGGCCGCAGGCCCGGGAGGCGGTCGAACGGCGTCGTGGCGCCGGTGTTCCGGTGTGCCCCGTGACGTCAAAGACCCCCGACGAGCTGGCGGCGTTCGCACGCGAACTCGGTCACTCCTTGGCAGCCGGTTTCGAGAACGGCGCCGGTATCCGGCTCGCCGATGGACGGCTCGAGTTGTTGCCCACCGCAGTGCCAGTCTCCTCGCTGCGGAGTGAACTGGATCGAATCCGTCGCACCACGGGTGTCGAGCTGTCATCGGTGGAGGAGCTGGACGACGAGGCGCTGGCCGCCCTCACCGGGCTGCCGCCGGCCCGGCTGCCCCTCCTCCGGCGCCGGCACGCGACCCTCCCGCTCGTGGTCCCGAGCGGGGCCGATGACGTGCTGCGTGCCGCCCTGCCGGCGGACGGGAGGTTGCGGCTCGTGCGCGGCAATCGCTTCCTCCACCTCCAGGGCGCCCATTCCAAGGCCGACGTGGTCCCCCGCCTCGTGCGTCTGGCCCCGCACCCCGTCGAGACCCTGGTGGCGTGCGGCGACTCGCCCAACGACATCGAACTGC
The DNA here is from genome assembly GCA_037441065.1 of Acidobacteriota bacterium. GTDB lineage: Bacteria > Acidobacteriota > Thermoanaerobaculia > Thermoanaerobaculales > Thermoanaerobaculaceae > JACADV01. The sequence continues at coordinate 23,758 of JBBISY010000029.1, read as the reverse complement.
TCGCGGCCGGCGACCTCGCCATCATCATCCCCGGCGCGGCAGGGCCTTGTCCGGAACTCGTGAGGCGCTTCCCCGACGCCGTCATCGCACCCTTCCCCCACGGGCGCGGCTGGGCAGCCGCCGTCATGTCCTGGCTGCAAGGAGAACGATGATCATGAACGCTGTGTCCCCGCTCCGTGAGATCACCCGCGAGCTGCTCGGCCGAGTCGGTCAGGCCGATCTCGTGGTCGGCGTCCCCTGCTTCAACAACGGCGCCACCGTCGGTCGGGTCGTGGCAGCAGCCGCCGAGGGGCTGCGCGACCGCTTCCCGGAGTCTCCGCGTGCATCGTGGTGGCGGACGGAGGCTCGACGGCGGACGATTCCCGCGAGGCGGCGCTGGCGGCTATCAAGGCGGGCGGTGTCCCCGGCGTCGTCGGCATCTACCGTGGGCTGCCGGGCAAGGGCTCGGCGGTCCGCATGATCTTCGCCGCGGCAGCGCAGCTGCAGGCGCGGGCCGTGGCGCTCCTCGACGCCGACCTTCGTTCCGTGAGCCCCCTGTGGATCGAGCGTCTCCTGGCCCCGGTGGTCGAGGCGGGGTCGCGCTGACGGGCCGCGGGTCAGCGCGCGCCGGCGCTTACGCCCTTTCCAGCTTGGCCAACGACGGGATGAGCGTCTTCCGGCCGGCGCGGTCGAAGAACACCACCAACCGGGTGTGGCTAACTCCCACCTGGACCTGCAGGATCACCCCGGAGCCGAAGGTGGGGTGGCGGACCTTGAGCCCCGGCCGCCAGCCGTCCGGGTGGGCCGGGCGGTTGCCGCCCCGCGCCACCGGGCGGGTCGGTCCGCCTGCCTCCGGCAATCTGGCGTCCCTCCCCCGCCGCGACGGCACCCCCGGGGGCGGCAGGTGGGTCCGGAACGGATCGCGGCCCACCCCGCTGGTCCTGTCCTCGAGCAGCTCTCGGGGGATCTCGTGCAGGAATGGCGAGGGTCGGCCCGGCATCAGCTGGCCGTGCAGTCGGCGCACCCGGGCGGTGACGAGAACGAGCCGCCGCCTCGCCCGCGTCATGCCCACGTAGGCGAGGCGGCGCTCCTCCTCCAGCTCCTCGGGGTCCTGCCGGCCCTCGCGCCGCAGCGGCAGCAGCCCGTCCTCGAGCCCCGTGAGGAACACGGTGTCGAACTCCAACCCCTTGGCTGCGTGGAGGGTGGACAGCACCACGGCCCCCTCGCTGGCGCGCACATCGGCGTCCGACAGGAGCGCCACCTCGTCCAGGAACCCCGCCAGGTCCATCCCCCGCTCGCCGGCCTCGGCGGCGGCGGCCACCAACTGATCCAGGTTGGCGCGCCGCGCGCGGTCTTCCTCGTCCTCGCCGCGGTACTGATCGGCGAGCCCTGACCGTTGCAGCAGCGTTTCCACCACCTGCGCCGGCGACGCGCCGCGCGCCAGCTGCGCCAGCTCGTCGAGGAGCTCAAAGAAGCGCGTCAAGGCGGTCTGGGCCCGCGGCTGGAGCCCCTCCGGCAGCTCGCGGGCGACGGCGGGGAGCGATCGCCCCCACCGCTGCGAAGCCGCCTCCAGCAGCTCCATGGTCACCGCCCCGATGCCGCGGGCCGGCACCTGCACGGCGCGGCGAAAGGCGATGGCGTCGGCGGGGGCCACGAGCAGGCGCAGGTACGCCAGCGCATCCCGGATTTCTGCCCGTTCCCAGAACCGGACACCGCCCACCACCACGTAGGGGATCGCCCGGCGCACCAGTTCGCCCTCCAGGGGACGCGACTGGGCGTTGATGCGGAAGAGGACCGCCAGGCTCGAGGTGGGTTCGCGGCGGCGGATGGACTCCACCTCGTCGGCCACGAACTGCGCCTCCTCGGCCTCGTCGCTGGCCTGGTAGACCGCCACCGGCGCCCCGCCGCCCACCTCCGAGCGCAGCCGCTTCGGCCGGCGGAGCTGGTTGTTGGCAATCACCGCCGCGGCAACGCGCAGGATCGGCTCGGTGGAGCGGTAGTTGCGGGGCAGCGTGACCACCGTGGCGTCGGGGTAGGTGTCCTCGAAACGGAGGATGTTCTCGACCTGCGCGCCGCGGAACCGGTAGATCGCCTGGTCCTCGTCCCCCACCGCCGTGAGGTTCGGCCGCGCCCCGCCGAGCAGCCACAGGAGACGCGCCTGAACGGCGTTGGTGTCCTGGTACTCGTCCACGAGCAGCCAGCGGCAGCGCGCCGCGAGGGCGGAGCGGATGGCCGGATGCTGCTCCAGCAGGCGCACTGCCTCCACCAGCATGTCGTCGAAATCGACCGCCCCGGCGCGACGGAGCTCCTCCTGGTACGCCTCCCACACCGCCGCCAGGGCGGAGCTCCCCGCCGCAGCGAATCGTTCGCCCTCCAGGGTGTTCTTGAGTCGGGAAATGCCCGAGCGGGCCGCGCGCAGGGTGAGTTCGGCGGGGGAGATGCCGAGCTGCTTGAGAATCCGGTCGAGGATCCGCCGCTGGTCGTCCTCGTCGGCAATGGCGAAGCGCTCGGGCAGCCCCGCCTCGCGGGGGTGGCGGCGCAGCAGCTGGAGGGCAAAGCGGTGGAAGGTGCCGACGAACCCACCCACGAGGGTCCTGCCGAGCAGGGCGGTCACCCGCTCCGCCATCTCGCCCGCCGCCTTGTTGGTGAAGGTGACGGCGACGATCTCCTCGGGCCGGGCCATGCCGGTGGCGAGCAGGTAGGCGATGCGGAACGTGAGGACCCGCGTCTTGCCCGAGCCGGCGCCCGCCACCACCAGCAGCGGACCCTCGCCGTGCGTCACGGCCACACGCTGTTCGGCGTCCAGCTGCTGGAGAAGCTCCGCGACCCCCACCTCGCCTCCGCTACCCGCAGCCCGGGTAGGGGGCGATTCTACGCCGGCCCGCCGCCAGGTCCCGGCCTCCCGGCTGCGGGCCGAGGGCGACGCGGCGACGTGTGCGCTGCGCTACACTGGCCCCCGGCAGCCGCCCGAGGCTGCTGCCCACTTGAGGCGCGTGGAGAGTGTGGATGACCGATCCTGAGAGCGCGACCGAGCAAGCCCGCGGGCGGTCGCCGCGTGACATCGCACCGCCCGAGATCTTTGCCGAGCTGCGCCGCGGCGTCCTCGGCCAAGACGAGGCGCTGCGTTTCGTGGCCGTGGCCGTGTACAAGCACACCACCGGCGAGGTCCCCGGCAACATCCTGCTGATCGGCAACTCCGGCACCGGCAAGACCACCATCATGAACAACATCCAGCGCCTCTACAACGAGGTGCCGGCCTATCACCCCTTCCGGGCGATGACCATCATCAACGCCAACCTGCTCGTCGACTCGGACCGCATGGAGTTTCGCGCCGACCGGCTGTTGGCGGCGGTGGAGCAGCGGGCCCGCGCGGTGATCGGGCATCCCCCGACGGCGGAGGAGCTCACGGCCACCATGCAGCGGGCCACCATCTGCATCGACGAGGTGGACAAGATGTCCTCGGTGGTGGCCGGCAAGCCCAACCCCATTGGCGTGGTGCTGCAGCAGGGGCTGCTGACCCTGATGGAGGACGAGGTCGTCACCTACCGCACCCACGTGGCGGTGAACGGCAAGGAGGAACTCCAGCGCATCGAGATCTCCACGGGCGGCATGATGTTCATCTGCGGCGGCGCCTTCGAGGGGCTCTACGACCAGGTGTACTACCGGGTCACCACCCCCGGCAGCGGCGAGCGGCTGAAGTCCACCGCCGTGCGCACCGCTGACGGCCAGGTGCGCATCGAGGAGCGGTTCGCTTTGGCGGACTTCTTCCGCGTCGAGGATCTCTTCGCCTATGGGATGGTGCCGCAGTTCATTGCCCGCTTCGACAACGTCGTGATCCTGCGCGACCTGTCCATGGAGGTCCTGAAGGAGATCCTCCTCACCGCCTACGACTCCCCCTTCGTGCGCTCCCGACGCTTCTTCCGCATCATGAACATCGAACTGGAGATCCACCCACTGGCGGCGGCCCTCATCGCGGAGGAGGCGGAGCGGCACAGCCGCACCGGCGCTCGGGCCCTGCGCAGCATCTTTGGGCGGATCATCAACCAGTTCGAGTTCGACCCTTCCGTGGAAGGCTACCTGCAGGAGCGGGACGGGAAGCGATACCTCGTCGTCACGCCCGAGCTGGTTCGGCAATGCTGGCGCCACCCCTCCACCCCCTAGCCGCGCGGCTGCCATGGGGGCGACCAGCGGCAGGCGCTCGGCCCACCCCCCGCCCCCTCCGCAAGCCCCGCCCCTGGAGTCGTGCCGCCCTTCTGGCGCTCCTGGCGGCCGCGTCCGCCCAGGCCGGCAATTCCGAGTCCTCCCGCGCCAGCCGCGCCATCAACCCCGGGCTCGGGCCGCCGCCCCCGCTGGTGGCGCGCTCCACCCCCACCGCCACCTGGAGCTCGCTCTTCGCCCTGGGCGAGCGCGCTGAGTTTTCCCTCGCCGCCCACTTGCTGGACCTGGGCGACATCCCCGCCGCCGAGCAAGCCGCCGTGGGGCGCGAGGTGGCCGAAAAGCTGTACCGATTGCTGCGGACCGTGCGGGCCCGAAGTACCGAGCCGCCAGGCGGGGGGGGCGGGAGCGAGACGTGGAGCGAGGGCGCGGCGGATGGGAGAGTCCTCGCCTACCGCTTCCAGCGCGAGGGGGTGACGGGCGAGGTCTGGCTGCGGCGCGTGGTGGACGGGACCACCGGCGAGGCGGCCTGGCTCGTGAGCGAGCCAACCGTGGCGAACACCCCGCTGTGGTTTCGCCTCCTGGTGCTGCGCCGACCCCTGCCGGTCCGGGACACCCTCAACGCTGGCCTGGGAGCGGCCCCGGCAGCCCTCACCCGGGCCACTCCCCGCGCCGCCCTGGAGGGGTTCCTCTCCGCCGCTCGCGCCGGCCGCTTTCTCGAGGCAGCCCATTACCTGGACCTGGACGGCATCCCCGCGGACCGCCAGGCGGTCCTCGGTCCGCTCGCCGCCAGACGCCTCATGTTCGTCCTGGAACGCCGCCCCTGGATCGACGTGGAGAGCGTGGCCGACAACCCCGTGGGGCGCCCCCAGGCGGGGGTCGACGACGACCGGCAGCTCGTGGGCAGGATCCCCGTCCGCCAGCGCGAGGTGGAGGTGTACCTCAGCCGGCACCTGGACCGCGAGCGTCACTTCTTCTGGCTGTTCTCCCGCGACACGGTAGGGGAGATCGACGCCCTCTACAGGGTGCACGGCTACGGGTGGCTGGGCGACCACCTCCCCCGCTTGTTCTTCGCCGCCAGTGTCGCCGGCCTCGAACTGTGGCAGTGGCTGGCCCTGCTCCTCATGGCGTTCGCGGGCTTCTGGATCGCCCGCTTTGCCGGTCACTGGCTCGTCCTTGCCCTCCGCTACGCGGCCAGGCAGACCCCGGCCACATGGGACGACGTGGCCGTGGCGACGCTCGACGGTCCCCTGGGGCTGCTGCTCTGGGCGGCCGTACTGGCCCTCGCCAGTACCGTGGTCGGCCTTTCCCCGGAAGCAGCTGCCGTGGTGCGGCGGCTGTGGAAGCTCCTGGTCGTGGCCAGCATCGGTTGGTACCTCTTCAAGATCCTGGACGCGCTGAGCAGTCGCCTCAAGGAGCAGAGCCAGCTGGAGAACCCCGTGGCCCGCGGGATGGCGCCGGTGCTGCAGAAGGTGGGCCAGTTCCTGGTGCTGGTCCTGGCGGGGCTCGCCGCCCTCGATGTGCTGGGGGTCAACGTGGCGGCGGGTCTGGCCGGCGTGGGCCTCGGCGGTCTGGCTCTGGCCATCGCCGCGCAGAAGACGCTGGAGAACGTCTTCGGCGCCATCGCCCTGGCGGCGGACCGCCCGTTCCAGGTGGGCGACCTGGTGCAGATCGGGGACACGGTGGGGACCGTGGAGGACCTGGGACTGCGCTCCACCAAGGTGCGAGCCCTCGACCGCACCCTCATCGCCATTCCCAACGCCTCTGTGGTGGCCGGTACGGTGATCAACCTTTCGGCCCGCGACCGGTTCCTCTTTCGCCGCACGCTCGGCCTGGTCTATGCCACCACCGCCGCACAGCTCCTGCTTATCCTGGACGAGCTCCGGCGGTTGCTGCTGGAGCATCCTCGCGTGGTGCAGGAGAACCAGCGCGTTCGCTTCGTAGGGTTCGGCGCCTCCTCCCTGGACGTGGAGGTCTTCTGTTACCTTGACACCGCCGACTTCCAGACCTTCACCGCCATCGCCGAGGAACTCAACTTCGAGATCATGGCAATCGTCGAGCGCGCCGGCTCGGCGTTCGCCTACCCGACGCAGACGCTGTACCTGGCGCGAGAGGGCAGCCGCTCCCCGCAACGAGCCGCGGAGATCGCCGCCCTGCTGGCCGAGCGGCAGGCGCGCGGCGAGCTGGCGATCCCGGAAGGGGACGCGGCCCAGCTCGATGCGGCCCAGGGGAGGCGCGAGGCGGTCCCCGACAGGGAAAAAGACGCCTGAGCCTCAGGGTTCCCAGCGGCGGCAGGGGGCGACCAACCGCTCGCCGCCATCCCCCTCGACGGTCCCCGGCCGGGCCTGGGAGGCGGCAATGGCGAGCTGGGTGCGGCCGAGGAGGGCGTGGGGGGCGAGCCGCCCACAGGTGCCGACCCCCGCGATGGGCCGGCACAGACCGCGACAAAACGACACCTGGAAGCCGTTGTAGGGGCACAGCAGCGTGGTGTAGGGGCGAAGCGGTACCGCTGGGCGTGGCGAGGCTCGGCGCAACAGGGGCACGGCGGTTCCCTCCCCCCGCCGCAACACGCGGCAGGGGCTGAACCTTCCCCCGCCGCCTCACTCCACCGTCACGCTCTTGGCGAGGTTGCGCGGTTGGTCCACATCGCACCCCCGCCGGACCGCCACCTCGTAGGCCAATAGTTGCAGGGGGATCGCGGCAGCGATGGGCAGGAGCGGCCAGGGCAACGTCGGGAGCGGGATGATCTCGTGGGCGACCGCGGCGAGCCGGGCGTCACGGGGATCCCCCAGCGCGTAGACGGGGGCGTGCCGGGCCCTGACCTCCTCCAGGTTCGAGAGGACCTTGGTCGCCAGCTCGTCGCCGGGACACAGAGCGATCACGGGGAACTCCTCGTCCAGCAGGGCGATGGGCCCGTGCTTCATCTCGCCGGCCGGATACCCCTCCGCATGGAGGTAGGAGATTTCCTTGAGCTTCAACGCTCCTTCCAGGGCGAGCGGGTAGAGGACCCCGCGCCCCAGGTAGAGGGCGCTCCTGGCGTGCTGCAGCCGCTCGGCCACCCGCTCCACCGCGCCTCGACTGTCGAGAACCGCCTGCAGGTCGTAGGGCAGGGCGCGGATCCGCTCAGCGAGCGCGTCATCGGGTGCCCCGCCCCGAGCCTGCCGCAGGGCCAGGGCGAGGGCGAGGAGGGCCACCAGCTGGGTGGTGAAGGCCTTGGTGGAGGCCACGCCGATTTCCGGCCCGGCGCGGGTCAACAGCGCAGCCCGGGCGATCCTCGTGGCGAGGGAGCCGGGGACGTTGCACAGGCCGACCACGTAGCCCCCGAGCTCGGCGGCGAGCCGCATGGCCGCCACCGTGTCCGCCGTTTCCCCCGATTGGCTGATCCCCACCACCAGGCAATCCGGGTCCACCAGCGGCTCCCGGTAGCGAAACTCCGAGGCGTAGTCCACGGAGCAGGGAAGCCGCGCCAGGCGCTCCAGGTAGAACTTCCCCACCAGCGCCGCGTGCCACGAGGTCCCGCAGCCGAGCAGTTGCACGCGTCGGAAGCGCCGCAGCGTGCCGGCGTCCAGCCCAGCCTGGGCCAGCGGGGGCTGGCCGCTCTCCTGGGGCAGCAGCGCCTCCAGGGTCGCGGCCACCGCTCCCGGCTGCTCGTGGATCTCCTTGAGCATGAAGTGCCGAAAACCGCCCCGCTCCACCTGGCCGGGTTCCCAGTCCAGGGTGACCACGGCCCGCGCCGCTGGCCTGCCCTGGGCGTCCACGACCTGCACACCCCCCCGGTCCACCACGGCCACGTCCCCGTCCTCCAGGTGCAGGCAGCGGTTGGTCAGCGTCACCACGGCCGCAGGGTCGGAGGCCACCAGGTTCTCGCCGTCGCCGAGACCCACCACCAGCGGCGGGCCGTGGCGCAGCGCCACCAGCTGCTCTTCCCCCTGGGCGATGGCCACGATGGCGTACTGGCCCTCGAGCCGCTCCCGCAGGCGTCGGGCCGCGGTGGCCAGGTCCTCTCCTGCCGCGGCCAGCAGGTGCGCGATCACCTCGGAATCGGTATCCGAGGAGAACCGAACCCCTGCCGCCTCCAGCTCGCGCCGGAGTTCCCGGTAGTTCTCGATGATGCCGTTGTGCACCACCGCGACCCGCCCCGCCTCGTCGGTGTGGGGATGGGCGTTGCGCTCGATCGGTGCGCCGTGCGTGGCCCAGCGCGTGTGGCCGATGGCCAGGTGGCCGCGGAGGCCGGCTGCAAAGGCGCGCTCCACCAGGTTGGCGAGCTTCCCGGCGGCGCGGAGGACCGTGAGCCGCTCGCCCTGGTGAACGGCAATGCCCGCCGAGTCGTACCCCCGGTACTCCAGGTGCCGCAGGGCCTCCAGCACCACCGGTACCGCCTCGCGCGGTCCCACGTAGCCGACGATGCCGCACATGGCCGATCCACACCCCGAGCTCCCGCTTGCTGCCGGTGGCGGGGGCAGGTCCCATTGTAGGCGACTACTTCTTGGAAAGCTCCTGGAGCACCAGCTTGGCCACCGCCTTCAACGTCTCGAAAACCCCCGTGCCGACGGTGGCCACGGCCTCGAAGGTGGGCTCCCCCTTGACGTTGAGCAGCCGGTACATCTCATCCACCGGCACCGCGCTGGGCAGGTCGCGCTTGTTGAACTGCAGGGCGTAGGGGATGGTCATGAGGTCGAACCCGTTCTCGCGCAGGTTGACCTTGAGGTTTTCCAGCGATTCCACGTTGGCATCCATGCGGGCCGCCTGGGAATCGGCCACGAACACGACGCCGTCCACGCCCTTGAGGATCAACTTGCGGGAGGCGTCGTAGAACACCTGCCCGGGCACGGTATAGAGGTGGAAACGGGTGCGAAACCCCCGCACGTTACCCAGATCGAGGGGGAGGAAATCGAAGAAGAGGGTGCGGTCCGTTTCCGTGGCCAGGGAGATGAGCTGCCCCTTGTTGGTGGGGTTGGTCTTCTCGTACACGTACTGGAGGTTCGTGGTCTTGCCGCCCAGACCCGGACCGTAGTACACGATCTTGCAGTTGATCTCCCGCGACGCGTAGTTGATGAAACTCATTCGGAGAAAAGGGCGTCGATGTCGTCGTCGGTGATCTCCGCAAAGGGCGACGCCGGTGCCTCCCCCCTTTCGGCAGCCTTGGAAGCCATCTGATTGAGAATCTCCTCGAGTTCCGCCGCCGCCTTCCGCACTCTCAGGCGCACCAGCCCCAGCGAGGAGCGCTCGTCGAAGATCACCACCAGGATGAGGCGCTGGCCCACGATGGAGATGTGGATGTTGTCGCGCTCCCCCTCGTGGAAGAGGATCGAGAACTCCTTCTCGCCGATCAGCCTGGCGAGGCCGTCGGTGGCCGCCACGTTGCCGGCCGTCAGCGAGGCGAGCGAAGTGGTGTCCACCTTGTCGAGATCGCCCTTGGCGGCAATTTGCTGCCCGTTCTTGTCCACCAGAAACACGATCTTGGCGTTGGCGTCGACCCACAGGCGACCGAGAACGGAGTTGATTCTGTCGAACTCCTCCTCGTACATCACCAGGTTCGGTCCTAACGTGCTCATCACGCTCCGCCTCCGCTCCGACGCTGGAAGTATAGCCGTTTCCCCCGCGTCAATCTATCCCCCTCCGGCCGGCCAGAGCCCGCACCAGCGTCACCTGATCGGCATAGGAGATCTCCCCGCCGGCGGGGAGGCCGAAGGCGATGCGCGACAGGGCTGCCCCGTGGGCCTTGAGGATCCCCGCCACGTAGTGCGCCGTGGCCTCCCCTTCCACCGTGGGGTTGGTCGCCAGGATCACCTCGCGGACCCCCCCACGGGCCACCCGCTGCACGAGTTTGGCGGTGGTGAGGTGCTCGGGCCCGACGCCGTGGAGCGGATCCAGCGCACCCAGGAGCACATGGTACAGGCCATGATACTCCCCGGTGGCCTCCACCGCCCAGGCGTTGATGGGACTCTCCACCACGCAGATGACTCCTCGATCTCGTCCCGGATCCTGACACACAGAACAGGGATCCGCCTCGCTCAGGAGGAAACACGTCTGGCAGTGGCGCACCGCCCCGGCCGCCCGCTCCAGGGCGGCGGCGAGCCGCCGGGCGCCATCCGGCTGGTGAACCAGGTGCTCGACCAGCCGTTGGGCGGTGCGGGGACCCACGCCGGGCAGCTGCTCCAGCTCTTCGAGCAGGGCCCGGACGGAGGGGGGACGCAGGTCGCTCACAGGAGCCCGCCCATTCCCGGGGGGAGACCGAGGCGCGCCAGCACCGCCTGCGACTCCTGGGCGAGCCGGCGGCTCGCCTCCTCCCAGGCGGCCATCACCAGGTCCTCCAGCAGGCCGGGCTCCTCGCCTTCCAGCGCCTGCCGGTCGATCCGCACGGCCAGGAGCTCCTTGAGCCCGTTGAGCTTCACCACCACCAGACCGCCCCCCGCTGAGCCCTCCACAGCCAGTTCCCGCAGCTGCCGTTGCACCTCGGCCTGCATCCGCTGGGCTTGCCGCATCAGTTCGGCAACGTTCATCCTGGCTCCTCGACGCCCGTGATTCTCCCCCCGAACACCTCCAGCGCGCGCCGGACCCGCTCGTCCGCCTCGACCCGCTCGCGCAGCGAGCCGGCGGCTGCCGCCCCGTCCGCCCCGGCCTGCGACTCGACGCGCACCGCCGCGGCAATCCCGGCGTTCCGCACCACCTCTTCGAGGCAACCGATGGCTTCCCGAACCGACTGCTCGGTCGGGAGCTTCGAGGCGGGGAAGCGGAGCGCCAGTGTGTCGTCTGCCAGGACCACGCTGGAGGCCGTTCCCACCCGGCCGGCCAACGCGTGGTAGCCCGCGCTGTGCAGGGCCTCCACGAGCCGTGTCGCCAGCTCCTCGCCATGTCCTGCCGCAGCTGGCGCAGGGCCCTGGCCCGGAGGATTCGCGGCGGGGGAAGGTTCGGCCACGGCCACCGCCAGCACCCCCTCCCCCCCGGCCAGCAGCGCCTCTACCTGTCGCAGCCGGGGCCACAGGGCCAGCCTCCCCAGCGCCACCGTTACCGCCAGGTTCGCCTCGTCCGAGTTCCGGACCAGCCCCCGTTGCTCCAGCGCCAGGCCCAGCAGGCGCAGCAGCAGCGCGGTGCCGATGCGGGAGGCGCTGTGAACCAGAGGCTGGCGGTACGACTCGGCGAAGGGTATGGGCGCGTCGCGGTTGGCGGCCAGGAGTAGGAGCGCGTGGAGAAGTTGGACGAGCTGCTCGTACAGGGCCGTGGTGTCGCGCCCGACCCTGTTCTCCCGGCCCACCAGCTCCAAGACGGCCTCCACGTTGCCGTCGGCCAGGTACCCCCACAGCTCCATCAGCACCTCGGCAGGTGGCAGCCCGAGCACCTCGGCGACGGTGGCTTCGTCGATGGCGTTCCCGCCGAAGGCGCGCAGCCGGTCCAGCAAGGACAGCCCGTCGCGAACGCTGCCTGCCGCGGCCCGGGCGATCTGCTGGGCCGCCCCCTCCGCGAGGGTCATGCCCTCCACGCTGGCCACCCGGTGCAGGTGCGCGGCGATCAGGTCGGCCGGAACCGGGCGAAAGTCGATCTGCTGGCAGCGCGACAGGATGGTGGCGGGGAACTTCTGCTTGTCGGTGGAGGCGAGGACGAAGATCACGTGGGCCGGGGGCTCCTCGAGGATCTTCAAGAGGGCGGCGAAGGAATCCTGGGTGAGTTGGTGCGCCTCGTCCAGGATGAACACCCGGTACCGGTCCCGCACCGGCAGCAGCCGCGCCACTTCCCGCAGTTCCCGGATGTCGTCGATCTTCCGGTTGGACCCCGCGTCGACCTCTAGCACGTCCAAGGAAGAGCCCTGGCTCACGTCCTCGCAGGACACGCAGCGCCCGCAGGGGGTGGGGGTGGGGCCGTGCTCGCAGTTGAGGGCCTTGGCGAAGAGCCGGGCCGCGGTGGTCTTGCCCACGCCGCGCAGCCCCGAGAACAGGTAGGCGTGGCCTATCTCCTTGTTGGCAATGGCATTCTGCAGCGTTCGGACAGCCACCTCCTGGCCCACGAGATCCTCGAACCGCTGCGGCCTGAAGCGCCGGGCCAGGACCTGGTACGGACTCATCCGCGCCCCGCTCCGCCTGCGCCATGGTGGCGAACCAAGGAGCCCGGGGACACCGCGGCGCCCGTGGGCTTCCCCTTATCGCTGCTCCCTTCCGGGCCTGACGAGGTTCGGGGTCCATCGTCGCACGGGCCCCGAGCTCCTTGCTTCCCACCATCGCGCCACCGCCACACCGCCGCCCAGCCGCCGCTCCTTCTCACCCGCCCTCTCCCCCTGCCGGCTGCTGCCGTCATGCTGCTCACCGCTGCGGCGTGGCTAGAGCAAGAGATGGCGGAGAGGGCGGGATTCGAACCCGCGGTGCAGTTGCCCGCACACACGCTTTCCAAGCGTGCTCCTTCGGCCACTCGGACACCTCTCCGCTCCAGCAACGCCACGGTCCAGACCTCGTGCCTTGGCGGAGAGGGTGGGATTCGAACCCACGGTCCCCGCGAGGGGACAACGGTTTTCGAGACCGCCCCGTTCGGCCACTCCGGCACCTCTCCGCACCGGGAGGCAAAGTCTAGCCTCCGCCGCGCAACTTTGCAAAGAAGCGGGCGAGGAGCTCAGCCGCCGCCTCGGCTCCCAACCCCGAGCGCCACGCCACGCGGTGGTTCAGGCGCGGATCCTCCAGGAGGTTGCCCAGCGAACCGGCGAAGCCCGCCTTGGGATCGCGCGCCCCCCACACCACGCAGCCCAGGCGGGCGAGGACGCAGGCAGCCGCGCACATGGCGCAGGGTTCCACCGTGACGTAGAGGGTGCAGTCCTCCAGCCGCCACGAGCCGCGGCGCTGTCCCGCCTGGCGCAGCGCCAGGATCTCCGCGTGGGCCGTGGGATCGGAGAGCCGCTCCCGCTGGTTGGCGGCAGCGGCCAGGAGCCGCTGCTGGCCGTCGGCCACCACCGCCCCCACCGGCACGTCGCCCCAGGAGGCGGCGCGGGCGGCCTCCTCCAGCGCCGCCGCCATCAGGCGCCGGTCTGCGTCGGAAAACGCCCACTCCGGGGTGCCCTCGTCGAGCCCCATCCACATCCCGCCTCACCCCCTCGACCCCGCCGTGGCGAGCGGCACGGCCTCGCGACGTCGGAACCTACCGCCCGTAGTCTACGGCAGGAAGTGGCACGCCCTCCGCTGCTAGCATGGCCGGGTGGCAGATGGACGGCGCGCCCTGGCGTGGCTGGCGGCTACCCTGGCTGGGTACGCAGCCTCCGCAGCGCGTGCCCCGATGTGGGCCGACAGCTCCAAGCTGGCCCTCTATGCCATCCACGCCTACGTTCCCAGCCTCAGCCCCGGCGACCACGCGGGGTGGACGGCGGTCGCCTGGCTTTGGCTCGCGCTGGTCGGCGCCGACGACCCGGCACGGGTTCTGCCGCTGCTCTCGGCCGTGGCCGCAGCGGTGGCCGTGGCCCTCCTGTTTCTCCTCGTCCGCCGCCGCGGCGGGGACTTGCCGGCCGCGCACACGGCCGCCGCCATCCTCGCCGTTTCCCACAGCCACTATTGGGGGGCCACCGTGACCGAGACCTACGCGCTGGCCGTGGCCCTCGCCGTCTGCTGCGCCTGGGCGGCCACGTTCCCCAGCCGCGGCGCGGCGTTCGCAGCCGGTTCCTGCGCCGGACTGGCGGCTTCCTGCCACCTCCTCTCGCTCCTGGTCACGGCCCCGTTCCTGCTTACCCAGCGGCGACGGTGGGTACCGCTGGCGCTCGGGGCTGCCCTCGGCGCGGCGCCGGTGTGGCTCGCCCTCTTTGGCGCCCCCTCCGACCCGTTGACCGGCCACCACACCAGCCACCTGGGCACCTTTTCCTGGCACGCCCTGGCCTTCGTGGACACGTCGCGCTGGCTGGGGGGGCTCGCGCGCATCGCCCTCGTGCTGGCGTTCGGCCTCGGGCCGCTGGGACTGGCTGCCGTCCTGGGCGGTATCAGGAGCGGGCGCGCAGCCTCTGCGCATCCCCACCCCCGCCTGGCCGCGGCGGCGCTGGTGGCGCTGCTGGCTCTGCTTGCCACCTACCTGTCAGCCAGGCTCCATCTGCAGATGGACTTCCTCCTGCTGGGCGTGCTGCTCCTCGTACCGCCGTCCCTGCCCAGGTGGGGGATCGCCTCACACCTCCTCCTCCAAGTGGCCGCCTACACGCTCCTGCCTCTGGCCCTCCCCGCAGCCCACCACCACCTCGGGGTGCGCGTCCTGCCGCACCGCGACAACGCCTGGTACTTCCTGTGCCCGGTGAAGACCTTCGAAACCGGCCCGGAAACCTACGCCACGCGGTTGCTGGCGGCTGCTCCCCCCAACGCGCTCGTGGTTGCAGACTTCAACCCTGGCGCCCTGCTCGTCTTCGTCCAGCGGACGCGCGGCCTGCGGCCGGACGTGCAGGTGCTCCCCACCCTGGTGGACGAACTCCAGCCTCGGCACGATGCGGCGCAGGCCCTGGCGAGCCGCCTGGCGACCCTGGCGCGGACGGGCCGTCCGCTGGTGCTGGCCGACCGCTTCGAACCGTACTATCACGTGGATGAGATGCAATGCCGCTTCGGCCTCACCGTCGAACCGTGCGGGCCAGGGTGGACGGTTCGTCTCGGGGGGCCGCTCGAAGGAGAGTGGCGCGCCGACAGGGACTCGAACCCCGAACCTTCTGATCCGTAGTCAGATGCTCTATCCAATTGAGCTACCGGCGCGCTCCTACCGGTAGGGAGAGTATAGCGCGCTCCTGCGCGGATGCAACCTCGACTGCCTCGGTGTCGCCACGGTGCTTTTCCCGCCGTGCCCGCCCGGCATGGCTGGGGCGCGCGGGGGCGTCGGGCCAGCTTGGGATTTCCCTCGCCGCCGGCTCTTTACAGAACACGGCGGGTTTGGTAGATTTGTTGCTCGCGGTCGGCCCGTTCGTCTAGAGGTTAGGACGCCGGCCTCTCACGCCGGAAGCAGGGGTTCGATTCCCCTACGGGCCGCCACCAGCGGGCGCTCGCTGCCACCCTCATGCCCGAGTTTTCCGGGCGGCGCCCACGACGGGTCCCCCCGCTCCCCGTCACGGTACACTCGAGGCGTGCCCACCTACCGGCTCACGATCGAGTACGAAGGAACCAAGTTCCGCGGCTGGCAGGTGCAGGCCCGGGGGCGCACCGTGCAGGGCGTCCTCCTCGCTGCCCTGCGCGACGTGCTGGGGGAAACAGACTTGGACCTGCAGGGAGCCGGACGCACCGACGCCGGGGTCCACGCCCTGGCGCAGGTGGCCTCGCTGCGCTGCCGACGCGCCGCCGCCCCGGCCCGCCTCCTGCACGAGCTGGAGCGGATCCTGCCCGCCGACGTGGCGGTTCTCGACGTGGCACCGGCCCCGCCGTCGTTCCACGCCCGCCACGACGCCACCGGCCGCGCCTACGTGTACCAGATCTCCCGTCGGCGCTCCGCCTTCGGCAAGCGGGTGAGCTGGTGGATCCGCGAGCCGCTGCAGGTGGAGCGGATGCGGGCGGCGGCGAAGTGGTTCGTGGGCCGACACGACTTCAGCGCCTTCGCGAAACGCCGCAGCGAACAGGAAAGCACCCTGGTGGAGGTGGAACGCTGCGAGATCGAGGAAATCGGCCGGGTCGTGCTCCTTCGCTTCCTCGCCAGTCACTTTCTCTGGAACCAGGTGCGCCGCATGGTGGGGGCCCTGGTGGCCGTGGGCCGGGGGGAAGCGAGCGCCGACGACGTGCCGCGGTGGCTGGCGGGCACTGTCGCTCCCCCGCCCCTGGCGGCGCCGGCCGCCGGCCTATTCCTGGAGGGGGTCCGCTACCCGGGGGAGCCGTTCGAGCTCCCGCCGCTGCTCCCTCTGGCCCTCCCCCCACCTTGCGGCGCGTCGCGGAGGTGATAGCCTTCCCCGATCGAGGAGGCGGCAATGCCTTTCGACGTGATCAAGCTCCTCACCGATGTGTTCGATCCCGAGCCTGACGAAGTGGTGACGGTGGCCTGCGACGTTCCCGGTACGCCGGAGAAGGACACGCCGGCGTGGGCCGAGCGGCGGGCCATGGCCAGTGAGTGGCAGCGGGCGTTCGCGGCCCTGGCGCGCGGCCGTGGCTTCCGGGTAAACCCCCTGCTCCTGTACCCGGCCACCTGGGCCAACGGCGCCGAGCTGCCGGAGGTGGGGACCATGGGCGGCGCCACGGTGGCGCTGGAGCAGGTACTCCTCGACTCGACGCTGGCCGTGTTCCTCACCGAGTTTTCGGCCACCGCGGCCCTGGACGGTTTGACCCGCAAGAAGAAGGATTTCCGTGCCGCCTCCATGCCGGGGGTGGAGCGGCGGATGGAGCGCTCGGCGCTCGCCGCCGACTACCGGGAGGTGGCGCGGCGCTGCCGCCTGCTGGCCGAAGCGCTGGACGGGGCGGTGTCGTTGGAGGTGACCTTCTCCACCGGGCACCGGTGCGTGTTCGATCTGCGCTACCGGAGCCCCGAGCAGGACGACGGCTACCTCCCCCGCAACAAGAAGGGGGACCGGGTCATCAACCTCCCCTCCGGCGAGACCTTCATCGTCCCCTACGAGGGGGAGCGACCGGGGGAGCCGTCGCGCACGCAGGGCGTGATCCCCCTGCGCTCGGGGCGAGAGACGGTGCTCTTTCGCATCGAACGCAACCGCATCGTCAAGACCGAAGGCGAGGGCGAGCTGGCGCGGCGGCTGCGGTCGGCGCTGGCCGCCGACGGGGCGCGCACCAACATTGCGGAAGTGGCCTTCGGTTGCAACGAGTGGGCGGAAGTCACCGGCAACGTCCTCGAGGACGAGAAGGCGGGGTTCCACTGGGCCTACGGGCGTTCCGACCACCTGGGCGGCGTGGTCGGGGTCAAGGACTTCCTCTCGCCGAACACCGTCCTCCATCAGGATGTGGTCTACGCCAAGGGCAACCCCATCGGGATCACCGAAGCGGTGGCCGTGCATACGGAGCGGCGGGTCCGCGTCATGCGCAACGGCGCCTACGCCCTCTTCTGAGGGCGGCACCCGCCGCTGCGGCGGCTGGCAGGGGGCGTTCACGCCGAGTCGGGGGCAGCTCCCCCTTCCCGGAGCGCGGAGCGACGCCGGCCGTAGAGGAAGTAGAGCACCAGTCCCAGGCCCATCCACACCACGAAACGGATCCAGGTGACGGTGGGCAGCCCGCGCGCGATCCACAGACAGCCCAAGATGCCCGCCGGGGCCACCAACCACGGCCAGCGCAGCCGGAAGCGGCGCGGCACCTCCGGGCGGACCACCCGGAGGATGAGCACCGACGCACACACCAGGCTGAAGGCGAAGAGGGTACCGATGTTGGTGAGCTCCACCACCTCGGCAATGTTGCCCAGCGCCGCCGGCACGGCCACCAGGGCACCGGTGAGGAGGGTGGCGTTGCCGGGGGTGCCGTAGCGCGGATGGATGCGGCCGAACCACGGTCCCAACAGGCCGTCCCGGCTCATCGCCATGAAGATGCGCGGCTGCCCGACCTGGTAGACGAGGAGCGCCGCGGTGGTGGCGATCACGGCCCCGAAAGCGATGATGCCCGCCAGCCACCCCAGCTCGTACCGTTCGAAAACGTAGGCCAGGGGGTCGGCCTTGCCGGCCAGCTCGGTGTAGTGCACCATGCCGGTGACCACCGCAGCCACCAGCACGTAGATCGCGGTGCAGATCACCAGCGACCAGATGATGCCGCGGGGCATGTCGCGGGAGGGGTCGCGGCACTCCTCGGCGGTGGTACTCACCGCATCGAAGCCGATGAAGGCAAAGAAGATGATGGCAGCTCCCGCCTGCACGCCCCGCCACCCGTTGGGAGCGAACGGCACCCAGTTGGCGCCGCGCACGAAGGCGAGGCCGATGAACGCGACGGCCAGCAGAATGGCCACCTTGATCGCCACCATGACGGCGTTGGCGCGCGCGCTCTCGCGGATGCCAATGTAGACCAACCAGGTGATGACCACGGTCACGAGCACCGCCAGGAGGTTGATGGTCACCGGGAACCCGGCGACGGTGGGGGCCGCGCGCAGGGTGTCCCACGCGGCGAAGATGGCCGCCCCGTCCACCGCCCCCGCCTTCGCCTGGGCCAGCAGCGCCAGCTTCTCCCCCAACCCCAGCGGCGGCGCGCCGGCGGCGAGGGTGAGGGCGGTGCGCGGGTCGGTGGCGAGCCACGGCGGGATGTGCAGGCCCACGGCGTTGGCCAGGAAGCTGCGGGCGTAGTCTCCCCAGGAAATCGCCACCGCCACGTTGGAGACGGCGTACTCGAGGAGCAGGTCCCAGCCCACGATCCAGGCCACCAGCTCGCCCATGGTGGCGTAGGCGTAGGTGTACGCCGACCCGGAAATCGGGATCATCGAGGCCATTTCGGCGTAGCACAGCGCCGTGAAGCCGCAGGCCACCGCGGTGAGGAGGAAGGACAGCACCAGGGCTGGCCCCGCCGCCACCCGCCCGTCGGCGAGGTTGCCCGCCGCGGCGGTGCCGATGGTGGAGAAAATACCGGCCCCGATGATGGCGCCGATCCCCAACCCGATGAGGTCCCAGGTACCCAGGGCCCGGCGCAGGTGCGTGCTCTCCCGCTCGCGTTCCAGCTGGGCCAGGGGCTTTGTTCGGAACAGGCTGCGCACCGACACGTTCATGGGCGCAGCCTAGCACGGGTGGCAGGGGGGGCCGGCCCGGGCGCTACGGAACAGTGCGCCCGGCCGCCCGTCCGTCAGAAGAGTACCCGCTCGATCTTCTCCTGCACGTCCCAGTTGTAGGTGTAGAAGGGGAGCTCGACCACCACACGGTACTTCAGCTCCACGTGCACGTTGGTGCCGTCCCGCCACACGCGCAGATCCTCCGCCTTGAGCGGCAGGTTGAGGGCTTTGGCCTTGGCGAGAATCGCGTTGGTGATGGCCTCGTCGGTGTTTCTGGGCAGCGAGGCGCTCTCCGCCTGCCGTTCGCAAAACTCCTTCAGCTCCGCCACCGCCACCTTCGCCGGCACCACCTTCATGGCCACGACCACCGCGAGGGCGAGAACGAGCAGGCCAACGAGGCAACCGACATTCCCCTTGCCGCGCTGACTGGCGACTTGCATGGCGTCCCTCCTCGCCCACATACTACCGCACCAGCGTCAGGGTCCGCTCCCACCGGGTACCGGTGAAGAACCGGAGGGCGACTCCCGCCAGCTGTTTCAAGCGCGCAGCCCACCCCCGCCACTCGTGGGCGTTGGGCTCCGCCTCGAACGACCAGTAGATAATCACCGCCCTTCCCTTGACGTAGGAGCGGGGGACCGGTCCCCAGAACCGGGAGTCGTAGGAGTTGTCCCGGTTGTCCCCCATGCAGAACACGAACTCCTCCGGCACCACGAACGGGCCGAAGTGGTCGCGCGAGCGGAGGGAAGCGGGCAGGAACGGGGAGTCGGGGTAGATCTGGGGATCCTTGTGCACCACGTGCGGGTTGACCTCTTCCTTCCCGTTGACGGTGAGGACCTTGTGGGAAACCCGGAGCTCGTCGCCGGGCACCCCCACTGCCCGTTTGATGAAGTCCCGGCGAGGGTCCTGCGGGTACTTGAAGACCACCACGTCGCCGCGCCGCACCTCGCAGTAGGGGAGGAGGGCGTGCAGCGGCGTATCCCAGTGCGGCGCGTAGATGAACTTGTTGACGAACAGGTGGTCGCCAATGAGCAGGTTGTCCTCCATGGATCCGGTGGGGATCTTGAACGCCTGCGCCACGTAGGTGCGCACGAACAGCGTGAAGATCACGGCCACCAGGATCGCCTCGTAGTACTCGCGGAACCAGCTCCCCTTCTTCATCTCCCGGCCCTCCCAGCTCCCGCCGTCGCCATCCTAGCGGAAGGTGCGGCGCCGTGCACGGGGCCCGGAAGAGCCTCCAGCGCGCCCCCTCACACGTCCACCTGCAGCACGGCGAGAAACGCTTCCTGCGGGATGTCCACCCGCCCCACCCGCTTCAGGCGTTTCTTCCCTTCCTTCTGCCGTTCCAGGAGCTTGCGCTTGCGGGTGATGTCGCCACCGTAGCACTTGGCGATGACGTTCTTGCGCAGCGGTTTGATCACTTCCCGTGCGATGACCCGGCTCCCGATCGCCGCCTGCACCACCACCTCGAACAGCTGCCTGGGGATCGTCTCCTTGAGTTTCCTCGCCAGGGCCCGGCCGCGGCTGTAAGCCCGGTCGCGGTGCACGATGACGGCCAGGGCGTCCACCGGCTCGCCGTTGACCAACAGGTCCAGGCGCACCAGGTTGCCGGGCCGGTACCCGTCGAAGTGGTAGTCGAAGGACGCGTAGCCCCGGGATACCGACTTGAGGCGGTCGTGGAAGTCCAGCACCACCTCCGCCAGCGGCAGCCGGTATTCCAGCATCACCCGGCCGCCCCCCAGGTACTCCAGCCGGACCTGTTCGCCTCGCCGCTCCTGGACGAGCTTCAGGACGCCGCCCAGGTACGTGTCCGGCGTGAGGATCGTCGCCAGGATGAACGGCTCCTCGATCGCCTCGATCATCCCCTCGGGGGGGAGCTGCGCCGGGTTGTGCACCTCCTCCACCTGGCCGCGCTTGGTGAGGATGCGGTAGGCGACGTTGGGGGCGGTGGTGAGGAGCTGGAGCCCGAACTCCCGCTCGAGCCGCTCCTGCACCACCTCCATGTGCAACAGGCCCAGGAACCCGCAGCGAAACCCGAACCCCAGGGCTTGCGAGGTGTCGGGCTGGAAGTGGAAGGCGGAATCGTTGAGCGAGAGCTTCTCCAGGGCCTCGCGCAGCGCGTCGTAGGCACCCGAGTCCACCGGGTAGAGCCCGGCGAACACCATGGGTTTGGCCTCGGCGAACCCCGGCAGGGGCGGGCCGTGGAACGACGTGTCCGCCAACGTGTCCCCCACCTGGACCTGGGCCAGCTCCTTGATCCCGGCGAAGACGTACCCCACCTCGCCGGCGCGCAACTCCGCCAAAGCCACCGGACGCGGCGTGAACACCCCCAACTCGTCCACCTCCGCCTCCCGGCCCGAGGCGAGGAAGCGCACGGGCTGTCCCCGCACGAGCTGGCCGTCCACCACGCGCACGAGGCAGCGCACCCCCCGAAACGGATCGTAGGCGGCGTCGAACACCAGGGCCCGCAGCGGGGCGTTGGGATCGCCCGCGGGTGGCGGCACGCGGGCCACCAGCGCCTCCAGCACCGCGTCCACCCCCACCCCGCTCTTGGCCGAGATGGCCAGCGCGTGGCTGGCATCGATCCCCACCACCTGTTCGATCTGCTGCCGCACCCGCTCCGGATCCGCCTGCGGCAGGTCGATCTTGTTCAGCACCGGGACGAGCTCCAGCCCCTGGGCCACCGCCAGGTAGGCGTTGGCGAGGGTCTGCGCCTCCACCCCCTGCGAGGCGTCCACCACCAAGAGGGCCCCCTCGCAGGCGGCGAGCGAGCGCGAAACCTCGTAGGAGAAGTCCACATGCCCCGGAGTGTCGATCAGGTTGAGGAGGTACTCCTCCCCGTCCGCGGCCCGGTAGCGGAGCGTCACCGTGTGGGCCTTGATGGTGATGCCCCGTTCCCGCTCCAACTCCATGGAGTCCAGCACCTGCTCCACCATCTCGCGGGAGGAGAGCGCCCCGGTGCGCTCCAGGAGGCGATCGGCCAGCGTCGACTTGCCGTGGTCGATGTGGGCAATGATGCAGAAGTTGCGGATGTGCCGCTGGTCCACGCTGGCTCCCCCTCGCGCCCGCCGCGAGGTGGGCGATTGTACCGGTTGCCGGCACGGCGAGGCGAAGCGGCCGCGCCAGCCCGCCCGGCCTGCGGCCCGTCAGAGGGGGGGGAAGAAGGGACGGCCGCGGGCGTCAGCGCCGCCCTTCCAATCGGCGCGCGGGTAGACCCGCAGCCGCCGCGGGTCGTCCACCTCGCCGCGCCCGGCTCGCACCTGGCCCGCCCGCGCCACCATCGCCGCGTTGTCGCCGGTGAGCGCCAGAGGCGTGACAAAGGCCTCCACGCCCCGCCCCTCGCACCAGGCCGAGAGCCGCCGGCGCAACTCCGAGTTGGCGGCCACCCCCCCGGAGAGGGTCACGGCCACCGGGCGGTACGCCGCCGCCAGCTGGTCGAGGGGCAAGAGCAACCAGTCCACCACGGTGCGCCGGAAGGAGGCGAGGAGATCCCGCACCCAGCGGGGCGGGTCCTCCGGCTCGGCCAGGGGCAACTGGCCCGACGCGGCGGCCGCCTGGAGCACCGCCGTCTTGAGGCCGGAAAAGGAAAAGTCGAGCGCCCCGCGCGGATCCTTGATGCGGGGGGGGGAGAAGCGGTAGCTCTGGGGATCCCCCCCCTCGGCCAGGGCGTCGATGCGCGGCCCGCCGGGGTACCCCAGGCCGAGGGCCGCCGCCACCTTGTCGAAGACCTCGCCGGCGGCATCGTCACGGGTGCGGTTGAGCACCCGCACCCACCCCTCCTGGTGCAGGAAGTAGGAGGAGTGCCCACCCGAGACCACCAGCGCGAGGGCGGGCTCGGGGAGCGGCCGGGCGGGCTGCCCGTCCAACCGCAACAGGGGCGACGCCAGGTGCGCCTCCAGGTGGTCCACCCCCACCAGGGCCAACCCCCTGGCCCAGGCGTAGGCCGAAGCGAAGCAACTGCCCACCAGGAGCGAACCGATCAGGCCGGGGCCGCGGGTCACGGCCACCAGTTCCACCCCCTCCAGCCCCACCCGCCGGTCCGCTTCGGCCAGCAGGCGCGGCAGGGCCTCCAGGTGGTGACGCGCGGCGATTTCCGGCACCACGCCCAGGTAGGGGGCGTGGGCAGCGACCTGGGAGGAGACGAGGTTGACCAGCACCTCGCCCCTCTCCCCCACCACCGCCACCGCCGTCTCGTCGCAGGAGGTCTCGATCCCCAGCGTGCGGGGGGCACGGGGCAAGGTGAGCGAGGAGGAGCCAGCAGCGGCTCCCCCACCCTGCGATGGCGCAGCGGCCTCGATCACCGGGCGCTCCCTCTCGGTTCCGCTCCCGCCCATCACCCAAAGAGGGCCCGCACCGAGGCCGCTGTCACGGGGCGGACGATCCCCCTCTCCGAGACGATGGCCGTGATCAGTTCGGGGGGCGTCACGTCGAACGCCGGGTTGAAGACCTCAACCCCGGGGGGTGCCACGCGCACCCCCGCCACCCGCCGCACCTCCTCGGCGCGGCGCTGCTCGATGGGGATCGCCGCACCGTTCGGGCACGTCATGTCGAAGGTGCTGCAGGGGGCGGCCACCACGAACGGCACGCCGTGACGGTGGGCAAGGACCGCCAGGGGGTAGGTCCCCACCTTGTTGGCCACCGCCCCGTCGGCGGCGATGCGGTCGGCCCCCACCACCACCCCCTGGACCGCCCCGCTCGCCAGCAGGCTGGCCGCCGCCGAGTCGGGGAGCAGCGTTACCGGGATCCCGTCCCGCACCGCCTCCCAAGCGGTGAGGCGCGCCCCCTGCAGCACCGGCCGCGCCTCGCAGGCGTACAAGCGCAGCAGCCGCCCCGCCGCGTGGATGGCCCGCACGATGCCCAGCGCCGTTCCGATCCCGCCCGTGGCCAGGGCCCCCGCATTGCAGTGGGTCAGGAGCGCCACCCGGCCGGGGAAGAGGGAGGCTCCCTCGCGGCCGATGGCCCGACAGGCCGCCGCGTCCTCCTCGTGAATGGCGCGCGCCGCAGCCAGGGCGGCCGCGGCCCGCTGCCCGGG
>JBBISY010000028.1:0-40006 GCA_037441065.1 Acidobacteriota bacterium | reverse complement strand
GCCTCGATCCCCGCCCGCAGCGGCACCCGCCGCGCCCCCACCGCCACCTCGGCCACCGGCGTGCCCTGGGCGAGGGGCGCGGCGTTGACCAGGGCGACCGCCAGAGCGTATCGGTCGCCCCTGCCAGGCGGCAGCTGGGCCGCGGGGTGCTCGGCGTCCAGGCGAACCGGGGTGCTCCGCCACACCGGCGGCTGCGGGGGGAGGAGGAGCAGCGCCGCCAGCGTGCCGGCCCCCACCGCCCCCGGGGGGAGCCAGCGGGCAGCCACACAGAGCACGAGCGCCGCCCCCAGGGCGATGGGGGGGATGCCCAGGCGCACGACCCCGCCGGCGCCCCAGGGTGACGCGGTGGCGAGGAGGAGCACGAGGGGCATCCCCACCGCGAACCACCCCTCCCCGCCCGCGGCGAGGGGGAGCGGGCGGAGCAGCCGCCACGCCAGCAGCCCCACCCCCAGCAAGAGCAGCAAGAGCAGCGCGGGCAAGCCGTGGAGGGGCAGGACGCCGAGGACGGCTGCCATGCACAGACCAGCGGCGGGGGGGAGGAGGCGAGCCAGGAGGGCGGCTCCCAGGCCCGCGGCTGCCACGGCGAGGAGGAGGCGTCCGGGGGCGAGGCTGGCCAGCGCGGCCGCGGTGGCAGAGCGGAGGGCGAGGCAGAGGGCGACTCCCACCAGCACCAGGGCACGGCTGGAAAGGCGCGGCCGGACCGCCGTCCCCGCCGCCAGGGCGGCGAGCACGAGGAGGGCGGCCACCGCCGGGCGGCGCACCCCCGTGTCGCCCAGCAGCACGAGTGCTAGGGCGGGGGGGAGGAGGGCTGCCTCGGCGGCCCGCCGCCGCCACCCGCCGGGGGCCAGGAGGGCGGTGGGGACGAAGCTCAAGCTCACGCAGGCGATGGCGAAGAACGCCTCGTCCCCCGCGATGGCGCCGAGCCCGAAGAGGGTGAGGGCGAGCAGGAGGAAGGCTGCGGGGGCGGCCAGCGAGAGGAAACGCGCCCCGGTCACGCTGGGAGTATACGGCGGAGAACGAAACGTTGACGCTGGCAGCGGAAACGCCAACAATGCGGCGATCGGAGGTGGGGATGCTGGCACGGGAGTTGTGGCGGGGGGACGCGGCGCGGGTGCGGCAGGCCTTGGCGCGGCGCGGGAGCGAGGTGCCGCTGGAGGAGCTGATCGAGACCGACGCGCGCTGGCGCCGCGTCCAGGCGGAGCTGGAGGAGGCCAAGGCGGAGCGCAACCGCGGCTCGAAGGAGGTGGGGAGACTCCTGGGGGCGGGGCGGCGCGAGGAGGGGGAAGCGCTGCGGGCGAAGATGGCCGCCCTGGGCGAGCGGGTCAAGGCTCTGGAAAGCGAGGCGAGCACGCTGGCGGCGCGGGTGGCGGAGCTGGAGCTCGCCATCCCCAACCTCCCCCACGAGAGCGTGCCCGACGGCGCGGACGAAACCTGCAGCCGTGTGGAACGCACTTGGGGCGAGCCGCCCACCTTCCCCTTCGAGGTGAAACCCCACTGGGACATCGGCCCCGCGCTGGGGATCGTGGACTTCGAGCGGGCCGCCACCCTGGCCGGAGCGCGCTTCGCCGTGCTCTGGGGGAGCGGCGCCGCGCTGGAGCGGGCGCTGGTCACCTACATGCTCGACCTGCACCGCCGCGCCGGCTACCGGGAGGTGTACGTGCCGTTCCTGGTGAACCGCGCCTGCCTCCTGGGCACCGGCCAGCTCCCCAAGTTCGGCGAGGACCTCTTCAGGGTGGAGGGCACCGAACTGTACCTGGTGCCCACCGCCGAGGTGCCGGTGACCAACCTCCACCGAGGGGAGGTCCTGGAGGAGGCGACGCTGCCGCGCCGCTACTGCGCCTACACGCCCTGCTTCCGGGCCGAGGCCGGCTCCTACGGCCGCGATGTCCGCGGCCTCATTCGCCAGCACCAATTCGACAAGGTGGAACTCGTCCACCTGGCGACCCCGGAAACCAGCTACGCCGAGCTGGAGGTGCTGATCGCCCAGGCCGAGTCGGTGCTCCAGGGGCTGGGCCTGCCGTACCGCGTCGTCACCCTCGCCGCCGGCGATATGGGGTTTGCCGCCGCCAAGACCTACGACCTGGAGGTGTGGTTGCCGGGTCAGGGCTGCTACCGGGAGATCTCGTCCTGTTCCAACTGCGAGGAGTTCCAGGCGCGGCGCAGCGACCTGCGCTACCGCCCGGCGGGGGGAGGCAAACCGCGCTACCTGCACACCCTCAACGGTTCCGGCCTGGCGGTGGGACGCACCCTCGTGGCCATCCTGGAGAACTACCAGCGGGCGGACGGTTCGGTGGAGGTACCCGAGGCGTTGCGGCCCTATCTGGGCGGCCTGGAGCGGCTGCTCCCCGAAGGGTAGGAGGGGCGGAATGGTGTGGCTGGCCTTGCTCGTGAGCGGGGTTCTTTCGCTCGGGGTCTGGCCCGAGTCGGTGGGGGCGCCGGACGAGGTGGTGGAGGGGGTGGAGATCTATACCGTCGAACCGGAGGAGGAGTACGGGATTGTGGCGGTAGCCCCGCTCTCCCCGCCCCTGGGGCCGAACGACGCCACGCGCCTAGCGCAGCTCGCGGCGCTGGCGCAGCGACTGCCGGCCGATGCGGTCCTGCTCCTGCGGGAACTCGCGCCCGAGGGGATCCCGACAGACCCCGAGGAGCCCCTTCCCGCCACCGACCGCTACGCGGCGGCGGTGTTCCTCTTCTTCCCCCCGGCGATGGAGGAGCCCCCCTCGCCGATATGCCAGGCGCGGCGTGGCAGCGCCTCGACACACCCCGGGCGACGGGCCGAGCAGCTCTCCCTGGCCCGGTGTGGCGTGGCGCCCATCCCCAGCGGCGAGACTCCGGTGGGGCTCACTGCCGCCTGGAGCGGTTCATCAGCAACCCCCCACCCCCCAGCAGCAGGAAGATGACCGCCTGCACCGCCGTGCGGTACTGGGGCGGGGACGCGGCAAACGCCGTGAAGAGGAACAGCAGCCCGAGGAGAAGAAGCAGGGCGTAGACGCCGCGCATCACGTGGCGGGCGCGGCGCCGCGTCACCTCGGTGTCGCTGCCGAAGGCCCGGGCGAAGGCCAGCAGGCCCACCACGGCCACCACGTCCAAGGCGGCAAACAGCAGCCAGAACAGAGTCGTGCGCGCCGCTGCCTGCGGCGTACCCACCACCGGCTTGAGGAGGCGCTCGTAGAGGTAACCGCCCAGGTTGGACCCGAGCAACGAGCCGAACACGCCGTAGAGGAAGGCGTACCCCATGTAGACGGCCTTGCGCTCGGCGGGCGCCACCAGCCCCACGAAGGAGTAGTACTTGGGGTGGGTGGTCATCTCGCCCACCGAGAACACGGCAATGCCGGCCACGAAGACCCAGGGGTCGAACGACGAGGCGAGGAGGACGAACCCGAGGCAGCCGATGGACATCCCGGCCACCATGGTGGGCAGGGCGGGGCGGGTGGCGACGAGCCGGCTCACCACTACCTGGAGGAGGATGATGGTCCCGGCGTTGATGACGGTCACGTGCTCGGCGTCGAAGGTGAAGCTCCAGGGCAGCCCCAGCGCCGCCAAGAGCGAGGTCACGGCCCGGCTCACCGGTTCCCGGTCCACGAAGTCCCGCACGTACCACAGCACCGAGCCGAAGTTCTGGAAGTACAGGATCCAAAAGCCCGAGTAGACCACCACCAGGAGCATGAAGCGGGCGTCGCCCAGCACCTCGGCCGCGCCGGCCAGCACCTCGTTGAGTCGCTGCGTGCTGGCGGGGCGGGGCGGCTCCCGGTAAAGCCACACGGCGGGCAGCAGCATGGCCGCACAGTAGGCGGCGGAGGCGGTGAACACGTACCGCCAGGAGAACCCCTTGAGGACGCTCACCAAGAGCGGCGCGAGGAACGCCCCCAGGTTGATCATCCAGTAGTAGATCCCGAACCCCACCGACGAGGTGCGCTCGTCGGTGGTGCGGGCGATGGTGCCGGAGATGATGGGCTTGAACAGCCCCGCCCCCGTGGCCATCACCAGCAGGGCGAGGAAGACGAGGGCGTAGCTGGACATGTGGCCGGCGGCGAAGTAGCCGGTGGCGAGCAGGGAAAAGGCGAGGATGAGCATGCGCCGGTAGCCGTAGCGATCGGCCAGGGCGCCGCCCAAGATGGGGAGGACGTAGGTGGCGGCGTAGACCACGCCCTGCAGGAAGCCCACCGCCTGCTCGGACACACCCAGACCCCCTTCCGCCACGCTCACCGTGAGGTACACGGCGAGGACCGAGTTCAAGCCGTAGTAGGCGGCCCGCTCGAACAGCTCCATGAGGTTGGCGACCCAAAAGGTGCGCGGGAAGTCGCGGAAGATGTGGATGCGTGCCACCGTCACACCCCCTCCCGAGGCAGCTCGAGAGCGGCCGCCTCGAGATACCGTCGCAGGTTCCCCACCCGCTCCGTGTCGGAAGCCACAGCGTGGGCCACGAGATCGGCCACCGTACCTCGGCCCCCCCGGGAGGCGGGGTGCGGCCGCGCCAGGTCCGCCGCGGAGCACGCAGCCAGCAGGGCCAGGTTCTCCCGGCGGAGCGTTTCGAACCGCGCCACCAGGTGAGCCGGCGCCAACTCCCCGCTGTGCGCGGGCTCGAGGGTCCCCACTGCGCCCTGCCCCGCTTTGCCGAGGGCCGTGCGGAGGGCCTCGGCGAAGCGCTGTTCCGCCTCGAGCATCTCCCCGAGCACGACGAGGGCCGTGGCCTCAAAATGGCTCTCCGGTGCTCGGCGCCACAGGGCGTGTGGGTACGCCGCCACCAGTCGGGCGAGCCGCCCCGGGGTTTCCCCCAGCGCACGGATCTGGATGAGACACTCCAAGAGGTCCGCCACCCTGTCTCCCCGGGCATTGTAGCGGCGACCTCGCGAACCTGCGGGGAGCCCGTCAGCTGGCCGGTTCGATCCGGTTGCGGCCGTTCGCCTTGGCGCGGAAGAGCTCGCGGTCGGCCTCGGCGATGAGCGTCGCGGTGCTCACCGCCCCCTGGCGCGGCTCGGGCCGCAAGGTGGCGAGCCCGATGGAGACGGTCACCCGGATCGCCCCGTTCTTTCCCCCCGGGATCGAGATCCGCTCTACCGTGCTCCGCACCTTTTCCGCCACGGCGCGGGCACCGACCAGGTCGGTCTCGGGGAGGACAATCAAGAACTCCTCGCCGCCGTACCGTCCCACCGCGTCGGTGGAGCGGAGGCCGCTCTGCAGCGATTGGGCCACGCGGTTGAGCAACGTGTCGCCCACCAGGTGGCCGAAGCGGTCGTTCACCTCCTTGAAGTGGTCCAGGTCGGCCATGCCGATGGTGAGCGGGCGGTCGTAGCGGATCGCCCGTTGCAGCTCCCGTTCCAGAAGGTCGAGGACCGCTTCGCGGCGGAGGAGGCCGGTGAGGCTGTCGAAGGTGGCGGAGGCGAAGAGCCGCGCGTTCTCCAACACGCTCGCCACGTGGTGGGCGAACAGGTTGAGGAGATCCAGCTCCTCGGCCGAATAGCGGGCACCGGAGACCTTGGGGCCGAGGAGGAGCAGGCCGATGACGGTGCCGCGGCTGGACACCGGCACCATCACTTCCACCCCGAACCCCGACAGGCGCTGCGCCAGCGAGGCGCTGCGTTGGATCAGGGGGGCCGCGGCCACCGCCCGGTTGGCTCGCCGCAGCATCTGCACGCCCGCGTCGTCGGGGGAGAGCAGGAAGGAGAGACCGAAGTTCTCGTCCAGGTCGGTCTTGGTGGTGGCCAGCGTGAGGAGGATACCGGTCTTGGGATCGGCCACCAGCAACGTCACCGAGTCCAACTCGAAAATGGTGCGCAGCTCGTCCACCAGGTGCTTGCCCATGAGGGGCAGCTTGCCGAGGGAGGCCAGGTCGGCCGCCAGGGAGGTGAGTTTTTGGCGCATCGCGTGCCGTTCGGGGAAGAAGCGGCGGTCGACGACACCCTGGACCGCCTGGCGCACCGGGGTGAAGAGGAGACCGAGGATGAGGGTGGCGATGGCCACCACCCACAGAGAGGCGCCGGCCCCCACGTACTGCGAGAAGAGCACGCTGCCCACCCCGACAGCAGCGTAGAAGGCGAGCAGCAACGTGCCGGTCACCGTGGCGTAGATCAAGCTCTTGCGCACCACGAACTCGATGTCGAAGAGCTGGTAACGGAAGATGGCGAGGAACACTGCAATGGGGAAGCCGAGGAGGATGAACGGCTGCACCACCGTCATCCAGTCGGGCCACGGGCGGCCCAGCAAGCTGTAGGCGCCGGTGGCAAAGATGTAGATCGCCCAGGGGGTGTTGCCCAGCAGGACCAAGCCGGCCCGCTGCCGCCCCGAGGGTTCGGGGTGGGTGAGGGCCTTGCGGGTGAGGATCCCCACCACCAGCGCCGCCCAGACCGGCAAGAGGGTGTTCAGGATCCAGACGCGAACCCGGCTCGTATCCCCGGTGGCCGCGGGCCAGCCGTAGAAGTCGCAGGTGTAGAGGAGCGCGAGGGTGATGGCGAGGGCCAGCCCGATGACGTAGAGAGCGGGCACCACGTACCGCCGCCGCCGCAGCCAGTCGGGGGGCTCCGGGAGGACGGTCACCAGGTGCAGCTCGAGGCTGAACTGGAGGGCGGAGAGGACGTAGAAGGCCACGGTGCTGCAGGTGGTGATCACCTGGCGCCCGACCATCGGCACGGAGGGTAGGGCCAGTTCCAGGGACACCGCGGTGGAGAAGGCGAAGAGAAGGCGAGTCCGCTGATCCTGTCGCGGTTGGGCGAGGACCAGGAGGGCGAGGGCCAGGTACACCAGGGAAGCCACCCCGTCGCCCAGGAACGGCCACCACTCGAACGGCACGCCGGGGACCACCGTGACCGGGAAGGTCCTCTCGCCACGTTGCACCAGGTAGGCAATGGGCGTGCGGGGCTGAAAGTGCCACGCGACCCGGTCGTAGTCTGCGTTGCTCCGCACCGCCTGGCCGTTGACCGTGAGCAGCAGGTCCCCGCTCTGGAGGCCGGCCCGTTCGGCGGGTCCCCCCGGCGCCACCCAGGTGATCTCCAGGCCCCTCTCCAGTTCGTTGATGACCACGCCGATGCGGAGGCCGGCGCTGCGCGAACCCTCGGTAATGCCGAGCAGCAGGAGCAGTACGACCACCGCCACGAGAGAGGTGGCAAGAAGCCACGAACCGGTGCGCCTGCCCGTCATTCGCGCCCCGCTTGCAGCATAGCACGCCCCCCTGACACGCCTGTGGCCGAGAACTGTCCGACCGCAGGCACCGCACCCCTGGCCGAGGCTGTGCTCTCGTCTGCGAAGGCGCCGAGGGCCGTCGCTCCGTGCCGAGGGCGGGGCGGCGTACCATGGCGGCCGCGGCGGACCGTGGGGGAGGGTGGCGAGTCCCGGCGCCCGGCCCCAGAGGGAAACGGTTCGGAGGGGTGGCCCATGCGAGGTTCCTCCCACAACGCACGCTTCACCGCTTCGCTGTTTTTCCGGCGCTTCTCCTGCCGCCGCTTTCGCCGCGAACCGGTCAGCGAGGAAGCGCTCGCCTACCTCCTGGAGGCGGCGCGGTGGGCTCCCTCCGCCGGCAACCTCCAGCCCTGGCGCTTCCTCGTCGTCCGCCAAGCGGCACTGCGGGCGGCTCTCGCCGCCGCGGCCGCCCGACAGCGGTTCGTGGCCGACGCGCCGCTGCTGGTGGTCGTCTGTGCGGTACCCGCCGAGTCGGCGCGCGGGTACGGGGAGCGAGGTGCCTCGCTGTACTGCCTGCAGGACACCGCGGCGGCGGTGGAAAACCTGCTCCTGGCCGCCACGGAGCTGGGGCTCGGGAGCTGCTGGGTTGGAGCGTTCGACGAGCGCCGGGTGGCCTCGGTCCTCGGGCTGGAGGAGGGGGTGCGGCCGGTGGCCCTGGTGGCGGTGGGCAGCCCGGCGGAGGAGGCACCCGCCAGGAGCCGCCGGCCCTGGGGCGAGACGGTGCGGCTGCTGTGACGGCCTCCGGGAGCAAAACCTCTCGGCGGTCGGTTCGTAGTGGGAAGGAGGGAGGAGGTATGTCCAGCGTGCGACGAAGCCTCGTGAGCGTGATCGGCGCGCTGAGTGTGGCCACCATGGCCGCCCAGGCGTCGGCCCAGACGAAACTGCTGCGCTTTCCGGATGTCCACGGCGATACCGTGGTGTTCTGCTACGGGGGCGACATCTGGAAGGCCCCCACTAGCGGGGGGGTGGCGACGCGGCTGACGGCCCACCCGGGGATCGAGGTCTTCCCCAAGTTTTCTCCGGACGGCTCCTGGATCGCCTTCACCGGTCAGTACGACGGCGACGAGCAGGTGTACGTCATGCCCGCCAGCGGGGGCGTGCCCAGGCAACTCACCTTTTACCCAGCCCGCGGCCCGCTGGCGCCTCGGTGGGGGTGGGACAACCAGGTGTACGGCTGGACCCCTGACGGCTCGAGGGTCCTGTTCCGCTCGTTGCGCGACGCCGGGGGGGGAAGCGAAGGGGCCCTGTACACGGTGAAAGCCAGCGGCGGTCTGCCGGTGAAGCTGCCCATGCCCACCGCCGGGGCGGGCGATTTCTCGCCGGACGGCAAGCTCTTGGTGTACTCCCCCCTGTTCCGCGACTTCCGCACCTGGAAGCGGTACGAGGGGGGGTGGGCCCAGGATCTCTTCCTTTTCGACCTGGCCACCAACCAGGCCCGGGTCATCGCCCCCTCGAAGCGGACGGAGCGCGACCCCATGTGGATCGGCGACGCCGTTTACTTTGCCTCCGACCGCGATGGCACGCTCAACCTCTACCGGTTCGACATCCGCACCCAGCAGGTGGCCCAGGTCACGCACTCCACCCAGTGGGACGTGCGCTGGGCCTCCTCGGACAACCGGTCGCAGATCGTCTACGAATTGGGAGGGGAACTGTGGGTGCACGACGTGCGGGGGGGTAGCGACCGGAAGATCCCCATCACCGTGCCCGACGACGGTCTCAACACGCGGCCCTCCCGCTACCCGGTGGCGAAGAACATCGAGGACTTCTCCCTCTCGCCCAAGGGCGAACGGGCCGTGTTCGTGGCCCGCGGCGACGTCTTCACGGTACCCGCGGAACACGGTCCCACCCGCAACCTCACCGACTCCTCGGGGGCGCACGACAAGTGGGCGCGCTGGTCGCCCGACGGCGCGCGGATCGCCTTCATCTCCGACGCCAGCGGCGAGGAGCAGGTGTACGTGGTGGCCCAGGATGGGAGCTCCAAGCCCGAGCAGCTCACCACCCAGTTCGCCGCCATGCTCTACGCCCCCGAGTGGTCGCCCGACGGGCGGCGGCTGGCGTTTTCGGACAAGGACGGCAAACTCTACGTGCTGTCCCTGGCCGACAAGAAGGTGGTGGAAGTGGCGGACGACCAGTACGGGGGAATCGGCGACTACGCCTGGTCCCCCGACGGGATGTGGCTGGCCTTCTCCATGGCGGACGCCAACCGGTTCCGTTCCCTCTACATCTGGAGCGTAGCGGAGGGCATCACCCGCCGCATCACCGGCGAGATGTTCAACGAGCACACCCCCAGCTGGGACCCGGCGGGGGAGTACCTGTACTACCTCTCGGACCGCGAGTTCGCCCCGCAGATCTCCTCGGTGGAATGGAACTTCGCCGGCAACCGCACCACCGGCATCTTTGCCCTGGCGCTGCGCCGGGACGTGAAGGATCCCTTCGGACCGCGCAGCGATGAGGTGGAGGTGGCCAGCGGCGAGCCCACCCCGAAAGCGAGCACCGCCGGCACCGAGGCGAAGGGGAAAGGCCAGGCAGCGGCGAAGCAGGAGGAGGCCAAGGGGGAGGAGAAGCAGCCGGTGCGCATCGAGTTCGAGGGCCTGGAGCGCCGGGTCAGCCGGGTTCCCGTGGAGGCGGACAACATCCAGGCGCTGGCCGTCGTCAAGGGCTACCTGCTCTACACGGTGTCGGGAGCCCCCTTCTACGGTCGCGATTCCTACGCCCCCACCGCGCTGAAGATCTTCGACGTCGCCAAGCGGGAAGCCTCCACGCTTGCCGACGAGGTAGAGGACTTCGCGGTCTCGCACGATGGGCTAAAGGTCCTGGTGCATGAAGGGAAGAACTACAACCTGTACGACGTCAAGCCCAAGGGGGCCGAGAAGAAGGCCATCTCCACGGCGGGCCTGTACGTCAACCGAATCCCCGCCGAGGAGTGGCGCGAGATCTTCGACGAGGTGTGGCGGCGCTACCGCGACTTCTTCTACGTGAAGAACATGCACGGCTACGACTGGAAGGCGCTGGGGGAGCAGTACCGGCCGCTGGTGCAGTACGTGGCGCACCGTTCCGACCTCAACTACGTGCTGGGGGAGATGGTGGCCGAACTCAACGTGGGCCACGCCTACATCGAGGGTGGCGACTTCGAACTGCCGCCTCGCCCCAAGGTGGGGTTGCCGGGGGCGCGCTTCGAACTGGACGAGAAGGCCAACCGCTACCGCATCGCCAAGATCTTCCCGGGCGACAACGAGGAGGAACGGTACCGCTCCCCGCTGACCCAGATCGGCGTGGAGGCGCGGGTGGGCGACTACGTGCTGGCCATCGACGGCGTGGAGCTGCGCGGCGACGACAACCCGTACCGGCTCCTGCGCCACAAGACCGACCCGGTGACCCTCACCCTGAACACCGTTCCCCGCTTCGAGGGGGCGCGCACCGTCACCTACACCCCCATCCACTCGGAGGAGAACCTCATCTACAAGGAGTGGGTGGACGGCAACCGGGCCAAGGTGGCGGCGATGACTGGCGGTCGGGTCGGCTACCTCCACATCCCGGACATGGGGGCGGACGGCATCTACGAGTTCATCAAGTACTTCTACCCGCAGATCCGCAAGGAGGGGATGATCATCGACGTGCGCTCCAACGGCGGCGGCAACGTCTCGCAGTGGATCATCGAGCGCCTGGACACCCGCCTACTGGGCACCCGCTTCGGCTTCAGCTCCGATTTCCCCGGCACCTACCCGGCCACCGTCCTCCACGCCCACAAGGTGGCGCTCATCAACGAGACGTCGGCTTCCGACGGCGACATCTTCCCCTACTACTTCCGCAAGGCGGGGCTGGGACCGCTCATTGGCAAGCGCACCTGGGGAGGGGTGGTGGGGATTTCCGGGCGCGGCCCGCTCATCGACGGCGGACGCGTGTTCGTGCCGCTCAACGCCACCAACGACGAGAACGGCCAGTACATCATCGAGGGGGTCGGCGTCGAACCGGACATCGTGGTGGAGAACGACCCCGCCTCGGTAATCGCCGGACGCGACCCGCAACTGGAACGGGGGGTCGAGGAGGTGCTCAAGGCCATGGCCGCCAACCCGCTGCAACTCCCCAAGCGGCCGCCGGATCCCGTGAAGACCAAGTGATGCCCGCGCGAGGCGCGGGCGGCAGCGGTGGAGGGCACCCCGAGCGGGTGCCCTCTCCGTTTCATGGAGCGCCGCTGGGCGGGGGGCAGCCGCCGCCTGTTCCCTGCGCCCGGGGTCCGCAGGTGGTGGTACGATGCGCCGCGGAACCGCCGGTGGCACGCCGCGCTGGCAGGTGCGGTGGAGACGAGGTGAGCGATCGTCAGGGAGAACCGTGAGCGGGAGCGGGAGAGCCACCCGGGAGCAGGGCCAGCCGGCCCCGCCCCGGGAGGTGGCACAGCGCCCCACCCCGGCGTGGGGGCGGGCACGGTGGCCAGCGTCACCCCGCCCAGCCGCTGGGCGCCCCTGCTGCGCGTTGTCCTGCTCGTGACGGTGGACCTGCTGGCGCTGGCGAGCGCCTGGGGGGTGGGCTACTGGGTGTGGGGGTGGGGGAAACTCCACCAGGATCCCCGCCTCTACCTGCAGGCGGCCCCGCTGCTGCTGCTCTTCCTCCTGGCGTACGCCCAGGCTGGTCTCTACCCCGGCTTCGGCGTCGGCGCGGTGGAGCTGCTGCGGCGGGTGACACTGCGGACCTCGCTGGTATTCCTCCTCATCAGCGGTGTCACGTATTGGGCGAAGTTGCCGCACCAGTACTCCCGAGTGACGGTGGTGCTGGCCTGGCTCGGCTCCCTCGTCACGGTGCCCCTCGCCCGGTTCCTCTTCGTCTACCTGGTGGGGCGCCGACACTGGTGGAGCGAGCCCGTGGCGGTGGTTGGCCCGGGGAGCGGGGTGCGGGTGCTGCTCGATCGCCTCGCCGCCGTGCCGTGGCTGGGGTACCGGCCGGTGGCCGCGCTCCTCACCGGCGAACCCGCGAGCTGCGACCTGGCCGCTTCGGGGTACCTGGTCGGGGGTCTGGACGACGCGGCAGCGCTGGTGACGCGAGGTGTCAGTACGGCCTTGCTGCAGGGGGGCGGCGGCGCGGACGTGGGTCCCACCCTCGACTTCCTGCGGCGGCACTTTCGCCGGGTGATCCTCTTTCCCGGGGCCCAGGAGGCGCCGGTGGCCGGGGCGGAGGTGCGCGACCTAGGCGGCATTCTCGGCATCGAATTCTCGAGCCAGCTCTTGAAGCGCCGCAACCGCTTCGTCAAGCGAGGTGTGGACCTGGTGGTGGGCGCGCTGGGTGGCCTCCTAGCGGCACCCCTGGTGGCGGTGGCGGCTCTGGCGGTGCTCGCTGCCAGTCGGGGCGGGGCGTTCTTCGCCCAGGAGCGCGTGGGCTTGGGGGGGCGCCGCATCCGCGTGTGGAAGCTCCGCACCATGTACGCCGACGCGGAGGCCCGCCTGCAGCGGCACCTGGCCGCGGACCCGGCAGCGCGCCGCGAGTGGGAGGCGCGCTGCAAGCTCCAGCACGACCCGCGCATCGTTCCCGTGGTGGGTCAGCTGCTGCGCCGCCTTTCCCTGGACGAGTTGCCGCAGCTTTTCAACGTGGTGCGGGGCGACATGTCCCTGGTCGGGCCACGTCCCCTGCCCGAATACCACCTCCAGCTGTTCTCGGAGAGTTTCCGGGAGTTCCGTTCCCAGGTACGACCGGGCTTAACGGGGCTGTGGCAGGTGCTGGTGCGCAGCGACGGGGGGCTGGAGGAGCAGGAAGCCCTGGACCGGTACTACATCCGCAACTGGTCGCTGTGGCTGGACCTGTACATCCTGGCGCGGACCACCGTGGCTGTCGTGAGCGGCAAGGGCGCGCGCTAGCAGAGCACCGGGCCAGCCGCCGTGCGTCGCTGGCCGGGTTGCTGGCGGGCTTCGGATCGCGCATCATCGGAGCGATGCTGCGTTCCTCGCCGGGGTTGGCTGGGGCAGCGGTGGGCGGGGTCGTCCTGGCTCCCTTCCTGGCCCTGGCCGTACCGTTCCAGGTAGGCCTGGTGCTGCAGTTTGCCGTGATCGTGGCGATCCTCGCCGGCGTCTGGCTGGCCTTCCCGGGGCAATCGTGGGTGGCCTACTGGCCGCCCCTGGTGCGGTGGGGACTGCTCCTCTACGCTGGCGCCGCCCTCTACGGCCTGGCGGTGGGGCTCCTCGCCGCCAACTCCCTGCGGCACGTCCTGAGCCAAACGGCGGCGCTGCTCCTACTTCCGGCCGGAGCTGTCGCCTTCGCCGGCGGGGGGCGGGCGCACCCCCAAGCAGTCGCCTGGGGTTGTGCTGCGGCGGTACCGCTCGGCCTGGGGGTGCACCTGGTGGCCGTCGCCTTCCCCGGCCTGGGGTGGGGCGACCCCATCGAGCGCTTCCGCTTCCTGCTCAAGAACGACGCTGGGATAGCGGGGGCAGCGCCTTTGGTGGCGATGACGCTCTTGGCCTGCTGGCTGGCGACCCGCCGCCGCTGGGCGCTGGCTGCCTGGCTGGGGGCGATGCTGCTGGTGGCGGGGATCATGTCGCGCGGCGGCTGGCTCACCACGGCGGTGGGGATGGTAGGCGTGTCGCTGCTGCTGGCACGCCGGCCAGCCCTGGTCCTGGGCGGGGTGGCGGCTGCCGGTGTCTCGCTGGTGGCGGGGTGGAGCGTAGCCAGCCACGTTCTGGGACAGCGGCAGCGCGTGGTGCTGCGGGAGGGAACGTTAGCGGCGGCGCGGGCGGATGCCGAGCCCCGGTACCGTGCCGTGGCGCCGGCCGGGGAGAGCGCCTGGCTGCCACTCGCCCAGCACGTGCCGGTGCGGGGAGCGGGGCTGGAAATCGCGGTCGCCTACGCCGGTCCTGCGGGGGCAGAGGCGCAGGTGGTGCTGGAGCCCGACGCCTCGCCGGTGCCGGCGGAGCGGGCTTTGCTGACCCTGGCCGGGGCCGGGAAGTGGCGCATCGCTTCGCGGCTGCTGCCCGCCCCCGCCCCCGGCACGCGGCTCAACTTTTCCCTCCACGTGCCCAGCGGCGGTCTAGGCTGGGCCGTGTACGGGCTCGAGGTTCGCGAGCTCCCGACCGCGGCCGACTTGTACTGGCGGCAGCTGCAGCGGCGCGCCGGGGAGCTTGTAGTGGGACTGACGGCGCCGCGGTCGGACCGCAACCTGGACTACCGGGCGAGGGAGCTGGAGGCGGTCCTGGCGCAGTGGCGCGCCGCCCCCCTCGCCCGGCGGCTCGTGGGCCACGGACTGGGAGCCACCTTCCCGTTCCCCAACTCGTCCTGGGACGACCAAGGCAGGCGAATTGCCGTCGGCGAGGCCTCGTACATTCACAACTTTTACGTTTTCTTGGGCTTCAAACTCGGGATCGTGGGAGGCGCGGCCCTCGTCGGCCTCGTGGCCGTGCTCACCTGGGCGTGGCGGGAGGCGCTGCGCCGGCACCAGCCTGCGCCGGATCGTGCGGCAGCAGTGACGCTGGCCGTCGGGCTGGCGAGCTACCTCCTGTGGAGCGTGACCTCGCCAGAGATTTACGACTTCCGCGTCGCGCCCCTGTGGGGCATCCTCGTGTCGGTGGCGGCCGGACGTAGAAAAGAATAGATTCCTCGAGGTTACGGGACGGGAGCTCCTGCTGGGCGCCCACCGATGCGCTCGGTGCCACCGCTCCCGGCGAGGCCGCCCAGAGTGCTCCAGAACACCGCCGCCACGTGCGGGCTCTCCAGGAGCAGGCTGGTGATGCCGTAGGTGGCGAGGCTCGTGTAGGCGGCCAGGATCACCACCGGCGAGGAGTCGGTCTCGCGGGCGCTACCCAGCCTTCCCAGCGCGGCGAGACCCCGCCCCAGCGCCACCAGGTTGGCCGCGGCCACCAGCGCCAGCACCGGCAGCCCCATGCGCAGGGCAATGGTCAGGTAGGTGTTGTGGGCGTTGCCGCAGTTGGACAGGGGGGAGCTGGCGAGCTCGCAGTGAAAATCGGGGAAGAGGGCCGCGGGGGGGCCGAAGCCGATCCCCAGCCAGGGCGAGTGGCGAATGCGCACGAGCGCGTTGCGCCACGCCTGCCGGCGGAAGGCAACGCTGTGCTCAAGGCGGCCCCAATCCTGGTCTGTCAACGTCGCGCCGGCGAGCCACCGGTGCCCGACTACCGCCAGCGCATGCGCGGTGGGCACATTCCCGTCGATGACCACTGGCACCGGTGGTCGCTGCGCCAGGACGACCGCTGCCGTGAGGAGCGCCATCGCCCCCAGCCACGCGGCGAAGCGCGCCGGACGCAGGCGCTGCCCCGCTTCCCCGGCCAGGTGCCGGGCCACGAGAACGGCGAGCAGGCTGGCCAGGACCACGCCCAGCATCGTCCGGTAGGCGGAGAGGAACACCACGAAACTGCACGCCGCGGCGGCGAGCCAGCCGCCGGCCCGGCGCCACCCTGTCATCGGACGTGCACCCAGCAGCACGCCGAGAAGACCCAGCCACGCCATGATGCCCGCGAAGGAGGGCACGGCATGCCCGTCGACGAGGGAGGGCCGGGCGAAAAACCGCCCGCTCCACACCAACGCCCCCAAGGCGGCGCCCCCGGCCAACGCCTTCGCCAAGGCGGCGGTGGTGCCGCCCACGGCTCGAAAGGCCAGGACAAAGAACGCGAACGCAGCGTAGGAAACCAGCGCTGCATCGCGCAGCGCGGCGAGGCGAAACCCCACCGCGAGCGCGCGGGCGGTAAAGATGGCTCCCACCGCCAGGTACGCCAGGAGCAGCCACTCGAACGCCCCCCAGCGCAGAGGTAGCCGCCTCCATCGGGCGGCGATCGCCAGCAGCAGGCTGCCGAGCACCAGCATCGCCGCCTCGTTGGCGAACACCGGCACTCCGGCCAGGGAGAGGTGCAGGCGCGAGTAATCGCGCTGGAAGGCCGCCACGGCCGCCAGGTGCGCCAGCAAGACGAACCGGTACACGTTCGCCAGGGCTTCGCTGGTCATGTCTGCCGCCGTGGCTCCCCGATCGGCGGTGCGGCTCGTCACTGATGCATCTTGGCACACTTCCCAGGGAGGGGGAGACGCGGCGAGAACCGCCCTTACTCGCTGGGGAAATGGCGCAGGCGGAGGAGTTGCGCCAGGGCGAGGAGCGCGAAGAGGGGGTAGCGGCGGTAGCGTGGCGCGAGCCGGCGCGGCTCGCGCATCCAGCGGAACAGCCACTCGAGGCCGCAGCGCTGCACCCACCGCGGCGCCTGTCGCTGGCGACCCGAGAGGAAGTCGAAGGCAGCGCCTACCCCCACCAGCACCGGGGCCTCCAGGCGCTGCCGGTGAGCGGCCATCCACCGTTCCTGCTTGGGCGAGCCGAGCCCCACCCAGACGATGTCCGGCTGTGCCGCGTTGATGGTGGCGACGAGCTGCTCCTCCTCGGCGGGCGAGGGGGGGCGAAAGGGCGGCGACGCCGTTCCCACCACCTCAAGACCTGGGTAGCGGTGGCCCAGCCGCCGAGCCAGCTCCTCCGCGACGCCAGCCGCCCCGCCGCAGAAGAAGTGGCGCCACCCCGTGGTCAGGGACCGCTCGCAGGCGGCGAGGAGGAGGTCGGGCCCGTACACCCGCCGAACCTGGCGGTGGCCGTGGAGCCGCAGCAGCCAGACGATGGCCATGCCGTCGGGGGTGGCGAGGCCGCTCGCGTTGAAGATCTGCCGCAGGGCGGGATCGTCGCGGCAATCCATGATGCTGTGGGCGGGCGTCACGCACACGTAGCGGCGCTGGCGCTCAAGGATCCACGCGTCGAACGCTGCCACCACCGCTTCCATGTCCACGGCGGAGACCCGGACGCCCAGGATGTTGGCGCGGGGCGGCTCCGGGTAGAGAGAGCGCTGGCTGGAGGAGACCCCGCCTTCGCCGTGCGCACCGCCGACCGTTGCCGGGGACGTCGTGGCTTCGGGCGGGGTGCGAGGCATGGCGGTCCCGCTGGGGCGGCTAGGCGTACCGCTGCTTGATGGTGGGGACGAGGTATTCGGCGAAGCACCGCTCAAGATCGTAGGCGGGCTCGTACCCCCAGTCGGCACGGGCCGCGCTGTCGTCCACGTCGGCCGGCCAGGTGTCCACGATCCCCTGCCGCTTGTGGTCGGGGGCGAAGGTAATCTCGGCCTTCGGGAAGGCCGACAGCACGAGCGCGCGGATCTCCTCGGCGGAGGGGGCGAAGGCACCCACGTTGTAGACGGTGTGGTGGAGGCGGGAGCGGGGTGCCGCCGCCAGGCGCAGCAGCGCCTCCACGGCGTCGGGCATGGCCATGAAGGGGATGCGCGTGTCCGGCCGCACGAAGCAGGCGTACGGCTTGCCCTGAGCGGCGGCGTGGAGCATCTCCGGGGCGAAGTCGGAGGTACCGCCGGACGGCACGGTGACGGCGGAGATCAGGCCCGGAAAGCGCAGGCAGCGGAAGTCCACCTTGCCCGCCAGCGGCTCGGCGGCCAGCTGCTTGTAGCGTTTGGCGTAGTACCGGCCCAGGTGCTCGCAGTACAGCTTGTTGCAGCCGTACATGGTGGTGGGCTTCGTCCACTCGTTCTCCTTGACCTTGCCGATGCGAGCTTTGGTGTCCAGATCCGGCAGCCCGTAGGCGGCGATGGAGGAGGGGTAGAGGAACACCACCGGTTTCCCGTGCGACTCTCCCTGTCGCTGGGCGAACTCCAGGAGGTTGAGGGTGCCGTCCACGTTCACCTCGTGGGCTGCCACGGGCGTGAACTCCGAGCGCGTGGAGAGCAACGCCGCCAGGTGGAACACAAGGTCCACCTCGAACTCCGCGAGGATCCGGTCCAGCAGGCTGCGGTCCAGGATCGAGCCGACGAACTCCTGACTCGTCCAGCGAGCCACCCCGGGTTCGAGAGGGCGAACGTCAAGAGTGACGATGGGCTTGTCGCTCGTCTGGGCCAGCCGCTCGATCAAACCGTGGCCGATCTCGCCACCCGCTCCGGTGATGAGAATCGCTGCCGTGCGCATCGCGCCTCCCGCCCGGGACATGTGGCCAGCACCCCGGCCTGTGAAATGTATCACGGAGTCGCCCCAGCCCCCCTGCCAGAGAGGCGCCGCAAGGCGCGAGGATGCCCGCTGCCACCCCACCGTGCGGGGGGTTCCGGCGGGAGCGGCGGCGCGCCGCCGCGCGCCTCGCCACCACGAACTTACGCGACGGTCACCTCGGGGTCCAGGTAGACGTCCTGGATGGCGTGGAGGAGCTCCACACCCTCCGCCATCGACTTCTGGAACGCCTTGCGGCCGGAGATCAACCCCATTCCGCCGGCCCGCTTGTTGACCACGGCAGTCACCACCGCCTGGCGGAGGTCGTCGCGCCCCGAGGCACCCCCGGAGTTGATGAGGCCGGCGCGCCCCATGTAGCAGTTGGCCACCTGCCAACGGGTCCACTCGATGGGGTGATCGGGGACCAGCCGCTCGTAGACGAGCTTGTGGGTCTTGCCGAAGCTCAAGGCCGGGTAGCCGCCGTTGTTCTCCGGCGCCTTCTGCTTGACGATATCGGCCTCGATGGTGACGCCCAGGTGGTTCGCCTGGCCGGTGAGATCCGCTGCCACGTGGTAGTCGGTGCCGTCCTTCACGAAGGCCGGGTTGCGCAGGTAGCACCACAGCACCGTGAACATGCCGAGCTCGTGGGCGCGGGCGAAGGCCTCGCTCACCTCCTCGATCTGCCGGCGCGACTCCTGGGAGCCGAAGTAGACGGTGGCGCCCACGCCAACGGCCCCCATGTCGAAGGCCTGTTCCACCGAAGCCCAGAGGGTCTGGTCGTACATCGTGGGGTAGGTGAGCATCTCGTTATGGTTCAGCTTGACGATGAAGGGGATCTTGTGGACCCATCGGCGCGCCACGGCCCCCAGCACGCCGACGGTGGAGGCCACCGCGTTGCAACCGCCTTCCACCGCCAGCCGGACGATGTTCTCCGGGTCGAAGTAGATGGGGTTGGGGGCAAAGGAGGCAGCACCCGAGTGCTCCACCCCCTGGTCCACCGGGAGGATGGACAGGTAGCCAGTCCCCGCCAAACGGCCGCTCCCGAACAGCCACTGCAGGCTCCGGAGCACGGCCGGCGGCCGGTCGGACGGGGCCACCACCCGGTCCACGAAATCCGGGCCGGGCAGATGGAGCAGCTCCTTTGGAATCCCCTGGCAGGTGTAGTCGAGCAGGTGAGCCTGCTCCCCGAGGCGGATGCGGGTGGGCGTATCCATCTTCGCACCTCCGTGTCGCATTCTACCTGCCATCCATCGGCCCCAGGCCCTCCCAGGCTTCGGCCGGGACCCCCAGGGCGGCCAGGGTGGCGGCGAAGTCCTCCGGCAGGGGGGCGGCCACGATGATCTCCGGTGTGGCGGGGGTGCGGGGGAGGTGGAGCCGCGCCGCGTGCAGGAGCGGGCGGGGGAGGGTCAGGGCGCGGCGGAGCGCCGCCTCCTTGACGCCGCGCTGGCGCGGGCCGCCGTACAGGTCGTCGCCCACGATGGGGTGCCCGGCGTGGGCGAGGTGCACCCGCAGCTGGTGGGTCCGGCCGGTGGCGGGTTCCAAGGCGAGGAGGCTCGCGTAGCGGGCCCGGTGGAGCACGCGGTAGCGGGTCGTGGCGGGGCGCCCCTGCGGGTGGACCGCCATGCGCCGTCTATCGGCGCGGTCAGGGGCCAGGGGCGCCGTCCACAGGCCCTCCCGCGGCCTCGGGCACCCCCAGACCAGGGCCAGGTAGATCTTCCCCACGTGCCGCCGGGCAAAGGCTGCAGCGAGGTGCCGGTGGCTTTCCTCGTCGCGTGCCAGCACCACCACCCCGGAGGTGCCCACGTCGAGGCGGTGCACCAGGTGCAGCGACTCGGCCGCGAGCCCGAACGCCGCCGGCTCGCCGGCGGGGATAGCCGCCAGGAGCCGCGTAACCGCCCCCAGGGGGTCGCGCCGGTTCGTGGCCAGGCTCACCCCGGCGGGCTTGGCCACGACCACGAGGCGCTCGTGGGCGAAGAGTATGCGAGCGACCATGCCGAGCCAAGCATGCCACGAGGCGGCTCGGCCGAGGGTTGCCCGGAGCGTGTCCGCCGCCGGCTGACCACAGAAGTGGTCGAGGTGCTGCCACCCCTTGACAACTCCGATGCCGCGACTAATCTTGTGTGTCGTGGAGACCGACGTCTCGTCCGAGCACCCGCCAAGTAGGCCCGGCGGCCGGACCGTTCCCAACGGCACCGCGGGGCTGCTGTCGCCACCAAGCGCCATCCTGATCCTTGCCGCAGGGATTCAAGGGTCCCTCTCGTCCGCGTGGCAAGGCGTTTCCGGGTCAGCCAACTAGGCTCGAACATCATGTTCCCGCCGCCCGTAGAGGCGATTCCGCTGGCCACCGGTGGTGCGGTCGCGCACACGAGCAGGGCAATGCCCGCCGACGAGGGGAGGAGGCCCAGGCAATGACGGAAGGACCAGCTGTCGACTCGCTCCTGGCAAGCGCGCGGCGCGAGGCCATCTGCCGCATCTTTGGCGAAGATTTCGACCCCGCGCGCTGGAACGACTGGCGGTGGCAGATCCGCCACCGTTTGACGAAACCGGAGCACTTCGAGCGCTTGCTCCGCCTCACCGCCAGCGAGCGTCGGGGCCTCCAGCTCGCCCAGGAAAAGTTCTCGGTGGCGGTGACGCCGTATTTTGCTGAACTCATGGATGGGGAGGATCCGCGCTGTCCCATTCGCCGACAGGTGGTGCCGCGGGAGGAGGAGATGCTGGTGAGCCGCGGCGACATGATCGACCCCTGCGGGGAGGACCACGATTCCCCACTGCCCGGACTCGTCCACCGCTACCCCGATCGCGTCCTCCTGCTGGCCCTCGATGCCTGCGCCTCCTACTGCCGCTACTGCACTCGCTCGCGGCTGGTGAATCAGGGCGACCTGGACCCGCTCCCGCGCCGGCTGGACGCCATCGTCGCCTACCTGCAGCAGCACCCCGAGGTGCGCGATGTGCTGGTGTCGGGGGGC
Organism: Acidobacteriota bacterium; assembly: GCA_037441065.1. Lineage (GTDB taxonomy): Bacteria > Acidobacteriota > Thermoanaerobaculia > Thermoanaerobaculales > Thermoanaerobaculaceae > JACADV01. Next base: position 18,932 of record JBBISY010000028.1, on the reverse strand, counting down.
GATCCCCTGCTCCTCTCCGACGACCGCCTCGACCACCTCCTGGGACGCCTGCGCACGGTGGAGCACGTGGAGTTCCTGCGGCTCGGCAGTCGAGTGCCAGGGTTCCTGCCGCAGCGGATCACCCCGCAGTTGGCCGCGGTGCTGCGGCGCCACCGGGTGTGGCTGTCGCTGCACTTCTGCCACCCGCGGGAAATCACCCCCGAGGTGGCGGCGGCCTGCGACCTGCTGGCCGACGCCGGCATCCCGCTGGGAAGCCAGACGGTGCTGCTGCGGGGGGTCAACGACGACGCCGCAGTCTTGAAGAAACTCTTCCACGAGTTGCTCAAGGTCCGGGTCCGCCCCTACTACCTCTACCAGTGCGACCCGGTGGTGGGGACCGGGCACTTCCGCACCTCGGTGCGCACGGGGTTGGAACTGGTAGCGGCCTTGCGCGGGTTCACCTCGGGGTACGCGGTCCCCACCTACGTCATCGACGCCCCGGGCGGGGGCGGGAAGGTGCCCCTCCAGGCCGAGACGGTGCTCGCCTACGACGACGACGGTACGGTCCACCTGCGCAACTGGGAAGGGAAGCACTTCACCTACCTCGATCCCGCCGGTTCCTGACATGGGGCTGTCCATCGGTCTCTGTTACGACCACAAGGAGGAGTACCTGGCGGCGGGGTTCTCCCCCCTGGAGGTGATGGAGTTCGACGACGAGGACACGGTGGCGGGGCTGGCGGCGGGCCTGACTGCGCTGGGCCACCGGGTGGAGCGAATCGGCCGCGGGGTGGAGCTGGCGCGGCGGCTGGTGGCCGGCCAGCGCTGGGACCTGCTTTTCAACATTGCCGAGGGAGTGCGGGGCCGCTCCCGCGAAGCCCAGGTCCCGGCCCTGGCCGAGCTGTTCGACCAGCCCTACACCTTCGCCGATCCCCTCACCTGCGCGCTGACCCTCGACAAGGCCATGGCCAAACGTATCGTCCGCGACGCGGGGATCCCCACCGCGCCCTTTGCCGTGGTGGCGCAGCTGGAGGACCTGCGCGGGCTGTCCCTCCCCACGCCCCTGTTCGTCAAGCCGGTGGCGGAGGGGAGCTCCAAAGGGGTGACGGGCAGCTCGCTCGTCACCTCCCGCGAACAGCTCCCTGGCGTGTGCGCGGCGATGCTGGACAACTTCCGCCAGCCGGTGCTGGTGGAAGCATTCCTCCCCGGGCGCGAGCTCACCGTGGGGGTGGTGGGAAACGGGGCCGAGGCGCGTGCCATTGCCGCGATGGAGGTGGCCATCACGGCGGGTGCGGAGGACTACGCCTACACCGCCCTCAACAAGAAGGAGTGGCAGCAGCGCGTCACCTACCGCCTCGTGGAGGACGAGATGGCGGTCCGCGCCCGCCAGCAGGCTCTGGCCGCTTATCGCCTGCTCGGCTGCCGCGATGCGGCGCGCATCGATCTCCGCTGCGATGCCGAGGGGAAGCCCAACTTCCTGGAGGCCAACCCCCTGCCCGGCCTCAACGCCGAGTGGTCGGACCTGCCGCTCATGACGCGGCTGGCCGGCTCCAGCTACGAGGACCTGCTGGGCTGGATCATCGACGCCGCCCGGCGGCGCTACGGCTTATGAGCGCCGACTCGGTGGTCATCCTCCACCCCCCCGTCGCGCGCGACGCCGATCCGTCCACCGCCGACGTCCTGGACCAGGTTCACCTGGTGGCCCGAGCGCTGGAGGAGGACGGCATCCCGCACCGGGTGGCGGAGGTCCCCTTCGAATCGCCGTGGGAAGCGCTGCCGGCGGGCCGTGGCGAGGTGGTGTTTTCCCTCCTGGAAGCACCCCCCGGCGCGCCGCACCTCCAGGCTGCGGCCACGGCGGTGCTGGAACTCTCGGGGCTTCCCTTCACGGGTTCCGGGGCCAGCGCCATCTGGCTCACCACCGACAAGGTGGCCACCCGGGCGGTGCTGGCCGCGGAGGGGGTGGCGGTGGCGCCTGGGGCCCCCCTGCGAGGGGACGACGATGGCGTGTTCGAGCGGATCCCCCCGCCCTGGATCCTCAAGCCGGCCCGGGAAGACGCCTCGCTGGGGCTGGACGGCGAGGCGGTGGCGGTGAGCCGGGAGCAGGCGCAGGCCCGCGCCGAGACGTTGCGCCGCCGCTTTCCCGGCCAGCCGATCCTTCTGGAGCACCTCCTGCCGGGGCGCGAGTTCAACGTCTCCATCCTCGAGCAGGACGGTCGCCCCGTGGTGCTCCCCGTGGCCGAGATGGATTTTTCCGGTCTGCCGGAGGGTACCCCGCGCATCGTCTCCTACGAGGCCAAGTGGGAGGAGGGGCACGCCGCCCACCGCGGCACGGTCCGCCGCTTCCCGGATCCAACGCGGGAGCCGGACCTCGTGGCTGCGGTCGAAGCGGTGGCGCTGCAGGCCTGGCACCTCACCGGCCTGGCCGGCTACGCCCGGGTCGACATCCGCCTGGACGAGCGCGGGACACCGTGCGTCCTGGAGGTGAACGCCAACCCCTGCTTGGCCCCGGACGCCGGCTTCCTGGCCGCGGCGGCGCAGGCCCGCCTCTCCCCCGCGGCGGTGGTCGCCCACATCGTGGCGGCGGCACGCCGGGCACGGGGGGCGTCGTGAGGTTGCGGCGCGAGGTGGGCCCGGCCGACCGGGACGCCATCGAGGCGATGGTGCGCCGGACGGGCTTTTTCAACGACGAAGAGGTGGCGGTGGCGCTGGAGCTGGTGGCGGATCGCCTGGCCAACGGCGCGCACAGCCACTACCGCTTTCTCGTCGCCGAGGAGGATGGCCGGCCCGTGGGGTACGCCTGCTGGGGGCCGATTCCCGGCACCGTGGGGTCGGCGGACCTGTACTGGATTGCCGTGGACCCGGCCTGGCAGGGGCGCGGGGTGGGCCGGGAGCTGCTGGCCCAGGTGGAGGCGTGGGTGCGCTCGGAGGGGCGCACGCGCGTTTACATCGAGACCGCCACCCGGCCGCAGTACGCGCCGACGCGGGCCTTCTACCTGGCCTGCGGCTACCGGCTCGCCGCCGAACTGCCCGACTACTACGCCCCCGGTGACGGCAAGGCCGTCTTCCTCAAAGTGTTGGATTAGTCCCCGGGAAGCGCGGCGGGCGCGGCCCGGAACTCGGCCAGCACCGGGGCGTGGTCGGAGGGCTGCTCGCCCTTGCGCTCGTCGCGGTCGACGCCCGCCGCCACGCAGCGGGCGGCCAGGGGGCGGCTGGCGAGGATGTGGTCGATGCGCAACCCCCAGCCGCGGTGGAACGCCCCCTGCCGGTAGTCCCACCAGGTGTACAGGCCCCCTTCCGGGTGGTGCAGACGCAGGGTGTCCACGAAGCCCTCCGCGAGGAGCGCCTGGAACGCCGCCCGCTCCAGCTCGGAAAAGAGGTTGCGCCCGCGCCACAGCTCCACGTCCCACACGTCCCGCTCGTCCGGGGCCACGTTGAAGTCGCCGCACACCGCCACCTCGTCCGTCGCGGCGCAGACCTCGGCCAGGTACTGGCGCAGCTGCTCCAGCCACACCAGCTTGGCGCGGTAGGCGGGGTGCTCCACGTCCTTGCCGTTGGGGACGTACACCGACACCACGCGGACCCCGCCGATGGTGGCGGCCACCAGCCGCCGCTCGGCACCCTCCGGCTCGCCGGGAAGGCCAAAGCTCGCGTGGCGGGGTTGCTCGCGGCTCAAGATGGCCACGCCGTTGTAGGTCTTCTGCCCAAAGAGCGTGCAGTGGTAGCCGAGCCCCTCCACATCGGCGCGGGGGAACTCCTCGTCCACCACCTTGGTCTCCTGCAGGCAGACCACGTCCGGCTGCCGCCGCTCCAGCCACCGCAGCAGCCGCGGCAGGCGCGCCCGCACCGAGTTGACGTTCCAGGTGGCGATCACCATCGGCGGACTCCTCGGCCCCGACCGGAACGATCCGGTTCGGCGTCGCCCCTAGGCTACCGCACCCCGTTAGGCGCCGCCATCCCAATGCGCTGCGGTGAAAGCGGTCGTGCCCCCCCCGAAGCGAGGTACGGTCCCCCACCGCTCGGTAGCTGCCCAGCCCGCCGCGCCTGGCGGGGAACGTTTTCATCCCCCGCCGGCACGGGAGCCAGGTGCCGAAGCCTACCAGAAGCGCCGCACCGTCAGCACCGCGGCCGCCCCCAACAACAGCGCCAGGAGGGCCAGACCGCCGCCTCCCAGGACGGGGATCGGTTCCGGCGGCTGGAGGACGGCGAACACGGTGGGATCCGCCGACCCCTCCACCGCCGGGTCGTCGGTCAACCGGGTCGAGCCGTTGCTCCCGCTGCCGGCGCCGTCGTAGTTGATCGTTCCCTGGTTAGAGACCCGCGTATCGACCGGCACGGAAGCGTTGATGGTGGCGGAAATGGTGATCGTCACAGATCCGCCGGCCGCGAGCGCACCGTTCCAGCTGACCACGTTGCCCACCAGCGAGGCAGTCCCCGAGGTGGCCGTGGCGCCCGTGGCGGTGAGCTGCGGCGGCAGCGTGTCGGTGAACTCGTCGCCGGGGTTGTCGCCCTGCGCTGCCGGGCCCGTGTTGGTGAGCACGACGGTATACGTGATGGTCCCACCGGGCTGGAAGGTGCCGGCCACCGTCTTGGTGCCGCTCACGTCGGCACCCCCCCCGCCCCCGGCGAAGTTGTCCATGCGCGCCACCCCGGCGTAGCCGCCGATGCCGATCCCCGTGCCCTCCGGGGGCGGCGCGCCGTTGCAGACGTAGGTCTGGTTGGGCTGCGCGCCGCCGTCAATGTTGGTGAACTCCAGGGTCACGGTTGTGCCGACGCGGGTGGCCCGCATGTGCGCGGTGCTGAAGGGCGAAGAGAGGTCAAAGAAGCTGAGCCCGAACGGTGGACCGTTGTTGCCGGTGTAGCAGGCGGCGTACTCGAACCGCCCCGAGCCGTTCTGCTGCTGCACCTTGAGGAAGACGTTGGTGATGCCGGCCCCGTAGTTGAGCAGCAGCGCCGCGTACTGCAGGCTCGTGCCGTTGGTGGCCACATCCATTTCCGCGGTGTCGCCGCTGCCAGACGCTCCGTTGAAGGTCGCCCGGCCCTGGCCGGAACAGACCGCGGCGTTGCTCGACACGTTGCAGGACCCGTTATGGACGGTCCAGTTAGAGCCGATCGGGCCATCGGGGCGATTGAAGTCGTCCAGCACGGCCAAAATGGCCCGTTCCAGGGGCGTGGCGGTTGGGGCCGTCAGCCCGAACTCGTCCGTCGTGGCAAGCGAGCTGCTCGCCGGTGCCGGGGGGGGCAGCACTTTGGTGAGATCCACCGGTGGTGTGGCGCTCGCGGCCGCCCCGCCGAGGACGAACGAGGTAATCAAGGATGCGAGGGCAGCAATCCTCTTCCGGTCTCCTCTTGGCATAACCCTACCTCCTTTCCCTGTCGCCATTGTCTGATAGTGGAGCGCCACTGTCAAGCGACAGCCACTTTCGCGCGCTTGCGCCCGATGCCGGGCGTCGGCGGGCGAGGAACGGCGCCTCGGCATCCCCGCTCGGGCCGCGGCACGAGGCACCACGCTCGAGGGCGCTCTCCTGCGGAGCCTCAGTGCTGCAGCGGGTCGGGTGCATCCGGGTCGATGCCCAACTCCCGGATCGCGGCCGCCACCTGCTCGGTCGGCACCGCGCCGTCTCGTGCCAGTGCCCCGAGGGCGGCCACGGCAATATGCTCCGCATCCACCTCGAAGTGGCGGCGCAGCGCCGCGCGGGTGTCCGAGAGGCCGTAACCGTCGGTGCCGAGCACCGTGAGGGGAGCGGGGATCCAGCGGGCCAGCAGATCGGGCAGCGCCCTCACCCAGTCGGAGGCGGCGATCACCGGCCCCTCCCCATCGCCGAGGCAAGCGGTGACGTGGGGCACGCGCGCCGGCTCGGTGGGGTGCAGCCGGTTCCAGCGCTCCACCGCCAGGGCCTCGGCGCGCAGCTGCTGGTAGGAGGTGACGCTCCACACCTCCGCCCCCACCCCGAACCGCCCCGCGAGGATGTCGGCGGCGCGCAGCACCTCCCGCAACAGCGGACCGCTGCCCAGCAGCCGCACCGTTGGCCCGCTGCCGTGGGGGGCGGGACGCAACCGGTACATGCCGCGGAGGATGCCCTCCTCCACCCCCTCTGGCATGGGCGGCATGGCGTAATTCTCGTTGTAGACGGTGAGGTAGTAGAAGCAGTCCTCCCCCCGCGCCACCATCCGCGCCAGCCCGTCGGCCACGATCACCGCCAGTTCGTAGGCGAAGGCCGGATCGTAGGCGCGCACGTTGGGGACCACCGAGAAGAGCAGGTGGGAGTGACCGTCGGCGTGCTGCAGCCCCTCCCCCTGGAGAGTGGTGCGGCCGGCGGTGGCCCCCACCAGGAAGCCCCGCCCGCGCGCGTCGCCGAACGCCCACACCAGGTCGCCGACGCGCTGGAAGCCGAACATGGAGTAGAAGAAGTAGAACGGCACCAGGAGCTCGCCGTGGGTGGCGTAGGCGGTTCCAGCGGCGGTGAAGGAGGCCATGGCCCCCGCTTCGGTGATCCCCTCCTCCAGGATCTGGCCGTTGCGTTCCTCGCGGTAGCGCAGGATCATGCTGTGGTCCACCGGCTCGTAGAGCTGGCCGTGTGGCGCGTAGATCCCCAGCTCCTTGAAGAGCGACTCCATACCGAAGGTCCGGGCCTCGTCGGGGACGATGGGGACGATCCGGGGCCCCAGCCCCGGGTCGCGCAGGAGGGCGCGGAGCATCTGCACCAGGGCCATGGTGGTGGAGACCTCGCGCCCTCCCGAACCGCGGTGGAACTCCTGCCAGAGGCTCGCCGGCGGCAGCTCCGGCACGCTCACCTGCACCCGCCGGATCGGCAACTCCCCCCCCAGGGCGCGGCGGCGTTCGTGCAGGTACGCCACCTCGGGGCTGTCCGGCCCCGGGTGGTAGTAGGGCGGCTCGCCATCCTCCAGCTCGGCATCGCTGATGGGCAGCTGGAGCACGTCGCGGAACGCCTTGAGCTGGGCTACGTTGAGCTTCTTCTGCTGGTGCGTGGTGTAGCGCCCCTCGAAGTCGCGCCCCAGCGACCACCCCTTGACGGTTTTCACCAGGATGGCCGTGGGCCGCTCTCCCGGCTGGGTGGCCAGGGCGTAGGCGGCGTACAGCTTGCGGTAGTCGTGGCCGCCGAACTTGAGGTTCCAGAGGTCGAAGTCGGAGAGGTGCTCCACCAGGGCCAGCAGCCGCGGGTCGGCGCCGAAGAAGTGGGCGCGCATGAAGGCGCCGCCCTCCACGTGGTACCGCTGCCACCACCCGTCCACGATGGTGTTGAGCCGCTCCAGGAGCAGCCCGTGCTCGTCGCGGCGCAACAGCTCGTCCCACTCCCGGCCGAGGACGACCTTGATCACGTTCCACCCGGAACCCCGGAACACCGCCTCTAGTTCCTGGATGATCTTGCCGTTGCCGCGGACCGGGCCGTCCAGTCGCTGGAGGTTGCAGTTGACCACGAACAGGAGGTTGTCGAGCCCCTCGTTGGCCGCCACGTGGAGGGCGCCCAGGGCCTCGGGCTCGTCGGTCTCGCCGTCGCCCAGGAACGCCCACACCCGCGATTGCGAGGTGTCTTTGAGCCCCCGGTGCTGGAGGTAGCGGTTGAAGCGGGCCTGGTAGATGGCGTTGAGCGGCCCGAGCCCCATGGACACGGTGGGGAACTCCCAGAACTCCGGCAGGGAGCGGGGGTGGGGGTAGGAGGGGAGGCCGCCCGCCGTCTCGCGCCGGAAGGCGTCGAGCTGGGCGGCGGTGATGCGCCCCTCCAGGAAGGCGCGGGCGTAGATGCCCGGGGCGGCGTGGCCCTGGTAGAAGATCTGGTCTCCGCTGCCGTCCGCCTTGCCGCGGAAGAAGTGGTTGAAGCCCACCTCGTAGAGCGCCGCCGCCGAGGCGTAGGTGGCCAGGTGCCCACCGAGCCCTGGAAACCGGTGGTTGGCGCGGGTCACCATGGCCATGGCGTTCCAGCGGACGATGCGGCGGATGCGCTTTTCCATGGCCTCGTCGCCGGGGAAAGGGGGCTCCTGCTCGGGGGAGATGGTGTTGATGTACGGGGTCTGGATGACCTCGATCCCCAGGTGTTGCATGCGGGCCCGCTTGAGCACCTTGCGCAGCAGGAAGCGCGCCCGTTCGCGGCCCGAGGTAGCCAGGACCCGGTCGAGGGATTCGACCCACTCGGCGGTCTCCGCCGGATCGGCATCGTAGAGCTGCTCTTTGAACCTTTCGTCCCTCATGGCGGCCCTCTCGAGGTGGCGCGACGCGACCGCTCGCCGGCGCCCCCTTCGCTCCCTAGCGAGAACCGGGGGAGCCAGGGCTCCCTTCCACGGCTGGGGAAGCCCGTGCGCCGATGCGCTAAGCTACCGGAGAGTGTACCGCTTCGGCCGCCCCTTCCCCGCCTGCTTGCTGCCGTGCCGTCGCCTGTGGGCGGGGGCAACCGCCACTCGCCTCTGGTGGACCCCGCCCCTGCTCCTCGCCGCCTCGCTCGCGCTCTTCACCGTGCTCTGGCGGCCTCTCGCCGTGCAGGGGCTCACCGGCCCGAGCCCGGCCATGTTCGCCTCGGCGGTGGGGGGGATTGCCGCCTACGTGGTGCCAGCGTTCGTCCTGCGCATTGCCGCGGCCGCGGTGCTCGCCTGGCGCCGCGACGCAGGCAGGAATCCTCGCAAGCTCCGGCCGCCCCTGGCCGAGTGGGGCTGGGACGGGGCGTTCCTCCTCGCCGGCCACGCCATGCTGGCCATGACCTACTCTTGGTGCAAGCTCTACCTGCCCGCCTACGGGGGACAGCTGTGGGATGCGCGCCTGGCGGCGCTGGACACCCGCCTCCACTTCGGCGTGAACCCCAACGTCTTCGCCCTCACCCTCTTTTCCCTGGGGCCCCGCTGGGCGGCCAGGCTTCTCGACGCCGAGTACAGCGTTTTTGTCCCGACGATGCTGGCGGCGGCGGCGTGGTTCCTCGTTCACCCCCGGCGGGAGGCGCGCCAGGGGTTTGCCGCGGGTTTCTGGCTGGTGTGGGCCACGGGCCTGGTGGGCTACATCGCCATGCCCGCCCTGGGGCCCGCCCTGGCCTTCGAGGGGTGGCGCGAGGAGGTTCAGGCCGTCTTCCCCATTGCCGCTCGCCACCAGCTGGCGCTGCAGGGCAACTACAGCCAGGTACTGCGCATGCTGGCCGACCCCGGGCGGGAGTACCTGATCGCACCGGCGCTGGGGGTCGCCGCCATGCCGAGTCTGCACGTGGCGGCCCACGCCTTCCTGGCGCTGTGGGCGGCGGCGGTGGGCTCGGCGCTGCGCACGCCGCTGCTCCTGCTCGCCCTCCTCACCTTCCTCGGTTCGGTGGCCACCGGCTGGCACTACGCCGTGGACTCCTGGGCGGGGCTGCTCCTGGCGGGCGCGGCGTTCCTCCTGGTGCGGCGCATGTCGCGGCCACCTGGCCGGAGCCCCGCCGCCGAGACGCAGGTGGTGGCTGAGACGGCGCCGGCTGACGGGGCAGCCGCTGCGCAAAGCTAGCTTCGCAGGCGGTGGTCGGACTTCTCAGCCAGCGCGAGTCCCGAGGGGCGTTCCAGAGGGGCCACGCCGTGGGGCGCGGGCAGTTCATTGGCTCCGCAGGAGGGACTCGAACCCCCAACCCTTCGGTTAACAGCCGAACGCTCTACCATTGAGCTACTGCGGAGCACGCCCAACGCCCCGGCAAGCGGGGGCTCCTTTCTACACTGTGGTGGGGCTCGTGTCAATCCGCCGGGGCACCCGGGGCGAGGAGCGTCCAGCTCACCAGGCAGGAGCCGCCTGCTGGCAACGAGCCCTCGGCGTGGACCGCCAGCCGGCGACCGCACAGCGGCCAGGGCTGGAGTCGGTACGTCCGTTCGCCGCAGGGGACGACGCGCAGCGGCACCGTTCCCCCCGCCTGAGGCAGGTCGGCGATGCAGCCGTCGCGCCGTCCCGCCAGCAAGTGCGCGGCCAGCGCGTGGCTCGCCGCCAGGATCGAGCGGTTGACGGCATCTGCGGCGCTCTCGAGCGCCGCGCGATAGCGCGGCTCCCGCGCCAGGGCAGGCAGGAGCGACCGCCAGGCGGCGGCCAGGGGGTGGGCCTCGCCCAGATCGCGGGTGCAGTGCCTCAGGACCAGGTAAGCCACGTACAGGCCGTACCCGGACGCCGCCTCGTCGCGGCCCAGGGGGATACCCTCCCCGGCTTCCCCCTCGCCGCCGAGAAGCAGGGCCGCGGCCAGTACCTCCGCCCGCGGGCGGGGGCGCGGCGTCGTCCGGTTTCCCCAGTGGTCCACCAGCTGCAAGGCGAGAAACCCCCGAGCCAGCGGGGGGAAGTGCACGTCTCCCGGCGAGCAGGCGCGGTCCGGCACGCGGCGAGTGTAGCGCCCCTCCCCTCGCCGCGATACCTCAGGGGGGTAGCGGGGCGCTGGCGATGGACCGTGAGGCTGCCAGGGGCCAGCGTGCGAGCCGGCCGCCGGCGTGGAGGACGAAGACGAGATCGGCCACGTTGGTGCCGGTGGGACCGGTGAGGATCGCCTCGGACGCCGCCGCGAAGAACCCCCAACTGTCGTTGGCTTCCAGGGCACTCCCCGCGTCCCAGCCTCGCGCCTCCCCCCGTGCCACCGTGCCGCCGTCCACCACCGCGCCCGCAGCCGGGCTGCTCCCGTCCACCCCGTCGGTGGCGCCGGCGAGCAGACACAGATCCTCGACTCCCGCAAACTCCACCGCTGCCGCCAATGCCAGCTCCAGGTTGCGCCCGCCGCACCCCGGTCCCCGCACCCGCACGGTGGTCTCCCCGCCGGCCAGGAGGGCCAGTGGTTCGCCAGCGCGAGCGGCCCGCCCGGCGGCGGCCAGCATCCGCCCCACCCCTCGCGCCTCGCCGCGCAGGGTGCGCGTCAGCACCACCGGGCGCAAACCGGCGCTCGTCGCCACCGCAGCGGCTGCCTCCAGGGCCTGGGCGTTGGAGCCCAGGAGGTGGGTGGCAGCGCGCTGGAGTCTGGGGTCGCCGGGCTTGGGGCTTTCCAGCCGGGGGTCGCCGGCGGCGTTGCGGAAGAACCGGGCGAGGCGGGGGAAGGAGCCCAGCAGGTGGTGGCGCTCCAACACGGCGAAGGCGTCGGGGAAGCTGGAAGGGTCGGCCACGGTGGGCCCCGAGGCGATGGTGGCCAAGTCGTCGCCCGGGACGTCGGAGAGGACGAGCGCCAGGATCGGCGCGGGACACCCTGCGGCCAGCCGGCCGCCGCTGGCGGCCAGGAGGTGTTTGCGGACCACGTTGAGCTCACCGATGGAGGCGCCGGCCCGCTGGAGCGCCCGCGTGACGTCCACCACCTCCTCCAGCTCGACCCCGGCGAGGGGGGCGGCCAGGAGCGCCGAGGCGCCGCCCGAGAGCAGGAGCACGACCCCATCCTCGGGCTCCTGGGCAGCGAGGAGGGCGAGCAGCTCCCGGGTGGCCGCCTCGCCGCGGCGGTCCGGAAGGGGGTGACCGGCCCGCCGCAGGTGCGGGGAGAGAGCCGCGGCGGCCGGCACCCCGTCGGTGGTGAGCACGAAGAGCGTGTCGGGGCGCCGAGGGGTGGCTGCGAGGAACGCGCTGGCCAGGCCGGGCGCGGCCTTGCCGAGAGCGGCCACCACGAGCCGTCCCGGAGGCTCGAAGCGATCGGCCCCCGCGCCGATCCCATCCGCCGTCACCTCCAGACGACGGAGGAGAGCCTGCGGCTGGACCGCCGCCACGGCGGCCGCGAACATGGCCCGTGCCAGGTCGGTGAGGCGGTGCATGCCGTTCGCTCCTCGAGCCGGGCGGGCCGCTGCGCCGGTGCCCCCGCAAGTGGCGGACGTCACGGCCTGCCGACCACGACCTGCTCGGCCGCCGTCCTGGCAGCGGGCGCCGATACCTCCCGTTCCCGGTCTGAGCATAGAATAGCGCCGTCGGCGTGCCGGCGCGAGGAAGGGGGGAGGCGAACGAGGTGGTCCAGGCGATCCTGCTCGACGTGGGGGGAACGCTCATCGAGTGCCGACCCACGCCACCGGAAATCTACGCCCGGTCCCTGTCGGCGTTTGGGCCGGCGGTGACGCCCGACGAGGTGGCCCCCGTGTACCAGCGCGCGTGGAGCGAACTCACCCAGGCCCACCCCCTGGGATCGGACCGCTACCACCTGCTCAAGGGCGGGGAGTGGGAGTGGTGGGGCGCGTTCGTGCGCCGGGTTCTCGCCGACCTCCGCCACCCGGCGCCCTGGGAGCCGCTCCTCGCAGCGCTGTTCGAGGCGTTCTCGGACCCGGCGCTGTGGCGCACGTTTCCGGAGGTGCCCGAGGTGCTGGCGGCGCTCAAGACGCGCGGCGTGCCGCTGGCGGCGGTCTCCAACTGGGATTCGCGGCTGCCGGGTCTCTTGACGCGGCTGGGGCTGGCCGACCTTTTCGACGCCGTGCTGGTGTCCGCCCTGGAGGGGGTGGAAAAGCCGTCCCCGGAGATCTTCCAGCGCGCTGCCCGCCGCCTGGGGGTCCCCCCGGCCGCCTGCCTCCACGCCGGCGATTCGCCCCTGGACGACTACCGCGGCTCGACCAGCGCGGGCATGATCCCCGTGCTGGTGGACCGCCAGGGTGTATTCGGCAACGGGTACCGGTGCATTGCCGACCTGCGGGGGTTGTATGCCTTCCTCTGAGGGTTCGCTGTGGGCGGCGGTCATGGCGGGGGGGGCCGGGACCCGCTTCTGGCCGCTGTCCCGGCGCCGTCGTCCCAAGCAACTGCTGCCGCTGGTGGGGGAGAGGTCCCTCCTCGCGCGCACCGTGGATCGGCTGCTCACCCTCGTTCCCCCGCACCGGCTGTGGGTGGTGACGGTGGCCGAGGTGGCGGAGGCGGTACGGCAGGAGCTGCCCCACCTCCCCCCGGAGAACGTGCTCGTGGAACCGGTGGGCCGCGATACCGCCGCCTGTGTGGGTTGGCTCTCGTGGCGGACGGCCCGCCTCGACCCCGAGGCGCTGCTGCTGGTGGCGCCCTCCGACCACGTGATCGGCGACGAGAGCGCCCTCCGGCGCGCCCTGGAGGCGGCCGTGCGCACCGCCGCGCTGCGCGGCGGTCTGGTCACCCTCGGGATCCGCCCCACCCGGCCGGAGACCGGCTACGGCTACCTGGAGTTCGCCGAGCCGGTGGAGGAGGTGGCGGGGGTTCCCGTCCACCGCGTCCAGCGCTTCGTGGAGAAACCGGACGCCGAGCGCGCGGCGGAGTACCTGGCCTCGGGGCGCTACCGCTGGAACTCCGGGATCTTCGCCTGGCGGGTGGCGGCGATGGAGGCCGCCATTCGCGAGCACCTGCCGGAGCTGGCGGCGGGGCTCGACCGCATCGCCGCCGACACCGCTCGCCTGGGGGAGCGCGAGGCGCTGGCCCGGCACTACCCGCACCTGCCGAAGATCTCGGTGGACTTCGGGGTGATGGAGAAGGCGCGGCAGGTGTGGGGCGTTTCCGGCGAGTTCGGCTGGAGCGATGTGGGCTCCTGGACCGGCCTCGAGGAGGTGCTCGCGGCGGGTGCCGGCGGGGTGACGATCGGGCCGGTGGTGAGTCTGGACAGCGAGCGCTGCGTGCTCGTGAGCGACGGACCGCTGCTGGCTGCTGTGGGCGTGAGCGACCTCGTGGTGGTGGCCACGCGGGACGCGGTGCTGGTGGTGCCCAAGGATCAGGCGCAGCGGGTCAAGCAACTGGTGGAACAGCTCCAGCGCGAAGGCCGCGAGGAGCCGCTCTAGCGCTATCGCTCAGCAGTCGTCGAGGATGAGGTAGTAGTCCTCGCCGCTGGCCAGCTCCACGGTTCGCCGCTCCAGCACCGTGCCCTCGCTGTCGAGGGCCTCGATAATGTGCTGGCCGGGGCCGATGTCGTTCAACGTGCGGTCGGAGCCGCTCGCCACCGTGAACGCCTCTCGACCGTCCACCAGCACCGTGACCGCGCACAGGCTGTCGTTGAGCACGATGAGATCGCACTCGGCATCGAACATCTCGTCGCTGCAGCCCGCTGCCACCAGGAGCAAGACTGCCCGCACGAGCGCCCACGCGCGACGCCCCCCGGTCATTGCACCGATGATAGAGCGATGCCGCGACGGGTGCAAGGCGGCCTTTACGGGCAATGTGCAGTATGGTACAAGGAGGCGTACCGGCACGCCGGTACATGGAGGGTGCGATGAAACGGGTAGCCCTCGCGGTACTGCTCCTTCCCCTTCTCCTCGCGGGTGCCTGCAGCCGGAGGTTGATCGTCGGCGTGGTACTCCCGGAAACCGGGGAGATGGCGGCCTACGGGGCGTCCGTCAAGAGCGGCGTGAAACTGGCCTTCGACGATGCCCTGGCGGCCAAGACCGCGCCTGCCGGTTTGGTGGTGGAGTACCGCGACAGCGGTTCCGATCCCGCCCGGGCCGCCAGTGCCCTGGAAGCGCTGTACTCGGCGGGGGCCCCCGTGGTGATCGGCGGCGCGACCACGGGCGAGGCCAAGGTGATGATCCCCATCGCCGCGCGGCGCGAGCGGGTACTCCTCTCCCCTTCCGCCTCTGCCCCGGACCTGGCGCGGGTGAGCGTGTTCTTCTTCCGCACCTTCCCCTCCGATGACCTGGAGGGCGTGAAGGCCGCCGATCTCTTCACCCTCGCCAAGAACGTGCGGGTGGTGGCGATCCTGCAGGAGGACAACCCGTACACGCGCGGCCTGCTGCCGGTGTTCATGGGGCAATTCCGCACCTCCGGCGGGACGGTGGTGGGATCGGTGGCCATCGGCGAGCCGGGGTGGGAGCGCCAGACGGCGGACATCCTCGCCTCGTACCAGCCGAAGGGGGTCTACATCTGCGGGTACGGCGAAGCGATCGTCGCTGCCCTGAAGGTGCTCCGGCAGGTGGGCTACCAGGGCGTGATCTGCACCACCTCGGCCATCTCGAACGTAAGCGTGCTCAAGGAGGCCGGGAAGCTGGCGGAAGGGGTGTACTTCCCCCTGGCGTCCTTCGATCCCACGGCGCAACAGGAGCCGGTGCGCAGCTTCGTGACCCGCTACCACGAAGTGTACAAGCTCGTACCCGACATCTACGCCGCCCATGGCTACGACGCGGCGCTGGCGGTCCTCCATGCATTGAAGGCCGCGCGCACCCCCACCGGCAAGGAGGTCCAGCTGCGGCTCAAGGGTCTCGCCGAAATCCGCGGCGTGACCGGGCCGCTGGCCTTCGACGATTTCGGCAACATCAAGCACTACCTCCGCAACTACTGGATCCACGACGGCAAGGTGGAGGACTACGACAGCTACGTAAAGCAGCAACAGGAGCGCATCAAGGAACAGATGTGGGAGCTGCTGCAGGGGCAGGGGCTCTGAGCGCCGCTCGGGTAGGTGTCGAACAGCTCCTGGTCACGCTCCACCGCCAACGCGGGCTGATCCTGGTGCTGGTGGAGCGCGAACTCAAGGCGCGCTACCGCGGCACCGTTCTCGGCTACCTGTGGTCCCTGCTCAACCCCATCCTCCTCCTGGCCGTATACTCGCTGGTCTTCACGCTGGTCATCCCGGCGCGGGTGCCGACCCACGTGCCCTACCCGCTCTTCCTCTTCGCGGGCCTGCTCCCCTGGCTCTTCGCCTCGGGAGCGATGCTGGACGCCTCGGTGGTGCTGCTGGACAACGGGCCGCTCCTCAAGAAGGTGATGTGCCCGCCGGAGGTCTTCCCGGCAGTCACGGTGATTTCCCACCTGGTACACCACCTGCTGGCTCTGCCGGTGCTGTTCGTGGGCCTGGGCGTGGCGGTGGCGGCCGGCCGGGCCACCTTCCCCCTCACCGCCCTCCTGACGCCCCTGGCCCTGTTGCCGTGGGTGGTGGCGGTGAGCGGGTTGGTGTTCCTCATCGCCGCTCTGGCCGTGCACTTTCGCGACCTCAAGGACCTCCTCCACAACCTCCTGAGTCTCCTGTTTTTCCTCACCCCCATCATCTACACGCCGGAGCTCGTGCCCGAGGGGCTGCTGCGGCGAGCGGTCCTCGCCAACCCGGTGACGCCCATGGTCCAGGTGTATCGAGACGTGCTCCTGCTGGGACAGCTCCCCTCGCTGGCCACCTGGGGGTGGGCGTACCTGGTGGCGCTGCTCTCGTGGGGCGCCGGCACGGCACTGTTCGTCCGCCTGCGCGAGACACTGGTGGAGACCGTATGAGCGAGCTTGCGGTCCGGGTCCGCGGCGTGAGCAAGCGCTACCCCATGCGACCCCAGCGCGGCCGCTTCCACTCCCTCAAAGGGGCCCTGCTGCGGGGCGAGCTGTGGGCCCGAGAGCAGGCGAAGGACGGCTTCTTGGCCCTCTCGGGGGTGGACCTGGAGATCGCCCGCGGCGAAACGGTGGCGGTGATCGGCCCCAACGCCTCCGGCAAGTCCACGCTCCTCAAGCTCGTGGCGGGGATCCTCCACCCCACCACGGGGACGGTCGAGGTGGCGGGGCGGGTGACGGCCCTCATCGAATTGGGCGCCGGCTTTCACCCGGAGATCAGCGGGCGGGAAAACGTGGTGATCAACGGCATGATGCACGGCCTGTCGCGGGCGGAGGTGCAGCGCCGCTTGCCGTGGATCGTGGACTTTGCCGACGTGGGTCCGTTCATCGACCAGCCCATCAAGACCTTCTCCTCCGGCATGTACGTGCGGCTCGGGTTCGCGGTGGCGGTGGCCGCCGAGCCCGACGTGCTGGTGGTGGACGAGGTACTGGCGGTGGGCGACCAGGCGTTCACCCACAAGTGCCTGGATCGCATCGCCGCGCTGCAGCGCCGGGGCACGGCCATCCTCCTGGTCAGCCACGACCTGGCCCTGGTGGAGCAGCTGGCCCACCGTACCCTGTACCTGCGGGAGGGGCGGCCGGTGATGAGCGGGCACACGCCGGCGGTGGTCTCCCGCTACCGCTCGGATGTGGCGAGCCAGGAGGCGGGGGAGGCGGCCAGCGAGGTGCGGGTCGGCGGCAAGCGGTGGGGGAACAACGCCGTGGTCCTCACCGCAGTGGAGCTTCTGGACGCGCCGGGACGGCCGGTGGGGAGCGTGCGCAGCGGCGAGCCGGCCGCGCTGCGCCTCGCCTACCGCGTGCGGGAGCCGCAGGAGGATTTCGTCTTCGGCATCGCCATTCACCGCGAGGACGGCAGCCACGTCTTCGGCACCAACACGGACCTGGACGGGTTTCGCCCGCAGCGGCTGGAGCGGGATGGCGAGGTGCGCATCGAGTTTCCCTCCCTCGAGCTGGCACCCGGCCGGTACGTGGTGGACGCGGCGGTGCATGCGGTGGGCGGGCTGGCTTACGACTACGCCTGCGAGGTGTGCACGTTCCTCGTCACGGCGCCGGTGGGTTGGCCGGGCTGTTACGCCCCGGCCCACCGGTGGCGCTTTTCCGGCCCCGACGTGCAGGCACCCCCCGCAGAAGGATGACGGCGGCGAGGAGCACGGCGGGCCCGAGCAACCCCAGCCGGTAGGGTGCGGGGGAGATGTAGAGCTCCAGCGTGTGCTGGCCGGCCAGCAGGCGCACGCCGATCCCTGCGCCGTTGGCCACCTCCACCCTCGCCGGGGCCCCGTCCAGGCGGGCCCGCCAGCCCGACAGGTAGCTGTGGTGGAGCACGAAGAACCCTGGGCCCTCGAGGGAGAGCCGGTAGCGCCGGTGGTGCGGTGGGCCCGACGCAGCGAGAATCGTGCCGCTGGCCTGGAGCTCGGCTCCCCCCCAGCCCTCAACGACCGCGTCCACCCCGGGCCGGAACCCCTCCGCCGCCAGCGTCTGCGCCGCCGCCACCACCCCTTCCGCCGGCAGCACCCGCCGCGCCAGGTAGGCTTCGGGGGCGGGAGCCGGACACTCCCCCACCCAGACCCCCTCGAGGGTGCGACCGGCCAGCCCCGCGATCGGAGCGTCGGCGAGCACCAGCGTGGCCCCCAGGGCGCAGGCGAGGCGGGCCCGCTCAGGGGGGGGCAGGGTGGCCGCGTGGGCGGCGAGCAATTCTTGCCGGATCGGTTCCAGACCGTCCGGCCCGCGGGCGAGGACGGAGCGCGCGCCCCAGCGCACGGCGTAGTCGGGGGCGAGGCAGCTGCGGGCTTGCCAGAAGCGACGCAGCTCAGGGTGCCGCGGCTCGCTCGGCGGGGCTCCGCTGCGGGCGAAGCTGGCCACCGTGGGGGGTCCGGTGCGGGGGAGACTGGCCGGCGGCGTTGCCCAGGCGGTGGCGTCCTCGAAGAGGAGAACCCCCCGGCCAGCGAGCCAGCCGGCGGCGAAGGCGGCTGCCGTCCCCACCGTGACGTGCGGGCCCGCCACCAGCAGCGCGGCAGCGGGCAGGGCCAGGGCGGTAGCGTCGCCCAGGAGGGCAGCCGCGTGGCGCGATGCCGGAACCGCGGCCAGGCGGCCGGAGGAGGCCGGATAGAGGGCGGCGAGCGCCGCCCGCCAGGCCGGTTGCAGCGGACCCGCAGCCAGCAGGAGCGTGAGCACCGGCAGGAGGAACCGCGCTGCGGCCCGCCGCACCCGCGGGGGGGGGAGGCTCTCCGCTCGCTCCCACCCGGCGGCGACGAGCGGTGCCAGCGCCAGCATCACCCCCACCAGGAGCTTGATGGCAAAGCGGCCATGGCCCAAGGCAGGCACGCGCTGGGCGAGCGCCGCCAGCGGCGCCGCGCCGAGGGCGAGAGCCGCGAGGACCGTGACAGCGAAAAGGAGCCACCACACGCGCAGGCGGCGGCGGTGCGCCCAACCCCAGGGGACGAGGAGGATCGCTGCCGGCCCCGGGAAGATGGTGGGGTAGTAGCGCTGCCAGGGGAAGGAGGCTTGCGCCCAGAAGCCGCTCTGCGCGTCAGCAAGCGGCCCTCCCAGCACGTTGGGCAGCACCAGTTCCAGGTACCGCCGGGGCGCCAGGGCGTCGGCGCCGAGCGAGCCGGGCGGCGTGCCGAGCGCCCCCCGCACCGTCTCCGGGTAGATGGCCAGGAGAGGCACCAGCACGGGGGCGGCCACCGCCACCGCGGCGAGCGGCGCCGCGGCCCAGGCGGCGAGGACTCGCCCGCGCCAGGAGAGCAGCACCACCGCGGTGCAGACG
>JBBISY010000027.1:0-40673 GCA_037441065.1 Acidobacteriota bacterium | reverse complement strand
CGGGTTTTTCGCGGCGGCAGCGGGGGCAACTTCGCGAAGCACGGCCGCTCGGCGTTCCGCAATCTCAATCTCCCGGAGGCCCGCATCGTCAACATCGGCGTCCGCATTGCTGGATCCTCATGATCGCTGCTCTTTCCGGCCCCTTTCCCGGCGCGCTACCGTGCGGGTGGGCCTGGGGTGAGGCGTGAACCGCGGCGCTGGTACCGCGCGTACCGCGTTGGCAAACGCGTCACTACCGACCGGGCCCGGTGCTACCCACGAGACCCGCGGGCGAGGGGCGCGTCGTGGCGCTGCGAGATGGCTCGTCGCTCAGCGCTTCGCGGTGAGGGTCGCGACCAGCCTCCGCAGTTCTTCGATCTCGGCCTGTTGTGCCTTGGCGACCTCCACGAGGAACGCCGTGAGCTTTGCATAATCGAGGGAGCGGTAGCCGTCGCGGTCGCGCGTCACCAGTGACGGCAGCACCTCTTCCACTTCCTGCGCGATCATGCCGATCTCGCGGCGCTCGGACGCATTCCTCATCATCTCGTTTGAGCGGTCCCAGTTGAACGCCACGCCGCGCAGGCGCGACAGCGTGTCAAGGATGTCGATCTCTTGTGCCAAAGGCTGCACGTCTCTCTTCAACCGCAAGTCGGAAATTCCGCAGGTGCCGATCACACCCGTCCCCGCGCCGAGTTCGCACAATGGGTTCCCGCTGGCGAGCGGGAGGCTGCTGGCACCGATCTGTCCATTGACCCAGAGCGCGCCGCTGCCGGGTAGGCCCGGGTTGTTGATGATCACCTGGCCTGTCGCAAAATCTCCCCAGATCAGCGACGAGGCGCTGTTATTCGCGATGTGGAGTTTGTTCGACGTCGTTTCGTTCAGGCCAGCCTGGTGACCGAGGGCGACGTTGCCGCTTTGGCCGGTGGCCACATTGCCGAGCGCCATCCAGCCGATGGCGGTGTTGTTGTGGCCGGTCTGGTTCGTCATCAGGCTGCCGGCCCCGACCGCGGTGTTGTTGTGGCCGGAGACGTTGTCCCGCATCGAGAGATCGCCGTTCGCCGTGTTTTCGTTGCCGGTCTGGTTCGACCACAGCGACTTGTGGCCCGTGGCGGCGTTGTACCCGCCCTGGGTGTTGTTCTGCATCGAGAGGGCGCCAACCGCCGTGTTGTGGACCGCATCGTCGACGCTCGTCGGCGTGTTCATTTCGAGCGCCATGTACCCGACGGCGGTGTTGAGCGCCCACCACAGCGCGCCGGGGTCGTAGGACTGCGAGTAGAGCGCCTGGTATCCCAGGGCGGTGTTGCCCGAGGACGAGGTGTTCCCGTGCAGGCTCTCTTGGCCAACGGCCACGTTCTCGACGGCCGTCGTGTTCGACCGCAGGGCCGAGTAGCCAACGGCGGTGTTGGCGCGTCCGGTGGTGTTGGCGTACATGCTGTTAGCCCCTACGGCCGTGTTGTTGATCCCATCGTCGATGGAGAGAACAGCGTCGGTGTTGTACAGGGACCGGTACCCCACGGCGGTGTTGGCGGCCTGCCACATGGAGTTCGAGTTGCTGAACGACAGCGTGCGGAGCGCCTCGACGCCCACTGCGGTGTTCTGGCTCGCCGTCGTGTTGCTGTGGAGAGCGTACGCGCCGATACCCGTGTTCGAGAAGCCGAGGGTGTTCCCATGCAGGGCCCAGCCGCCTGCGGCCGTGTTGTGCGAGCCGGCGGTGTTGGCGGTGAGTGTGTAGGCGCCCACCGCAGTGTTGATCCAGCCGGTCGAAACGTTCTGCAGCGCCTGGAACCCGAGACCGGTGTTGACGGTGCCGTCGGCGCCGCTGCCTCCCATGTTCACGTTGCCAGCGTTGTAGCCCAGGAACGTATTCTCCATCGCTCCGGCCGTTGGGTGGTAGGCGTGCATGAAGGTGTTCGGCCCCAGGAGGACCATGCCTGCAAGGACGGGGGTCTTCGTGGTCTGCGGGAGCCGCAGGTTGCCGGTGAGCTGAAGCTGCTCCCAGGGTGCACTCGTGCCGAGGCCGAGGCGGTTGTTGGTGTCGTCCCAGAAGAAGTTGTTCGGGTCCTGGAAGAGCTTGCCGGTCCCGTCGCCGAACGTCACGCCGCCCTGCGTCAAGCCGGTCACGTTGAGCGCCGTCCCGTTGACGTTGATGGTGTACGTGCCCGACAGCCGCCCGCTCGGGACCGTCCCCGAGGTGAGCTGGGTCGCGTTGAGGTTCGTGAGCCCCGAGCCGTCTCCGGTGAACGAGGTGGCGGTGACGGCGTTGGCCGACACGTTGCCGGTGGAGCCGACGGAGAACTGCGTGGCGAGCAGCCGCTCGCGCGACGGCGTGCGCGGCTCGACGCGACCACGCACGCCGCTGCCAGCCTCGGGCGTCGCGCTGCCGCTGCCGGACGTCAGGGCGCGTTCGCGGGGTGTCTCGCCGGGCGCGCCGGGTAGGCCGGGGAGTGCCGTGCCCTCGGCCATCACCTCGAACCATGCGGCTTCGGACCAGTACGGCCCGCCCTCGTCGGTTACCACGCCGACGCCCCACGCGTACGTGCCAGGCTGCAGGCACTCGGGCAGAGCCGGCGTCCAGCTCGAGGCGGCGGCCGGCAGCTGCCTGTCGGTGACGAGCACTGGCGGCGCGCTCTCGTCGGCGGGGATCGCGTAGACGGCGACGCGCACGCCGAGGACTCCCGGGACGGGCGCCCAGGAGAAGGTGGGGCAGGGCGAAGCGATCCGCTCGATGCGCTCTATACTGCCTGGGGAAACGGGGAGCGGCGGCTCGACGGCCAGCGCGGCCGCGCACACGCACACCGCCGCCAACGTCACGATGGGAAGCCGGGGGGATGCCATATCGTGCCTCCTTCGGTCGTCGTTTCTCTTGCAGCAATCCTTACGACTCAATCTAGTCCCTGACCGTGACTTTGTCATGCACCGGCCGGTCGCCGACCACGGTTTCGGAAGCCCGTCCGCCGCCCGCCAGGGCCTGGGCTCTGTCCTGGGCGCAGCGGCGTTTTCGAGGGTCGGATGCCGAGGGCACCGACGCGGATCTGGCGCAGCAAGCACCGACAGGCATCTGGGTGCGGGTGGGTGGCGGACACGTTTCGTCCACGCTGGACGGATTACGCCCAGGGCTGCGGGCCATGGCAGCGGGGGGCGAGACCGTCGCTGCCGGGAGGGGCGAGGCAGAAAACGCCGCTCCCACCTGCTCCGCGCCGGCACCTCGTGAGCACTGCGCTGACCGCTTGCCGAGCGGGGAGCGAGCTGGCACGGAACGTGCCTGGACGCCCCCCAGCCCGCCTCGAGGGCGGGGACGACAGGAGAGGAGGAGAGAGCGATGGCAAGACTGAGAGCGTTGGTTGTTGCTATTGTGTTGTCCGTGACCGTCGGGCTGGCACTGGGGGTGGGAAGCGCCGAGGCATCCTGTTCCTCGGTCTTCTTCGCTGCGCTCGACAAGTGCGCCGACCTGAGTACGTGGTGGGAGCGGAGTGCATGTGGCGCAAAAGCCTATGTGGAGTTCGTCGAGTGCCTCTACCGTGTGCCGTTCCACGCATAGCCGCGGCGGCCGCGGCCGCAGGGGCGGTTACTGCCATTCGCAGGCGGCACGGTAAGAGGGCTGAAACCGAGGCAGGCGACGCCGCCGGCCCCGGTGTTGCACGACGGGGAAGAGGCCTAAGAAGGGGCGGTCTGTTCGTTGGCGCGAGCTTTTTCTTCACGGCCGCGGCGGCGCTGCCTGGCGAGTGGGTGACCCTCGTCCCCCCTGCCCTGGAGGTACCGGCCCTCGTCACGGACGCCGCGCTGCTGGAGGACGGGTCGGTAGTGGCAGTGGTGCAGGCCCGCGAGGAGGGCGGAACACCAGCCGTCGAGGGAGTGTGGCGCTGGGCCGGCTCGCGGCGGGAGGCTTTCCAGCCGCTCGTGCCCGGCCGGTGGTGGGGCGTCGCCGCGCGCCCCGGGGAGGGCTTCGTGTTGCTCGCCCGCGGCGGCGGCAGCCTTTCGGAGCACGCCGCCGACGGTCGGATGCTCGCCGAACGCGCCCTGCCCGTGCGGGCGGGAAAGGTGTGCCGACAGGGTTCCACGTTGGTGCTCTTCCGCCTCCCGGGCTTTGGAGACGGCCTGTGCCTCTGGCGGGAGCAGGGGGGGCGGTGGAAGCCATGGGCCCTGGCCCCGGTGCCCGCCACCACGCTCGAAGGCCTGGCAAAGAGCAACATGCTGCTGCTCGCGGCCAACGAGCGAGTGGTTGGGGTCGTGCGCCTCTTCGAGCCGCGGGAGCTCGTGCTCTATGACACGGACGGCCGCCCGCTGGACGCTCTGCCGCTGACGCAGGTGGTGGCTGGGGTAGCGCACGAGGCCCCCATCCGCGCGCTGGCGCTGGGGGAGCAGCAGGTATATGTTCTTTGCCGACTGGACGAGAACGAGCGGCATGTGGCACTGTGGAGCGTGGCTCTCGGGGGCGGCACGCTGCACCGCACCGACGCGCCCGAGGGGGCCTTGGCGGTGGTAGCGGCGAGGGGGCAGGTGCTCGTGCTGGATGACCGGCTGGGTGTGTGGCAGAAGGGGCAAGAATGAAACCCTGGGCCGCCTTCGCCCTCTTGGACGGCCGCCGCCTCGCGCGCAACTGGCAGTTCTGGGTACTCTTTCTCGCCGCCATCCTGGTGGGGGCGTTCGAGAGCTGGCACGTTTCGGGGACGCCCTCCACCGTGATGTGGCTGGGTTTCTTTGCCGCGTACCTGAGTTCCTGGGGACTGGCGCAGGACCGTCGCTGCGGCGGGCTGGACCTCCTGCTCCAGAGCGGTCTCAGCCTCGGCGCGCTCTGCCGGTTGCGCTTCGCTTTGTCGCTGGCGGTGGTGGGGCTCGGGCTCCTGCTGGCGGTGGCACCCGCGGTCCACTCCGGGGGTCTGGGCCTTTCGAGGGCGCTGGCGCTCCTCCCCCCGATCGTTTTTTTGGCGGCCGTAGGGTCCACGGTGGGGCCGCGGGTGCCGCACCAGTTGCTGGTGGTTCTGCTGTTCGTCTTCCTGGTGCTGAGTTTCCTCTGGGCCACGAGTCTTTCCGTGCTGCTGCTCGGGCAGGCGCCCACGGCGCCGTTGTCGAGAGCGGTGGCCCTCTGTTTGTTCGCGCTGGGGCCGCTACCGCTTTCCGAGGTGCGGCACCTGGTCTCACCGCGTTGGGAGCTGGTACGCCTGGGGGCCGCGGCGGTGCTTCTGGCCGGTCAGGAAGCGTTATGGAAGCGCTACTCGATTCTCCTCGAGCGCGAGGGCTAGAACCCGGCATCGCCTGTCGGGACCTGGCGTTTCGCTACCGGGGTGGGTGGCAGCTGGGTCCGGTGGAGCTGGAGGTGCCGAGGGGGAGCGTCACGGCTCTCGTCGGCCCCAACGGCGCCGGCAAGACGACGCTGCTGCGCCTTCTCGCGGGGCTCTTGGTGCCCGCAAGTGGCCGTCTGTACCTCGGGCGAGAGCCGGTGAGCGACCGCTGGCGGTTGCCGCGCGAGGTGGCCTGGGTGGCGGCGGAGCCGAGCTTCCCTTGCGGCGCCACGGTTCGCGACGTGGTCGTCTGGAGCGCCCGGTCCTGGCCCACCGCCGGCACGCTGGAGGAACGTCTGCGGCAGGTGCGCGCGACCCTGGAGCGCCCGCTCGACACCTCGCCGCAGCAGCTTTCCCGCGGACAGCGGTTGCTGCTGGCTCTGGAGTTGAACGGCCACCGACCGGCCTCCGTGCTGCTTGCCGACGAGCCCTGGGCGTCGCTGGACCCCTTGGCCAGGGAACGCACCGTGGCTCGCTTGCGGCAGGCGGCGGAGGGCGGCAAGGCCGTGCTGATCTCTTCCCACGATCTGCTGGCGCTGCCGCTGCTGGCCGACAGGTATTGCTTCCTCGCCCGCGGGCGGGTGGTTTGGGTCGGTGACGCGACGGAGGTGCCCGGTGCGGAGCGGGGCCGCGAGGCGGTATCCGAGGCTCTCCTCCAGCTCTACCGGCAGCTGGTCGTGGAGGGCACCCCATGAGGCGCGTGGCGGTCCTGGTGTGGGCGGGGTGTCTGGCAACGACTGGCGTCGTGTGCGGCCAAGGGCGCCTGGAGATTGCGGCGGGGGCGCCCGTGGTGCCAGTGGCGGGCCTGGCGATGGCCCCCGAGGGGTGCCGCGTCGAACCGCGGCCCACGGGCGCCCTCGTGGAGTGCCCGAGACCTGGGCCAGTGCGACTCTGGTTGCAACGGGAAGGGTTCGAACCACGGCTGGTGGAGAGCCCCACCTGGGTCCCCTTGCTGACGCTGGACGAGGGAGGGTGGGTGCCGCTGCCCGTGACCGTCCGCCTGTTTCCCGAGCCGCTGGCCCGGGACTCGTGCCTCTTCTGGGTCGCGGGAAAGGCGATCGAAGTGGCGGACATCGTCGGCGACCGCGCGCAAGGTCCGCGGCTGAAGGAGGGCGAAAAGGTCCGGATCGTGGTGGTGGGGCCGGCCATCGAACCGCAGACGGCGGAGCTCTCGGCAGACACCCGTGGCCGCGAGGTGGCCGTGGAGCTGCGCGAGGGGCTCTCGCACGCCCTCGCCTGTCTCGACCCCTGGCACGACACGCTGATGCCGGATTGCCGGGTGCAGGTCGGCGCGGTGCTGCCATTCCTGAAGGGGCAGAAAACCGTTGCCGGGTCGTTGCGGCCGGTGGGAAAGGTACGGGACGTGGGCGGAGTGGCTGTGATGGACCTGGCGGGGGTGCCGAGGGAAGACCAGCTCTGGGCCGTGGCCAGAGCGGAGGGATTCCCTCCGCTGCTGGTGCCCGTCTCGTGGGATCACCCATTGACGCTCCTCCACTTCCAGGAGGCGGCACGGCTGCGCGTCCGCCTCCGAGACGGCGACGAGAAGCCCGTGAGAGGACTCGTGACCGTCGCCCAGGAGGCGGAGGGGCAGCTGGTGAGCTTGCAGGAACAGGAGACGGACGAGCTGGGCGAGACGGATTTTGCGCTCGCTCCCGGGAACTACCGCGTGGTTGCCGAGGCCGCGGGCTACGCCACCGGCGCCGAAGAGGTGCGGCTGCGCGCCAGGGGGGCCTCTCTCACCGTCGAGCTTGGCGCCGCTCGGCTCGCCGAGGGGGTCGTCCTCGACCCGCAGGCGCAGCCGCTGGGAGGGGCCACCGTCTCAGCTCTGTCCGCCAAGTGGGAGTTCGAGTCGCGGCAGAACTTCGCACAGAGCGACCAGGAGGGGCGCTTCGCGGTGACGCTTCCGGGAGAGGCGCCTTGGTTGGTACGAGCCGAGAAGGAGGGCTTCGGTCCCGCGGCACTCTCCCTGGAAGAACCTGCCCGAGACCTGCAGCTGGTGCTGGCGCCGTCCTGCCACGTTTCGCTGTGGCTTCTCGCGCCCGGGGGGGTGCCGGTGGAAGGCCTGGTGGTGGCGCTTCGTCAGGAGACCATGGAGGCGCAGCGAGGAGAGGCGAGAGGGGATGGACGCTACTCGTTCCGTTTGACTCCCGGGGTGTGGCAGCTGGTGGCGGAAGAGCTGGGTCTGGGCGCCACCCTGGTGGTGCCCTCCACCTGCGAGCCGCTGCACGACGCGCTCCCGTTGGCAGCCCTGACACCCCCCGGCCGCTCCCGCGAGCGGTGAGCGGCCTTGTAACCGGCACCCGGCGGGCGGCAGGGCGCCACCGGGGGCTCGGACCGTCCTCTGGCGTGTGACCGGGAAGACCACCGCGCGAGCGGAGCGCTCGAGGCGTCGGCGCGGGAAAGAACCGCGCAGGCGGTCCCGTGTTGTCGGGTGCGATAACCCGTCAAGAGACGAGAGGGGCCCATGGAGGAGTACAAGGTTCCCAAACAGCGCGTCCGGGTGACCGTCGACATTCCCCCCGACAGTCCCCAGGAGGGGGCGGTGTTCGTGTCCCTGGTCGCCGACAGGCACGACGGCCCGGAAACGGTGCACGACCTTTTGGCGAGGAAGGAGCCGTTCCTCCCGCTGGTTCTCGTGGAGAGTGGTTTCTTGCTGGTGCGCAAGGGAGCGATCCGCTGGATCCGTGTCGAGGAGCCCGCGGTGGCCGAGTGGCGCTACTTCGAGCTCGGCGCCGCAGCTCCCGAGTCCCGCGTTCGCTGCCGCTTTCCCGACGGGGAGGTGTTAGAGGGGACGATCCGAGCATTGAGACCCCCCGGGGAACAGCGGGTCCTGGACGTGTTGAACCTTTGCGAGGGCTTCCGGCACGTGGAGTCGCCCTTGGGTCTCTACCTGGCAAACCTCTCGCACGCGGTGGCGATCGAAGTGGTGCAGGAGACCCGTGTCAACCCTGGACGCCCTGCTCGACATGATGAGCGCCGAGGGGGCGTCGGAGTTGCTCTTGAGGGCTGGGGAGGTACCGAGGGTGGTGGCACCCTCGGGCACCCGCCCGGTGGCGCGGTCCGCGATCTCGGGCGCGCAGGTTGCGAATCTCGCCAGGGCGATCGCCGATGCGGCGACGGCCTTGCAGCTTGCCGCCCGGTCGGCGGTGCGCTTCTCGTACCGCGGCTTCTCCGTGGATGTCGTCTTTCCGCCTACGGGTGCCACGATGCGGGTCACACCAGCACCCCTCGCCCCGCCGCTCGCCGGCGAGGGGAGCGCCGCGCCGGACTCAGGCGGGGCGGTGGCCTCCAGGCAGGCCATCGACTCCCTGCTCGCTGAGATGATCCGGCGAGGCGCCTCGGACCTGCACCTCACCAGCGGGGAGTCGCCGCGCCTGCGCCACGGCGGCCAGATGGTGGCGATGCAGCGGGCGCCGGTCTCGAGGGAGGAGATGGCGGAGCTGCTGTGGCCCATCGCTCCGGTGAAGAACCGCGAGGAGTGGGAGCGGTGCCACGATACCGACTTCGCCTAAGAAGTCGCAGGCCTTGCCCGTTTTCGCTGCAACTACTTCATGGACCGTCGCGGCATGGGCGCGGTGTTCCGCCACATCCCGCATCGCATCCCCACTGTCCAGGAGCTCGGCCTGCCCCAGCAGGTGCTGGATTTCTGCTGGCTTTCCAAGGGATTTGTCGTGGTCACCGGACCGACCGGCTCTGGCACGTCCACGACGCTCGCCTCCCTCGTCGATTTCATCAACGAGCACCGCAGCGACCACATCCTCACCATCGAAGACCCGATCGAGTTCGTGCACCCGAACAAGAAATGCCTCCTCAACCAGCGCGAGGTCGGGACCCACACGGACAGCTTCAAGCGCGCCTTGCGGGCCGCACTGCGCGAGGACCCGGACATCGTGCTCGTCGGTGAGATGCGCGACCTCGAGACGATCGCCATCGCCCTCGAGACGGCCGAGACGGGCCACCTCGTCTTCGGTACGCTGTACACCACCACCGCCCCAGCGACGGTGGACCGCATCATCGACCAGTTCCCCGCCGACCGGCAGTCGCAGATCCGGCTCATGCTCTCCGAGACTCTCAAAGGTGGGGTCGCCCAGAGGCTGTGCCGCAAAGTGGGCGGCGGTCGGGTGGCGGCGTACGAGGTCCTCGTCGTCAACACCGCGATTTCCAACCTCATCCGCGAGGGGAAGACGTTCCAGATTCCGTCGATCATGCAGAGCCAGCAGGGGTCGGGCAACCTGCTCATGAACGGTTCCCTGTTGGACCTCGTGAAACGCGGTGTCGTGGATCCCCACGAGGCGTACCTCAAGGCTGTGGACAAGAGCTCGCTGCTCGGTATGTTCGAACGCGCGGGTATTCGCCATCAGAAGCCGCAGGAGGCACCGTCGTGATGGGGCAGCGACCCGTGCCCGCACGGTGGCGCCAGGTGCGCCGACGCGCGGCGCGGCGTTTCATTCTCCCTCCGCTGTCCCAGCAGGACGGGCCGGGACGACTTGCCGATCGGCCCGTGCCGTAGGGTCGCGAAGGCCGCAACGCAACCCGAAGCGCGCATGGGGCTTCCCCAGGGCCGGTGGCGCTGACGGGCTTCGCTCGAACCGCGACACGCCGCACTGCCGCCGGGGAGCCCCGCTGCGGAGAACGGCAGCGCCGCGCTATTCTGTGCGCTCGGCCGCCGCGGTGGGTGCGGGCCACTCTCGGCGGCACAGGGAGATTCCAGGCGGGGGGGATGAGACGGACGGCGACGGGAAGGCGGTGGACGCGGCCACTGTGGAGCGTGGCGGGAGGCGTCTTCTTTGCCCTCGGCGTGCTCGGCGTGCCGCTGCCTGTCCTGCCGACGACGCCGTTCTTGCTCCTTTCGGCAGCGTGCTTCCTGCGCGGGTCACCGCGCGTCCACGCCTGGATGATGACGAACCGCTACTTCGGACGCTACCTCGCCGAGTACCGGGCCGGCATGGGCGTGCCGGCCAGCACCAAGGCAGCCGCGATCACGCTCTTGTGGGCCGGGATCCTCAGTTCCGCTGCCCTCTTCATCACGAGCTGGCCGGTCCGCGGCGCACTGCTCGTGGTCGCGGCGGTGGTGACGGCGCACGTTCTCAAGATCAAGACCAAGGAGCGCCGGACATCGCCCGCTGGCGCGCCAGGGGCACCGGGGGTACGGCTCGTCGCTGTCGGCGGGAGCGACTGGCCGCTGATCGGGGCGTGGCTGCAACAGGAACACGTCAGCCGCTGGTTTGGCGATCCCGAGGCGATGCGGCGGGAGCTCGCGGCCCGGCTCGACACGGCCACCTCGGCGATGATCGAGGCCGGCGGTGACAAGGTGGGCCTCGTGCTCTGGCGGCGCCCGAGCCGCGACGCGCTGGAGGCGGCAGGTCTCGCCGACATCGAGGCGGCAGCGATCGACATCGACATCGTGATCGGCGAACCCCGCGCCCTCTACCGCGGCATCGGCAGCGAGGCCCTGCGGCAGGTCGCCGCGGCAGCCCTCGCCGACCCCACTGTGCCGTACCTGATCGCCGCCACGGCGGTCGGCAACGACGCCGCGTTGCGGGCGTTCGCCAAGGCGGGGTTCCGCGTCGACCGCGAATTCGACGACCCCGAGTGTGGCCCCTGCCTGCTGCTGCGCCGCAACCGCGGCACGGCATGACCGGCTCGACCGGCCTCACGTCGAGACCAGGCCCGGCACTCTCGACACGCGTTCCCAGCTCGCCTGCTGCCTCGGACTCTGCCCGGCTGAGCGGAGTTCGAGATGAGAGACCCGCTGCCCACAGAGGCGAGATGGTGAGATGGCGATACCTGGTACCGAGGTCAGGAGCCTCGGCGGCGGCCACTGGGGGGCATTTCTAGCGAGCTGCCAAGGGGACGACTCCAAAGATTCTTGACACAACAGAGATTCTTGACGCAAAGGGAACGGGGACTTGACAAGGGGGGCGGGCTGCGGTACGAAGGCGCCAGCAATGCCGGTTGGTACGTACCGCAGGGGGAAGACGTGGTGATTCGTTGTGGCGGAGGACTCCGCTGGCGGCACGCCGTGAGCGCGCCGGAGCGGCGGAGCGGACCGATAGGAGGGAGGAACGCGTGATGCGGAGAACGGTGTTGGTAGCTGGCTTGGTACTGGTGGGAGCGTTGCTGGCGGGCGTCGCCGGGGCCTTGCCGCCGCAGCAGGGTGGCGTGGTGCTCGCGAGTTCACTCAGCGTCGAGAAGCCCGCTTTCGAGCAGGCGGAACCGGTGCTCCTCACCTTTACCCTGGAGAACCGTGGGCGGCTCACGGTGGCCGTGCTGAAGTGGCAGCTGCCCTCGGACGAGATCGAGGCGGACATTCTCGACGTGCGCCGCAACGGCGAGCGGGTGGCCTACCTGGGACCCCTGGTGAAGCGGCCCGCGCCGACCCCCGAGGACTACGTGGAGATCGCCCCCGGGGAGTCCATTACCGTGGTGTTCGACCCGACCGCGGTCTACGACATGCGGGCGCAGGGCGAGTACACGGTCCGTTACCGCGCGGCGCTGGCCACGGTCGCCACGGGACCGGCGCCAACGACGGTGGAGTCGAACGAGGCATCGTTCTGGTTCGAGGGGGTGGGCGACTCCATCGAACCGCCCCCGGTAGAGAATGTCATCGGCGGCTACAACAAGTGCACCACGACCCAGCAGGCGACGCTGGCCACGGCGCACAACAACGCCATCCTCATTTCCGGCAAGGCGAAAACGCACCTGGCGAACAACCCCAACGGCAGCTCGCTGTACACGCGGTGGTTCGGGACCTACACCTCGACGCGGTTCAACCTCGTGAAGGACCACTACCTCAAGATCAACGACGCGTTCGTCAACAAGTCCGTCACCTACGACTGCTCCTGCAAGAAGAATTACTACGCCTACGTCTACCCTTCAAAACCATACAAGATTTACGTCTGCAAGGTGTTCTGGAGCGCGCCAGCGCTCGGCGTGGACTCCAAGGCCGGGACATTGGTGCACGAAATGAGCCACTTCTACGTCACGGCATCCACCGACGACTACGTCTACGGTCAGGCAGCAGCCCTCAATTTGGCGGCGACGAGCCCCGACAAGGCGGTGGACAACGCCGACAACCACGAGTACTTCGCCGAGGAGCAGCCGTAACACGGCGGCAGGTGGCAGCGGGACGACGCGGGCGGGCAACCGCCCGTGTCGTGCTTTTGCAGGCGCTCGGTGGGGCCCCCTCGGCCGATGGGCGAGCCGGGCGGCGGCTACTCGTAGCGCAGCGCCTCGATCGGGTTGAGGTTGGCTGCCTTGCGCGCCGGGTAGAAGCCGAAGAAGATGCCCACCGCGGCGGAGAAGGCGAGGGCGAGCACGACGGTGGGGGGCGAGACCACCGTCTCCCAGCCCGTGATCCGCGCCAGCACCCGCGCACCCACGAACCCGGCGGCCACGCCCACGGCGCCGCCGACCAGCGCCAGGACCGTGCTCTCCACCAGGAACTGGACCATCACGTCGCGGGCATGGGCGCCCACCGCCAGCCGGATACCGATCTCCCGGGTCCGCTCCGTCACGGAGACGAGCATGATGTTCATGATGCCGATACCGCCCACGACGAGCGAAATGGAGGCGATCGCCGCCAGGAGTACGGTCATCACCTCGGTGGTGCGCTCGGCGGCCTGGGCCAGGTCTTCCTGGTTGCGCACCGTAAAGTCGTCCTCCTCCCAGCTCGCCAGGCGGTGCTGTTCACGCATGATGGCGCGGATTTCCTCCATCGCGGCGGGGATGTCGCTGGGGCTGGCGGTGGCGGCCAGGATCTGCGGGATGAAATGGCGGCCCGCCAGGCGCGTCTGCACGGTGGTGTAGGGGGCGAGCACCACGTCGTCCTGATCGGAGCCGCCGGCCGTCTGGCCCTTTTCAGCCAGCACCCCCAGCACCCGGAAGGGGACGTTGCGGATCTGGATCTCTTGCCCCACGGGGTCCTGATCCGGAAAGAGGACTTTCGCCACGGTGGCGCCGAGCACGGCAACCTTCCGCGCCGTGCGCACGTCGTTCACATCGAAGAACGCTCCGGACGACACCGCCCAGTCGCGGATGGTCTGGTAGTCGGTGGCCACCCCCTGCGTGTGGGTGCGCCAGTTGCCCACCCCGCCGATGACGTTGCCGGGGGCCACGATGACCGGAGAGACCGCCGCCAGCAGCGTGCCTTCCCGCCGCAGCGCCTCGGCGTCGGCGACGGTGAGGCGGTTGAAGGTCTGGGCGCCCTGGCTCACCCCGCCCTGGGTCGCCGCGCCGGCGGTGAGGACGATCATGTTCGTGCCCAGGTTCTGGATCTGCTGGTGGATCCTTTCTCTGGCGCCGAGACCCACCGCCACCATGACGATGACGGCACCTACACCGATGATGATCCCCAGTACCGTCAAGAGCGTGCGCAGGGTGTTGCGGCGGATGCTCTGCCAGGCCACCTTCACGAGGACCAGAGCGCGCATGCTTACGGCTCCAGGGCCAGCTGGGGGGACTGCAGGTCAGCGGCGGCATCCCGGCGCTCGGGCAGCGGCGCATCGCGGATCACGCGGCCGTCCCGCATCCCCACCACGCGGTGGGCGTACCGGGCGATGTCGTGCTCGTGGGTCACCAGGACGATGGTGAGCCCCTGCTGGTTGAGCTCCTGGAACAGGGCCATGACCTCCAGCGAGGTGCGGCTGTCCAGGTTGCCGGTGGGTTCGTCGGCCAGGAGCAGCGCCGGGCGCGTCACCAGCGCCCGGGCGATGGCCACCCGTTGCTGCTGCCCCCCCGACAGCTCGTTGGGCAGGTGGTGCGCCCGCTCGGCGAGGCCCACCCGAGCCAACGCTTCGAGGGCCAGCTCGCGAGTCGCGCGCCTGCGCCGCGAACGGTCGTAGAGGAGCGGCAGCTCCACGTTTTCCACGGCGGAGGTGCGCGGCAGCAGGTTGAACCCCTGGAAGACGAAACCGATCTTGCGGTTGCGGATGTCCGCCAGAGCGTCCCGGTCGAGACCGTTGACGGATTCTCCGTCCAGCTCGTACATCCCCTCGGTGGGTACGTCCAGGCAGCCCAGGATGTTCATCAGGGTGGACTTGCCGCTGCCCGAGGCCCCCATGACGGCGACGAACTCGCCCCGCCGCACGGTGAGATCCACCCCGCGCAGGGCCGGCACCTGGGTGGCACCCAGCGCGTACACCTTGACGAGCCCGCGGGCTTCGATGACAGGGGTGGCGCTCATGCCGTCCTCTGGCCCCTAGAACATCCCTGGCGGGCGCGGCCCACTGGCCGCCGCCGGCGGGAACGGATTGCGCGCAGCCGCCGCGGTCGGCTGCGTCATCCCGGCAATGACCTGCATCCCTTCGCGGAGGAAGGGTCCCCGCACCTCGGTGAACTGGCCGTCGGTGATCCCCGCCCGGACCGGCATGGCCGCCAAGAGCCCCTCGTCGTCCAGGTAGTAGAGAAGCACTCGCGACGGATTCCCCTCCCCCGGTGCGCCGCGGGGGTGACCACCGGCGCGGGGCCAGGCGGGTTCGGCACCCGAGGGAGCCTCCCCCCGTGCCGCGCGCTGGGCCTCGAGCCGCTGCTGCATGCGGGCCCGGGCTTGCGCGGCGAGGTTCTCCGGAGGGCGGAACCGCAAGGCGCCGTTCGGCACCTTGAGCACGTCCGTGGCGGAGGCGACGAGGAACTGCACCGTGGCCGTCATGCCTGGCAGGAGGGCGCCGTCGGGGTTCTTCACGGCAATCACCACGGGGTAGGTGACGACGTTCTGCTCCACCGTGGACTGCAGGCGCACCTGCTTGACGGTGCCGGTGAACTGCCGGTCCGGATAGGTCTTGACGGTGAAGCGCACGGCCTGTCCCTCGCGGATCTTGCCGATATCGCTCTCGTCCACCGCCGAGAGGATCTGCATCTCGGACAGGTCGTTGGCGATGGTGAAGAGCTTCGGTGCCGACAGGCTGGCGGCCACGGTCTGCCCCACGTCCACGGCCCGCTCCACGACGACGCCGGAGACCGGCGCCGTGATGGTGGCGTACTGCAGGTTGCGGCGCGCCCGTTGCAGGGACGCCTCCGCCCCTTTCACCGCGGCCCTGGCCACCTCCGCCGCGTACTGGGCCTTGTTGTAGTCGGCCACGGCGGCAATGCCCTGCTCCCACAGCGAGGTGAGGCGCGCCAATTCCCGCTCCGCCTGCCGCAGCTCCGCCACGTTGCGCTCCAGCTGCGCCTCGGCGTCCCTGAGGTTGGACTCCAGCAGGGTCGTGTCGAGTCTGGCGATGACCTGCCCCTTCTCGACCCGGTCGTTGAAGTCCACCAGCAGCTGGTCGATGAGCCCCGAGACCTGGGTGCCGACCTGCACCGTGGTGACCGCCGAGAGGGTGCCGGTGGCCGAAACCACCGCGTCCAGGTTGCCCCGCTCCACGGTCACGAACCGGTAGGCCACCGCGTCACTGTGGCGCGAGCGGGAGAAGAAGGCGAGCCCCGCGGCTGCGGTGGCCAGCATGGCCAGCAACACGAACCACCTCTTTTTCATGAGGATGCCCCGCTTTCAGCCCTTTGATGGCGAGGACTGGTGCAGCCGGCGAGCGGCTGCACCAGCCGAATCGCACCGCGCCGGGTCTAGAAACGCCCCCCCCCGCAGCCACCGCCGCAACGACCGCGGCCGGACTCTGCCCACCGCTGGCGCATCTGGCCGAGCTGCTGCTGCTGCTCGGGGGTCAGCACGGCAAAGACGTCGGCCCGCGCCTTGGCCAGCTTGACGGCGAGTTCGGTGTGAATCGCCGCACGCTTGGCCCACTCCGCCCGGATCGCCGCCTCGTCGAAGGTGCCGGGAGCGTGAGTGGCGCGGAACGACTGCCGCATGGTGCGCAACTGTTCGCGCAGGGCCGCGATGGCGGGTCGCGTCTCCGCGACGATGGCGTCCACCTTGGCGCGCTGCTCCTCGCTCAAGTTCAGGCACTGCATCCCACGCTCGAGGAAGCCGAAGGCGCCCGGCCCGCCGTCGCGCCCCCCGTGCCGGCCCGCGCCCCAGCCGGCGAACGCCACCGCACTCCCGGCCAGCGCCACGGTGATCGTCCCGACAATGACCGTTCTTGCTTTCATCGTTCACCTCCCCGGGCGGCGCTCAGGGTGCCGCCCTTCGCCGCTGAGAGACGGCCAGCGGGCGTCAAGTGTTGACCCGGGACGGGTAAGGAAACGTAAAGAGATGGCAAAGCAGGGCAAACGCCGGGCTTGGCCAGCGGTTTGCTGCTACTCTTGCATCGCCGTGGCGACCGTGCTGCTGGTGGACGACGATGCCGAGCTGGTGGCGCTACTCGGCGAGTACCTGGGGCGCGAGGGTTTCCGCGTCAGCGCGGCGGGGGACGGCGAGCGGGGGGTGGCGGCCGTACTCATGGAGGCGCCGGACGTGGTGGTCCTGGACATCATGCTGCCCGGGATGAACGGCCTCGACGTGCTCCGCCGCATCCGCGAGCGCTCCTCGGTGCCGGTGATCATGCTCACCGCCCGCGGCGACGACGTGGACCGCATCGTGGGACTGGAGCTGGGGGCCGACGACTACGTGCCCAAGCCCTTCAACCCCCGCGAGCTGGTGGCGCGCATCCGCGCGGTGCTGCGGCGGGCGCGCAGCGAGGGCGGGGACCGCACGGTGCTGGTGGTGGGCGATCTGGAGGTCTTCCCCGCGGCGCGGGAGGTGCGGCGGGGGGGCGAACGCGTCGAGCTGACCGGCACCGAGTTTTCGATCCTGGAGTACCTGGTGCGAGCAGCGGGCACGGTGGTCCGCAAGGAAGCGGTATTCCGCGACGTGTTGGGGCGGCGCGCCGTCTCCTACGACCGCAGCGTGGACGTGCACGTGTCGAACCTGCGCCGCAAGCTCGGGCCCCTGCCGGATGGGGGGGAGCGGATCAAGACGGTGCGCGGCGTGGGATACCAGTACGTGCGTCAGGATTCCTAGGTGCGACGACTCTTCTTGCGCATCTTCCTGGTCTTCTGGGTGCTCGTGGCGGCCGTGGCCGCCATGCTGATCGTCACCTCGCCCTTCTTTACCCGCGGGAGGCCCGGGGTGGAGCGGTGGCAGCGGGGGGCGGAGCGGGTGCTGCGGGAGCGCCTCCAGGCCGGGGTGGAGGCCCTGGCCCGCGGCGCCGACGTGGGCACCGCGCCGGGGTGGCGGCATCGGCACACCCCGGTGGCGCTCTACGTGGTGGGTCCCGGCGGTGCCGCCCGCGGCGGTTCGCCGGTCCCGCGCGAAGTCCGCTCCTTTGCCGAGCGCGTCGCCGCCTTCGGGGAGGAACGGGCGGAGCGTGAGGGATCCCTCCATCTGGTGGGGCGGCTCGCCACCACCCCCGAGGGCGAAAGGGTCGTGGTGGTGGCAGCTGCCCGCCGCCCGCCGGCGCTCGTGGACCTGGTGGAACCGCGAGTCCTGCTCTGGCGGCTGGCGCTCCTCACCGCCGGGGTGGGGGTGGTGTGCTACTGGCTGGCCCGGACCCTGACCGCCCCCCTCACGGCGCTGCGCACCGCCGTGGGGAGGCTGGCAGCCGGCGATCTGAGCGCGCGGGCGGCCCCCTCGCTCACCAGGCGGCGGGACGAAGTGGGCGAGCTGGCCCGCGACTTCGACACCATGGCGGCAAGGGTGGAGACCCTGGTGGGGGCCCAGCGGCGGCTGGTGCGCGACGTGTCCCACGAGGTGCGCTCGCCCCTGGCCCGCCTGCAGGTGGCCCTCGAGCTGGCGCGCAGCGAGGGCGGCGGCGAAGCGGGGAGCCACCTCGACCGCATCGCCTTGGAGGCGGCCCGCCTGGAGGCGCTGGTGGGGCAGCTCTTGACGCTCTCGCGCCTGGAGGTGGCGGAGGGCTTGACGAGGCGCGACCCCGTGGACTTGGTGGAGGTGGTGGAGGCGCTGGTGGAGGATGCCGCCTTCGAGGCGTCGCAGCGTCAGGTCCCGGTGCGGTTGCTGGCCGAGTCGCGGCCGGTGCTGGTGGAGGGGGAGGCGGATCGGCTCGCCAGCGCCGTGGAGAACGTCCTTCGCAACGCCATCCGCTTCACCGCGGCCGGCACCGAGGTGGAGGTGGCGGTGCGCCAGGTGGGGGGGGAGGCGGAGATTGCGGTCCGCGACTGCGGTCCCGGTGTGCCCGAGGAGGACCTGGAGCGTATCTTCGAACCGTTCGTCCGCGTCGGCCCGGCGGCCGGCCGCGAGGGCGGGGCTGGCCTCGGCCTGGCCATCGCCGCTCGCGCGGTGGCGCTGCACCGCGGTACCATCGTCGCCCGCAACCGGGCGGGCGGCGGCCTGGAGGTCCTGATCCGGTTGCCAAGCAAGCAGCCCGACTAGCCCGGAGGCCCCGGTTCTCGCGGGCGGGGCAGCGGCGAAGGCGCTATGCCAGCGAAGGTGCAGCGGGAGGGGACGATGGCGAGACCGATCGTAGTGTTGACTCGTCGCTGGCCGGAGGCGGCGGAGCGGCGGCTGGCGGAGCTTTTCGAGGTGCGGTGCAACGAGCGGGACGAGCCCATGGGGCCGGCGCAGTTGCGGGCCGCCCTGGAGAGCGCCGATGCGGTGTGCCCCACCATTTCCGACGCCCTCCCCGCCGAGGTGCTGGACGTACCCGGGCGGCGGGCGAAGATCCTCGCCAACCTGGGCGTGGGGTTCAACCACATCGACATCGAGGCGGCGCGGCGGATCGGCCTGGTGGTGACCAACACCCCCGATGTGCTCACGGACTGCACCGCCGATATCGCCATGATGTTGGTGCTCATGGTGGCGAGACGGGCCGGCGAGGGGGAGCGCCAGCTCCGCCGCGGCGAGTGGCGCGGCTGGGCCCCCACGTACCTGCTGGGCCGGAAGGTGGGCGGGAAGACCCTCGGGCTCGTCGGGTTCGGCCGCATCGGCCAGGCGGTGGCGCGGCGGGCCCGGTTCGGGTTCGGCATGCAGGTGCTCTTCTTCGATCCCTCCGACCCGCCCCAGGAGACGGTGCGGCAGCTCGGCGCTCGCCGCTGCGCCACCCTCGAGGAACTCCTTGTCACCTCCGATTTCGTGTCGTTGCACTGTCCCGGCGGTGCCGCCACGCGGCACCTCCTCGACGCGCGGCGACTGGCCCTGTTGCGCCCCGACGCGTACCTGATCAACACCGCGCGGGGGGACGTGGTGGACGAGGCGGCACTCACCGAGGCGCTGGTGTCCGGGCGACTCGCCGGCGCCGGCTTCGACGTCTACGAGAACGAGCCGCGGGTGCCGCAAGCGCTGCGCGAGCTGGAGAACGTGGTGCTCCTCCCGCACCTGGGGAGCGCCACGGTGGAGACACGGACCGCCATGGGGTTTCGGGTGGTGGAGAATCTGGAGGCCTTCTTCGCAGGCCGCGAGCCGCGGGATCGCGTGGTGTAAAGCGGGCTCGGATCCGTTACGGCTCGCGGTAGAACGCCTCGAAGCGGGGGGAAAAGGCATCGCGAACGGGCGCAATGCCGGCGCCGCTAGCGCGGCAGGCCTGGACATCGGCGCGCGCCTGCGCCAGGAGCTCGCGCTCCCGCTCGCCGCTCTCCACATAGAGGTAGTAACCGGCTGCGCCGCGGAGCAGATGGGCCAGGGCGGTGGCCTGGGCGTCCGGCATGGTGCACTCGGCGAGCCACCGCAGCGTTCCCCGGTAGTCGCCGGAGAGGAACAGCTCCACCGCGCGGCGCAGCCGCTGGGGCGGGGCGGGGCGGGGCGGTGGCTCCACCCAGTGCGGCGGGGGAAGCGGCGAGGCCAGCGAGGGCCAGGTGCGGTACGCGTAGCGGGCTGTGAGCTGCGCGCTGGCTAGCTCGTCCCGCAGGCGCTGCAGCTGGCCGCTGGGCATGGTGTCGTTGGCGCCGGCCGCCGTCTGGAGCACCCGCCCGAGCTGGGCGCGGGCCTGCAGCTCCGAGGGCCAGGAGGAGGCAGGGCGAGCCAGGGTCTCCCTCCCCGCTGCCGTCAGGGCGGCGATCTCCGACAGGAGGCGGCGGCGGGCCGCCGCCTCGCCTTCCAGCTCCGCGCCCGTCGCCCGCCGGAGCTGCTGCTGGCGCCACCGCAGCTCCTTCTCGATGTCCCGGAAGGCCGCCTCGGCGGCGACGGCGAACTCGTACGCCTCGCTCTCCGCATGGGCCGAGCGCCGGTTCGCCAGCGCGTCCTTGGCCAGGGCCAGCTTGGCGTGGGCCTGCCGGATCTTCTTGGCCAGCTCGGGGGTCGCAAAGTAGGCGGCGAAAGCCGGGTCGTCGCGCAACGACTCCACGGTGTCGGCTGCCGCCTCGGCGGCGGCCAGGGCGTAGGCGGCCGAGCCTTGCGCCTGCCCGGACGGAGGTGCCTGGGACAGCGCGGCGACGATCACGAAAGCGGTGAGGGGGCGAGGATGCAGACGCATCGTTTCACCATCCCATCTTGGCGAGGAACGAGTCCACGCTCTGGGCCACCGCCTCCACGGTGACGGTGGCGGTCTGGCCGGCGGCGACCTGCACCGTGGCGGTGCGGTCTTCGGGGACCTCGGGGTGGCGCAGTAGCACGGTGTAGTCGCCGGCGGGCACGATGAGGACCAGGGGGGTCACGGGGTTGTCGGGCAAGGGGACGGGGGGCCCCGACGTGGCACGCACCTCCAGCACCTCGGCCCAGGGCAGCGCATGGATCACCAGCCGGCCTGTCGCGGCGGCGGCGGGGCCGTCGGCAGCCCCGCCGAGGACTTCCGCCGCGGCTGGCGCTGGCTCGGTGCGAGCCCGCCACGCTCGCAGCCCCACGTACGTCCCCCCGGCCACCAGGAGCAGGGCAACCAGGATGAGGGCGCCCAGCACGCCGGGGCCGAGCCCGCGGCGTGGCAGCGGGGCCGGTGCCACGTCCGCCAGCTGGGCGAGCCGCTGCTCCATGCGCTGGACCCCTTCGCCTTGGACCCCCGCTTCCCGGGCCTGGGCGAGGAGGGCGGTGGCTTCGGCCACCTCGCCGCGCTCCAGACAGCGGTCGAAGGCAGCCTCCAGCTCGGCGGTTTGTACGCTTGCGGCGCGGTCTTCGGACAGCACGAGGGTGGGGGCGGTGGGCGAAATCCCCGGGCGCTGGGAAATGCTCCCTTTGGAGCCCGTTGCCGCGGGCGGCGGCGTCAGGTCGGGCTTGGGCCTGGGGAG
Source organism: Acidobacteriota bacterium (assembly GCA_037441065.1). Taxonomy (GTDB): domain Bacteria; phylum Acidobacteriota; class Thermoanaerobaculia; order Thermoanaerobaculales; family Thermoanaerobaculaceae; genus JACADV01. The sequence goes on along the minus strand of JBBISY010000027.1, from coordinate 19,374 downwards.
CGCCGGCACGCAGCGGTCCAGTTCCTCCCGGCTCCAGGGGTAGTCGCGCTGCAGCTCGCGCAGCGCCTCCGCCAGCTCCTCGGCGCTCTGGAAGCGAAGCGCGGGGTCCTTCTCCAACAGGCGCAGCACGGTGCGGCGCACCGCCTCGGGCACGCGACCTTGGGGGTCGCTGACCTCGAAGCCGACGGGGGGGTGGTAGAGGTGGCCCGCCATGATTGCCGAGGAGGTATCCCCAGTGATCGGGAAGGTGCCGGTCAGGAGCTCGTAGAGCACGATGCCCACGGAGTACAGGTCGCTGCGCTGGTCGATGCGGCCCCCCTCGGTGCTGCGGAACTGCTCCGGGGAGGCGTACCGCACTTTGCCCAGGAACATGCCGGTGCTGGTCATGGACGCCTCGGCGTCCAGCACCTTGACGATGCCCAGATCGATGAGCTTGACGACGGGCTGGCCGTCCTCGTCCCGGGAGAGCATGAGGTTGTCGGGGGAGATGTCGCGGTGCACCATACCGCGCCGGTGCAAGAAGCCCACGGCGGCCAGGGCCTGCAGGGCGATCTCCACGGTGAGGCCGACGGGCAGGGGCCCGTGGCGCCGCAGCACCTCCTTGAGGTCCAGGCCGTCCACGAACTCCAGCACCATGTAGGCGTTGCCCTGCTCGTCCAGGGTGAAGTCGAAGAGCTGCGCGATGTTGGGGTGGCGCAGGCGGATGGCGGCTCGAGCTTCGCGTGAGAACCGCTGCGCGAACTCGGGATCGTGGGCCAGTTGCGGCCGCATTACCTTGACGACCCGCAGCTCCCCCAGGAGACGGTGGCGGACCTGATACACCGCCCCCATCCCGCCCTCCTTGAGCTTGCCCAGCACCTCGTAGGTGCCCTCCAGGTGGGCGAGGTTTTCCGTCACCGCTGGTTCCCCCCGCGGGTCCGGGCGGCCAGGAGCCGCGCGTTCGGAATGGCGCCGCTGTTCATGGCCGAATTGTAACGTCTCGGGCTGGCGCTAGAGTAGCCGCGCCGGGGAGGGGGCCGGCAACTCCTGGGCGGCGGCCCACACCGCCTCCGCCTTCCCCTCGAGCCAGTAGAGGTTTGCTCCGCTCACCCAGAAGAGGTGGTGCGCCCCGTTGCCCACGGTGAACCAGCGGTTCGCCTCGCGGCGGTCCTGGCGCGGGGCGGCAAAGGGGGTGGGGCGCGAACGCAGGGCTTGGACCATTCGCTCCAGGTCGTGGTAGGCGCTGGGGAAATCGCGGTAGCGGGCCAGCCACACGCGCAGCTCGCGGCCACGGCCGTACTCGACCACGAGGGTGTCCGGCACGGCGGTGCGGTGCCCGTGCAGCCGCTCCACCAGGCGAACCGCCTCGCGCCCCGAGAGGACGCGGCCGCGCGGCAGCCCCGCCAGGCGCGGGGGCAGCGGCGGCGCGCCGCAGGAGGCGGCCAGCACCGCCACGAGGGCCAGCACCGCCTCAGTTCGTGCCCGCAAGACCCAACTCGGGAGCGATGGAGGCCATCGCGTCGCGGACGAAGGCGATGTGCTCTTCGAGGGGCATGCCGATCTCCTCGGCGCCGCGGCGGATGTCCTCGCGGTTGACGGAACGGGCGAAGGCCTTTTCCTTCATCCGCTTCAGCACCGAGTCCACGGGCACGTTGGCAATGGCCCGGTCGGGGCGCACCAGGGCGCAGGCCACGAGAAACCCCGTGAGTTCGTCTACGGCAAAGAGGCAGCGGGCCAAGTCGGAGTCCCTGGGCACGCCGGTGTACTCCGCGTGTCCCTCGATGGCGCGCACCCAGGTCTCGGGCCAGCCCTGCTCCCGCAGCAGCCGGGCCCCCACCCACACGTGCCCTTCCGGTGTGGGGTTCCGTTCGTAGTCGAAGTCGTGCAGCAGCCCCACGATCCCCCACGCTTCCGGGTCCTGGGAGAGGCGGCGGGCGTGGGCCCGCATAGCCGCTTCCACGGCCAGGGCGTGCTTGCGCAGGTTGGGGTTGGCGGTCCACTCGCACAGCAACTGCCAGGCGGCTTCCCGGTCATAGCTCATGGTGAGAGGGTAGCGCAGCCGCCCGCAGCGAACAAACGAACGCGCGCAGCGTGTCGAAGGGGCACGGTTTCCCGGCTCCCTGCCTCTGCGCGCCGCTCGAGGGATCCCCGCCGCACCCGACGGAGCCGGGCGCGTTCGTGCGCCGCTGCCGCCAAGCCGGACGCCGTGGCGGGCCGTCTGGCCTCCAGCTTTGCGTCACCCTGGCAGAGGCTTACGGGAACACCAGCTCCGCGGCCTCGCCCTCGGTGACGTGGAGGGTCCTTTCGTAGGAGTGGCCGCCAAAGCGCAGGGAAAGACGCCACCTGCCGGGCGCCACCCGCCCGAGGGAAAGCCGCCCATCCTCGTCCAGGCGGGTGTTGGCGCGCCAGCCGGAAAGCAGCGGTGCTAAGTCCAAACCTTCTGGGCAGATCAGGTGCAGCTCTTCCACCGCGCTTCCGGCACAATGGGGAGCGCTGCAGTGCAGGCTGAGGTCCGCTCCCACCGGCAGGGAAACGGAAAGCTCCTGGCTTCCTTCCCTTATCTGAACCGAGCGGGAAGCTACCCCGGACAGGGGTTCGTACCACGCCACCACCCCTGGGCCGGTGGGCAGCTCCGGCAGTGTCAGCTCGGCCCCGGTCACCATCCGCGCCAGGCTCGGCTGCTGCGCCCCCTCGGGGAAGAACACCACCTCCAACCCGCGCACCGGCTCCTCCCGCCGGAGAAACGCCAGCCGCAGCAGCCCGCCGGGCACCTTGCCGGGAGGGACGAGCGTCAGCTCTTCCTCTCTCGGCAGCTCGAGGGCAACGCGGAGCAGTGTCCCTGATCGCCCCGAAAGTTCCAGAGTTGCGGACCCGGCGGGCAGCCCCTCCAGGACAAAGCTGCCATCGGACGCCACCGCCCCGCCGGCCAGAAGAAAACCGGTGGCATCGCGCAGCCAGAGCCAAGGTCTTTCCGCGCTGGGCGAGGCGACCACCCGGCCCTGCAGCACTTCCCCGCCCAGCTCCAAGCTCACCTCCGCTTGGCGTGCCGCCGGCACCGCCAGCGGACGGGCCCGTTCCACCCCAGCGCGGAAGAGACTCACCCGCACCGGCCCAGGGGGGACGCCGGCCAGACGAAAGCGCCCGTCCTCACCGACCGAGGCCCGGGCCGACCAGGCCCGAGGGTTCCACAGCAGGGTCCCCTTTTCCGTCCGCAGCTGCAGCACCGCCCGCTGTTCCCACGCACCCACCAGCGAGCTGAAGAGTAGGTCTACGCCCGGCAGCAGCACGCCGTTCTCGCTGACCGTGCCGGAAAGTTCCACGCCCGTGGTCAGCAAAGCCAGCTCCTCGGCGCGCCGCAGGAGCCGCTCCTGCCCTAGAAGGAGCTGGTCTTGCTGCCAAACTTCCAGCCGATAACGCCCCGGCGCCAGGGGGGGCAGGCGAAAGCGACCCTGCTCATCGGCAGTGGTTTGCGCCAAGCTCTCTGGGAACTCGCACGCCGGATCCCGCAGCCGCAGCTCCACCCCCTCCATGGGACGCTCGAAGGCATCCGCCACCTGCCCGGAAACCACCACGCCCTCGCCCAGCGCCATGCGGCCCAAGCTCACCGCCTTATCCTCTGCCAGCGACACCAGCCGGTACACCGCGGCCCGCTGCGGCGCCGTCACCTTGACCAGGTAACGGGCCCGGGGCAGGCCGCCCAAGAGGAACTGCCCCTCCCCATTGCTCACAGTGGCGTAGCGCGCCGCTCCCCGCAGGCTGAGGTAGCCTTGCGCCCCCACCGCTACCGCCTCCACCGTGGCGCCGGCTAGGGGCAGGCCACTGGCCGCATCCACCACGCTGCCCGCCACCCTCGCTCCCACCTCCAGCGGCACCACACCCAGGTTCACCGGCTCCCCCGCCCTCGCTTCCGCGATGAATTTCAGTGGCGCGAAGCCGCTGGGCAGCAGCTCCAGCTCGTAGCCTCCCGCTTCCGGCAAGAGCAGGCGCAGCTCCCCTTGCCGCACCCGCACTTCCCGCGCCTCGGTGCTGCAGCCCTCGGCGCAGGGAGAAGGGGTCAACACGGCGGTGACCACGCCGTCGAAGGCTCCCGCGGGGGAGAGAAGCGTGGCCCGCACCAGCGGCGGGCAGGCAAGGCGCAGGATGAGGGGCGCCTGCTCGTCCCCGGTGACGGTCACGCTGGTGGCCTCGCCCACCGGCGGGCTCACCCGCAGCTCCGCCGGCAGCTGTGACAGGCCCAAGAGGAAGCTGCCGTCGGACCAGCTTTCCTCCTCCCCGCCTTGCCAGGACAGGCGCACACCTTCCAGAGGCTCGCCGTTGCAGTCCCGCACCTCCCCTGCCAAGCTGAAACCGGGGGCAAGCTGCCATGGCTCGTCAGGCCACTGTTCCAGCTTCCCTTGCCAGGTGGCGAAACCCGGCACGACCAGGCGCAGGTCGGCGGGGAGAGGCAGCTGCGGCAAGGCAAAGGCCCCCTCCTCGTCCACCAAGGCGCAGCGGCGCAGGCGGCGGGTTTCTTCCCCCAGGGCCAGGGTGGCCACCAGGCAGGCGCGCCCGCCGCCAGCCGCGGGCTTGCCCGCTATCCGCCCCTGCCAAGAGCGGCGGCGCAGGACCAGCTGGCGGTCCGAGAGCTTGTCCAGGGGCAGCAGGAGTGGGGGAAAGTGGGGATGGTCCACCAGCAGCATCCCCCGCACCCCCACGGGCACCTGGTGCGGCCACCGGCCCTCCTCGTCGGTCCAGCCCGCCAGGTGGGCGGGGGTCAAGAGGGAAAAGAGCCCCCCTTCGCCGTACCACAGCACCTCCACCTTTGCCCCCGCCACCGGGCGGCCGTCTTCGTCCTTTACCACCAGCGGCTGGGCCAGAAGCCCAGCCGCTGCTAAGACGAGAGGCAGGCAGAGCTTCCACGCGCCGTGGCGAGCCATCCTTCCCTCCTCAGCGACGAGCCTGTCCGGCCGGTGGCGCGGCGGCCGACCAGGCCCTGCGCAGGGCACTGGCGGGAATTTCCACCAAGCTCAGGAGCTTGCGCTCCAAGAGCGGCTGCAGCTCCCCCAGCTCCAGGATGGCCCAGCGCTTTTCCCCCGGTACCAACAGGATACCGGGGGCACGCGTGGGCAGCTCCCAGCTGCCTTCCAGCCGGTCCGCCTGCGGGTCCAGCCGGAAAAGCTGCCAGCGCGCCGTGCCTCTTCCGTCGGGGCTGCGGGTGAGGAGGAGCAGCCGGTCGTCCAGGGCAAAAAGGCCAAGCGGCACGGGGAGGGATTCCAGCGTGCTTTCGAAGGTCCAGGCTGCGCTGGGACCCGCTACCCCGCTGGGGGGCGGCGGTGGTGTGGCAAGACCGGCCGGGAAAGCCCTCAACCGCCGCTCCTGGGGCAGCAGCTGCACCACCGCCAGCCCCCCTTGGTCGAAGTCCAGGTAATAGACGCCGGTGGCGGTGGCAGCCAGCAGGGGGCGGCCGGTCATGACCGCAGGAACGGTCTGGGTCTGGAGCCGTCGCAGCACAGCCAGGGAGCCAGCCACCTTAGGCCGCAGACGAACAATGCCCAGCCCCCCTTCAGACTCCCCAGGTGGAAGCAGAAACACCGAACCCACGACCTCGCCGCCAAAACTCAGCAGCTGGTCTACTTTGAAAAGCTTTCCCTCCTTGGAGGGGAGCCAATCGCCCAAGCTCTCCCGGCGCAGGGTGCGCCCATCGGCGGCAAAGCACAGCTTGCCGGGGTTGGGTTGCCACAGATAGGCAAAGAAAACGCAGGTGGCGTCGGCTTCGCGCACAAAGCTGGTGCCGCACGCGGTGTCGCCGCCTTCCCCAGGAAAGGGCGACCAGGGAGCCTCCAGCTGCCCATCCCGCCGGAGGGGCACGAGCTTGCGGGCGCGGGGATCGTTGATGAGGATGCGCTCTTCCCCCGGCAGCCAGGCCGCATCAGAAACGTACGTTACCAGCTCCCCCTTCACCGGCACGGAATCAGGGGGAGGGGAGAGGTGCTGCGCCCTCCCCTCCCCGGCCAGGAGGCCACAAAGCGCGAACACAATCCCCAGGGACTTGCCCCGCATAGCCGCTCCGCTAACTCCTCACGGTGTCACTTCGCAGCATTCGCAATAGTAACCGGCACACATGCAACAGCATACTCGGTCTGGGTCGTACTTGCAGCGGATACACGTCATCTTGCTTCCCTGCACCGCCGGCGGCACGGCAAACGCGCCGCCCAGCACCACCAGCAAGGGCACGCCCAGCAACAACCTTCGCAAGGTCTTCTTCATGTTTCTCTTCTTCCTCTCGCGTCGTTGCGGGTCCCGGGTTACCGCTTTTGGGCGAATCCTCTCTCTCTCTCTCTCTTGTCAAGCCCCCGCGTTGCGTTCCCCCCCCGGGCTCTTAGAGGCGCGATCGGCGGGAGGAACGAGCCAAAGCGCAGTGGGTGGGCAGCGTTGATGGGCTGCACCCCCCGGACCGGTCGAGGTGAAGCGGCAGCCGGGCCGATAGACTTGAAGGAGCGCATAGGTAGCACGTAGGTGCTTAGGTACCAGTCGGTCATGACGAGGCATCGCCGCCGAACCCAAGGAGCCAAGCGCGTTCGTGCGCCGCTGCCGCCAAGCCGGACCCCGTGGCGGGCCGTCTGGCCTCCAGCTTTGCGTCACCCTGGCAGAGGCTCACGGGGACACCAGGTCCGCGGCCTCGCCCTCGGTGACGTGGAAGGTCCGCGATTCGGCGTCACTGCCGAAGAAGTGCCGGAATCAGTGGATCGATCTCGAACGACGCCCAGCAGACTTTGGCCAGCTGGTGACCGATGCGCCGCCACGACGCGTTGATGAGCTAGTAGTTCTTTGCCTGCACGTGTTCAACCGCTGGAATGAAGTCCTTATCAGAGGACACAAGAATCGCGGCATCGTAGGCGTCTTCCCATGCAAGCACGATAAGGTCGGTGACGATTCGCGCGTCGGTCGTCTTCTCGGCAGCCCGGCCAAAGGGCGCTCCACAGGATGTACATTTGGGATGCGCCATGTTGCAGGATCGGCAGTGGACTGGCTGCTGTCTCCAGTGTCGCTCAGATGTGAAGACCCGTATTCCGGGCTGTCGGTCGAGGAAGTTGTGCAGCCACCCCTTGAGGTTGTTCTCCCGTCCAGCTTCGTACCCCGCATAGACACGAGTCTCTTCAAGCGAGAGACCGGCGAGATTCGCTGCCGACAATACGTTAGACGCTTCCTGGCATAGTACCGACGCGAGCTTTGTCCAATCGCAATTTGAACCGCTGCTGCGTTCCGTCCATGTGAGCTGGAAATTCCAGAAATCGACGAAGATCCTGACCCGCACGATGCCTCCGCAAAGCAATGCGGGGAGCCAACAGGCTCCCCGGGACAAACATTCGCGCCAGCAAGCTGACGCGGGACACACATGCTACTGATATGAACTCCTCTCCAGGGTTGTCAAGGGGCAGGGGCATCTTGCCCACCCCCGGCCTGTGAGCGGGTGGTGCGGCCGGCCTGCGAGGAGCAATGGCGAATGAGGGAGCGGCCAGGATGCGGCGTCGAGGGGCGGGGGTGCTTTGGGGCACATCCGCTCCCGAGCGGCGCCGCCGTCAGCAGGTGAGGTGGAGGCAGGCGGCCACGTCGTGCCCGGCTGTGGCCAGGCGGTTGTACTCCTCCACCACGCGGCCCGTGCGGTCAGCCACCACGCGACTGCCCGCCGCCTGGAAGTGCGAGAACACCTCCTCGGCCACCGTCACGAGGCCGAAGTAACCGCACCCCAGAAGCACGATTTCGGGACGGGCCGCGACCACCAAAGCCAGGTCCTCGAGGGCGAAGAGGTGGCCGCCCGCAGCTCGCCACCAGGGGGAGTGGACGGTGCCCTGGAGGAGGATGAGGTCGCGAGTGTACGCCACGCCGCCGATGACGATGCGGCCGAAACGGTAGCTCTCGATGCGCACGCTTTTCGCCACCATGCAGCACCCTGGCCCTACTTCACCACGTAGTGGCACCCCACCGACACCGGGTTGCGCTGCGCGTCCGCGGCAATGAGCCCGGCGGCGGTGCAGCCGTGGAAGAGGTCCACCAGGGCGGCGGACATGGGGGTGGTGCGGTAGAACGAGGTGAGGCGCACCAGCTGGTGGCGCAGGTCGGCCACCGCGCGCTCCAGGCGGGCGGGGGTGCGGACGATGCCCACGTAGTTCCACATGGTGTGGCGCACCGCCGACCAGTCCTGGGCGATGAGCGCCGGATCCTCGTTGGAGGGGCCGGGCACCGGTTCCCAGTCGCGGATCGCCTCGCACAGGCTGTCGTCCAGGGGAAGCTCCCGGGCCCTCCCCGCCGCGTCGCGGCCGGCGGTGAGGCCGAAGGTGAGCCCCTCCAGGAGCGAGGTGGAGGCGAGGCGGTTGGCCCCATGCACGCCGGTGCAGGCCACCTCCCCCGCCACGTACAGGCCGGGGATGGTGGCGCGCCCCCGCAGGTCGGAGACGATCCCGCCGCAGGTGTAGTGCGAGGCCGGCACCACCGGGATGCGCTCGCGGGAGATGTCGATGCCGAAGCGGGCGCAGGTCTCGGCGACGGTGGGGAAGCGTTGCGCCAACTGGTCGGCGTGGTCGCCCAGGTCCAGGTAGACACACTCGGCGCCGGTGCGGTGCAACTCGTCCACGATGGCACGGGTGACCACATCCCGCGGCGCCAGCGGCCCCTGGGGGTGGTACCGCACCATGAACCGTTCGCCGCGGGCGTTGACGAGCCGCGCCCCGGCCCCGCGCAGGGCTTCGGTGATGAGGTAGCGGGGAGCCCCCGGCACGTACAGGCAGGTGGGGTGGAACTGGATGAACTCCAGGTTCAAGAGGCGCGCCCCGGCGCGCGAGGCCATGGCGAAGCCAGCGCCAATGGACCCCGGCTGGTTGGAGGTGTGCACGTAGAGGGCGCCGGCGCCCCCCGTGGCCAAGATCGTGACGTCCGCCATCACCGTGCACACGCGGCTGTTGGCTACCTCCAAGAGGTAGGCCCCGATGCACCGGTTCTTGAGGGCGTACCGGTCCACGGCGCGCCGGGAGTGGTGGTGGGTGGTGAGGAGGTCCACCGCCTGGTAGCCGGGCACGATGCGGATCCGCCCGTTGGCGCGGGCGGCGGCGAGCAGCGCCGATTCGATGGCGGCGCCGGTGTGGTCGGCCACGTGGAGGATGCGGGGGACCGAGTGGGCGGCCTCCAGGGCCAGGTGGAGACTGCCGTCCTCGTTGCGGGCAAAGGGGACGCCGAGGCGGTCGATGAGCCACTCCTGCACCAGCTGCGGGCCTCGCTCGGCGAGGAACCGCGCCGCCTCCGGCAGGCCGTAGTTGGCGCCAGCGGCGAGGATGTCCTGGGCCAGCAGTTGGGGCGAGTCGTTGTGCCCCCGGAAGACGATGCCGCCCTGCGCCCAGGCGGTGTTGGTCACGGCCGGATCCGAGGCGCGGCAGACCAGCAGCACCTCCGCCCCGGCCTCCGCCGCCCCCAGCGCCGCCGCGAGGCCCGCCACACCCGTGCCGAGGACGAGGATCTGGCATCGTTCGCGTTCGGCAAGGCTCACGGCACCACCTCCAGGGACAGGTCGAGGGCCGGCGCCGAGTGGGTGAGGGCGCCCACGGAGACATAATTCACGCCCGTTTCGGCAATGGACCGAACGGTCGCCAGGGACACGCCGCCGGAGGCCTCCAGCTCGGCGCGCCCCCCCACCAGCGCCACCGCCTCGCGCAGCTGCTCGAGGGACATGTTGTCCAGGAGGAGGTGGCCCACGCCGCAGGCCAGACCTTCGCGGACCTGATCCAGGGTGGCGCACTCCAGGACCAGCGGCACGGCGGCTCCCCAGCGCTCGCGCACGCGGGCGACCGCTACCGGGATGGAACCGACAGCGGCCAGGTGCGTGTCCTTGAGCATGGCCACGTCGAACAGGCCCATGCGGTGGTTGCGGCCGCCGCCGCAGCGCACCGCGTGCTTCTCCAGGGCCCGCCACCCCGGCGTGGTCTTGCGCGTGTCGAGCACTGTGCAGCGCGTGCCGGCAAGGGCCTCCACGAAGCGGTGGGTGAGGGTGGCGATGCCGGAGAGGCGGGTGGCGAAGTTCAAGGCGGTGCGCTCGGCCTGGAGGATCGCCCGGCAGGAAGCGCGGATCTCCACTGCCACCTCGCCCGCCTGCACGAGACTCCCGTCGTCGCGGTGCACGGTAACGGTGGCCTCCGGATCCAGGAAGCGGAAGGCCGCCGTGGCGGCCGGGATGCCGCACAGCACGCCGGGGGCCTTGGCGAGCAGCACGGCACGGGTCCGCTGCTGGGGCGGGAAGATGGCTTGCGAGGTGAGGTCGGGCAGGTCCTCGGCCAGCGCCGCCGCCAGGAGCGGGGGCAGGTGCGTGCGGTACGGCTCGGGCATCGGCTGCACGGGATCATTCTAGCCCGGCCGGGCCGAGAGCGTGGCAGCCACCGCGGCAATGTGGTCAGGCGTGGTGCCGCAGCACCCCCCCACCAGGCGGGCGCCGGCAGCCAGCCAGGCCAGGGCGCAGCGGGCGTACCGCTCGGGGGCGACGGCCTCCGCGGCGAGGTGGGGCGAGTCCTGGGCAAACCAAGCGTTGTTGGCGTAGGCGACCAGGGGGAGGTGGGTGGCGGCGGCGATGCGCAGGAGGGCGGGCAGCACGTCCACGATCCGGGTGCAGTTGACGCCCGCCGCCACCACACCGGGCCGCGTCACGGCCGCGGCTGCCGCCGCCGCGTCCTCGCCGGAGAGGAGACGCCCGTCACTGGCACAGGCAAAGGCCACCACCACCGGGAGTCCGGTGGCGGTGGCCGCCTCCGCCGCGATCCGTGCTTCCCGCACGGTGTTGAACGTCTCCAGGAGCAGCAGGTCGGGCTCGGCAGCCGCCAGCACCTGGGCGGTGGCGGCGTGCTGGGCTGCGAGGGTGGCGAGTGGCGGGACCAGGTCCGGGCGGTAGCAATCCTCCAGCGTGGTCCAGGAGGCAGCCACGAGGGGTTTTGGGGCGGCCGAGCCGGCGGCCTCGCGGGCCAGCGCCACGGCGCGCCGGGCCAGCTCCGCGGCCCGCGCCGCCAGGCCTGCCCGCGCCAGGGAGTAGGGGGCAACGCGGAAGGTGGCGGCAGTGAGCATCTCGGCGCCGGCCGCCGCGTAGGCGGCGTGGACCTCGCGGAGCGCGTCGGGGGCGTGGAGGATCGCCCCCACGCCCCAGAGCTCCGCCGCAGCCTCCACGCCCCGCCGCAGGAGCTCGCTCACCGTCGCCCCGTCCAGGACGCGGGGGCGCAGAGCGAGCCAGGCGGCAAGCTCCTGGCCCGTCACTCCTCCACCTCCCAGCTCACGAGCTCCAGGTCGGGCTGGGCGTTCACGGCGGCCGCCACCCGCTGTCCCGAGGCAACCGTGCCGCGCCAGGAGAAGGCAACGATGGCACCCGTGGCACCGTCGCGCCGCCAGGTGAAGCGGGGTTGGCGGCGGCGAAAGCCGAGCCGCTGGAGGAGCGCCGCGGGGTCCTCCTTGGCGTCGCCCACCCGCAGGGTCATGGCGATGACGTGTTGCCCGAGCAGCCGGTCCTCGGCCCGGCCGAGGAGCACCAGGGCCACCAGGATGAAGGCCGTGGCCAGGAGGGCGGAACGCTCGTAGCCGGCCCCCACCGCCATCCCCACCGCAGCCACCACCCAGATGGTGGCCGCGGACGTGAGGCCGTGTACCGCGTGCCGCGACTGGAGGATGGTACCGGCTCCCAGGAAGCCGATGCCGCTCACGATCTGCGCGGCAATGCGGGCCGGGTCACCCACCCCGAGCGTGGCGGGGAGGTTCAGGGAGATGAGGGTGAGGAGCGCCGATCCCAAGCAGATGAGGAGATTCGTGCGCAGCCCGGCCGGTTTCCCGGCCAGCTCCCGCTGCAGCCCGATGAGCCCCCCCAAGAGGCTGGCGACCACCAGCCGCGCCGCAAAGAGCACGCTTCCGTCCATTTCCCCTCCCGTGGGCGTTGACCGCGCCGCTGGCTAACCCTAGCATGGGAGCGGTGCGCGGGAGAGAACGGGCCGTGGTGGTGGGGCTGTGCCTGGCGGGGGCGAGGCGCAGCGACGTGGAAGCGCACCTGGACGAACTGGAGCAGCTCGTGGCGACGGCGGGCGGGGAAACGGTGGCCCGTCTGGTCCAGGAGCGGCGCGCGCCCGACCCCGCCACCCTGCTCGGGCGCGGCAAGCTGGCGGAGCTCGCCGCCCTCGTCAAGGAGCGGGGGATCACCCTGGTGGTGTTCGACGACGACCTCTCGCCGGGGCACGTGCGGCAGGTGGAGGCGGTCCTGGGTGAAGGTGTGAAGGTGCTGGATCGCTCGGCGGTGATCCTGGACATTTTCGCCCTGCGGGCGCGCACGCGGGAGGCCCAGACCCAGGTGGAACTGGGCCAGCTCACCTACCTCCTGCCCCGGCTTACGAGGCGGTGGCGCCACCTGTCGCGGCAGGCGGGCGGCATTGGCACGCGGGGCGTGGGCGAGACCCAACTTGAGAGCGACCGGCGCGCGATCCGCCGGCGCATTGCCGTGCTCCAGCGGCGCCTGGCCGAGATCGAGCGGGAGCGGGCTGTGCAGCGGCGGCGCCGCCAGGCGCTGGCCAGCGTCGCGCTGGTGGGCTACACCAACGCGGGCAAGAGCACGCTCTTCACCCGCCTCACCGGCGCCGCAACCCTGGTGGAGGACCGTCTCTTCGCCACCCTGGACCCGCGGGTGCGCCGGGCGGTAGTGGGGGAGGACCTGGTGGTGACGGTGGCGGACACCGTGGGGTTCATCCGCAAGCTGCCCCACCACCTGGTGGCCTCTTTCCGGGCGACGCTGGCGGAGGCGTCGCTCGCTGAGGTGGTGGTGCACGTGGTGGACTGCTCCCACCCAGCCTGGGCCGAGCAGCTCGCCGTGGGTGAGGAGGTGCTCGCCTCGCTGGGGGTGGACCCGCGCGGGTGCATCGTCGCCCTCAACAAGATCGACCGAGTCGGCGGCGCGGTGCCGCCCGCGGTGCCGGATCGGCGGTGCGTGGCGGTGAGCGCCCTGGTGGGGAGCGGCCTGGAGGCGTTGCGGGGCGCCGTGCACGATGCCGTGCTCGCGCTGCCCGGCACGGAGGTGCTGCGCTTTCCCCCCGAGGGGGGCGAGATGCTGGAGCGGGCGCTGCGCGAGGAAACGGTCGTCGCCCGCCGCTTCGCCGCGGACGGGATCGAGGTGGTGGTCCGGCGCGGCTGAGCGCCCGCCTAGCCAGGCGGGACGGCGGCCGGTGCGGCCCACTCCAGGAGCTTGCGCGCCCGCCGGTACCCCTCCTGGGCGAGCGGCGGGTTGTGAGCCCCCTTGGCGGCCAGGAGGGCCCGGTAGATGCGCTCGGCCTCGGCCAGGGCCTGGCGGTGGCGCGCGGCAACCGGGCCGGGGCTCTGGCCGACTGCCGCTTGCGCGGCGGCCAGCAGCAGGGCCAGTTCCTGCACCCGCGCCTGGTCCTCGTTGATCCACTCCACCAGCATGGCGTCGTACCCCTCCTCGTGGCAGTTCACGCACGCCTTCTGGACGGTCGCCACCAGCGGCTGCCTGCTCGCCAGGTCGTGGCAATCGGTGCAGCTGGTATCCGCCTGCGCCATCACGTCCGCCTCGCCCGCCACCTCGGTGCCGGCCAGCTTGCCCCGGTACAAACTGGCAGGTTGCGGGTGGCAGTTTTCGCAGGAGCGCTGCTGCTGCGGGCCGTGGTGACAGGCCATGCACTGCGCGCCCTCGATCGAGGTCTTGCCGTGTTCCTCCAGCGAGTGGCAGGTGTCGCAGGCGAGGCCGGCGGCCAGGTGCCGGTTGTGGTCGTAGGTCATGCCGGCGAAGGGGAGCTGGGAGCCCAGGTGGGAGGTGGAGTGGCAGACGCGGCAGTAACCCGAAGCCGAGGCCAGCACCGCCGGCGGGGCGGGCGGGGTCTGGCCGGCGCGGGCCAGCACTTCGGAGGCGTGGCGGCGAGCCACGCGCAGCAGCTCCACGGCGTAGTGGATGTTGTGCTCGCCGCGCGCGCGGGCGACGAACTCCACGTTGTGGCGCGCCGCGGCGAGAGCCGGGTCCGCCCCCCTGCGAGCCGCCACCCCCTCGGCGCGCGCCAGCACCGACCGCACGTCTGCCGCCAGCGCCCCCAGCTCGCTGATCCAGTCGTCCACCATGCGGTCGTAGCCCGCCCCGTGGCACGTGACGCAGGACTTGCGCAGCTCCTCCGCCCCCCGGCGCGGGTCGCGCCCCGGTTCCCCGTGGCAGGAGTCGCAGGCCACCTGCGCCAAGAACATGGTGGATGGGGTGTCGGGCACTCCCGCGCCGCCGATCCCCACGTACATCTGCTCCTGCGGGGTGTGCGCCGGCTTGTGGCAGTTCTCGCAGCGCTCGCCCAGGGCCGCGGCCATCTGTACGTTGCCGTGCTCGATGGTGGCGTGGCACCGCTTGCAGTCGATGAGGCGGCGGCGCAGGTGGATGTCGTGCACCCGTTCCACGTCCTCGTAGGCTTCGATGCGGCTCACGTGGCAGGTGGCGCACCGGGCCCGGGGGACGTTGGCGTCACCCCGCACCACCTCCACGTGGCACAGGCTGCAGCGGACGTTGCGCTGCAGGTACGAGCCGTGGTCGAACTCGAACCCTTGATGGGTGACCACCTTGGACGGCGGGCCGTGGCACACGAGGCACCCCGTCACCGCCTGCCCCTTCTCGGCTCCCTTGAAGTGGCAGGTGAAACACACCGACTCCTCCACCGCCACGTGGGTCGCGGTTTCCGGCGCCTCCCCCATCGTCAGGCCCGAGTGGCAGGAGGTGCAGTGCAGCCGCTTGCCCCGCCGCATCTCGCCCAGGTGGTTGCGGTGGGAAAAGTGGATGCCCTGGAGGAAGGGCTTGTCGGGGTCGAGGTCCTGCCGCTCGTGGCAGGCCAGACAGCGCGTGTCCGGCACCTCGGCGCGCAGCTGCAGGGAGTAGAGGCCGGTGGCGTACTTGAAGTAGGTGGCCGAGAGAACCCAGCGGTACTCGCGGTGGCAGGCCACGCACGCCACGTCCCGGTGGGTCGAGTTCCGCCACGCCGCCAGGTACGGCTCCATGATGTGGCAGCTCCCGCACAGCGCGGCGTGGGAGGAGGCCACGTAGAAGACGGCCTGGAGCACCACCAGCACCCCGGCGGCGATGCCCAGCAGGGTGAGGAGGGCGCGGCGATGCTCGATGAGACCTTCCCAGATGGCGAGGAAGAGGTGCCTCATGCCAAGGCCTCCGGGGCGGCGTCTGGCGGCGAGGAGGGGCGAGCGCCGGTGCGGGCGGTCATGACGGCTGCTCCGCCGGGGCCTTTTCCTCCGCTTCGGCGCGCTGGCGCAGGATGCGCTCGTACTCCAGCGGGTGTTCCTCCCGCATCTCCTCGGCGCTGATCTTGCCGGTGATGAAGGTGGTGTTCATGGGGAACTTGTGGGGGTTGAGGTGGACGTTGTAGAAGTGCCAGATGACGATCGCCAGCGTCGCGAGGAGGGCCTCGTCGGAGTGGGCTTCCTTGGCCACGTCCGTGACCCACTTGGGGACGAAGCGCAGGAAGAACTCGGTGAACCACAGCAGGGTGCCCGAGCCGATCATGATGACGATGCCCCAGTACACCGCCCAGTAATCGAACTTCTCCACGTAGGAGAAGCGGTCGAAGCGCGGCCGCTCGTCCGAGCGCCCGAGGAAGAACCGGATCTGGGTGTAGGCGTCCGACAGGTCCGTGGGGCGGGGCAGCAGCAGCTTGAAGTTCTCGCGGCCCTCGCGGGTGAAAACGATGTAGAGCATGTGCCACACGGCCACGATGGCGAGACCCGTGGCGGCAACGCGGTGCACGATGGGCGAGGTGTCCGGCCCGCCGAACAGGCCGATGATCAGCCTGGCCCAGCCGTGCTCGTGGAACTTCAGGGGGATGCCGGTGAGGATGAGGAAGATCACCGAGAGGGCCATGAGGCCGTGCTGGAGCCGGAGGTTCAGGGAGAGGCGCTGGAACTGTTCCTGCGGGGCGGTGCCGGCAGCCGCAACCGCCCGCTGCCGCCGGGCGGCGCGGTCGGCGCGCTGCTGGAGCCGCAGCTCGCGGCGAACCCAGGTGGCAAAACGCTGGCGCAGCCGCGGTTCCATGCGGCCGGCCAGAGCGGCGGCAGCCTCCGGCTCGAGACCGTGCTGCTCCTCCAGTTCCCGGGCGATGGCTGCCTCGAGCGGCGACGGCTGGTCACTCACCGCGTACCTCCCCGCTGTGGCGGTGGCGGAGCTTCTTGGCCAGGTCCAGGGCAATGTGGCCGATGAGGCCCGCCATCGTGGAAATGGTGAGGATCTTGAAGAACAGGGCCACCCAGTAGATCACCCCCGAGCCCTTCGACGAGGGATCGATGTGGAACCGCCCGCGGGCGTAGTTGGCGTTGGCCCCCTCGTGGCAGCCGCTCTTGCCGCAGGTGGCGGGGATGTTGGCGGGGTTGACGGAGGAGCGGGGGTGCGAGGGCGGCAGCACCAGGTGGGCCGTGTGGCACGAGGCGCAGTTGGCGACGCGGGCGGAGCCCAGCTCGTTGGCGATGCCGTGGAAGGAGTGCTTGAAGGTTTTGACCGGGTTGATGGGGATGTCGAAGGCGGCGTTGAACGCCATGGAACCGTGACAGGTGGCGCAGGTCTCGGGGATCCGGGTCGCCGAGACCTCGGAGGCGGCCTCGGCCGGGGGCAAGATGCTGTGCTCGCCGTGGCAGTCCGAACAGGTGGGCGCCTGCAGGTTGCCCTTTGCGAGGAGCGACTGACCGTGCACCGACTCGCGGTACTGGGAGTACTCCTCCAGGTGGCACCGCCCGCAGGTCTCGGCGAGACGCAGCTTGCCGGTTGCGGAGTACGGGTCGTCCCGTTTGCGGATGTCGTGGCTGCCGTGGCAATCCTGGCAGAGGGGGGCCTTCGGGTTCCCCGCGATGCGCAGGCGGCCGTGGACCGACTTCACGTACCCCTCGTAGTTGACGTCCTCCGGGGCCCCCACCGGGTTGCCGGGGAAGTGGCAGCGCTGGCAGTTGACCATCCCGAGGTTGGGCGGGTGGGGGATGGAGGCGACATCGGCGTGGCAGTCCACGCACTGCCAGCGCGCGTGCACCGAGCGCGCCAGCACCGCTTCGTCCACGAACAGAGGCCGCACGCTGCCGTCCCGCGCCACCACCTTGAACTCATGGCGGCTGTGGCAGATGCCGCACTGACGGAGCACCGGGGCCGGGGCGGGCACCGCCGCCGCTGGCTGGCCCGGCGACGCAGAGGCCACCAGCAGCGCCGCGGCGGCTGCCAGTGCCCCCCTCACGGCGAACCTCCCGCCTCCGGCCTCTCGGCGGGCGCGTCCGGCCCGAAGAGTTCCTCGTACTCGCGACGGTGCTCGTGGAAGAGCCGCTCGGCACTGATCGTGCCGGTAAGGAAGGTGCGCTGCATGGGGAAGTTGCCGGGGGACAGGTGGACGATGTAGAGGTGCCACCCGAAGAGCAGCATGAAGAGGATCAACCCCTCGTAACCGTGGACGATGGTCGTGACGTCGATGACCCACTTGGGCATGAGCGCCATGGTCTTGGTGTGGAACCACAGCACCAGCCCGGTGCCGATCATCATCACCGAGCCGATCCCCGCTCCCCAGTACTGCAGCTTCTGCAGGGGGGTGAAGCGCCCGAAGGCCGGTGGGTCGGGGCGGCGGCGGCGGTAGTAGGCGAGGAGCTCGGCCAGATCCGTGAGATCGCGGCGGTGCGGCAGCATCGCCAGAAACTGGCGGTGCCCCCGCTCGGTGAGGAGGATGTACAGGAGATGCCAGACCACCACCAGCATCAGGGCCACGGCAAAGACCCGGTGCAGGATGCCCCGGCTGGCGAGTCCCCCCTCCAGGGCGAGGAGCAGCCGACCGATCCACGTGCCGTGGGCGAAGAGGGCGAGGCCGGTGAGGGCGAGAACGGTGAGGGTGACGAGGAGCGCCCAGTGCTGGGCCAGTTCCCCGCGCGTGAAGCGCGGCACCGGCTGGTCCGGGGTGGGTGGCGTCCGCAACGGTTCAGTCACGGCGTGCCCTCCTTCGTCGCCACGTACCGACCTGTTCGAGGGCGATGTAGGAAGCCAGCACGGCGATGAGGACGCCCAGGAGCACCCGGACCACGCTGCGCAGCGCGGTGGGGGCCGGCGGGATGCCGGTGGGCTCCTGAAGGAGATCGGTCCAGCCGAGAAACGTCACCATCGTGTCACCCCCCGACGCGGACTCTACCACCTAGGTCTGCCGAATAGCAAGAACCTCGCATATGACCATTTCCGTATGTCCTCAAGCCTTGGTCCGTTTCGCGGGGTTCCTCGACCTTCTTGCCCCAATGCGGCGAGAGAGGGTCCGGCCGAGGAGCCGCAGGCGGTCCGGCCAGCGAAGCCGCCAGAAGTTGGTAGCCACGACCCCCTTCGTGAAGTAGGTGGGGCGCGAGTAGTCGATGGCCACCTCCACCACGACGGGGATGCCGGCGCGCACGAGCCCGAGCGCCGCCGAGAGGCACCCTGGGAGCTCGTCCGCGACGCTCGCCCGCGCGGTGCGGCAGCCGGCGGCCCGCGCCAGCGACTCCACCTCGAAGGGGGGGAGGACGGAGCACGTGGTGCGGCCGAGGGCGGTGCGCTGGAACTGGGCGATCTGCGCCAGCTCCCCGTCGCGCAGCACGCACACCAGCGGGGCAGCGCGGTAGGCGGCGGCGGTGAGCAGCTCGAGCCCCGTCATGAGCAGCGCGCCGTCCCCCGTGAGCGCCACCACGTCGCGCTCGGGGTTCGCGAGCTTGGCGCCGATGGCGGCGGGGACGCTGTAGCCCATGCAGGAGAAGTCGGTGGGCGCGAGGAAACGCTTCGGGGCAGCGAGGCGCAGGTGCTCCATGGCGAGGAACAGGCCGTTGCCGCTGTCGGCCACGTAGATGGCGTCCTCGCCGCACAGCGCCGCCAAGGTCGAGAAGAGCCGCTCCGGCGCGATGCGCTCGCGGCTTTCCCCCGCCCGCCAGCGCGCCTGCACCTCCTCGTGACCCCGGGCGATGTGCCGCACCAGCTGCGGGTCCGCCTCCCGCCGGGGGAGCCGCGCCAGGAGGGCAGCGAGGAAGGCCGCCGCGTCGCTCACCACGGCGAGACGAGGTTGAACGTTGCGGCCCAGCGCCGACGGGTCCGCGTCCACGTGAATCAGGTTGGGAGGGGGCGCGATCCCGTAGCTGCCGGTGGCCACCTCGCCGAAGCGGCAGCCGATGGCGAGCAGGCAGTCGCACGCTCGCAGCAGGCGGCGCACGAAGGGGGGGGCCGCCGCGCCGAGCCCGTTCCACAGGAACAGGGGGTGCCGCTCCGGGAACACGCCCTTGCCCGAGATCGTGGTGGCCACCGGGGCGCCCAGCCGCTCGGCCAGCTCCAGCAGCAGGTCGGCCGCGGCGGCGGCGCCCAGGCCCGCGTAGAGGACGGGGCGCCGCGCCGCCCCGAGC
>JBBISY010000026.1:0-41847 GCA_037441065.1 Acidobacteriota bacterium | reverse complement strand
CCCGCCCGCGGTCCACGCGACGCGGCGGCGACGGCGCGCGGCGCGGCGCCGGGGGCGGGCTGGTCAGGATCGCCACGAGCTCCTCGCCGAATCGGCTCGCCAGCGCCTGCCCCACCCCGGGCCGCCGGGACAGCTCGGCCACCGACTGCGCCCCCTCCCGGGCAAGCTGTAGCAGCGTTTCGTTGCGCACCACGCGGAACGGCGCCACGTCCAGCGAGGCGGCCACCCGTTCGCGCCACTGCGCGAGGGCGACGAGCCGGTCACGGGCAACGCCCTCGAGCTTGCCCGCCCCGGGGATCCGCTCGTGGGGCGCAGCTGGCGTCGGGGGGGGCGACCACTCCACCCCCTCCAGGCAGCGGCACTCCTCGAGCCACCACCCCACCCTCCCCGCGGCAGCCAGGCGCCGGCGCATGGTCTCGGCCAGCGCCAGGAGGTGGGCCACATCGGCCGCCGCGTAGCGGCATAGCGCCGCCGGCAGCGGACGGCGGCGGAAATCGGCCCGTTGGTGTTCCTTCGCCATCTCGAGGCCAAACTCCTTCTGGAGCATGGCCGCCAGGCCAGTCCGCGGCTCCCCCAAGAGCTGCGCCGCGATCTGGGTATCCTCGAGCCCCCGCACGCGCGCTCCCAGGTCGCGGTGCAGAACCCGCACGTCGTAGTCGGCACCGTGGAACACCTTGGTGACCGAGGGGTCCTCCAGCAGCTCCACGAGCGGGCCCAGCCCCTCCCGCCCCAGCGCCAGGGGATCGATGAGGGCGTGCCGCCCCTGGAAGGAGAGCTGGACCAGGCATAGCTTCTGGAAGTAGGCGTAGAAGGAGTCCGCCTCCGTGTCCACCGCCACCCGCCCGGCTTCCCGCGCCTGTCGGCACAGCTCCCGAAGGGCGCCGGGGCGGTCCACCCACTGCGGCAGGGAATCGGACCTGCGGCTCACGGTTTCGCCCGTGGGGTGCGCTGCGTAGCGCCCTGGCGGCGGTCAACCTCCCGGCACTGGGAAACGGAGGGGCGCCCGCAACTGCCACGCCGACCATCGCGACACGGCTGGCTCCACCCCGCCGGGGCGTCGCGAAGGGAGCCGCCTCGACCGCGGCCCCCCCCTGCCCGCAAGGGCGCCGCCCCCTGCTCCGGGCGCAGCAGCGGTCTCGTGCCCACCTGGAGCCCCTCTACCCCGGGTACTGGACCCTGGCTTTCGCGGCGGCGAGCAGACCGCCGAGCAGCGACTCGAAGAGCTGGCCCGGCGTGCCGTGGGCGAGATCCGGGAGACCGACCACGGCGTCGGGGAACGGCTCCCACCGCCGCAGCCCCGCGCCGATGTCGATCCCCAACAGCACCGGCCGCCAGCCGCCGGCGGCCAGCAGCACCCGCTCCCGCAGTCGCACCAGCTGCTGCCACTCCTCGGCCCCGTCCCCCTCGCGCACCAGCGCCACGGCGTCGCACCGCCCGAGAATCCCCTCCAGCGCGCCGCGCGACAGGGCATCGGGCCGGGCCGCCAGCAAACAGAGGCGCCCGCCTCCCTCCACCGCCACGAGGCCGCGCGCAACCCCCGCCGAGCAGCCCAGCTCGTCGCCCCACCCCGTGCCAGGTGAATTCCCAGCGATGGCCGCCACGAGGCACGGAGCGGTCTGCGGTTCCACCGACAGCACCATGACCCAGATGTCGCCCGGCTCGGCCCCGTTGCCAGGGCGGAGCTGGGCGGTCAACTCCCGCATCAGGGCCTTGACCTCGCAGGGCACGATCGGTGTCGGCGCCGGCGCCGCCCGCGCCACCGGTTCGAGCACCAGCTCCCGGCGCTCCGCCAACCGCACGACGGCCCCCAGCACCAGGTCGTCATCCGCCAGCAGTCGGGCGACGAGCTGGGGGAGCAACATCGGCCGGTCGATGGCGGAAAAGACCTCCCGCTCCCAGGAATCCAGCGGGCGCAGCGCGCCTCGCCGCCGGCGGACTAGGGTTCGTCCCGGGGGGGCGGGAAGTGCCGCCAGGTAGCGGGGGAGATCGGCGTGGCGGCCGACGGCCCGCCAGTACAACGATTCGAAGGAGGGGAGGGCCAGGTCGAAGCCGACCTCCTCCCCGCCGTCGTAGTCCGTGAGCTGGAAGTAGCCGTCCCGCCACACCAGGGCATCCAGCAGCCGTTGGCGCGCCTGGAAATCGAGAAAACGCTGCACATCCACGTAGCTCAACGACGTGCGATCGAGGAGGAAGCGCTGCAGCGACGCTCCGGCGCCCAGCCGTTGGCGGAGGAGTGCCTCCACCCTCTCCCGCTCCAGCAGGCCGGCGGCAATGAGCAGCTCCCCCACCGACCGACCGTCGCCGGGCGAAAATACCATCGTTGCATGGCCCCCGCGGAATACCGTCACCACCACCGCCCCGCTCTCGGCGTGGCGAAGGACGAGGCGCAGGTTGCGGGCCGAGGCACGAGCCGCCTGGAGCAGGCAGAGCGGCGAGATGACCGCCAGCGATCCCGAGGCCTTGTGGCTCCCCGCCGCCCCTGGCACGGCCAGTGGTGCGTGCGTCATCGGCATGACACAGGAGTTTCCCACACCGTGCCGGCGAAGACAACACCGGCTAGACTGGGGGTGATGTCCGCACGTGCCGCCGTTCCCCTCCTCGGCCGCCGCAACCCGCGCCTGGCGGAACTGCGCCGCATCGTGCGCGGCCAGCACCCGCAGTTCACGGTGGTGGACGGCGTCAAGCTCGTGGCCGACGTCCTCTCGCGCGGTGTGCCGGTCCAATCGGTGTTTGCCACCCGCGCCCACTGGGGCGCCGTGCTCTCGCTGCTGGAGAGGAGCCAGAGCCCCGGCACGCCGGTCTTCCTGCTCGACGACGATACCGCCTCCCGCCTCGCCCCGTCGCAGCACGGCCAGGGCGTGCTGGCGGTGGTGGCGCGGCCCTCGACCCCCATCGGTCCCGGCCCCGTGGTGCTCTACCTGCACCGGGTCCAGGACCCGGGGAACGTGGGGGCCGTGATCCGCTCCGCCGCCGCCCTTGGGGCCTGCGCGGTCGCGTGTTCGGCCGGGTGCGCCGATCCCTTCTCGCCGCGCGCCATCCGCGCGGCCGCGGGCCAGTCGCTCCTCTTTCCCGTGCAGGCGGACGCCGCCCTCTCCCCCCTCGCCGACGCTGTAGAGGCCGCGGGGGGCCAGGTGGTCGGCACCTCGGCCACGGGGGGGATGCCCCTCCCGCTCTGGACACCCCAGCTCCCGGTCCTGGTGGTCTTCGGCAACGAGGGGAGCGGCCTCCCCCCGAACGTGGCGGCTTGCTGCTCCCTCGCCATCTCCATCCCGCTGCTGCGGGGCGTGGAATCGCTCAACGTGGCGGTATCGGC
Organism: Acidobacteriota bacterium; assembly: GCA_037441065.1. Taxonomy (GTDB): domain Bacteria; phylum Acidobacteriota; class Thermoanaerobaculia; order Thermoanaerobaculales; family Thermoanaerobaculaceae; genus JACADV01. The sequence goes on along the minus strand of JBBISY010000026.1, from coordinate 38,534 downwards.
CGCCCTCGTTCTCGCCCATCTGGCCCGTGTTGCCCCCTCCCCTATACTTGAATCGTGGCACGGAGGTGGGAATGATCCGTCATCGTGACATCGAGCAGTTGCAGGAACTCTCCCAGGCCCCGGGCAAGACCCTCACGCTGTACCTGGACGTGGACCAAACGAACCCCGCCAACCGGCGACGCCAGTTCGAGACCCACCTCAAGGACCTGCTCCGCCAGCTCCGCTCCGCCAACCCCGACGACGAGGAGCTGGCGGCGGTCATCCCCGAAGTGGAGGACGTGGTCAAGCGCGTGGAGCCCACCGGTCGCACGCTGGTGCTGGCCCGTCACCGGGGACTCGGCGTGACGTTCCGAAAGGTGCTGCGCATCCCCCTCCCCTCCGGCGCCTACTGGGGTGTTGGTGCGTTCCTCCGGCCGCTCTTGGAGGCTCTGGACGAGCACGAACGCTTCGGCATCGTCATCGTGGATCAGAAGCGGGCGCGCCTCGCCACCGTGTTCCTGGGCGAGATCGAGGAGCACCGCGACCTCATCTCGGTGGTACCGCCGCGGCCAGACGCCCCCACCTCCGACAAGCTCCGCTCGCAACCCCGCATGGAGCGCCGCCACGACGAGAGCGTTTCCAACCACGTGCGGATGGTGGCCTCCGAGATGGGCCGCCTCCTGGACCAGCTGGAAGTGGATCGGCTGATCATCGGCGGCTCGGTGGAGGTGGCCTCCGAGCTGGCGCGGCAGTTGCCGAAGCGCCTGCGCGGCAAGATGGTGGAACTCCTGCCGATCCCTGTCACCGCCAGCACCGAAGAGATCCTCGCCCGCACCGCCGAGGTGCAGGCTCGCCTGGAACGGGCCGAAGAGCTGCAGGTGGTCCGCGATCTGCTCAAGGAGGTCCGCAAGGGGGGGCGAGCGGTGGCCGGGTTGTCGCCCACCCTGGACGCCGTGAACCAGGGTCGGGTGTGGAAGCTCGTGTACCTGCACGGGCTCAAGCTGGAGGGTGGGAGCTGCGCCGACTGTCAGGTGCTGGTCCCCCCCGCGGACCAGCACTGCCCCCTCTGCGGCAAAGCGGTGGCGCGGGAAGAACACCTCGTGGACCGCATGTCCCGGGCGGTGCTGGAGCGGGGCGGCCACGTGGAGATGGTGGATGGACCCGCCGCCGAGGCGCTGCGCCAGGTGGCGGAGGTGGCGGCCATCCTCCGCTCCTAGGGCCCTCCGCCGGCCCCCCTTGTTGGCGGGAGAAGCGAGGCGGCACCGGCGCCGGAGTGGCGGAACGGCAGACGCACCGGACTTAAAATCCGGTGGGCTCCAGCCCGTGCGGGTTCGAGTCCCGCCTCCGGCACCACCTCCGGTTGCCCTTGGCTGGAGAGGCTACTTCTCCTCGTCCCCTTCCAGCGGCGGGAGGGCGTAGAGGAGGTACTCCTCGCCGAACGGCACGACCGCCAGGCGGCGGTGGCGCTCCACCACCTCCGCCCGCGGCCAGCGGGCGCCCGTCCGGTCCACGGGGGCAAACCCCCACGGCAGGTCCGCCCCCTCGGGGGCGAGCCACTCGGGCAGCACGAGCTGCGGCTGCTCTTCCTCCTCGGGCACCGCCTGGAATTCGATGCGGTCCGCCGGCTGCCGCTCCAGCAGAGTCGCCGCCGCGGCGTCGGCGGTGCCCGCGGCAATCTGCTCCTCGAACACCTCCGAGAGCGCGTCAGCCGCCGGCTCCAGGTACTCCTTCGGCCCGGAGAGTTCGGCGTAGATACCCAGGTGGTACACCTTGCCGGCCAGCGCGTCGCTGGTGCCGAGCCAGACCTCCACGCCCTTCTCCGGCTGTTCCTCGGGCTCCATCAGCAGGGTTTGCCCGAACAGGCGATCGCGCGCCGCGAGGGCGGCCAGGATTTCCTCCGGACTTGCCGCCGGCAACTCGAACTCCCACTCCCTCTCCAACGTCTTGGGCATCGTGGCCTCCTCCTGTAGCGGCTGCCGCCCCCGGCAGAGACTAGCGCACCTCGGCTGGAATGGGAAGTCGAGCGGGCACGACACCTAGCGCCGGGGCCGGGACCCCCACTCGGCGAGCGACCTGGGGGTGGGCACCCGATCGCGGAGAACGGCGATCGCCTCGGCGGCGGCGAACGCCCCCGCCACCGTGGCCACGTAGGGGACCCCGTGCTCCAGCGCGCCCCGCCGGATGGCCAGGCCATCCCGCCGCGCCCGCGACCCGCTGGCGGTGTTCACCACCAGGTGCAGCTCGCCGTTCACCATCAGGTCCACCGCGTGGGGCCGTCCCTCGGACACCTTCGCCACGACCCGCGCAGGGATCCCCTCCCGCGCCAGCACCTGCGACGTGCCGCGGGTGGCTGCCACCTCCAGCCCCAACTCGAGAAAACGCGCCGCCAGCGCCGGGGCCCGCCCCTTGTCGGGGTCGGCCAGCGAGAGAAAGACGGTCCCCGCCACCGGCAGGCGGAGCCCGGCCCCGAGCGCGGCCTTGGCGTAGGCTTCGCCGAAACTCTCACCGATCCCCATCACCTCGCCGGTGGAACGCATCTCCGGCCCCAGCCGCGGGTCCACCCCGGGGAACCGCTCGAACGGGAACACCGGCATCTTCACCGCCACGCCCATGGGGACCCCGTCGCTGGCGCCCAGCTCCGCAAGCCGGGCGCCGCAGCACACCTCGGCAGCCAGCGACGCCCACGCCACCCCCGTCGCCTTGGAAATGAAAGGAACGGTGCGGGACGAGCGGGGGTTCGCCTCAAGCACGTACACGGCCCGGTCTTTCACGGCCAACTGCACATTGAGAAGGCCCACCACTCCGAGCTCTGTGGCGAGGAGTCGAGTGATCCTCCGGATCTCGGCCAGCGTCTCGAGGGAGAGGGAGTGCGCGGGAAAGACGCAGGAGGAGTCCCCCGAGTGCACCCCCGCCTCCTCGATGTGTTCCAGAACCCCGCAGATCACCACGTCCCGCCCGTCCGAAAGCGCATCCACGTCGATCTCGATCGCCCGCTCGAGAAAGCGGTCGATGAGCAAGGGGTGCTCCAGTTCGCCCCCCACCTCCCGCACCCAGTATGCCTCCAGTTCCTCGCGTCGGTACACCACCTCCATCCCCCGCCCGCCCAGCACGTAGGAGGGCCGCAGCAGGACCGGGTAACCGAGCCGCTCCGCCGCCTCCAGCGCCGCCGGCAGCGTGGCGGCCACGCCGCTGGGCGGCTGCCGGAGCCCCAGGCGAGCCAGCAGCGCCGAGAAGCTCTCCCGGTCCTCGGCGCGGTGGATCGCCGCCGGTTGCGTACCCAGGATCGGTACGCCGGCGGCCTCCAGGGCCCGGGCCAGCTTCAACGGTGTCTGGCCACCGAACTGCACCAGCACCCCCACCGGCCGTTCCCGCTCCACCACGTCCACCACTTCCTCCAGGGTGAGGGGCTCGAAGTACAGCCGATCGGCCGCGTCCCAGTCGGTGGACACCGTCTCCGGGTTGCAGTTCACCATCACCGCCTCGTACCCTCGCCGCCGCACCCCGGCCACGGCGTGCACGCAGCAGGCGTCGAACTCGATCCCCTGGCCGATGCGGACGGGCCCCGAACCCAGGATCACCACGGCCGGCCGGTCCGCCTCGGGAACCTCGTCACACTCCCCGAAGGCACCGTAGAGGTACGGAGTGTGGGCCGCGAACTCGCCGGCGCAGGTATCCACCTTGCGGTACCGCCGGATGACACCCGCCGCCCGCCGCCGCGCCGCGATGCGGGTGCTCTCCCCGCCCCACAGCCTCGCCAGCTCCTCGTCCCCGAAACCGAGGCGCTTGGCCGCCAGCAGCCAGCGATCCTCGCTGCCGCCGGCCTGGCGCAGCACACCCTCGCTCACCACCAGGCCCTCGATACGCCGCACGAACCAGGGGTCCCAGCGGCACAGCGCCGCCACCTCCTCCCTGGGCCACCCGCGCCGCAACGCCTCGGCCACCGCCCAGAGCCGGCGCGAGTTGGGAACGCGGAGAGCGCCCTGCAGGCTCTCGTCGTCGGCCGCCGCCAGCGCTGGCGGTGCCGCCAACGAGTGGCACCCCACCTCCGCCGAGCGCACCGCCTTGAGCAACGCCTCCTCGAAGGTGGCGCCGATGGCCATCGCTTCCCCCACCGCCTTCATGGAGGTGCCGAGGACATCGGCGGCGTCGGGGAACTTCTCGAAGGCGAAGCGGGGCATCTTGACCACCACGTAGTCCAGGGCGGGCTCGAAGGCGCAGGGGGTGGTGCGGGTGATGGCGTTGGTGATCTCGTCGAGGCGGAGACCCAGGGCCAGCTTGGCCGCAATGCGGGCAATCGGGAAACCGGTGGCCTTGGAAGCCAGGGCGGAGGAGCGCGACACGCGGGGGTTCATCTCGATGATCGCCCACTCCCCCGCGGCCGGGTGCACGGCAAACTGCACGTTGGCGCCCCCGGTCTCCACCCCCACCGCGCGCAGGCAGCGGGCGGCCGCGTCGCGCAGCACCTGATACTCCCGGTCGGTGAGCGTCAGGGCGGGGGCCACCGTGATGGAATCGCCGGTGTGGACCCCCATGGCGTCCAGGTTCTCGATGGAGCACACCACCACCACCGTGTCCGCCCCATCCCGCATCACTTCCAGCTCGAACTCCTTCCAGCCCTCCACCGAGCGTTCCACCAGCACCTCGCCCACCGGACTGGCGGCGAGGGCGGCGCGGACAGCCTGGGCGTACTCCTCGCGGTTGTAAGCCATGGCGGCCCCGAGACCGCCCAGGGTGAACGAGGGGCGGAGGATGGCCGGAAACCCCACCAGCTGCGCAGCCCGGTCGGCCTCGCTCAGGGAGGTGACGGTCACCGACGGGAGGACCGGCAACCCCTCCCGCCGCATCGCCTCGCGGAACCGCTCCCGGTCCTCGGCCATCCGGATCGTCTCCACATCGGCACCCAGCACCCGCACCCCCAACCGCTCGAGAACCCCCTCCTCGGCCAAGGCCACAGCCAGGTTGAGCGCCGTCTGCCCGCCCAGGGTGGGCAGGAGGGCGTCGCACCGTTCCCTCTCCAGGATCGCCGCCACCGTCTCGGGGGTGAGCGGCTCGAGGTACGTGGCGTCGGCTCGCCCGGGGTCGGTCATGACGGTGGCGGGGTTCGAGTTGACGAGCACCACCCGAACCCCCTCCTCCCGCAGCGCCTGCACCCCCTGCACGCCCGAGTAGTCGAACTCGCACGCCTGGCCGATGCGGACCGGGCCGGCCCCCAGCACGCACACCGTGCGCACCTCCGAGCGCCTCGGCACTAGCGCTCCCGCCCGCGCCACCTGGACCGGCCGCGGCGACGGCGGCACGCGCCCACGCGGGCGATCATCCGTGCCCTCCGTTGCCTGTGCTCCCCCCCGCCCCCGCCCGGCAGCGCTGCACGAACGCAGCGAGGATGCCCAGCGCGTCGTGCGGGCCAGGGCCTGCCTCGGGGTGGAACTGGACCCCCTCGGCGGCCAGTTCGGGGGCGGCGATCCCCTCCACCGAGCCGTCGGTGAGGTTCGTCATCGTCACCCGCACCGCGTCCGGCAGTGACGCGGCATCCACGGCGTAGTTGTGGTTCTGGGAGGTGATCCAGACCGTTCCCCGCCGTTCGTCCCGCACCGGGTGGTTCGCGCCGTGATGCCCGAAGGGCAGCTTGTAGGTGCGCGCCCCCACCGCCAAGGCGAGGAGCTGGTGCCCGAGGCAGATGCCCAGCAACGGCACGCGCCCCAGCAGATCGCGGACGGTGCCCGCCACATCCGCCACAGCAGCGGGATCGCCGGGCCCGTTGGAAACCACCACCCCCGCCGGCTCCAGCGCCAGGATGGCCGCGGCGGAGGTGCTCGCCGGCACCACCACCACCTGGGCCCCCTCGCCCACCAGACGGCGCAGGATGGAGCGCTTCACCCCGCAGTCCACCACCGCGATCCGCGGTCGCACCGTCTCCCCCGACCCCCCTTCCGGGGGGCGCCAGCAGGGCTCCCGCCACGGTCCTTCCGTCCAGCCGCCAGGGCACCTGCCGGCCACCTCACGGGTGAGGTCGCAGCCGTCCGTCCCTCGCGCCGCCGCGGCCCGCGTGGCGATCGCCGCGGCGCTGGCCACGCTGCCGCAGGCCAGCACACCGGGCACCGCTCCAAAGCGGCGCAGGTGCAGCACCAGGGCGCGCGTATCGAACCCGCACCCCACCGGCACACCCCGCTCGGCGCACAGCTCCAGAAGCGTTCCCGCCGCCCGCCAGTTGGAGGGGGTGAGCGTCAGGTCCGCCGTGATCAATCCCCGCACCCACACCTGGCCCGACTCCGCGTCGTGCGGGTTCACGCCGACGACGCCCACGTGGGGGGTGGTCAGCACGAGAATCTGCCCGTGGTAGGAAGGGTCCGTGACCATCTCCTGGTAGCCGAACATGGCGGTCGAGAACACCACCTCCCCCTCGGCCACCGCCTCCGGTCCGACCGAATACCCCTCGAACACGGTCCCGTCCCGCAGCACCAGCCGGGCGGGCGACAGGTCCCACAGGCGCAGGGGTCGGCTCGAACTGTCCATTGGCGCGGGAGCATAGCGAATCGGTCCCCTCCCGACAATTCCCGGTCTCCGGGGAGCGGCGCGCCGACGGCGACTTGTCCCCCCGTTGGAGGCGGCGTAAGCTGCCGCGGCTGCGAGGTGAGCGATGCTGACTCCACGCACCTTGACCGCTCAGGCCCTGGCCATCCGCGACGTGATGCGCGAGCTGGTGGCCGCGGTCCCGCGCCAACTGCTCCTCGACATGGACGCCGAAAGGGTCTCCTTCCCCAAGGACTTCCTCGCCGAGGCCGGGCGGCGGAACCTGCTCGGTCTGCGCTTCGACCCGCGCTGGGGTGGGCGGGGACTGCCGTGGACGGCGGAAATGGTCGCCCTGGAGGAGCTGGGGGTGCTGGGGACTTCCCTCCCCTGCCTGTGGTCGCTGGTTTCCATCGTCGGGGAGGCCATTCACCAGTTCGGCACCGAGGAGCAGAAGCAGCGCTTCCTCGTCCCCATGCTGCGGGGGGAACTGACCGTTGCCGAGGCCCTCACCGAACCGCGTGGCGGCTCGGATTTCTTTGCCGCCACCACGGTGGCCCGCCGCCAGGGGGACGACTTCCTGCTCACCGGCCAGAAGCGCTTCGTGGTGGGCGCGGAAGGGGCCGACGTCTTGTTGGTCTACGGCCGGCTCGAGGGGGTTGCCGATCCCAAGCGAGCCATGACCGCCTTCCTGGTGGAGCGGGGGCCCGGGGTGGAGGTGCACCACGTGTACGGCCTCATGGGGACGCGCGGCGGCGGCACCGGTCGCCTCGTCTTCAAGGACGCGCGCGTGCCGCTGGCCAACGTCCTCGGCGGGGCGGAGGGGCTCGGCCGCGGCAGCGAGGTCTTCCACCGGATGATGGTGCCGGAGCGGCTCACCTCCGCCGGCGGGGCGGTGGGCATGGGACGGGCCGCCATCGAGATCGCCGCCCGCTACGCCGACCGGCGCCATGCCTTTGGCGAAAAGATCCGCCGCTTTGAAGGGGTGAGCTTCAAGATCGCTGAGAGCGTCACCCTCCTGGATGCGGCCCGCGCCCTCAACCACGGTGCCGCCCGGGCCGCCGACGTGGGGGAGGACCCGAACACGGTGCGGCGCCTCGTCTCCGAGGCGAAGAAGTTCGCCACGGACGCCGCCTGGCGGGTCGTCAATCACGCCATGCAGATCCTGGGCGGCATCGGCTACACCAACATCTACCCTGTGGAACGGCTGCTCCGGGATACCCGCCTCATCACCATCTGGACCGGGACCAACGAGATCATGGATCTGGTGATCCAGCACGAGTATTACCGGGAACTGCTGCAACAACCCGCCGCCAGCCGCGACGTGGAGGCCGACGCCGCGGGCGCCCACTTCGGGGACGAGAAGGTGTTCGGCGACGAGTGAGGGAGGCGGCGGCGAAATCGACCCGGCTCTGCCGTTGGCGTTAACCCCTAGCGTCGCCAGCGGTAGTCGAAGAACCACATGCGCTCGTCGTGGCGCGTGCGCACGTCCACGTCGGCGGTTGCTCCCACGAAGCCCCACCGGATGGTCAGGGGCAAGATCGGCAGCTGCTCCAGAGTGCGCCGCTGCGCCTCCTGGAGCAGCTGCAGCCGCCGCTCCACCACCAGCTCCCGCTCGGCCCGGTCGAGGAGGCGGTCCACCTCCGGGTCGGCGAAGCCGGCGTAATTCTCCTGGCCCAAACCCCGCGCCGCATCGCGAGAGTGAATCATGGTGCTGAAGAAATCGGACGCATCGGCCGTGTTGCAGGCCCAACCCGTCAGGTACAGATCCACCTCCCCCGACCGAACCGCCTGCGACGCCTCGGCGTACCCCGCCAAAATGGGCGTGACGTGAATCCCCACCTGGGCTAGGTCCCGGACGACGCCGTCCACGGCGCCGGAGTGCCGGGAGCGGTACAGCATCTTGACCGCGAACCCCCCGGCGTAGCCAGCGGCCGCCAGCAGTCGTCGCGCCTCGGTCGGGTCGTAGGGAAGTGGGCGGATGGTGGGGTCGAAGCCGAACACCACCGGGTGCACGTACTGCGAGGCGACGGTGCCGTTGCCTCGGTAGTACGTCTCCACCCACTCCTGCCGATTGAGAGCCAGCAGCATGGCGCGTCGCACCGCCGGCTCCGCCAGGGCGCCGCCAGCCGCGCCCGCGGGCGCGTTGGGGATCGCTGCCAGGAGCTGGACTCCCAGGCGGGGCTGCGGGACCAGGCGCAGCCGCTTTTCTTTCTCGATCTCCACCACCATCTCGTCCGGGGGCCGCCGCACGACGTCCGCCGCGCCGCTCACGAACAGTCTGGCCGCCTCGAACTCGTCCGCCGCAAAGCACAGCCGGACGCTGCGGATATTCGCCCACCCCCGCCACCCCTTCCACGCGCCCAGCAGGAGGTCGCCGTTCTCGAACACCCTCACCAGCCGGTACGGACCGGTGCCGACCGGTTCGGTGATCTCGGTGAGGCTGGCCGCCTCGCTGGGGACGATGAGGAACAACACGAGGCGGTTGAGGAGATCCGGCGCCGCGTTGGCCGTTTCCACGAGGACCACATCCGGGGCTTCGGCGCGCACGCCGAGAATCCCAGCGATGACGTGCTGGATCCGCGAGCGGGGGTGGCGGCGCGCCCGTTCGAAGGTGGCCACCACGTCCTCCGCACCGAAGGCGGTGCCGTCCGAAAACCGCACCCCGGGGCGGAGGTGGAAGCGCCAGTGCGTGGCGTCCAGCTGTTCCCATCGCGTGGCGAGGCACGGCTCCAGGCGCATCTCCGGGGAAAAGCGCACCAGGCTGTCGAAGATGTTGAGCTGCACCGACCAGGTGGCCGAGTGGTTGTGCAGTTGCGGGTCGAGGGTGGCAATGTGCTCATCGAAGGCCACCACCAACGGGCGTTCCGCATCGAAGGTGCAGCCGGCGGCCAGGACCCCGATAGCGGCCCCCGCAGCCACCCGCAGCCATCGTCGCCGGGCGTTCTCTCGTCCCATCCTGCTTCCGCGCTTCGCTCGCACCCCAACTATAACCCGTCGGACGTCCGTTCACCCACCCCGTCCGGCAGAAAACACCGCCACCGCTTGCTCTGCTGCCTCTCGGAAGGCGCGCGACACGCCGCCCACCCCCAGCTTCACCCCGCCAAAGATGCGCGAGACGATGAGGGCGCCCTCGAGATCGTACTTGCGGAGCACCTCCAGCAGCACCTGACCGGGGTGACCCACCTCGCCGTCGTCCCGTGCCCCTTCCTGCACCGCCCCGCGCTCGTCGCGAACCCGGCACGCCCAGCAGTGGTGGTGGGCGCGGCGGTGCTCGCGCCGGCACGCCTTCACCAGCTCCGGCACCTCGTCCAGGGCGGACACGGGAGCCAGCAGCGCGTGGAACCGCGATCGCTCCACCACGTGCTTGGCCCTCACCGCTCGGTCAACCCGCATCGTCCTCGAGTGGATGGTAGCCGCAGATGCGCCTCCGCGGGAAGGGAGCGTCCGCTACGCTACCATCCCGCCCGCGATGACGGCCCCCGGCCTGCACGTGGTGCTCGTCCACCCCGAGATCCCGTGGAACACGGGGAACGTGGCGCGCACCTGCCTCGCCACCGGCGCCACCCTGCACCTCGTGCGGCCGCTGGGCTTTTCCCTCGCCAGCAAGGAGGTACGACGCGCCGGGCTCGACTACTGGGAGACGCTCGCTCCGACGGTGTGGTGCCGCTGGACGTCCTTCGAGGCGCAGGCGGCGGAGCTGGGGGAACTCTTCCTCTTTTCCGCCGAAGCGGACCGCTCGCTGTGGGAGGTTGCCTTCCCGCAAGCGTGCGTGCTGGTGTTCGGCAGCGAGAGCCACGGGTTGCCGGCGGAGCTGCGCCGGCGGTACTCCCACCGCCTGGTGCGCATCCCCATGGCAGCGGGGGCCGTCCGTTCCCTCAACCTCTCCACCAGCGTCGCCGTGGCGCTCTACGAGGTGCTCCGCCAGTGGGGCGCCCTCCCCCACCAGCCCCGGCCCGCTTGCGCCAATAGCCCTGCCGGCGCCGGGAGCTAGCGCGCCCAGCGAAACGCCGCGCACCACAGCCAGCCGTCGTGCCGGATCACGACCTCCAGCCGATCGCTGACGCCCACGTGCTCCCACTGGACCACCAGCGGCAGCACGGGCAGGCCCTCGAGCGCGCGCCGTTGCGCGTGCTGCAGGAGCTCGAGGCGCTGCGCGCGGTCCTGCGCCGACTCGGCCGACTCGATCAGCGAATCCACCACAGGGTCCGAGAAACCGTGGTAGTTCTCCCCACCGAACCCGTGCGCGGGGTCGGGGGTATGGATGGTGCTGTTGAGGAAATCGGAGGCATCGCCCGACATGCAACTGCGGGAATAGATCATCAGCGGCACGCCCCCCGCCGCAGCGTGCGCCTGCAGCGCGGAGAACGGCATGCCGAAGGGGCGCACGCGAATCCCTACCGCCCGGAGGTTCTCCACCAGCAGCGCCACCACCTCCTCCGGAATGTACCCGTGGCCCAACGCCACCTCGAACCCCTGCGCGAACCCCGCCTCGCCCAGCAGGCGACGCGCCTCTGCCGGGTCGTACGGCACGGGGCGGAGGGTCGGGTCGTAACCGAACACCACCGGGTGCACGTACTGGGTGGCGACGGTGGCGTGGCCGCCGTACACCTCGTCGGCAAGGCGCTGCCGGTCGATAGCTGCCAGCATGGCGCGCCGCACCCGGGCTTCGGAGAGCGCCGCGCGCGCCGCACCCTCTGCCGCGGCGGGCATGATCGCCAGCAGGCGCACGGCCATCACCGGTTGCACCACCAGCCGCTTGCCCGGGGTTCGTCCCACCTCGCCCGCCAGCCGGTCTGGGAGCGCCACCGCCACATCCACCTGGCCGCTGGTGAAGCGCCTCGTTCGCTCGTTGTCGTCGTCGATGCCCACGAAGCGCACCAGGCGGATGGCCGGGCGCCGGTGCCACGTTGCCGCGCGCACGCCCGTGACGCCGCCGCGTCGGTCCCGCCCCGCGAATCGGTACGGCCCGGTGCCGACGGGCTTCTGGATTTCGGGCACCTTTTCCTGGCTCCGCGGCACGATGAAGAGGAAGCTCAAGCGCTGGACGAGCGTGGGCGAGGCCGCGGCGCTTCTCACAAGCACCGCATCCTCGCCCTCGGCCCGCACCTCCTCGATCCCCACCAGGTAGTGCCGGATCCGCCCGGACGGGTGCGCCACCGCCCGGCGGAAACTGGCGGCCACGTCCTCGGCGCCGAAGGGCGTGCCGTCGTGGAATCGCACACCGCGACGCAGATGGAACAGCACCGTCCGCGCGTCCACCGGTTCCCAAGACGTCGCCAGCGCCGGCTCCAGCTCCGCGGTGGGGGAGAAGCGGACGAGGGCGTCGTAGAAGTTGCAGAGCAACGACCAGGCCATCACCTCGTCGTGGGCGTGCGGATCGAGGGTGCCGATGCCGCTCCGCAGGGCGATCACCACTGCTCCGCCGCGGTGGCCACAGCTGCTCGCCCCAACCCCTGCGAGGGCCGCCAGCAAGGCCGGGATTACCCAGCCACCGCCGAATTTCTGGACCAAGCTCACTAAGACCAGTCTACCGGCCGCGTCAACGCCCTCTCAGCCAGCGATCACTCGCCGATGACCTTGACGAGGACTCGCTTGGGGCGCCGACCGTCGAACTCGCCGTAAAAGATCTGTTCCCAGGGCCCGAAATCCAGCTTCCCGCCGGTCACCGCCACCACCACCTCCCGCCCCATGATCTGGCGCTTGTGGTGGGCGTCCGCATTGTCCTCCCCGGTGCGGTTGTGGCGGTAGCGGCTGGGGGAGGGATCGAAGGGGGCCAGCCCCTCCAGCCAGCGCTTGTAGTCCTCGTGCAACCCGGGCTCGTCGTCGTTGATGAAGACGCTGGCCGTGATGTGCATGGCGTTCACCAGGCACAACCCCTCGCGCACGCCCGACTCGCGCACCACCTGCTCCACCTCTCGGGTGATGTTGACGAAATCCATGCGAGACGGCACGTTCATGGTCAGGTAGCGCGTCAACGACTTCATCCACTCCTCCTCACGGCGAGGATACACTGGGAGGGCGGGACCGCCGCGGAGGAGACGCATGGACATCACGGTGGATCATGCCCCGACGCCGCAGCAGCTCGAGGAGCTGGGAGTTCGGCAGTGGCCGGTGTGGACCAAGGAAGTCTCGACCTTCGACTGGACCTACGACGAGGCGGAGACCTGCTACTTCCTGGCGGGCGACGTGGTGGTGAGGACGCCGGATGGCCGGGAGGTGCGCATCGGTGCCGGCGACCTCGTGACCTTCCCGAAGGGGTTGTCGTGCCAGTGGCAGGTCCGCTCTCCCGTGCGCAAGCACTACCGCTTCGGGTAGTTGCGGCGCGACGCCGAGCGACCGGCGGGACCACGGATCGGAGCTGCAACCCCGGCGCGAAGGGAGCTCTTCGCCCAGCGAAACCGCCCCCCGGGTCGTCGCCGCCGGGACCGACGGGAGGAAGGCTCCCTCGGTATCCGCTTCGAGATGTCGCGGCCCTACGCGAGCCGCCGGGCGCCAGCGGTCAAGTCCGCCACCCGGTTCACCCGCTCCCAGGTGAATTCGGGCTCGCTGCGGCCGAAGTGGCCGTAGCTGGCGGTGGCGCGGTAGATCGGGCGCAGCAGGTCCAGCTCTTTGATGATGCCGGCGGGTGTCAGCGGAAACACTTCGCGCACCAGCGCGGTGAGGCGCTCGTCGGGGATCACCCCGGACCCGAAGGTGTCCACCATCACCGACACGGGATCCGCCACGCCGATGGCGTACGCGAGCTGCACCAGCGCCTCGCTGGCCAGCCCGGCCGCGACGATATTCTTGGAAATGTGGCGCGCCATGTAGGTGGCGGAGCGATCCACCTTCGTGGGGTCCTTGCCGGAGAAGGCGCCGCCCCCGTGGGGAGCCCATCCGCCGTAGGTGTCCACAATGATCTTGCGCCCGGTCATGCCGGTGTCGGACTGGGGGCCGCCAATCACGAACTTGCCGGTGGGGTTGACGTGGAACACCGTGGGGCGTTCGCGGTCCAGAAGCTCCGCCGGCAGCACCGCGCGGCCCACCTGCTGGATGATCTCGTGCCGCGCCGCCTCGGTGATGCGGGCTCCCGTCTCGTCCAGGATGTCCTCGGTGTGCTGGGCAGAGATCACCACGGTGTCGATGCGGTACGGTTTGCCGTCCCGGTACTCCACCGTCACCTGCGACTTGCCGTCGGGTCCCAGGTACGGCAAGAGGCCCGAACGCCGCACCTGGGCGAGGCGGCGCGTGAGGGCGTGGGCCAGCACGATGGGCATGGGCATGAGCTCCGGGGTTTGGTCGCAGGCGTAGCCCACCATCAGCCCCTGGTCCCCCGCCCCGCCGGCGTCCACCCCCTGCGCGATATCCGGCGACTGGCGACCGATGGCGTTGAGGATGCCGCAGGTCTCGTAGTTGAAGCCGTACTTGGCGTCGGTGTAGCCGATGTCCCGGACCAGGCTCCGCACCAGCTCCTGCACGTCCACCCAGGCGTCGGTGGTGATCTCCCCCCCGACGATCACCAACCCTACGGTGATGAAGCTCTCGCAGGCCACGCGTCCGAGCCCCGGCTTCCCGTGCTCCAGGTCGTGCTGCAACACGCGGTCCAGCACCGCATCGGAAATCTGGTCGCAGACCTTGTCGGGGTGGCCCTCGGTCACCGATTCCGACGTGAAGACGTGCAAGCCCCTGGGATTCATCTCTACCTCCCGCCGGCCCGCGCAGCCGCAGCGCAGCGAGGGTGGTTTATCGCACACTCGCGGGCTTCCCACAAGCGCCCGGGGCGGTGCGCTTACCCCCTCGCCTCCCGAGACTCCGCCAACGTGTCGCGGAGCTGCAACAGTTCCCGGGCCCGCTGGCGCAGCCGCCCCACCTCCAGGGCCCGCAGCCCCGTCAGCCGCTCTCTGGCGCCTCGCACCGCCCGGGCCCGAAACGCCAACGTGGTCAGCACCCGCGCCACGATGCGCCGCTCGCTGCGGGGCACCCACCACGACCCGAAGGCCCGCTTCCAGTACGACGAAACCACGGGCACCACCCACGCGGGGAGTACCCCGAGCTCCACCTCCCGCCGCAACTCGGCGCGGATCTGCCGCCCCTCCAGCGCCAGCACCGCCACAACTCCCAGCACGAGCAGGAGCAGGGGGAGCAGCACGCCGGCCCAGGCCAGCAGCAGGGCCGGCCCAAGCCCTGATCCTGCCCTGACATGCTCCAGCAACCCTCCGAGGGTCGCCACCGCGACCCCGGCCAGCGGCGCCAGCGTCACCAGCACCCGATTCCAGCGCCGCCTGGGACCGCCCCGCCCCAGCCCCATCACCGCCCCCACCGCCGCCCCGCTCACCGCCCACCACAGCAGTTGCGCCGCGGCGGCGGACAGCGCCGCCCCTTCGCCTCCCAGGACCACGGCGCTCCCCGCGCCCAGCGTTGGCGCCACACCCGTCACCGTCGGCTCGGCGAGACCGGGAAAGCGGCGCCCGGGGCACAGCAGCGCCACCGCGATGGTGGCGAGGAGCGACGGCAGCAGCGCGGCCCCCGCAGCCTGGCGGAGGAGGTCGGCCGTTCCCGTCACCTCGCGCCCCACCCACTCCACCGGCACCGGCAGGTGGCCCGCCCGCGCTGCGAGGCGGGCGGCCCAGGCTCCGGCCGCACCGAGGACGACGGCCACGAGGAAGGGAACCACGGGCTCGCTGGCGTAGCGGTCCAGCCACAGCATGAGGAGCAGCCCGCCGGCGGTGGCCACGGCGAGGGCCAGCGGAGCGATCTCGGACCCCGTCACCGGCGCACCAGCTGCGACTCGTCCACGCCCTGCGAGAGGAAGTGGAGGCGGGCCAGCTCCACATCGCGGCGGATCTGGGCCACCAGCTCCAGGCTCGAGCCGAAGACCCGCTCGTCGCGCAACCGCTTCAGAAAGAAGAGCCGCACCGGCTCCCGGTAGAGGTCGGCTGTGAAGTCCAGCACGTGGCTCTCCACCGTGACGGCGTAGTTTTCGTACACCGTGGGGCGGACACCCACGTTCGTCACGGACTGGAAGATCCGCCCGAACGACGGGATGTGGACGGCCGTCACGTACACGCCGTGCGCCGGGAGGAGTTCGTTCTCCGCCCGCACGTTGATGGTCGGGAACCCCAGCTTGCGGCCCATCCGTTCGCCGCGGTACACCGAGCCATCGATGAAGAAGGGGCGTCCGAGCAGGGCCGCGGCACCCTCCACGTCGCCGCGCGCCAGCGCCTGCCGGATCCGCGTGGAGGACACCACCTCCCCCCCCACCAGCACCGGTTCCACACCCACCACGGCAAAGCCGCACACCTCCCCCACCGCACGCAGGAGCGCCACATCCCCCGTCCTGTCGGCACCGAACCGAAAGGTCGCGCCCAGCCTCACCTCCACCGGCGCCAGGCGGGCCGCCAGGAACTCCCGGGCGAAGGTCTCGGCGGGTGTGGCGGCGAACCTCTTGTCGAAGGTAAGCTCCACCATAGCGTCCAGCCCGCACAGCGACAGGAGCTGGGCCCGCTGCGCCGGCGTGGACAGCAGCTTCAGCTCCCGCTCGGGGCGGAGCACCGATTCCGGGTGCGGCGTGAAGGTCAGCGCCACCGCCGCCGTGCCCAGCTCCCGGGCGCGCGCCACCGCCCCGCGCACCAGGGCCTGGTGGCCCACGTGCACGCCGTCGAAATTGCCGATAGTGATCACCCCGCCCCGCGGAAGATCGGCTGCCGGCGAGGGGTTCCGGAAGATCTCCACGCTCCTAGCCCCCCGCGGCTGCGGCAGGTCCTCGTGCCGGCGGGACGACAGCAGCCTGCCGGGCCGGTCGCACGACCCGCACCAGGTCGGCCACCACCTCGAAGGCGTACGTTGTGCGCACCCGCACCTCCACCAGGTCGCCCGGCCTGGCCGTCCCCGACGCGATGAGAACGCGCCCGTCCACCTCCGGCGCCTGGGTGGCCAGGCGCCCCTGGAGCAGCAGCTCCGACTCGGGGCTCGCCCCCTCCACCAGCACCACCGTCCGCTGCCCTTTGAGCTTTCTCAAGTGCTCCCGGGCTATCCGCTCCTGCAGCCGCATCAGCCTGCGGCGCCGTTGCTCCTTGGTGCGCTGGGGGATGGGGTCGCCCAGCTCGGCGGCCGGGGTCGAAGCCTGGCAGGAGTAGGCGAACACCCCCACGTGGTCCAGCCGTACCTCCTCGAGAAACCCGACGAGCTCTTCGAACTCGGCCTCCCCTTCCCCCGGGAAGCCGACGATGAAGGTGGAGCGAATGGCGATGCCGGGCACCTCGGCGCGCGCCCGCGCAATGAGCTCGCGGTAGCTCCTGGCATCGCCGCCGCGGCGCATCGCCTTGAGCACCGAGCGGGAGCTGTGCTGCAGCGGCAGATCCAGGTACGGGACGAGCCGCGGCTCGCCCCGCAGGAGAGCGAAGATGCCCGGGTCCAGCGTGGCCGGGTAGGCGTAGAGGAAGCGGATCCAGGGGAACGAGGTCGTGGCCAGGAGCTCTTCCAGGAGGCACCGCAGGCCGTCCCCGCCGAGACCCAGGTCCTCGCCGTAGCGGGTGGTGTCCTGGGCCACCAGCACCAGCTCGCTCACGCCCGCCTCCTCCAGGTGCCGCGCCTCGGCCACCAGCGACTCGGGGCGGCGCGAGCGGAAAGGCCCGCGGATCGCCGGGATCTGGCAGAAGGAGCAGGGGTTGTCGCACCCCTCGGCCACCTTGAGGTAGGCGTACACCCGCCCGCTGGCGAGCACCCGCGGTGCGGTGTGGTCGTACAGCTTGCGGGCCTCGCCCGGCGGGGGCAGGCGGTCCCGGCCCAGCGCCCCCGAGACAGCCTCGCCGATCCGCTCCAGCTCGTCGAGACCGAGGAAGGCGTCCACCTCGGGCAGTTCCGCCGCCAGTTCCTGGCCGTAGCGCTGGGACATGCAGCCGGCCACCACCAGGCGCCGCAGCTTGCCCTGGCGCTTCAGCTCCGCCGCCTCCAGGATTGCCTCGATGGACTCCTGCTTGGCGGCGTCGATGAAGGCGCAGGTATTCACCACCACCACGTCGGCTCGCTCGAGCTCGTTGGTGATCTCCGCTCCCTGCTGCACCAGGTGGCCAAGCATGACCTCGGCGTCCACCAGGTTCTTCGCGCAGCCGAGACCGATCATGCCGACCCGGACGGGCCGCTCGCCCGCTCCCCCCTCTCCCATGCCGGCGGATTCTAGCACCGCGCCGTGCCTCCCGGCCGCTCCGTCACGGCAAGAACCCGGTTGGCGAAGCGTGCCACCGCAAGACGTTCCGGGTGGCGAGCGGGCGGCCGAGCTTGACCGGCGCGAGGGGAGAGTTGACGGGACGGCGGGTGCCTTCACAGGCGTACTTCCCCGAGAACCGCCTCCTTCTCTATCATCGCGGGCGGAGGCGCGATGAGTACCGCCATTCCCAGCACTCTCCTGCCCGCCGTCCGAGCGCTCCAGCGGGCCGAGCTGACCGAGGCCGAGATCTACGAGCACCTGGCGCGCCGGGCCAAGCCCGAGGCGAACCGGCAGATCCTCGCCCGCATCGCCGAGGACGAGCGCCGTCACCACGCCTTCTGGCAGCGCCTCACGGGGACCGCCGAGCGCCCCCGGCGCCTGCTGGTGTGGCTCTACCTCCTGCTCGCCCGCACGCTGGGCCTCACCTTCGCGCTCAAGCTCATGGAGCGGGGGGAAGACCTGGCGCAGCAGGAGTACGAACGCCTGCGCGGGATCGAGGGGGTGGAGCGCATCGTCTCCGAGGAGGAGGCTCACGAGCAAGCCCTCATCGGGATGCTGCACGACGAGCCGCTGGAGTACGCCGGCTCCATCGTCCTGGGGCTCAACGACGCCCTGGTGGAGCTGACCGGCGCGCTCGCCGGCCTGACCTTCGCCTTGGCCGACGGCCGGCTGGTGGCGGTGGCCGGACTCGTCACCGGCATCGCCGCCGCCCTGTCCATGGCCGCCTCCGAGTACCTCTCCTCCAAGTCCGAGCTGCCCGAGGGGGCGAGCCGCACCCCCCTCAAGGCCGCCCTGTACACAGGCTTCGCCTACATCGTGGCGGTGGCGGTGTTGATTGCCCCCTTCTTCGCCCTGGCCAACATCTACCTGGCCCTGGCCAGCACCCTCGCCCTGGCGGTGCTCATCGTGGCGGTCTTCACCTTCTACATCAGCGTCGCCAAGTCCGTGCGGTTCTTCCCGCGCTTTGCGGAAATGAGCGCCCTCAGCCTCTCAGTGGCCGCCATTACCTTTGCCATTGGCTGGGCGCTGCGCACCGTGCTGGGGATCGAGGTGTAGCTCCCGCGCCCCGGGGTGCCCCTCGGCCGGAGAGCGGACGCGCGGAAGCGGTGGCGTTGCCGGTTCTCCTCCACCGCAGCTCGAGACCCTGCCGCTACCGCCCCGCTCCACCCCCTGCGGGTGCGGAAGCTTGACCCACTGGCCCTGCGTTGCCATGCTTGCATGTCCGGTCGCCGCTGCCCCGGCGGCCGCGGAGGAAGTGATGCCGCGTTCCGTGCTCGCCCTCTTCATCGCTCTCGGCTGTGGGCTCGCCGAAGGCGCCAACCAGCCGGCCACCCCGTTACGGCAGGAGGCCCTCGCCCAACTGGCCAGCCGCAGCACGAGCGCCCCGCTCCTGGCCCTCGATCCCGACTCCGGGGCGGCCTATGTGGTGGCCGCCTTGCCCGCTCCCGGCGGCGACCCCGTGGCGGCCGCTCGCCAGGTCCTCGCCCCGCTGGCGGGGCTCTGGGGTCTCGCCGACCCGGATCGCCAGCTCGCCCTGCGCGAGGTGATCCGCGACGGGCTCGGCTTCGAGCACGTGGTGTTCCAGCAGGTGGTGGGGACGATCGCGGTGCGCAACGCCTGGCTGGTTGCCCATCGTGCCCCCAACGGTGTTGTCACCGCCCTGCACGGCCGGCTCGTTGCCAGCGCCCCGAGCCGCGCTACCGAGCCGCGGGTGTCCGCCGCCGAAGCGGCGCGGGCCGCGCTCGCCGCCCTGCCGTGGCAGCCGGTGCTGGAGGAGCCGCCACAGCCGCAGTTGGTCTACGTCCCCCACAACGGCACGGCGGCCCTGGCCTGGTTCTTCGACCTGCCCACCCTTTCTCCCCGCCCCGCCCGCTTCCAGGTCTCGGTGGACGCCCGCACCGGCGACGTGCTGCGCCTCCTGGACGCCTTCGCCACCGTCACCGGTACCGGCCCCGGCTCGCGCGGCGTGACCCGCCAGTTCGAGGTGAGCGCCGCTGCCGGCGGCTACACCATGGAAGATGCGACGCGCGGGCTGGGCGTCCTCACCTACGACGCCGCCCACTCCCAGTCGCGGGGCAACCTGGTGCGCTCTACCTCCACCACCTTCGCCGAGCCGGCCCACGCAGCGGCGGTGGACGCCCACTACTTCGCCGAGATGGTGTACGACGCCTACCGGTCGCTGGGCCGCAACTCGTTGGACAACGCCGGGATGCAGATCATCTCCACGGTCCACTACGGCGAGAACTACGTGAACGCCGGCTGGACCGGCGCCCAGATGATCTACGGCGATGGGGACCCCGCCCTGCACTACCCCCTGTCCGTGGCGCCGGACGTGGTGGCGCATGAGCTGCAACACGCGGTCACCGAGTTCACGGTGCCGCTGGAGTACTGGGGCCAATCCGGCGCCCTCAACGAGGCCTGGTCCGACATCTTCGGCTTCTTCGCCGACCCCGAGGACTGGCTGATGGGGGAGGACATCTTCAAGAGTGGCGGCGCGTTCCGCTCCTTCGAGGACCCCGGGAGCTACGGGGATCCGTCGAACATGGACGAGTACTTCTTCACCCGCTCCGACAACCTCGGCGTGCACTCCAACTCCAACATCGTCAACCACGCCTTCTACCACCAGGTGCAGCGGCTGGGCCTGGGCCGCCTCGAGGACCTGCGGCGGGTCTACTACCGCGTGCTCGAGGGTCGCTACATGACCCCCACCGCCACGTTCTGGGATGCCCGAGCGGCGGTGGAACAGGCGGCCCGCGACCTCTTCGGCGAGGGCTCGGATGTCCTCGCGGCCCTCGCCGAGGGGTTCGAGGCGGTGGGGATCTCCGGGGCCCCGCGGGCGTTGTCGGCCATCTTCATCCCCGCAGCCGCCTCCACGCCGGGCCTGGCCGGTTCCCAGTGGGTCACCGACGTGCGCATCTTCAACGCCGGCGAGCACACCGCCAACCTCACCATGTGGTACTCGGTGGGCGGCAACGACTGGTACCCGGCCAACACGCCGGCGAAGCGCACGTTCTCGGTGGCCCCGGGGGCCACCCTGGCCCTGGACGACGCGGTGCAGGCTCAGTTCGGCAAGAGCGGCACCAAGGGGGCGCTGGAGATTCGGGCCACGCAGAACTCCCTGCTCATTGCCGCTCGCACCTACAATCAGACCGGCAACGGCACCTACGGGCAGTACACCGCGGCGGTGGACGCCGCCGCAGGCCCCACACCCACCGAGCCGCAGCACATCCTCATGCTGTCCGGCGGCGACCGCTACCGCTCCAACGTGGGCTTCGTCGAGACCGCCGGCTTCAACTGCTTCGTGGACCTGTCGCTGCGCGACGGCACGGGGGCGGAACTGGCGAAGAAGACGCTGTACCTGGGCCCCTGGCAGCACCGGCAGGAGGAGGTGTTCGCCTTCTTCGGCGTCCCTCCCGTCACCAACGCGCGGCTGGAAGTGAAGCCCCGGGCCGGCTCGAACCTCTTGGCCTACGGATCGGTCATCGACAACGTGTCCAACGACGCCGTCTACGTGCCCGCCCTGCCGCCCACCACCGGCGGCGGACCGCTCATCCTCCCCGTCGCCATCCGCAAGGGCGGGCTGGCCGGCTCGCTGTGGCGAACCGATCTCTTCCTGGCCAACGTCGGCACCGACCCCATCCCGGGGCTGCAGGTCACCTTCTACCCCCACGACGGCTCCTCCCCCGCCACCCGCACCGTCTCGATGGCTGCCGGGGAGACCAGGGAAATCGCCGACGTGGTGGCCAGCCTCTTCGGGCTGGATGGGGTGCAGGGCCAGTTGGAGCTCGCCACGGCCCAGGGTTCGGCCGCCGGGCTGGTGGTCACGTCGCGCACCTACACCGTGGCGGCCACGCCGGCCGGGCAGGCCTCCTTCGGCCAGTTCGTGCCCGCCGCGCCGCGTGCCGCGGCGCTGGGGGAAGGGCAGGCCGCCTTCCTCCCCTACCTCACCGGCGGCACCGATTTCCGCACCAACCTGGGTCTTTTGGAGACGGCCGGGGAGCCAGCCACCGTGGAAGTCGCCCTGCTGCGCGCCGACGGCAGCGTCGCGGCCACCCTCGCCAAGACGCTCAAGGCCAGGGAGTGGTTCCAGTTCCTGCGCGTCCTGGACGGCGTCGAGCTGGGTGGCAGCCGCGCCGCCAGCGCCCGCGTCCGGGTCACCGCCGGCGGCGGCCGGGTGCTGGCGTACGCCTCGGTGATCGACAACCGCACCAACGACCCGATCAACGTCCCCGCGTCGCCGGAGCCACGGTGAGCGGCCGTGCGGCGCCAACTGCGAAAGATCGGCGATCGGCTGGCAGCACCGCCTGCCGGCCGTGCCCTCACGAGAGGAGGAAGGCCATGTTGGGTCTGGCAATACCGGTTCTCCTGGCAGCGACGGGGGCAGGCGTGACCACCCCCCCCAACCCTCTGCCCGCCATCGCCCACGAGAAGTACACGCTGTCCAACGGCTTGACGGTGATCCTGGTGGAGGACCACTCGGTCCCATTGGTGGCGGTGAACGTCAACTACATGGTGGGCTCGAAGAACGAGAAACCGGGGCGCACCGGTTTTGCCCACCTCTTCGAGCACATGATGTTCCAGGGCTCGAAGCACTGGAACGACGACTACTTCAAACCGCTGCAGGAAATCGGCGGCAACGTGAACGGCGGCACCAACACCGACCGCACCCGCTACTGGGAGCTGGTCCCCGCCGCCTACCTGGAGCGCGCCCTGTGGCTGGAAGCCGACCGGATGGGCTTCCTGCTCGACGCCATGACCCCGGAACGGCTCGCCAATCAGATCTCGGTGGTGCAGAACGAGCGGCGCCAGAACTACGAAAACCGCCCCTACGGGACGGTGCGCGAGAAGATGATGGCCCTGCTCTTCCCGCCCAACCACCCGTACAGCTGGCTCACGATAGGTTCCATGGCCGACCTCCAGGCGGCCACCTTGGATGACGTGAAGGAGTTCTTCCGCACCTACTACACCCCCAACAACGCCAGCATCTGCATCGTCGGCGACTTCGCGCCCGCGCACGCCAAGCAACTGGTCGAGAAGTGCTTCGGCGCCATTCCCCCGGGACCACCGGTGAGCAAGCTCTCCCGTTGGGTGCCGCGCCTGGCCTCCGACATCACCCTCTCGATCCAGGACCGGGTCCAGCTCCCCCGCACCTACGTGGCCTGGCTCACCACCCCCGTTTACAGCGCGGACGACGCGGCGCTGGACGTCTTCGCCCACGTCCTCGGCGGGGGCAAGACCTCGCGCCTGTACAAGCGGCTGGTGTACGAGAAACAGATCGCCCAGGAAGCCTCGGCGGCGCACATGGCCCAGGAACTGGCAGGCACGTTCCAGTTGCTCCTCACCCCGCGGCCCGGTCACACCCTGGAGGAGCTGGAACGGGAAGCGTTTGCCGTGCTGGGCGAAGCCCTCACCACCGGCATCTCAGCCGACGAATTGGCGCGGGCGCAAACCGCCACCACCGCGGCCTTCCTCCGCTCGATGCAGAACATTGGCGGGTTCGACGGCATCTCCGACAAGCTCAACGAGTACTTCCACTACCTGGGGGACGTGGACCGCTACCGCTGGGACCTGCAGCGGTACCTGGACCTCACCCCCGCCCGGGTGACGGAAGTGGCCAGGAACTACTTGCGGCTGCCGCACCTGACGGCGCACGTGACGCCGGTGGGCAGCCTGGCGCCCTCCACCTCGGAGCTTGCCACCGCCTGGGACCGTGCCGCCATGCCGGGCCCCGGCGAGGCCCGTCCGTTCCGGGTCCCGCCCCCCTCCCGCTTTGCGCTGGCCAACGGCCTCGAGGTCCTCCTGGTGGAGCACCACGAGCTGCCCCTGGTGGCCATGAGGCTGGTGGTGCGGGCCGGCTCCGCCGCCGACCCCGCCGACCGGCCCGGGCTTGCCTCCCTCACCGCCACGCTGCTGCAGGAAGGGGCGGCCGGCAAGAGCGCCACGGAAATCTCCGAGGCGCTGGAGGCGCTGGGCGCCGAAGTGGCCGTGGCCACCGACCGCGAGGCCACGTTCGTTTCCCTCTCCAGCCTCAAGCTGCGGCTGGCCGAGTCGGTGCAGCTCTTCGGCGACCTCGTGGCGCGCCCCGATTTCCCCGAGGCCGAGCTGGCCCGCCAGCGCACGCGGCGGCTCGTGCAGCTGCGACAGCTCCAGGATCAGCCCCAGTACCTGGGCCAGGTGGCGCTCCAGCGGACGCTCTTTGCCGATCACCCCTTCGCCCGCCCCATCCTCGGCACGCCGGAGGGCATTGCCGCCATCACCCTGGAGGATGTGAAGACATTCTGGCGCAGCCACTTCGTCCCTACTCGGGCGACGCTGGTGGTGGTGGGGGACGTGACGGCGGCGGAGTGCCAGCCGCTCCTCGAGAAGACCTTCGGGAGCTGGCACCGAGGCGAGGGGAGCCTCCCGCCCCTGCCGGCGCCGCAGCCCGTCGCCGGGCGGACCATCACCATCGTGGACCGGCCGGGTGCCGCCCAGTCGTTCATCGCCGTGGGGCAGCTGGGTGTCCCTCGCCACACCGAGGGCTACGCTGCCCTGGAGGTGGCCAACGCCGCCTTCGGCGGGCAGTTCGTCTCGCGCTTGAATCTGAACCTACGCGAGGACAAGGGCTACACCTACGGGATCCGCTCCCGTTTCGAGTACGCCACCGTGCCAGGCGCCTTCGTCATCACCACCTCGGTTCAGACCGCCGTGACCGCCGATGCGCTCAGGGAGATCCTCAAGGAACTCGAGGAGGTGGCGGGACGCCGGCCCCTCTCCCCCGCCGAGGTGGCGTACGCCCAGGGCTCCCTCGTCAACGGCTACGCGCGGCGCTTCGAGACGCCCGCCCAGCTGGCCGCCGAACTCGCGGAAACGGTGCTTTACGGCCTGCCGCCCACGGCCCTGGAGTCGTTCCCCAAGGAGGTTTCGGCCCTCTCCGCGGCGGAGGTGGCGCAGCGCATCGCCGCCACCCTCACCCCCCAGCGCCTGTCCATCGTGGTGGTGGGCGACGCCAAGGTGGTGCGCGACGGGCTGGCAGCGTTGTCGGTCGGGCCCGTGACGGTGGTGGATCCGCAGGGCAAGCCCTACCCACCGAGCTGACGTGTCGGCCCGCAGGGCGCCGGCCTCACGGAGCAGCGGTCGGCTGGGGCTGCTGCACGGTGTCCCACTTGAGCTCGGAACCCCACACGCTGTGGGGTACCGAGAAGACCACCAGCATCACCAGCGCCGCCACCGCGGGGGCGAGGCGGGCGGAGGGGTTGCGGCGCAGGCGCCACACCGCCCACAGCCACGCCAGGGCGGCGAGCAAGGTCTTGTTGTCCGTGAGGTCCCAGCCAAAGGGCACACCGGTCCACCACTCGCCAAAGGCGTACTTCTGCACCGCCGGCCCGAAGAGAAAACCGCCCACCACGGTAAGCCCCAGGGTGATCCAGGCCAGCCGGGGGAGGCTCCGCTCGCCAGCCACGGCGGCGAGACCAGCCCGGGCGGCGAAGGCCATCGCCAGGAACATGGCCAGGATGTGGGGGACGAGCACCGCCTCCGGCACGGCCCCCTTGAAGCGGGCCACGGCTGGCCGCTCGGGGAACGCGCGGGCGGGCCCGGCCACCTCGCGCAGGCGCACCTGATACTCCACCTTCCCTGCCGGGGGCTGCGAGGGGAGCTCGGCCCGCAACACCGTGCCATGGGCGCGCAGCGGCTCCACGTTCCAGGGGTCGCTGGTGGGGAAGCGCCGCCAGACCACGTCTCCCTCGATCCCCGCCGGGGCGTTGACCTCCACCGGCAGGGGGCGGCCCGTTTCCGCCGAGCGGAGGAGCTCGAAATGGATGGTCCGACCCCCCAACGACACCGTGCCGCGAACCGGATAGGTGGGGCCCGACAGCCGCTGCCAGGCGGCCAGGCTCACGGTAAGGAGCACCGCTACGACCCACAGCGACAGCGCACGCATTACGCCTCCTCCCCTCCGTGGGGCGCGAACCCCTCGCCCAGGACCTCCTGGGCCGGGGTGATGGCGACGAAGGCCCGCGGGTCCACTTCGGCCACCAGCCGCTTTAGCCGGCCCACCTCGTGCGCCGCCACCACCACGTAGAGCACCGGCCGATCCTCGCCGGTGTACCCGCCCTCGCCACGGAGAACCGTGACACCCCGACCGAGTCTTCCCAGCACCGCCTGGCGCACCGCCGCCTCCTGCTCGCTGATAACGAAGGCGGCGCGGGCCGCCGAGAAGCCGGCCTGCACCAGGTCCAGCACGCGCGCCGAAACGAAGGCCAGGGCCAGCGCCACCATCACCGGCTCGGCACCGAAGACGAACGCTGCCGCCGCGAAGATGCCCACGTTCATGGCGAGGAGCGCCTGGCCGATGCCCACGCCCAGGTAGCGATGGGCCAACCGCGCAATGACGTCGGTCCCGCCGGTGGTGCCGCGCCCGCGGAAGACCAGGCCCATGCCGAACCCATCCAGCAGCCCCCCGTAGCAGATCACCAGGAGCCGATCGGTGGTGGGGGGCACCACCACCGCAGCCGTGGCGTCAATGGTCACGGCAATGGTCGCCACGGAGAGGGCGGTGCGCAGGAAAAACCGCGAGCCGCCCCCGTACCGCCACCCCAGCCAGAGCAGGGGGACGTTCAGGGCCAGCGTGACCAGGCCCACCGGCGTCCTGAGGGTGTAGTGGGCGAGGATGGCCAGCCCCGTCACCCCGCCCGACACCACCTTGTTGGGGACGAAGAAGAGGTTGGTGCCCAGCCCGACCAGCACCGAGCCGACGACGATCTGGCCGTAATCGAAGGCAACTCCGAGCCGGCCGCGGGGCGCACGGAACCAGAACATGCCGCCATGCTGCCACCCTCACCCGCGCTTGCCAATCCCCAGCCCCGCGGCTAGATTGGCGCCATGTTGACAATTCTCGCCGTGCTGACGGTCGCGGGGGCCCTGGAAAGCCCCCAGGAATGCCGGTCCTGCCATGTGGAACAGTACCGGGCCTGGCAGGAGTCGGCGCACGCCCACGCCTCCACCAACCCGGTGGTGCTACGGATGCGGCAGTGGGCCGCCGAGGAGGTGGGCGACGCGGCGGTTGCCTCCTGCGCGACCTGCCATTCCGTGCCGCTGGCCGACGGCAGCGCCCGTTCCGCCAGGGTGGACTGCTCCGCGTGCCATAAGGGCCGCGCCGCAGCCCCCGGCCCGGCGGGGTGGGTGATCGATCCCGAGCTGCCGGTGGCCAGCAGCCGGGCGGCGGAAGCCCCGCACCCCCTGCGCCTCGACCCCGCGCTGCGGGACGGGACCCTCTGCCTGGTCTGCCACGGCGAAATGCGCAACGCCGCCGGCGTGGCGCTGTGCACCACCGGCCCCGAACACGCTGCGGTCAGGGGGGCCGCCCCGTGCACCGGCTGCCACGCCGAGGGGGGCGATCACCGCTTCCCCGGGACCACAGCGGCGCTGCTGGCTCGCGCCGCCACGCTCGACCTGGAGACCGCCCCGGGCAACGTCCAGATCACGGTGCGGAACACCGGCGCCGCCCACGCGTTGCCCACCGGGTCGGCGCTGCGAGAGGTGTGGCTGGAGGTGGTCTTCCTCGACGCCGCCGGCGCCCCGGTGGGGAGCAACGCCGACGACCCGCGCGCCCGCTTCGCCCGCGTGCTGCAGGATGCGGCCGGGAGGGCGCCCGCCCCGGCCTGGCGGGCCGTCGCCGAGGCGCGGGACACCCGCCTGGCCCCGGGCGAGACGCGCCGCCTCGCCTACCCGACTCCCCCCGCTGCGGTTCGGGTGGAGGCGCGCCTCGTCTATCGCCGTGCGCCGGCCGCCGTGGCGGCCCGCCTGGGCCTTGCCGAGCAGGCGGCGCTGCAGCCGGTGGTCATGGCCGCGCTCAGTCGCGAGCTCCCGCCACCGGCCACGCCCCCGCGCGGCGTCACGGAGCCGAGCGGAAGCTGAAGGAAACCGGAGCGTCCAGTTCGTTCCCGCCCAGGTCCTCCACCGCGTCGGCGGCGAGGCTCACGTGGAACGTGTCGTCCGCCGCCAGATCTGCCTGCGGCTCCCACACCACCCACCAGTGCTCCTGGTCGTAGCTCACCACGCCGGGCACGAGACCGCTCTTCTCGCCCAGCACGGCGAGGCCCGCCGGCTCCAGTTCCTCGGGCTGCAGCGGCTCGGAGAAGGCGAACACCACCCGCACGCGCCGCGCCGCCACCAGCGCCCCGTCGGCGGGGAAGTGCGAGGTGACCACCGGGCTCGCCCGATCGGCGACCCCTACCCACGCCGGCCCCGGCCATTCCAGGGAGAGGTAGAACACCGCCTCCACGAGCTGCGGCGGCGGCAGCGGGGGGGCCGGCAGGTGGTGGTCGTCGAGCCACTCCGCCAGCAGCACCGCGGCGGCCACCACGGTGATGGCAGCCAGCACCACCACCGCCGCCGGCACGTGCCGCAGCACCGCCTCCACTTCGGTCACCCGGCCCTCGCGCACCTCCACCCGCCGGGCACTGTCGGAGAGACGCACCACGTTTCCCGCCTCGTCCAGCCGGGCCGGGAAGCGGATCCGGTAGCTCCCGGGGGGAAGCCCCGCCACGGCCCAGCTTGGGCTCAACGACCGGAAGACCGGCCGCCATCTCCCGCCCTCGCGCCGCTCCAGCTCCCCCAGCACCGCGCCGGGAGAGGGCACGCCGGCGCGGCGGGCCGCATCGTCGGCAAACACCCGCACGGCGATCCCCCCCGCCTGGGCCTGCGCCTCGCGGCTCCCCGTGGTGCGCACCGAGGTGCACGCCTGCCAGCACAGGGAGAGCTGACCCACCACCAACAGTCGCGCCACCCATCGCCGCACCATGCGGAGAGTGTGCCACACCGAACCGCCCATCCGCGCCGCTCCGTGGCTCCGCGTTCGCGCTGCGGCGCCCGTTTGACAGGGCGTCGGCCGCGTCGCTAGCATCGAAAGGCAATGAAGAAGCAGATCGTGGGCATGGTGCTGGCGGGCGGCAGGGTGGACGAGCTGTCGGTGCTCACCGCCAAGCGCCCCAAGAGCGCCGTGCCCATCTGGGGGATGTACCGGTTCATCGACTTCGTCCTCTCCAACATGATGCACTCCGGGATCGACGTGGTGGGGGTGCTCTCCCAGTACCGCCCCTACTCCCTCATCACGCACCTGGCCGGCGGAGCGCCCTGGGACTTCGTGGGGCGCACCCGGGAGCTCAAGGTCCTTTCCCCCTTTCTGGGTTCCAAGGACACCGACTGGTACCGGGGAACCGCCGACGCCATCTACCAGAACCTCATCTTCATCGAGCACTACTCGCCGGAGCTCGTCCTCATCGCCTCCGCCGACCACGTCTACGCCATGGACTACCGCCCCATGATCCGGCAGCACCTGGCCACCGGCGCCGACCTCACCCTGGCGCTGAAGGAGGTCCCGGCCCACCAGGCGCCCATGTTCGGGACGGCGGTGCTCGACGAGCGCCGGCGGGTGGTGTCCTACGAGGAAAAGTCGGTCCGGCCCAAAGGGAACCTGGCCTCCCTGACCATCTACGTTTTCAACACCGCGACGCTGGTGGAGCGGCTGCGAGAAAACGCCGCCACGGGCACCACCTTTCAGATCTACTCGGAGATCATCCCGCGGATGGTGGCCGACGGGGCGCGCGTGTTCGGGTATCTCTTCGAAGGGTACTGGCAGTACGCGCGCACCCTCGACGCCTACTACGCCGCCAACATGGACATCATCGGCCCGGATCCTCCCGACCTCGAGGCGTGGCAGGTGCGCACCAACCTCACCGCCGGCACCCTGGGCGACCCCACCCCCGCCCTCTTCCGCCCCAGTGCCACGGTCCACTCCTCGTTGATCTGCCCCGGCGCCTGGGTGGAGGGGACGGTGGAGTCCAGCGTCATCTCCCCCGACGTGGTGATCGAGCCCGGCGCCGTGGTGCGCAACGCTGTCGTCATGCACGGCTGCCGCATCGAGGCGGGGGCGTTCCTCGACACGGTCATCCTCGACAAGGCCGTGACCGTGGGGCGCGGCGCGCAGCTCGGCGTGGGACCGATGGAGGCCAACTCGGGGCGCGCCGATCTCCCCACCGCCGGCGTCACGGTGGTGGGGAAGGGCACCACCGTGCCCCCCGGCACCGTCATCGGCCGCAACTGCATCCTCTTTCCCGACCTCACCGAGGCCAGCTTCCCCGCGCGTACCATCCCTTCCGCCACGGTGGTGCGGCCATGAGGCCCGCGCGCGACACCCTCGTGATGCTGCTGGCCGGCGGCTCCGGCTCCCGGCTCAACATCCTCTCCTCCCGGCGCGCCAAACCCGCCGTTCCCTTCGGCGCCAACTACCGGATCATCGATTTCACGCTCTCCAACGTGATGCACTCGGGCCTCTCCCGGGTCGGACTCCTCACCCAGTACAAGCCGTTCTCGCTGATGGACCACGTGCGCGGCGGCGAACCCTGGGACCTGGTCGGTCGCGAGCGGGGGATCAAGGTATTGCCGCCCTACACCGGGGAGAAGGAGTCCGACTGGTACAAGGGGACCGCCGACGCGGTGTGGCAGAACCTCTGGTTCATGGAGGACTACCGGCCGGAGCGGGTGCTCATCCTCTCCGGCGATCACATCTACCGCATGGACTACGAGGCCATGATCGCCACCCACGAGGCACGGGGCGCGGAGGTCACCATCGCCGCCATGGAGGTGCCCTGGGAGGAAACGAGCCGCTTCGGGGTGATGACCTGCGACCGGGAAGGCTGGATCACAGGCTTCGTCGAGAAACAGCGCGACGCGCCGTCGAACCTCGCCTCGATGGGGATCTATGTCTTCGACTACGGCACGCTCGTGGCCGAGCTGGAGGCCGTGGTGGGGGCGCGGGTGGGGTACGACTTCGGACACGACGTGATCCCCCACATGCTGGGTCGCCGGCGGCTCCTGGCCTACCCCTTTTGCGGCTACTGGCGCGACGTGGGGACCATCGCCTCCTACGTGCAGGCCAACATGGACTGCCTCGACCCCCAGTCGGGGCTGGACCTGCGCTCCTGGAACGTGTGCACGAACCCTGACCACCGGGGACGGGGGGACCGGCCCCCGGTGCGCGTGGGAGCGAAGGGGAAGATCCACAACGCCCTGGTGGCTGCGGGGTGCGTCATCGAGGGCGAGGTGAACGAGAGCGTGCTCTTCCCCGGCGTGCGCGTGGAGCGCGGGGCGCGCGTGGTGCGCAGTGTCATCCTCAACGATTGCCGGCTCGGCCCCTCCTGCCAGATCGTCAACACCGTCCTGGACAAGGAGGTCAGCGTGGGGGCCGGCGCCCGCATCGGCACGGGGCGCGCCGCGACGCCGAACCGGCGCTTCCCCAGCCACCTGGACTCGGGGATCACCGTCATCGGCAAACAGGCGGCGATCCCTCGAGACTGCCGCATCGGCACCAACTGCCTCGTCTTCCCCTCCGTGGATCTGGGCGCCTTGGGCGTGTCGACGGTGGCAGACGGCGAGACGGTGGACCCTTCCGAACCCCGCGAGTAGGCACCCTGGGGGAGCGTTGTTGACAGGGAGAGGGACCTGGGTAACCTTGGTCTCAGCAGCAGAAAGGGGGGACCCATGAAGCGCGTGAGCCTTGTTGTCGGCCTCTTGGTGGCAGCGCTGGCGCACCCCGGCCCGAGCCAGGCCCAGCGGCTGTTCAGCTACCCCGTCTCCGTTGGCGCGGAGCGCTGGCTGCACGCGGTCCCGCGCCTGCGCCGGCCCATCCCGTCCCCATTGGACGCCACCGCCGTGCACCGGGCGGCGAATAGCTTCGGCCGCGCCTACGGGGGCCCCGGAGAGGACGGTGCCTACCTGGTGCGCCTCAACTCGGACGGCAGCCTCGTCCTCGGCGGCGAAACGGACTCCTTCGGCGCCGGCGGCCACGATCTGTGGCTGTTCCGCCTCGACGGCTCCGGTGCCATCACGTGGCAGAAGACGTACGGCACCGACGGAGACGAGGCGGGGGAGGTCATCGCGGCGCCGGACGGCGGCTACGTGCTGGTCGGGAGGAACTTCGATCAGGACATCGCGTGGATCGCCAAACTGGACGCCAACGGGGCGATCCAGTGGCAGAAGCAGCTCAGCCCGAACACCGCGGGTTATGCCGGCGCCCAGCTCCTCTCGGACGGGGGGGTTCTCGTCTTCGGCAACGCCATCAACATGAGCACCTTTACCTTCACCTTCCGCCTCCTGCGCCTCAGCTCGTCCGGCGCCGTGGTGTGGCAGAAGGAGTACCCCAGCTCTCGGTCGTTGGTCGGGGCGCCACAGCAACTCTCGGACGGCAGCTTCCTGGTCGCCGGGACCAGCGTGGACATGGCGAGCAACGCCACCGACGTGTGGTTGATGAAGCTGTCCAGCTCGGGCGCGATCCAGTGGCAAAAGACGTACGGGGGCAGCGAAGACGATGTGGCCGGCGCGGTGACGCCCATCTCCGGCGGCTACCTGCTCGCCGCGCAGACCAACTCCTTCGGCCCCGGGGCGGGGACGGATGCTTTCAACATTTGGCTCCTGAAGCTGGACACCTCCGGGAACACCCTCTGGCAGAAGGTCCTGGGAGGCCCCGGCGACGACTTCGCCTTTCCCTCCGCCCAGCTTGCCGACGGCTGGCTCCTCAGCGGCATGACCAGCTCCTTTGGCGCCGGTGGCGACGACGCCTTGCTCGCCAAGGTGGACACCAACGGCACGGTGCAGTGGGCCAAGACCTACGGCGGCGCCGACGACGACCAGCTCATCGCCTTTGCCGACCAGAGCGGCGGCTACCTGGCAGGCGGGACCACCGCGTCCTTCGGCGGCGGCGAAGAGGACGCCTGGGTAGTCAAGTTCGACTCGAACTTCAACATCGTCTGGCAGCGCGCCTACGGCGGCAGCGCCGACGACTGGGGATTCCCCGAACGGCGCAGCGACGGCAGCCTCCTGCTCATCGGCGACACCAGCTCCTTCGGCAGCGGGAATCAGGACGCGTGGGTCTTGAGCCTGGACGCCAACGGCCAGATCGCGGGAGGCTGCCAGCCGATCCGCAACACCACGGTGAGCGGCGCGAGCTTTTCCTTCACCACCGCCACCACCACGGCCACTGTGGGCGATCCAGGCGCCACCGCGGTGGACACCACCTTCACCCTCGCGCCGGGCACGGTTGCCACCAACACCGCAGCAGCCGTGGCGAGCGACGTGTGCACCGCCTCACAGGGGCTGCGCGCCAGCGCCTCCGCCTCCACCACCTCCGGGACCGCGCCCCTCACCGTGAGCTTCACCGGCTCCGCCAGCGGCGGCCAGCCGCCCTACTCCTTTGCCTGGGACTTCGGTGACGGCAGCGCCACCGACACCCGCCAGAACCCCACCCACACCTACACGAGCGCGGGCACCTACCCGGTCACGCTGACGGTCACCGACGCCGCTGCCAGCACGGCGCGGGACACCCACCTCACCATCACCGCCAGTTCTGGGGGCGGCTGCACCGTCACCTGCCAGGCTTCCGTCCCCACTAGCGGCACCGCGGGCACGCCCGTCACCTTCAGCGCCACCGCCACCACCTCGGGGTGCGCCGGGAGCCCCATCTACCTATGGACCTTTGGCGACACCAGCGGCGCCACGGGGCAGACCGTCACGCACACCTATGCGGCGGCGGGCACCTACACGTGGAACCTCCTGGTGCAGGTGGGAGCCTTCAGCTGTACCAAGAGCGGCACGATCACCATCGGCAGCTCCACGGAAGGGGGGGCGACCTACATCCCCTCGCTGGCGCACGCGCCGGGAGCAGGGGGCACGCAGTGGCGCACCGACGTGGCGGCGGTTAACCGCTCCGGCCTGCCGGCGGCCCTCACCCTGCTCTTCACCAGCTACGACGGCAGCCAGACCCTGACCCGCACCGCCACCCTCGCCAGCGGCGCCACCGTGGAGTGGCGCGACATCCTCGTCTCCCTCTTCGGGGTTGCCGCCTCCGCCTCCACCAAGGGCACCCTCCGGGTCACCTCCACCGCCCCCATCGCCCTCACCTCCCGCACCTACAACCAGGCCACCGCCGGCACCTACGGGCAGTACTACCCCGCCGTCACCGCCGCCTCCGCGCTCGCCGCGGGGCAGGTGGGGGTCATCCCGCAGATCAAGAAGAACGCCGCGTTCCGCACCAACCTGGGCGCCCTCAACCCCGGTACCGCCGAGGTCACGGTGACAGTCAAGCTCTACTCCGCCTCCGGCACCCAGGTGGGGACTAGGACCCTCACCGTCCCGCCCGGCCGCTGGATCCAGCAGGACGACATCTTCGGCGCCAGCGGGGCCGGCAATCAGGACCTGGCCTACGCCACCGTCGAGGTGCCGACCAGCGGCGGCCGCGCCTGGTGCTACGCCTCCGTCATCGACGCCACCACCGGCGACCCCACCACCATCCCCGTGCAGCCGGCCACCTCCGACCTCGTGAACTTCATCCCCTCGCTGGCGCACGCGCCCGGTGCGGGGGGCACGCAGTGGCGCACCGACGTGGCGGCGGTTAACCGCTCCGGCCTGCCGGCGGCCCTCACCCTGCTCTTCACCAGCTACGACGGCAGCCAGACCCTGACCCGCACCGCCACCCTCGCCAGCGGCGCCACCGTGGAGTGGCGCGACATCCTCGTCTCCCTCTTCGGGGTTGCCGCCTCCGCCTCCACCAAGGGCACCCTCCGGGTCACCTCCACCGCCCCCATCGCCCTCACCTCCCGCACCTACAACCAGGCCACCGCCGGCACCTACGGGCAGTACTACCCCGCCGTCACCGCCGCCTCCGCGCTCGCCGCGGGGCAGGTGGGGGTCATCCCGCAGATCAAGAAGAACGCCGCGTTCCGCACCAACCTGGGCGCCCTCAACCCCGGTACCGCCGAGGTCACGGTGACAGTCAAGCTCTACTCCGCCTCCGGCACCCAGGTGGGGACTAGGACCCTCACCGTCCCGCCCGGCCGCTGGATCCAGCAGGACGACATCTTCGGCGCCAGCGGGGCCGGCAATCAGGACCTGGCCTACGCCACCGTCGAGGTGCCGACCAGCGGCGGCCGCGCCTGGTGCTACGCCTCCGTCATCGACGCCACCACCGGCGACCCCACCACCATCCCCGTGCTCATCCCGTAAGAGCCGCTCTGCCGTTCGTGCGCGGGGCCAGGCGGCGAGCCTGGCCCCGCCCTTCTACCGGCGGGCCGTGGCGGCCGCCAGCGAGCGGGCGAACCCTTCGATCTCCTGC
Organism: Acidobacteriota bacterium; assembly: GCA_037441065.1. Classification (GTDB taxonomy): domain Bacteria; phylum Acidobacteriota; class Thermoanaerobaculia; order Thermoanaerobaculales; family Thermoanaerobaculaceae; genus JACADV01. The sequence goes on along the minus strand of JBBISY010000026.1, from coordinate 3,714 downwards.
TCCAGCTCGATCGTGGCGCCCAGCTCGCCGATCCGTGCCACCAGGGCCGACCCCACCACCACCCCGTCGGCCCGGCGCGCCACCGCCTGCACCTGCTCCGGCGTGGAGATACCGAAGCCCACCACCACGCGAGTACCCGTAAGCCGCCGGACCAGCCGCACCTGCTCCTCGAGCCCCGCCTCCAGGAGCTCGCGCGGGCCGGTCACCCCGGTGCGGGCCACGAAGTACACGAACGCCCCCGCCAGCGCCTTGACCGCCTTGATCCGCCGGCGGGTGGAGGTGGGCGCCACGAGGGGGACCAGGTCCAGCTCCACGTGGCGCAGCGCCTCCCACAGCGGCCGCGCCTCCTCCACCGGCGCGTCGGTGACCAGCACCGCATCCACGCCCGCGGCGGCCGCATCCACGGCGAAGCGCGCCAGGCCGTAGCGGTGCAGCGGGTTGAAGTAACTGAAGAGCACGATGGGAATTTCGCTGCGGTACCGGATTTCCCGCACCACCTGCAGCACGTTGGCGAGGGTGGCCCCAGCCGCCAAGGCCCGTTCGCTGGCCCGCTGGATGACCGGGCCGTCGGCGATGGGGTCGGAGAACGGCACGCCCAGCTCCACGATGTCCGCTCCCGCCCGCTCCAGGGCCGCCACCAACGCCGGCGTGCGCTCCAGAGACGGGTCGCCGGCGGTGAGGAACGGCACGAAGGCCGCGCGCCCCTTGCGGCTGGCCCGGGCGAACGCGTCGCGAATCCGCCGGCTCACAGCGTCACCCCCTCCAGCGCGGCCACCTCAGCCACATCCTTGTCGCCACGCCCCGAGAGGCACACCAGCACCGCCTCCGCCCGCGGGAGCCGCCCGGCCACCCGGCACACGTAGGCCAGCGCGTGGGCCGGCTCCAGCGCCGGCACGATGCCTTCCAGCTCCGCCAGGAGGTGGAAGGCGGCCAGGGCCTCGCTGTCCGATACCCGCGTGTAGGCGACGCGGCGGGTGTCGTGCCAGAAGGCGTGTTCCGGACCGACCGCGGGGTAGTCCAGCCCCGCCGAGACGGAGTGGGTGGGGGCGGTGAGGCCGTCCTGATCCTGGAGCACGTAGGTGCGCGTGCCGTGCAGCACACCGGGGGCCCCTCCCGAGAACCGCGCCGCGTGCTGGCCCAGCGCCGTGCCGCGCCCGCCCGCCTCCACCCCCACCAGCTCCACATTCCGGTGGGGGACGAAGGCGGTGAAGATACCCGCCGCGTTGGAGCCGCCCCCCACGCAGGCCACCACCACCCTGGGCAGGCCCCGGTGCCGCTCGCGGATCTGCAGCAGCGCTTCCGCTCCGATCACCGATTGGAAGGTGCGCACCATGACCGGGTACGGGTGCGGCCCGAGCACCGAACCCAGCACGTAGTGCGTGCTCGTGACGTTGGTCACCCAGTCCCGCAACGACTCGTTGATGGCGTCCTTGAGGGTGCGGCTCCCCGCGTCCACCCCCACCACCTCGGCGCCCAACAGTTTCATGCGGTACACGTTGAGCGCCTGCCGCCGCTCGTCCTCCGTGCCCATGTAGATGCGGCACTCGAGCCCCAACAGTGCGGCCGCGGTGGCCACGGCGACGCCGTGCTGCCCCGCCCCGGTCTCGCCGATCACTCGGGGTTTGCCCATGCGGCGGGCCAGCAGGCATTGCCCCAGGGCGTTGTTGATCTTGTGCGCGCCGGTGTGGCACAGGTCTTCCCGCTTCAGGTAGATCCGCGCGCCCCCCAGATGCTCGGTGAGGCGCGCCGCGAAGGAGAGCGGGGTGGGGCGCCCGCAGTAACTGGCCAGCAACTCGTCCAGCTCCCGACGGTAGGTGCGGTCCCGGCGTGCCTCCTCCCAGGCTGCCGCCAGCTCCTCCAGCGGCGCCATCAAGGTTTCCGGGACGAACCTGCCGCCCCAGGCCCCGAAGTATCCCCGTTCGTCCGGCACCGGTCTCACGGCTCGCTCCTCCCCCCGCCGCCGGGGCCCGTCGCCCCGACAGCCTTCCGCACTGCCGCCACGAACGCGCGCATCGCGGCGGCATCCTTTCGCCCCACCGCCAGCTCCACCCCGCTGGCCACGTCCACCCCCGCGGGGCGGACGCGGCGAATGGCCTCGCCCACGTTGTCCGGGCGCAGCCCGCCGGCCAGCCAGAACCGCAACCCCGCGGGCCGTTCCGTCAAGAGCGCCCAGTCGAAGGTCCGCCCGCTGCCGCCCCCGCGCGGCGTGGCCGTGTCGAAGAGGATGCGCGCCACCGTGGCAAACTCCTCCACCCGCCGCCAGTCTATCGCGCCTCCCACGGGAATGGCCTTCACTACCCGCCCCCGCCCCCCCAGCGCCTCGCACATCGCCGGCGATTCGTGGCCGTGGAGCTGCACCAAATCCAGCCCCACCTCCTCCCGTACCGCGGCCACGAACCGCTCCTCCTGATCCCGGAAAACCCCCACCTTGGGCACGCCGCGGATGCCCCGCACCCAGTGGTGGTCGGCGCGGGCGAGGCAGCGAGGCGAGGCGGGGAAGAACACGAACCCCAAGAAGTCCGCGCCCGCCTCCCGGGCCGCCTCGGCGTCCGCCGCCGAGGTCAGGCCGCAGATCTTCACGGTCACCCGCACGCCACCAGCTCCCGCAAGGCCGCCACCGGGTCTCGGGACCGCAGCAGGTACTCCCCCACCAGGAACTGGCGGCGCCCGCGCGCCAGGAAGGGGCGCAACGTGTCGCCGCCGCGGATGCCGCTCTCGATGAGCACCAGCTGCTGGGGGGGCACCAGCTCGGCGAGCCGCCCCGCCTCCTCCAGGTCGACGCGAAAGGTGGAGAGGTCGCGGGAGTTGATGCCCACGATGCCCACGCCGACGGCCAGCACCCGCTCCAGATCGCGCCGGTCGTGCACCTCCACCACGCTTTCCAGAGCCAGCTCGGCCGCGGCCGCCACGAGCTCGCCCAGGCGCCGGCCGGGGAGGAGGCGGGCGATCAGGAGCACGGCGTCCGCCCCCGCAACCGCCGCCTCGAGGAGCTGCCGGCGCGAGAGGATGAAGTCCTTCTGCAGCACCGGCAGCGTCGCGGCCCCCCGGACGCGGGCGAGCCACGCCACGTCGCCAGCGAAGAACTCGGGTTCCGTGACCACCGAGATCGCCGCCGCCCCCCCCTCCTGGTAGGCCAGCGCCAGCCGCACCGGATCGAAGTCGGGCCGCAGCCACCCTGCGGAGGGCGAGCGCCGTTTACACTCCGCCACCACCCGCACCCCCGGCGCGAGCAAAGCCGCGACGAGGCTGCGCCCCTCCCCGAGCCGCCGCGCCTCGGCGGCCTCCCGCGCGCGACGCTGCAGCTGCGCCGATACGGGCCCCCGCGCCAGCCGCGCCCTGGTCGCTGCCGCAATGCGGGAGAGCACGTCGTCGGCCGCGCCGCTCACCGCAGCTCTCCGGCCACCGCAATCACCCGCTGGAGCGTTTCCCACGCCGCCCCTCGGGCTAGAGCGCGGCGCGCCGCCGCCGCGCCCGCCGCGAGAGAAGCGGCCGCACCCGCCACCACCAGCGCGGCCGCGGCGTTGAGCGCCACGGCGTCGGCGGCGGGGCCACCCTCCTCGCCGCGGAGGATGGCCGCCAGGCGCGCCGCGTTCTCCTCGGCACTCCCCCCCGCCAGCGCGCCGGGCGCGGCGGGACCCGCCCCCCACAACCCGGCAAACACCCTCCAGCACCCCGGCAACCGCCCCACCCCCCCCACCACCCCCGGGCGGGGCG
>JBBISY010000025.1:0-44272 GCA_037441065.1 Acidobacteriota bacterium | reverse complement strand
CCAGCTCCGGAGCGAGCCGGCACCGGAGAACCGCCCATGACCAGGGAGACGTAGCGCCGCCGATCGCGGCCCTCTCCTTTCCGGCTGCGCCCGGGTACCGGCAGGAGGTGCCGCCCCCCGCTCAGGTGTTGGCGGTACCATCTTGCGAGGGGGTATTCTTGGCTCATGGTCCAGTCAGAACCCATGGCGGCTCGCCACCAGGCAGCCCAGCCGGCCGCCGTGGCCGTGCTGGCGTTGCTGCTCTACCTCCCCACCCTCCACGCCGGGTTGGTGTGGGATGACCCGCTCATCCTTCACCACCCCCTCTACCACCCGCCCGTGGATTGGGGAGCGGTGCTGCGCTCACCCCTCGTGCTCGCGCCCAACTACTACCGCCCCCTGGCGGTGGCCACGCTGGTCGCGTTGGGGGACGCGGCGGCGGCGCACCACCTGCTCAATCTCCTGCTCCACACCCTCAACACCGGTCTAGTCGGCCTGCTGGCCCTGCGCTTGAGCGGGCGGGCACAACCCACCGGGCGCACGCTGGTAGCACCCCTCGTTTACGCTGTGCACCCCGCGCTGGTGGAGGGGGTGGCGTTCATCTCCAGCCGCTTCGATCTCTTGGCGACCACCTTTCTGCTGTTGGCGCTGCTGGCTGACCTGGCGCTGCGGAGCAGGCGCCTCGGGCGTTCCGTGGCAGTGGGGGGATGCGTCTTGCTGGCGGCGCTCTGCAAGGAGATGGCCGCGGGCTTCCTGCTCGTCCTCCCCCTGTGGCACCTGGCGACCGAGGAGGGCGAGCGGGAGGAGGGTACCCCGCCAAAAAGACCGCCTTCGGGTCCCCCGGCGCGAAATGGGCCGGTGGCGAGGGTCTTCCGCTTGTTGCAACGCTCGTGGCCAGTGTACGCGGCGGTACTGGGAGCGCTGTTAGCTTACGTGGCGCTTCGCGTTGGGGCCCTCGGGTACCTGTACCGGGCGGGCACAGGGCAAAGCGTCGCCGTAGGTCAGCCGCTGCCCCACGCCCTGCTGATCGCCCGCGCCCTGGCGGAATACCTGCTGCTCGCCCTGTGGCCCTTCACCACCCTGCGGCCCATCCACTTCAGTGTCCTGCCCCTGCCCCTGGACGCGCCAGCGACCTGGCTGGCGCCGGTGGCGGTGCTGGCGGCCGCCCTGGGGATGGCGCTCCTGTGGAGGAGGCAACGACCCAGCGCGGCGCTGGGGGTAGCGGGGCTGCTGGCGCTGGCACCTGTCCTGCAGATCGTCCCGCTGGAACTGGGCGGCGGGGCATTTGCCGCCGAGCGCTTCCTGCTCTTCCCCCTCACCCTGGCGGCGCTGGCGGTGGGGCTCCTCGCGGCGCACGCCCGTCACTGGGCATGGCACTGGGGCTCGCTCCTCTGGGCGCTGGCGGCCGTGGCTACCGTCCAGTTGACCGTTCCCCACTGGCGGAGCGAAGAGGCGCTCTGGACCTGGGCAATGCGCCGCGCGCCGCAGTCGGCCACGCCCTACACCAACCTGGCTCTGGTGGCCATCAACCAGGGCCGCCCGGCGGAGGGGATGCGGCTAGCCCAGGAAGCCCTCCGTCGCAATCCCAACGATGCCACGGCGCAGGATCAACTCGGGCTGGCCCTCTTCCACCTGGGGCGCTACCAGGAGGCGGAGGCCGCCTTCGCTCGGGCGGTGGAGCTGGCGCCGGAGGATCCCCTGTTTCGCAGCAACCTGGCCGGCGCCCTCCGAGAGCAGGGGCGACTGGCCGAAGCGGAGCGGCTGCTCGTGGAGGAGGTGCTTCCCCGCGCTCCCAAGCTGTGGGTGGCTCATCTCAATCTGGGGCTCGTTTACCTCAAGGCCGACCGGCCGGACCTGGCCGGACAGGCCCTCGAGCGCGCCCTAGCCCTGGCGCCCCGAGCCGAGCAGCCCTCGATCCGCGCCGCCCTGGAGCAGCTCCAGGACCCCCGGCGCTGGCTGCGGCTGAGCGACCTCCTGCTGGCCAACGGCGAAGCAGCCCAAGCTCTGGAAGCCGTGGCCCAGGCCGAGGCCCTGGGTGCCAGCGCCACCGATGTGGCCGTGGGGCGCAGCGCGGCGCTCGTCGCGCTGGGCCGAGGGGACGAGGCCGAGGCCCTCCTCCGCGTAGCTCTCACCGCCGCACCGCAGGACGCGCGGCTGCACCACAACCTGGGGCTGGCGGCCCGGCGGCGGGGTGACGAGAGGGCCGCCCGCTCCTCCTTCCAGCGGGCGGCGGAGCTGGCGCCGGATTGGGAGCTGCCCCGCCGGCACCTCGAGGAGCGAGGTCAACGGTAGTCCCTCGACAGCGACGATCGGCGCGGCGCGCAACCCCCGGCCGCGCTCCGCTCAGCGGCTGTGATCTTCCCAGCGCCCGAGAAGCGCCGTTTCGCCGCAGCCGGCCACCTCCGGCTCCAAGGTGGCGTGGGTCACCCGCCAGTGCTCGTGCAAGAACTCCTTGATCTCGGCCAGGAGTGCCTCGATGGCTGCCCCGTCCAGATTTCGGTCCAGGCGCACGTGGGCGGTTAGCAGACACTGGCCGGGGCCGTTTTGCCACAGGTGCAGGTGATGCAGCGCCACACCGGGGAAAGCGTCCGCCACGGCCGCCGCCAACGCCTGCAGGTCCACGTCCTCGGGCGCCCCCTCCAGGAGCGTGGAGATCGTTTCCCACACCAGCGACAGGGCGCTGCGTAGGACGGCCAGGCCCACAATGATCGCTGCTACCGGGTCCACGTAGGGGCCGATGCCCGTTCGGGCGAGCAGCGCCGCCACCACCACCGCCAGCGACGCCAGCGCGTCCTGCACCATGTGCAGGAAGGCGCTGCGCACATTCACATCGTGCCGCTCGTGCCGCCGCAACAGCAGCACTGACCCCACGTTGGCCAGCAGCGCCACCAGCGCCACCGCCAGCATGAGCCCCTGCCGCACCGGTTGGGGGTGGCGCAACCGCTCCACGGCCTCCCGGCCGATCAGCACCGTCACGGCCACCAGCACCACCGCGTTGACGAGGGCGGCGAGCACCTCGGCCCGCCGGAAGCCGTAGGTGTGGCGCGCGGTGGGGGGGCGCCGGCTGAACCGCCGGGCCAGGAGGGCGAGCCCTACCGCTGCAGCGTCGCTGGCGTTGTGGGCGGCGTCGGAGAGGAGCGCCAGGCTGCCCGCCACGAGACCGGCCACGAACTCGGCGGCGGTGATGGTGGTGTTGAGGAGAGCACTGCCCAGGAGCCTGAGCTCGAGTGTCCCGTTGTCGCTGAGCTTCCCTCTGTGGGCGTGGCTCCTCATCGGACCCCCGCCGCCAGTCTACCGCGGGCGGGCGGCGACAGCCCCACCGGGGCTGGGCCACACCCTCCGGGTTCGCTTGGCAGTCCCCGAGACCGCGGCCGAGGAGCCTCGTTACGCGCTGCCCGCCGCGGCCGGGCAGAGCGCCCGGGGCGGGCTCGGCAGGGGCAAGAGAACCGGCCGCAGGCAGCCGGGTGTCGAGGGGTGACGGCCCGTTCCCGAACGCTAGCGGGACGAGCGAGCCGCAAGCCGCTGGCGGCGCTCTTCGATGGCCTGGGTGAGGAGAGCCTCCGCGTCGGGCCGCGGGCGGTCCAGCTTGGCGTCCCAGTAGGGGGAGAGCCGCCGCAGGTTGGCCACCACCTGGGGGAAGACCTCCACGATGCGGTCCACCTCCTCCTCGGTGGTGTAGCGGGACAGGGAGAAGCGCACCGACCCGTGCACGGCGGTGAAGGGCACGCCCATGGCGCGCAGCACGTGCGAGGGCTCCAGCGACCCCGAGGTGCAGGCGGAACCGGAGGAGGCACAGATCCCCGCCGCGGAAAGCTGGTAGAGCATCCCCTCCCCCTCGACGAAGTGGCAGGCGAGGTTCAAGGTGTTGGCCAGGCGCGGCGCCTCCCGGCCGTTCACCTCCACGTACGGAATCCGGGTGGTGAGCTCCCGCTCCAGCCGGTCGCGCAGCGCTTCGATGCGCCGCTCGTCTGCCTCGCGGGTGGCCATGGCCAGATCGAAGGCCCGGGCCAGCCCCACGATGAACGCGACGTTCTCGGTGCCGGCTCGCCGGTTTCCCTCCTGGTGCCCGCCGATGAGGAACGCGTGCCAGGGGGTGCCGCGGCGCACGTAGAGCGCCCCGATCCCCTTGGGGGCGTGGAGCTTGTGTCCGGAGAGGGAGAGCATGTCCACGTGCCGGAACTCCCCCGACAGGTCGATGGGCAGTTTGCCGGCGGTTTGGGTGGCGTCGGTGTGGAAGAGGATGTCGGGGTCCGTCTCCTTGACGATGCGGGCCAGCTCGGCGACGGGGAAGATCACGCCCGTCTCGTTGTTGGCGTGCATCACGGAGACGATGAGCGTTTCGCCGGGACGCAACGCCTTGACGAAGGCCGTGGTGTCGAGCCGGCCGTGGCGGTCCACCCCCACGAAGGTCACCTCGAGCCCCTGTCGCGAAAGCTCCTTGGCCACCTCCAGCACGGCCGGGTGCTCCACCGCCGTGGTGATGACGTGCCGGCGGGACGGGTTGGCCCGCACGGCGCCGAAGAGCGCCGCGTTGTTGCTCTCGGTGGCACAGGAGGTGAAGAGGATCTCCTGGGGCCTCGCCGCCCCCAGGTGCCGGGCGATCGTCGCCCGGGCGTCGGCGAGAGCCGCCGCCGGGCCGCGCGCCGCTTCGTACATCGAGCTGGGGTTGAAGTACGCCTCGGTGAAGAACGGCGCCATGGCCTCCACCACCTCGTCGGCCACGCGGGTGGTGGCGTTGTTGTCCGCGTATACGATGCGCACGGCTCCCCCTAGTGCCCGTCCACGGCAATGACCCGGATGCGCTCGTCGACGCGATCCTTGAGGGCCTGTTCCACCATCATCTTGATGGTCCGGGTCGCGCCGACGCAGTGGGCGCAGGCGCCGACCAGGCGGCAGTAGACGAGGTTGTCCTTGATGTCCAGGAGCTCGAGGTCGCCGCCGTCCTGCTGCAGCTGCGGCCGCACCGTCTCGTCCAGCACGCGCTCCACCTTCTTGGCGAACTGGTAGGGGGAGAGACCGTTGCTGGTGATGGCGGCAACGAACCGCTCGAGGGGTGGCTCCGGGTGCTCTTTGAGGACCGACGGCTGACGCCCCCAGATCTCGTCCAGGAGGTCCTGCAGGCCCCCCGGCGCGTGGTGGCAGGACATGCAGGCGCCACCGGCCTTCACGGCATGGGTGATGTCGGGGATGGAGCGCAGGTTGAGTTCTTTGATCTTGCGCCGCAGGTAGGGTTCGGTGAGGCCGAAGCACTTGCAGACGAGCCGCCCCTCCTCCTGCTCCTTCCGGGTGATGTCGATGCCGAGAGCCGCGAGGTCCACCCCCCGCTTCTGCGCCCAGTTGAAGACCGCCGCCTCCAGGGCTTCGGCCCCCATCACCGAGCAGTGGAGTTTCTCCTTGGGCAAGCCCTCTAGGTAGTCGGCAATGTCCTGATTGGTGATCTTGAGGGCCTCGATGGGCGTGTAGTGGCCTTTCTCGATGAGGGCGCACAGCGCTTCGGAGGCGGCGATGGCGGAGGTGCAGCCGAAGGTCAGGTAGCGGGCCTCCACGATGCGGTCCTGGGTCGGGTCGGTGGGGTGACGCTCGACGCGAAAGGTGAAGCGCAGCGCGTCGCCGCAGGCGATGGAGCCGTGTTCGCCGAAGCCGTCCGCGTTCTCGATCTCCCCCATGTGGGTGCCCGGCTTGCCGTGCACCGCGTCCATGAAGAGCTGCATCGTCTTCTTGCTGTAGTTCCACGTCATCGTGCCCGCCCTCGAGCGGCCGGCCGAGGCGCACCCCACCCCGCGCTCGCTGCAGATTCTATGCGAGCGGACGCGCCCTGGCCAGTGCCTCGGCGCGGCGAGCGCGGAGCCGGTACCGCTCAGGGCAGCAGCACCACCGTGGTGGGGTCGTTGGTGGCGCTGTCGATCACCGACGCGTAGGCCCACGCCAGATCGGTCGGCGACAGGACCTCCACGGTGGCGTGGGCGATGTCCCGGTTCCCGGCACCGATCACCTGGAACACATCGTTCACCTGCTCCCACTGCCCCGCCGCCACCTGGACCACCGTTTCACCCAGCGGCTCACCCGCCGGGTGGCGCGAGCGGAAGCTGCCGCCACCTTCCCCTTGAAAAGGCGCGGGGGGAGTGCTATGACGCCACAGCGGCCGCTGTGACCGCCGGGAGGGACGGCGTGAACGCATTCCCCATCATGGTCGGCGCGCTGTGCGTGCTGGCGCTGGGCTACCGTTTCTACTCCGCCTTTATCGCCGCCAAGGCCCTGGCTCTCGATCCGGCACGGCCGATGCCGGCGCACCTGTTCCGGGACGGGCACAACTTCGTGCCCATGAACCGCTGGGTGCTCTTCGGCCACCACTTTGCCGCCATCGCCGGGGCCGGGCCGTTGGTGGGGCCGGTGCTGGCCATGCAGTTTGGCTACGCCCCGGGGCTCCTCTGGTTGCTCGCCGGGGCGGTGCTGGCCGGCTGCGTACACGACTTCATGATCCTGGTGGCTTCGGTGCGCCACAACGGCCGCTCGCTGCCGGAAATCGCCCGCGCCGAGGTGAGCCCAGTCGCCGGCTTCACCGCCGGGGTGGCCGTCCTCTTCATCGTCGTCGTCGCGCTGGCGGGGCTCGGTCTCGTGGTGGTCAACGCCCTCGCCGAGTCCTCCTGGGGCACCTTCACCATCGCCATGACCATCCCCATCGCCATCGTGATGGGTCTCTTCATGTTCAAGATCCACCCCGGCTCGATCAAGGGGCCGAGTCTCGCCGGTGTCTCGGTGCTGATCCTGGCGGTGGTGGGCGGCCGCTGGGTGGCCGGTTCTTCCATCGGGAGCTGGTTCCTCTTCGACCATCACCAGCTGACCATCCTCCTCTGCCTCTACGGCTTTGCCGCCTCGGTCCTCCCCGTCTGGCTGCTCCTGGCGCCCCGCGACTACCTCTCCAGCTACATGAAGGTGGGCACGGTGTTCCTGCTCATTGCCGGTGTGCTCATCGTCCGCCCCGACCTCCAGTTCCCAGCCGTCACCGAGTTCATCCGCGGCGGTGGGCCGATCGTGCCGGGGAAGCTCTTCCCCTTTCTCTTCGTGACCATCGCCTGCGGCGCCATCTCCGGCTTCCACTCCCTCGTCTCGTCGGGTACCACCCCCAAGATGCTGGATAAGGAAACCGACGCACGGATGATTGGCTACGGCGGCATGGCCATGGAGAGCCTGGTGGGGGTGGTGGCGCTCATCGCCGCCGCCTCGCTCCACCCCGGCGACTACTACGCCATCAACTGCGCCGCCGAGACCTTCGCCACCCTCGGCATCGAGCCGGTGAACCTGCAAGTCCTCTCGCAGGAGGTGGGAGAGAACGTGGCCGGACGCGCCGGGGGTGCGGTGTCGCTGGCGGTGGGGATGGCGCAGATCTTCTCGGCGATCCCAGGGATGGCGCGGCTGATGTCGTACTGGTACCACTTCGCCATCATGTTCGAGGCGCTCTTCATCCTCACCACCATCGACGCCGGGACGCGCGTGGCCCGCTTCCTGCTCCAGGAGTTCCTCGGCAACTACTACAAACCCATGGGCAACCCCGCCTGGTTGCCAGGCTCGGTACTGACCACCACGGTGATCGTGGTGTCCTGGGGGTACTTCATCTACACCGGCTCGATCCGCACCATCTGGCCCATGTTCGGCACCGCCAACCAGCTGCTGGCCACGGTGGCGTTGGCGGTGGCCACCACGTTCCTCGTCAACATGGGTCGGGCCCGCTATGCACTCATCACCGCTCTCCCCATGGCCTTCGTGGCCGTGACCACGCTCACCGCCGGCTTCCTCAACATCACGACCAACTTCCTGCCGCTGGCCCAGACGCCTGGCAACGCCTTCCGCGGCTACTTGCAGGCCGCGCTCACGGTGATCATGATGGTGGCCGTGGTGGTGATTCTCCTAGACTCGGGGCGCCGTTGCCTGGCGACCCTGCGCGGGGATCCGATCCCCCCCAAGGCCTTCGGCCCTCCGAAGGTGCCGGAAGGCGTGCCGCAGCGCTGCTGCTAGCCGACCGACCGCCCGCCGGCCCCGGCGCCCGGCGTCGCCGCCCGGTACCACCAGAGGGCCGTGGCGACACTGGCGCCCAGCACGAGGGCACCGTTGACCTGGTGGGCGGTGACCACCAGCACCGCCAGCTCCGGGCCCGGCGTCCCCGGGGGCAGCGACGCCGTGGCGAGCCAGGCCCCGAACCCCAGCGCCACCTGCGCCGACACCGCCACCAGCAGCGCCGTGGCCACCTGCCGCAGCGGCTGCACCGCCCCCGCCCACCGACGGGCGCGCGTGCCAGCGAGTACCGCCAGGCCGAACAGAGCGGCGCCGAAGGTGGCGTGAGCCAGCAGACCGGTGCCGAAATGGCGCAGGATTGCCCCGAGCGCCAGTTGCCCCAGGGCAGCCACCGCCACGCCCACGCCCCACCACCGGCCGCCGGTGGCGACCACTGGCGGCAGCGGCTCGCGCCACGCCCGGGAGGTGAGGACCGCCAGCACCACCAGGAGCGAGAAGAAGAGCTGGGCGGTGACCCCATGCACCGCGGCCAGGGTCAGGTTCGGAGCCGTGTGCGCCGGGTCGGTGGCCAGCGTGAAGCGGCCGGTGACCCGCAAGCCGCCCAGAATCCCCTGGCCGATCACGGCCAGCACCGCCACCCCCGCCAGCACCCGCACCACCCGCCGCCTCTCGCGGCGCCACAGGTGGAGGGCCAATGCCACCGTGACGAGGCCCACCAGGGCCCCGAAGAGGCGGTGGGCGTGCTCGAAGTAAATCCCCCCCGTCATGCGCGAGAGCGGGTAGAGGAACATCGGCTGGCCGAAGGTGTTCGGCCAATCCACCACGGCAAGGCCCGCGTCGTGGGTGGTGACGAGCCCGCCCACCACGAGTAGCAGCAGGGTCGTGGCAGCGGCGACGCGGGTGAAGGTGGCGCTCCAATCCACCTCCGCCCACTCCCTCCTCGCGCTTCCCACCAGGGCGCCGCCCACGGCGGCGATCGCCGCCCCGCCCACCAGCGAGGCGGGGACCCAGAGGACCGCCCCCTCAGCGCGCCCGCCGGCCATGACGCTCCCCAACACCAGCAGGTTGAGCAGGGATGCCCCCACGCCACACGCGGCGGCCGCGCGCCAGCCGGCAGGGCTGGTGCGGGAGGCGACCGCACCCCCCGCCGCGAGGAGGAGGAGCACAAGCAACCCCACGAGCCACGACGGCACCGCACTGCCGGGCAATCGGCACAGGTAGCCGGTGAACCACATAGCGGCACTGGTGGCGAACGCCAGCGGCACCGCCCCCTCGTACGCCCTGACTCGATCGCCCGCCATCGGGTGCGAAGCTCCCTCCCCGACCAGCAAACCGGGACGGCCCCCGGGAATTCCACGGCCAGCTCGCGGTTGTTTCGGAACGTGGAGCGAAGCCTCGACCCGCCGCGGGGGGTTGTCCGGCCTGGCCATCGCTGGCTGCGAAGGGTAGCGGTCCTGGCGGCGCTGTTCAAGGTGCGGCTGGTAGCCCTGGTGACCGTCACCTGTGCGGTCGGCTTCCTCCTGGCGCTGCCATCGTCCCTGCCGCTCCGCCTCGGTGACCTCCTCGTCACCCTGGCCGGGACCGCGCTGGCTGCCGCCGGCAGCATGGCCCTCAACCAGGCGATGGAATGGCGGCGGGACGCTGCCATGCGGCGCACCGCCAACCGGCCGGTCCCCGCCGGCACCCTCGCCCCGCACCGGGCCGCCGCCATTGGCATGGCCGTGGCCGCGGCGGGGATAACGCTCCTGGCGACGGCGGTCAACACGCTAACCGCCGCGCTGGGAGCGGCCGTGGTTCTCACCTACGTGCTGGTCTACACCCCGCTCAAGGTGCGCACACCGGCGTGCACGCTGGCCGGCGCGGTCTGCGGCGCCGTGCCCCCGATGATGGGGTGGTCCGCCGCCACCGGGTCCCTGGGCGGCGGCGCGTGGGTCCTCGGGGGCATCCTGTTCCTCTGGCAAATCCCCCACTTCCTGGCCCTCGCCTGGCTGTACCGGGACGACTACCAGCGCGGCGGCTTTCGCATGCTGCCCGCCGTGGACCCCTCCGGCGCCAGCACCGGCCGCCTGGCGACGGTGCACTCCCTGGCGCTGGCCGGGGTGACGCTGGGGGCCTTCCTGCTCGGTCTGGCGGGAACGCTCTTTGCGGTGGGCGCCCTGCTGCTCGGTTTCCTCCTTACCGCCGCCGCCCTGCGCCTCGCCATCGGGCGCCGCGACGCGGACGCGCGCCGGCTGTTCCTCTCCACCCTCGCCTACCTGCCGCTCCTCCTCGCCCTCATGGTGGTGGACCGCGGTCCCGCGGCACCGGCCTTCCCCGTCCGAATGGCGGCCCGTACCCCCTGGAGTTCCCCGGCGCCGTGAGCGGGCCGCGCGCCACGACGAGTCTTCGCGGCGCGAGAGCCGTCCTGCTGGCCGCCGGAGCACTGGTGGCCGCGGTGCTAATGTGGCGCCTCGCCGCCCTAGCCGGCCACCGCTCCGCCGCCGTGGGCGACGGCACGAACCCGGCGAGCTACGGCTTTCCCCTCGCCCCGGCGGCCGTGCCGGTGGCTCGCCTCGTCGGCTCCGGCCTGCCCAGGGACGGGCTCCCTGCCCTCCTGGAACCCCCCGTGATGGGCGCAGCGGCCCTCGGGGCCGCACGGGGTCGCGGCAAACTCTTGCTGGGCAGCGACCCGGTCGCTGGACTCGAGGTGGGTGGCGCAGCCCGCGCCTATCCCCTGCGCTTCTTGGTGTGGCACGAGGTGGTCAACGACACGCTGGGGGGCGAACCCATCGCCGTCGCCCACTCCCCCCTCACCGCCACCACCGTGGCGTTTCGCCGGCGGATCGGCGGCCGCACCCTCGTCTTCCGCGTCTCCGGGCTGCTGTACAACTCGGGGCACCTCCTCTACGACGCCAGCGGCAGTCTCTGGAGCCCGCTGCTGCTCCGCCCGCTCACCGGCCCGGCGGTGGCCGAACGGGTGGAACTCGAACCCCTCCCCCTGACGATCCGCCCCTGGGCCAGCTGGTGCCAGGAGCACCCCGACACCACCGTCATCGCTCCCGACCCAGCCCGCGAGCGCGAGTACCGCCGCGACCCGTACAGTTCCTACTTCGGCTCCGACCTGCTGCGCTTCCCCGTGGATCCCCTGCCCCCGCACCCGGCCTACCCCCTCAAGGAGCCGCTCCTGGCCGTGCGCCCCGGATCCACTTTTCGCGCCTTCCCCTTCCGGCTGGTGGAGGAGATGGCGGGCAAAGATGGGCGCTGGCGCACGGAGGCCGACGGCGTGCCCTTGCTCTTTGCCACCGGCCGCCGGCCGCGGACCGTCACGGTCAGCACCGAGGGCGGGACGCTGCCCACCCTCTATGCAGCCTACTTCGCCTGGTACGCGGCCTACGGGGCCGCCACCATCGCCACCCCCCCCGCCGGGGCGCGGGAGCCGCGCGCGGCTAGGTGAGCTTGCGCCGCAGTACCCGGGCCTTGGCGACGATGGAGGGGTGCTCCGGCGCCCAGCGGGGGTCGGGCGTCTGGCTCAAGATGGCGTCCACCTGTTCCAACGCCTCGCGCTTCTTGCCCAGCGCCCGGTAGGTCTCGGCCAGGTACAGGCGCGTGAGGGCGTTGGTGGGCGCGCCCGCCAGGGATCGCTCCAGGTGGAGGCGCGATTTCTCGTTGTCGCCCCCCTTGAAGAACGGCAACTTGAAGTACATCCGCCCCAGCAGCCGGTCCGGCCCCCACCCCTCCACCGACGGGTCCAGGGCCAGGCATCGCTCCATCTCCGCCTGGATCTCCGGCACCAGCGCCAGGGACTTGAAAACCCCCTTGGCCTCGCCGAAAACGCCCAGCAGCACGCCGAGCCAGAAATGCCCCTCGACCCGGTCCGGAGCGAGGGCAACGGCGGCGCGCGCCCGCTGCACCCCGTCGTCGAAGATGGTGAGTTTCTCCGCGTCGCTGGCCCCCTCGCGGGAGAACGTCCCGTAGAAGTAGCAGGCGCGGGCACCTTCCCAGCGTGCCTCGTAGGAAGCCGGGTCGGCCTTGGCCGCTGCCGCGTAGAGTTCCACCGCCGCCCTGGCCCGCGCCACATCGGCACGCTCCCGGTAGGCCTCCCGCGCCCGGGCCAGGAGCGACTCCGCCGCCTCCTGCGCCGGGGCCGCGGCAGGCAGCCACAACCCCATCACCGCCAGCACCGTCGAAGCCAACCTGCTCATAGGTCCTCCCCGCGCGGCCCCGCCTGGCACCCGCGAGGCCGGTTCGTGCCGCGATCCGGGACGCCGCCCCTCATACCTCGCGGAAGCGGCGCAGCTGTTCGGCCATCTCCGCCAGCCGCGCCGCACACCGCCCGAACACCGACTCGGCGGGGTAGCGCCCGTCCGGCCCGCACTCCCCTGCCGGCACACCGGTGAGGAGCTCGATCCCCTCGGCCACCGAGGCCACCGCCCAGATGTGGAACGCGCCCTTTTCCACCGCCGCCACCACCTCCGGGTCGAGCTGGAGATCGGCCACGTTGGCGGCCGGGATCATGACGCCCTGCGAGCCGGAGAGTCCCCGCCGCCGACACAGTTCGAAGAACCCCTCGATCTTCTCGTTCACGCCGCCGATCGCCTGGACCCTGCCCTGCTGGTCCACCGAACCCGTCACCGCCACGTCCTGGCGGATAGGCAGCCCGGAGAGCGCCGAGAGGATGGCATACACCTCGGTGGACGACGCGCTGTCCCCGTCGACCCCGGTGTAGGACTGCTCGAAGGCCACCGAGGCGCTCATGGAAAGCGGCACGTGCCTGGCGAATGTGCCCCGCAGGAACCCCACGAGGATGAGCACCCCCTTGTCGTGGGTGCGCCCCGACAGCCCCGCCTCCCGCTCGATGTTCACCACCCCTTCCCGCCCCAACCCCACCTGCGCCGTGACCCGGCCCGGCAACCCGAAGGCGTGGTAGCCGAGGTCGTAGACGGCGAGCCCGTTGACCTGGCCCACCGCCCACCCCTCGGTGGCGACGTTGAGGACCCCGTCCACCATGAGCTCCGTGAGCTTCTCCTCGGGCAGCGAGTGGCGCCCCCGCCGGGCCAGGCGGGCCGCCCGGATCTCCGCCGCCCCCACGCTGCGGCGCGAGCGTCGTCGAGCCAGGAAAGCGGCTTCCCGCAGGATGTCGGCCACGTCGGAAAAGCGGGTGGAGATGCGCTGGCGCCCGCCGGCCAGGCGGACCGCCTCCTCCACCAGCGCCGTCATCCCCCCTCGGTCCACCGGGGGCAGGTTCTCCTCCCGGACGATCTTGGCCATCACCGAGAGGAAGTCGCGTACCTGCTCCGGCCCGTTCTTCATCTCGCTGTCGAAATCCGCCAGCACCTTGAAGATCTTGCGGAAATCCTCGTCCAGCTCGTGGAGCAGGTCATAGAGCGCCCGGTCGCCCACCATCACCACCTTGACGTCGATATCCGCGGGTTCCGGAGCGATGGCCTGCCCGGTGATGGCGAACAGCACCTCGCGCGGCCGGATCACCACCCGGCGGTACCGCAGGGCGCGCTTGAGAGCCGGCCACACCCCGGGCTCCGCCAGCGTGTCGAAGGCGTTGAGGACGAGGAAACCGCCGTTGGCGCGGAGCAGCGAACCGGCCCGGATGCGGGTGTGGTCCGAGGTGGATTGCCAGTCCTTGGCGAGCCGCGCTTCCACCGTGCCGAAAAGGTTGGTGAGGGTGGGCTCCGTCTCGATGATCACCGGCCGCCCCTGGGTGGCGCCGTTGTCCACCACCACGTTCACCCGGTAGCGCAGCAGCGGGTCCTCGTTCTCGCTGGCTGTCTGGGCGAAGAGCTCCAGGTGCTCAAGCAGATCCCCCTTGACCGCCTCGAGGTACGCCTCCACCCGCGCATCCCCCACCGCGGCCCGCACCCCCGCCAACGCGCCGGTCACGATGGGCTCCACCATCGCCCGGCGCACTTCCTCCACGCGGCGCGCCATCTCCTGCTGGAGGCCGCTCACCTCGTGGAATACCCGCCCCAGCTCCTCGGCGAGCTTCCCATGGCGCGCCTCGAGCTCCCCCAGCTTCTCCCGGTCGAGCTTGCCGTCATCGGCCAGGGCCTGGAGCCGATCCAGGGGCACCGGCCGGTCCTCGATCACCGGCAGGATCTCCGGGCGGGTGAGCGCGCCCACCTGCACCTGCACCAGCGTGAACCCGCCCTCCTTGACCCGCCGCTCGAAGGAGCGGATGAGCTCCTGCTGGCGTTGCTTGAGGTCCTCGATGGAGAGCTCCACCCGCCGCTGGAACTCCTCGCCCTGGAAGAGGGTCGGCAACCCCTCGGCAAGCTGCCGCAGCACGCGGTCCAGGCCGTCCCGCAGTGCCGCCCCCTTGCCCGCCTGCAGGCGGATCAGCACCGGCTGCTCGGGGCGCGAGAAGTTGTAGACGTAGGCCAGGTCGTCGGGCACCGGCCCCACCGCCCGCGGCCGCAGGTGGAGCTCGACGGCGGTCATCTTGCCGGTCCCCGTGAGGCCGGTGACGAAGACGTTGAAACCGAGGGACCGAATCTCGAGGCCGAACTCCAGCGCCTCCATCGCCCGCGCCTGGCCGATGATCCCCTGCGAGGGCTCGATCCCCTGCGTGGAGGCGGCCGGCAACCACTCCGCCGGACAGCGCCAAGAGAGCTCCCGAGGCTCCAACTCCCTGCTCACGACCACCTCCTACCCGACCATCATCTCTTCCTCGACGAACCGCGGCTCCACGCGGGGCTGCCGGCCCGCCAGGGCCAGCCCCAGCGTCAGGGGGCCGACGCGACCGGCGAACATGAGCAGCACCAGCACCATCCAGGATTGCGACGAGAGCTCGGGGGTCACCCCCGTGGAAAGGCCCACCGTCCCGAAGGCGGAAACCACCTCGAACAACTCGGCCAGGAAGCGCACGCGCGACTCGGGGCCACCGGAGCCGCCGTGCTCCGAGGCCACCAGGAGGAACGCCCCGGCCCCCACCAGGGCCAGTGCCACCACCACCACCGTGACCGCAGAGGCCGCCGAGGTTTGGCCGATCCCCCGGCCGAAGAGCGAAACTTGCCGCCGCGAGCGGATGCGGGCGATCACCAGGGCCAGCATCACCCCCACCGTGGTGGTCTTGACGCCGCCGCCCGTGGAACCGGGCGACGCCCCGACGAACATCAGCCCCATCAGCAGCAGCAGCGTGGCCGGCCGCAGCGCCCCGATATCCACGGAGGAAAAGCCGGCGGTGCGCGGCACGATCCCCTGCAGCCAGACGGCCAGCAGTCTCTCGCCCAGCGGCATGCCGGCCAGGGCACCCGAGCTCTCCAGCACGGCGAACCCTACCCAGGCGATCCCCAGCAGCGCCGCCGACACGGTCAAGGCGGTGCGGGTGTGGAGGGAGAGGGGGTGCCGCTCGCGACCCCGCGCCCGCTCCAGCAGCTCGGTGATGGGCAGGAACCCCAGGCCCCCCACCAGCACCAGCAGCCCGACCACCACCGGGATGACCGGATGGGCGCGCCAGGGGGTGAGCGACGCCGGGTGCAGGCCGAAGCCGGCGTTGCAGAACGCGCTCACCGCGTGGAACACCCCCCACGGGATGGCCGCCACGCCCTTTTCCGGCCACCACCCCGCGGTCAGGACGGCCGCCCCCAGCGCCTCCACCACCGCCGTGGCCGCCACGACCGTGCGCAGCAGCGGCCAGAAGTCCTCCCAGGGGGTGTGGGCGAGGGAGGACAGGAGCAGGTTGCGCCCGAACAGGGAGAGACGCCGGCCGAGCAGCAGCGACACGAACAGACCGAAGGTCATGATGCCCAGGCCGCCGATCTGCACCAGAGCCAGGATCACCAGCTGGCCGGCCGTCGAGAAGTCCCCAGGGGGCCGCACCGTCAGCCCCGTCACGCAGGTGGCGCTGGTGGCGGTGAACAGCGCCTCCGACCACGTGAGCTGCCGGCCCTCGTGGGCCGCCCAGGGCTGGCGCAGCAGCCCGGTCCCGCAGGCGATGAGCACCGCGAAGGAGAAGACCAGAACCCGGGGGGGATCGAGACGCCGCCGCGTCACGGCTTCTTTCCGATCCCCCCCAGGAGGGGCAGCCCGACGATCGCCGCCAGACTCGCGAACAGCACGCCCCCGGAAGTCATCCACCCGATGCTCTGCAGCCCCGGATAGTGGGTGGTGATCAGCGAGCCGAAGCCGACGATGGTGGTGAGGGCGGCCAGGGCCACCATGCGGCCGGTCTCCGCCAGCCCGTCCCGGGGGCCGCCTTCTCGCAGCCGGTGGAGCATGTGGATCCCGTAGTCCACCCCCACCCCGATCACCATGGTGATCACGAAGATGTTGAGCAGGTTGAGGGGGAAGTCCAAAAGGCCCATCACCCCCACCGTCCACACCACCCCCGAAGCCACCGGGATGAGGCAAAACAGCGCCGCGCCCACCGACTTGAACTCCCACAGCAACATCAGGAACACCACCACCAGCCCCACCGAACCCGCCAGCGCCGCATCGGCCCACACGACTCGTCGCAACCGCTCGGACACCACGTTGGTCCCGGTGAGCGAGGCTCCCGGCACCGAAGCCACCAGCTGCACCAGGTCCGGCGGCGCCGTGCGGCGCCACATCCCAGGCGGCGGAAACACGGTGACGATGGTCTCGCAACCGCCCTCGTCGATGCGGATGGAGCGCTCCAGCAGCTCTTCCACCGGCGTCCCCTTCCAGGCGTCCAGGGTGAGCGGGCCGGAGGGCCGCAGCGCCAGCTCCAGAGCCTCGAGACCGGCGGTGAAAGCCTCGGGAACCAGCCCGTTGGCCTCCAGGGCCGCCGTCAGCGTCCGTCGGACCGTGGCCGGCTCGCTGGCGGCCGCGTGCGCTCGCAGCCACGCCAGCGCCCTCTCCTGCGACTCGAGAGGCGGCACGAGGTTGACCACCGACTCGTAGGAGGAGAGGACCCCCTTCGCCACGAGGGGTTCGAGCCCCGCGGTGACGCGCTGCGTCCGTTCCAGGAGTTGTCGCTCGTCCTCCCCCCGCACCCGCACGATCATCGCGTTGAAGGAGAAACCGAGCGCCGCCGCCACCTCCTCCTGGACCCGCACGCCGGCGTTGTCGGGCGAACGGAGGTTGCGCACGTCGTCGTCCAGCCGCAGGCGCGGCGCCAGGGCGAGGGCGGCAACGGTCACCACCCCCCACACCGCCAACACGGCCCGGCGGTGCCGCTCGGCGAAGCGCAGAACCGGACGGAGGTCCAGCCACGCCGAATGGGGAACCGGCGCTCGGCCCCGGTCGAAGATGGTGACGAGGGCGGGCAGCAGCAGGAACGCCGACACCGCCAGGAGGACGATGCCGGTGCCGGTCAAGAGACCCAGCTCCCGCAAGCCGGCGAAGCGGGTAACGAAGAAGGTGTAGAACGTCCCCACCGAGGTGACGGCCCCCAGCAGCACCGCCGGCCCCGAGAAGGTGGCCATAACGTCCAGGGCCTCGCCGATGTCCAGGCCCGCCAGCCGGCCCTCCAGATAGCGGCCGTACATGACGATGGTGAAGTCGATCCCCAGCCCCACCAGCAGCGCGGCAAACCCGGAGGTGGCGGAACTCACCCGCCCCAGGGCGAAGAAGGCGAAGATGAAGGTGAGGGCGAGACCCGTGGCCAGGGGAAAGAAGGCCACGTGGGCGGTGGCGAAGCGCCGGTACGCCAGGAAGAAGAGCAGCATTACCCCGATCACCGAAAAGGTGGCGTTGGTGACGATGTCGCTCCGGATGAGGCGCGCGTCCTCCAGGGCGATGCGGTAGCCGCCGCCGAGCAGCACCTCCGGCAGCTCCGCCGCTGCCAGTTCCTCCTCCTCCGCCAGCCGCGCCTTGGCACGTTCCACGCGGGCCGAGACATCCGCGAACAGCTCCTCGTCGAAGCCGATGTCCTGGGGAGGGCGGACCGGCTTCGCCAGCACCAGGGCTAGGGAGTGGTCCTCGGCCAGGTAGTAGCCGCTCGAAAAATCGATCTTCAGCGACGACGGGGTGGACGAGACCCGGCGCAGCAGCAAGGGCAGGAACCCCAGGGGATCCCGGGTGGCCAGTTCCTTCGCCAGCATGCCGTGCGGTACCTCCAGGGCACTGCGGATGTCCGCCGCGCGCTGGAAGAGGGCCTCGCGCTGCAGCTGCCTGCCGAGAGCCTCGAGCCCCTCTTCGTCCAGGAAGAGCACCGCGTGGCGCAACACCGCCTCCGCCAGCCGCACCGGGTCCTCGAGTTGCCCGCGCACGTGCTGCAGGTGGGGGCTCCCCGCCAGCTCCTCGGTGAGCAGGTCCACGAGGTGCAGCGACGCCTCGAGGTGCTCCTCGCCCGGAACCCGCACCGCCACGATCAGGGTGTCCATCGAGCCGAAGCGCTCGAAGGTGCGCCGAAACTCGTCGATCACCGGATCGTGGCGGGGGACCAGACTCATCACGTCGGTGTCGAAGGCGAGGTGGGTGCCGAAGACGAT
This sequence comes from Acidobacteriota bacterium, assembly GCA_037441065.1. Classification (GTDB taxonomy): domain Bacteria; phylum Acidobacteriota; class Thermoanaerobaculia; order Thermoanaerobaculales; family Thermoanaerobaculaceae; genus JACADV01. The sequence continues at coordinate 25,895 of JBBISY010000025.1, read as the reverse complement.
GCCGGCTGCCACCACGACCCCCGCCGCGACGAGGACGGGGTACGGGTGCCGGTGGCCGCACCGCACCAGCCACCGCACCAGCGCGGCACCCCGGGCCACCTGCGTCATGCGCCCGCCACCACGCGGTGCCAGAACCCGCGGAAGTACGTAACGAGCGATATCACCGCCATGCCCACCGCCACCCACAGGGCGACCTTGGCGAGCCGCGCCCACTGACCGAGCTGGAAGTTGACGATGAGCAGCGACACCGCGACGATCTGCGACAGGGTCTTGAGCTTGCCCCACCAGGTGGCGGCGATGACGACGCCGCGCTCGTGGGCCACCTGCCGCAGTCCTGCCACCGCGAATTCTCGCCCGACGATCACCACCACCATCCACGCCGGGGCCTGCCCCAGCTCCACCAGGGAGATGAACGCCGCGGACATGAGCAGCTTGTCAGCGATGGGATCGAGGAGCGTCCCGGCCACCGTCACCGCCTTGGTGCGCCGGGCGATCATGCCGTCCACGAGGTCGGTGAGGGCTGCCAGGAGAAAGATCCCCAGCCCCCAGAACTCGCTGCCCGAGAAGCGCGTCAGCAGCACCACCACCAGAAGGGGCACCAGGAGGATGCGCAGGACGGTCAGCGAATTCGGCAGGTTCCACATCGCCACCTCGTTCCAGGGCGGATTGTAGCCGACCCGGCTGCCGCCGCGTGTCGAGACGGCGACGATCTGGCACAATCCCCCCGTGCTGCGGATCGTCCTCCTTGCCCTGGCCGTGGCGGGGCAGATGCCCGCCAACGTCCTCACCGTCCCGGCGCCTGGCCCCTACTTTGCCCTCACCTTCGACGCCCACGAGCGCACCGAGGGGGCGCAGGAGCTCCTCGCTCTGCTGCGCGAGCGCCGGGTGCGGGCCACCCTCTTCGTCACCGGCACCTTCGCCGCCCGGCACCCGGAAATCTTGCGCCTGGCGGCGGCAGCGGGGCACGAGATCGGCAACCACACCTACCACCACCCCCACCTCACCACCTGGGCCACCAACGGCCGGCACGACACCCTCCCCACCATGACCCGCGCCCGGCTGCAGGAGGAGCTGCTCCGCACGGCTCAGGCCATCGCCGCTGCCATCGGCCGGCCCCCGGCCCCGCTCTGGCGGGCCCCCTACGGGGAGCACAACGCCGAGATCCGGGCCTGGGCCGCCGAGCTGGGGCTCCTCCACGTGGACTGGACGCGGGCCGGCCGGGATTCGCTGGACGCCCTGGACTGGGTGGAGGACCCCCGGGCCAGGAACTACCTCTCGGCGGAAGCCATCGCCCGCAGACTGCTGCGCTTCGAGGAGCGGACCGGCGTGCCGCTGGCCGGCAGCATCGTGCTCATGCACCTGGGCAGCGGTCGGGCCACGCCGCCGCTCGTGGAGGCGCTCCCCATTTTCCTGGACGAGACCGACCGGCGCGGCCTGCGCCCGCTGCCGGTGGGGGAACTCCTGCAGCGCGCCGGCGCCGCCTCAGTGGCCGGCCAGTGAGGCACCGGCAGAGGGGACGAGTTCCCACAGCTCGCGCCGCCCGTGCCGGCGCCGCCTGACTCTCCCCCGCCGCTCCAGCTCCAGCAGGTGCCCGAAGACCTCCGAGAAGGCCAGAAACGTTTCCACCGCCGCCAGCCCCGGGAACAGGGGGCGCAGCAAGGCCATGACCGAGGCGGGCCCGCGCTCGAGCAGACGCTGGATCTGCCGCGACCGCTGCTCCTGGCGCTGGCGCACAGCGGCAATGGCCCCGGCCAGGTCGCGGATGCAGGGCCCGTGGCCGGGGAGCAGCAGCCCGAGGCCCGACCGTTCGAGCTTGACCAGGGAGCCGTTGTACGCCGCGAGCGACCGGAAGGGTTTGGCAGGCTCCTGCGGATCCGGCCCCACCACGGCGTTGGGGGTGATCCCCTCGAGGAGGGTGTCGCCGGTCCACATGATCCGCTCCTCCACCAGCTCGAAGCCCAGGTGCCCGGGGCTGTGGCCGGGCAGGTGGTGCACCCGGATGCGGCCGCCGCTGTGCTCCAGGGTGTCGCCCTCCACCAGCTCCGAAAAACGCCGCAGGGGGCGGGCGGTGGTGTCGAGGGCGAGGAGACCGCCCACCAGTGCCAGCCGCGTCAGGAACGGCAGCCCGGCCAGCGACAACTGCCGCCAGAGTTCGCCCCACGCCCGCTGCTGCTGGAGATTCCTCCGCTCGTGGGGGTGGGCGTAGACCGTCGCCCCTCGCGCAGCGAGCCAGGCGGCCTGCCCGAAGTGGTCGTGGTGGCCGTGGGTGACGAGGAGCCGCCGCACCGACTCCGGCCGGAAGCCGGCGGCAGCGAGGCCCTCCACCAGCGCCCTGCGGGCCGCGCGGGTGCCGGGACCCGAATCGATGAGGGTGAGCGGTTCCCCCAGGAGCAGGTAGACGGTGACCGGGCCGATGGGGTACGGCGTGGGGATGGCGATGGGCACGACCCAGTCCGGCACCCCTCGGCCCGCGCAGATGGGCCGGCTGGCCCGCCCTCCCCGCACGCGCCCCCCGAACAGCCGGCGCGGGGCCGCCGCCATGTCAGGCGGTGCCGTCCTGGAAGAGCGCGTCGATGATCTCTCCGTACTTCGCCTCGATGACCCGGCGCTTGACCTTCAAGGTGGGCGTGAGCTCGCCCGCGTCCATGGTCAGCGACTGCGGCAGGAGCGCGAACTTCTTCACCGTCTCGAAGCGGGCCAACTTGCTGTTCACCCCGTCCAGGAGCTCCTGGTAGAGGTTCAGCACCTCGCGCCGGGCCAAGAGCTCCTCGCGGCTCGCCGTGGCGATGCCTCTGGCCTTCGCCCAGCGCTCCAACTCGTCGAAGTTGGGCACGATCAGGGCCACGATGTACGGCTTGCGATCGCCAAACAGCACGGCGTTCTCCACGAAGGGCGAGGAGACAATCTGGGCCTCGATGGGCTGCGGGGCCACATTCTTGCCGCCGGCGGTGACGAGCAGGTCCTTCTTGCGGTCGGTGATGCGCAGGTAGCCGTCGCGGTCCAGCTCGCCGATGTCGCCGGTGGCGAACCAGCCGTCGGCGCTCAGCACCGCGGCGGTGGCCTCGGGCTTGCCCCAGTACCCCCGCATCACATGCCGGCCGCGGGTGAGGATCTCGCCATCCTCGGCGATCTTCACCTCCACCCCGGGGATGGCCGGACCGGGGCTGCCGGCCCGCGAGCGGCCCACCGGGTTGACGGTGATGACCGGCGAGGTCTCGGTGAGGCCGTAGCCCTCCAGCACCTCCACCCCCATGGCATGGAAGAACTCGTACGCGTAGACCGGCAGCGGGGCGCCCCCCGAAATCGAGAAGCGGAGCCGGCCGCCGAAGATGTCGCGGATCTTGCGGTAGACCAGGGGATCGAAGAGCCGGTAGAGAAGACCCTTGCGCCCGCTGCGGTGCGCTTCCAGGGCGACGCGCACGGCGGTTCGGAAGAGGGTCTGCCGCACCTTGGCGGCGTGCCCCACCTCCTCGAAGATGCGGGCGTAGATCTTCTCGTACACCCGCGGCACCGCGGTGAACAGGTGCGGGCGGACGCGGCGGAACGCCTCGGCGATCTCCAGCACACCGCAGTAGGCGATGGTCGCCCCTTTGAGGAAGTAGATGTAGTCCACCAGCCGCTCCAACACGTGCGAGAGGGGGAGGAACGCCAACCCCACCTCACCTCCCTCCGGCCAGGGCATGACGCTGGCCGCGGAGGTGGCGTTGAAGACGAAGTTGTCGTGGGTGAGCATGGCGCCCTTCGGCTCCCCCGTGGTGCCCGAGGTGTAGATGAGCGTTGCCAGGTCCTCAGGGGCCACCGTGGCGCGGCGACTCTCCAGGAACGTCTGGGCTGCCGCCAACTCCACCGTCTGCGTGAGGGAAGCGAGGGAGAGCACGCCGGCAGGGGGCTCCCCATCGATGAGCACCACGTGGGCGAGAGCGGGGCAGTTGCCGCGCACCTCCAGCACCTTGGCGAGCTGGTCCGGGTTTTCCGCCACCACCGCCACGGCGCCGGAGTCCACCAGGATCGCCTGCACCTGGGCCGGCAGCAGCGTCGGGTAGATGGGCACGTCCACCGCCCCCAAGTTCTGGACGGCGAAGTCCACCACGTGCCACTCCGGGCGGTCGCCGCAGATGATGGCGACCCGGTCCCCCTTGCGGATCCCCAACTGCTCCAGGCCCTGCGCCAGCCCCGCCACCCAGGTGGTGACCTGCTCCTGGGAGTAGCGCCGGTCCCGCCCCTCGCGGGCATCCACGAGGCACGGCCGGTGCGGCGCGGTGCGCCAGGTGGCAAACAGGTCCAGGAGGTTCTTCCACTCGCTCATGCTGTCCCCCTTTGCTCTCGCTCTTCCAGTCCCTCGAGGAAAAGGCTCAACAGTGGTTCCACCCGCGGCGCCAACGGCGCCGGGCGGGCGCTCAACACCCAGGAGGTCAGCAGCTCGTCCACCGCCCCGAAGATGGCCCGAGCGGCCATGTCGGGGGGGATGTCGCGCCGGAACACCCCGGCTGCCGCCCCCTCCGCCACGATGTCCTGGAGCAACCGCAGGTAGTCGGAGACCTTGCCCCGCGCCACCCGCCTCAGGAAGCGGCGCGTGTGGCGCAGCTCGATCTGGAACACGTGCGCCAGCTGCCGGTCGTTCTCCAGACTCACCAGGTGCCGCTCCACCACGCGGCGCAGCTTCTGGCGCGGATCGTCGGTGGCGGCGGCGTCCCGCCGGGCCCGTTCCAGGAACGCGTCGGCGTGCTCCTCCAGGATCGACGCGAGCAGGTCTTCCTTCCCCTTGAAGTAGAGGTAAATCGTGCCGTCGGCGACCCGCGCCGTCTCCGCCACCTCCCGCATCCGCGCGGCAAAGTAGCCGCGCTCGGCGAACACCTTTACCGCCGCCCTCACGATGTCGCTTCGCCTGCGGTTCCTGCTCTCGTCATCTCGTTTGCGCACGACCCCCCCTGAGTGAACCGTCATTCAGAATTACCGATCCCCGCCCCCTTGTCAAGGTGCTAGCATATGCGCATGGACTGCACGACGCCGCCCCGGCTCGTCCAGTGGATCCTCCGCGACGAGCGGGGGGCCACGTTGCTGCTGGGGCCCGGAGAAACCCGGGTTCCGTGCACCGTCGCCCCCGCGCTCCCCGAGGCGGGCGAGGCAGAGGTCACGCTCACCGTCTCCGGCACCACCCGGCGCGTGGTGGCGGCCGCCTGCCCCGGCCTGCCGAACCTCTACGCCGCCTGCGATACCGCTCCCGTGCAGCAGCAGCTCGACACGGCTCTCGCGACGCTCGTCAATCAGGTCGCCCACGACATCCGCAACTACGCCTTCGGCATCGGCCTGCAGACCGAGATGGGGTTGCGACAGAACCCCGCTCCCGAGACCAGCCGTCACCTGGAGGCGGTGCTCCGCCAGCTCGACAACCTGAAGCGCTATCTCGAGAAGCTCCTCCTCTTCGGCAGGCCGGCCCGCATCGCCCCACAACCCCTGACCCTGGACACCTTCCTCCGGGAGGAGATCCAACGCTTCCAGTTCGGCTGGGATCCCTCCTCCCCGCCGGTACCCATCGCTCTCGACACCAACGAGCTGGTGGGGACGGTGCGGTGGGACCCGCGGGCGGTGTCCACGATCCTGGCCGCCCTGCTGGACAACGCGGCCCGCAGCGCCTCGCCGCCCAAGCAGGTCACGCTGCGGGGTCGCCGCGAGGACCGGACGGTGGTGCTGGAAATCCGCGACGAAGGGCCCGGGATGACGGAGGAGACCATCGCCCAGCTCGCCGTCCCCATGAAGGTGCGCCGCCCGGGGGCCGCGGGTCTCGGCCTCGCCATCGTGCGCAAGCTGGTGCGCGCCATGGGGGGCGAGTTTTCGCTGCAGAGCGGCCCGGGCGGCACCACGGCCACGGTGGTGCTGCCGGCCGAGGTGAACCCTGTCTGAGCCGCGCCCGGGGGTGGTCCGCTACCTGGTCTTCCCCGAGCTTTCGGGGGAGCGGCTGGACGTGGCCGTGGCGGAGCTCTCCGGTCTTCCGCGGCGGGAGGTGCGGCGGGCGGCCGCCGGCGGGCTGATCTGGCTCAACGGGGCGGCGGCGAGGGTGCTGTCGCGCAGCGTCACCACCGGCGATGTCCTGGACGTCATCCCCGGCGGCGGCCCCCTGCGGCCACCGGCACCGCCCCCAGCCTTGCCGCTCCTCCACGAGGACGGCTGGCTCGTGGCCGTGAACAAGCCGGCCGGCGTGGCTTCCCAGCCCCCGCGCCAGCGGCGCCAGGGCGAACTGAGCGTGCACGAGATCCTCGCCCTGCAGTTGGCGCACCGGCACGGCCGGCGGCGCGACCCGCTCCTGATCCACCGTCTGGACCGCCTCACCACCGGCGTGATGGTCTTCGCGCTCCAGCGGGAGGCGAGCCGCGCCCTCGCCCGCGCCTGGCACGACGCCGCCGTCGAGAAACGCTACCTGGTGGTGGCCGCGGGCGTGCCACCGCGCCGGAGGCTCACCGTCACCGCCGCTATCGCTCGCGACCCGGCTCGCCCCGACACCTTCCGCGTCCACCGCTCCGGCCGCCCTGCCCGCACCGACATTGTCCTGCTCGCCGCGGCGCACGGGTTTTCGCTCCTGGAGGTGCGGCCCCTCACCGGCCGCACCCATCAGGTGCGCGTGCACCTCGCCCACGCGGGCTGCCCCGTGGCCGGCGACAGCCGATACGGCAGCGGCGGCGTCCCCCGCCCCTTCCTCCACGCCTGGAGGCTCTCGCTGCCCCACCCCGCGGACGGCACGCCCCTCGCCCTCGAGGCCCCCGTACCGGAGGACATGCTGGCGTTCCTCGCCGCCACCGGCCTGTCGATGGAGCGTTCCTCACGGTGACGCGGCCCGCCGGGCGAGCGACCCACGCGGTTCCCGGTGCGACGCTCGCCCGCACCGCCACCGGGGACCTGCGCTAGAGAGCCGCTTCTTCCTTGAGTTCCCGCGTCATGAGGGCGACCACTGCGCTGCGGGGATCGAGGGCGCCATCCAGGATCGCCTCCACGGCGAACGTCACCGGCATCTCCACCCCCACCTGCCGCGCCAGCCGCGCCGCCGCCTTGGCGGTGGGCACCCCTTCGGCCACCTCGCGCCCGGCGGTGGCCTCCTGCAGCGACTCGCCGCGCCCCAGGCGCTCGCCCACGAGGCGGTTGCGCGAGGGACTGCCGGGGCTGCAGGTCAGCACCAGGTCCCCCATCCCCGCCAGCCCCCGGAACGTCTCCTCGCGGCCGCCCAGGCGCACCCCCAGCCGCGTGATCTCGTGCAGGCCGCGGGTGAGCACCGCCGCCTGGGTGTTGCGCCCCAGCTCGAGGCCCGTGGCCATGCCGGCGGCAATGGCAATGACGTTCTTGAGGGCCCCCGCCAGCTCCACCCCCACCACGTCGAGGGAGGTGTAGAAGCGGAAGGAGGCGGTGGAGAAGCGCTGCTGGATGGAGCGCAGCACTTCCCGGTCGTGGCCGGCGAGCACCGCCGCCGCCGGGAGACCCGCCGCCACCTCCGCCGCAAAGGAGGGACCGGAGAGGGCGACGAACCGCTCCCTGGGGAGATCCAAGGCGCCGCACACCACCTCGTCCATGCGCTCCAGCGTGGCCACCTCGATCCCCTTGGAGGCGGAGACGACGACCGTCCGCGGTCCCAGGTGGGGACGCAGGGCCGAGAGAACGGCGCGAGCGTGCTGGACCGGCACCACGAAGAGCACGGTGTCGGCCCCGCGGGCGACGGCGAGATCGCTGTCCACCACCACACCCGCGGGGAACTCCGCCTCGCTCAGGAAGAGCGGGTTGCGCCGCCGCCCCCGGATCCCCTCCACCACCTCCGGCTCGCGGGCCCACAGCGCCACCTGGCAGCCCGCGCGAACCAGGTGAATGGCCAGGGCCGACCCCCAGGAACCGGCACCGATCACCGCCACCCTCATGACCTGCCTCCCCAGAGGCGGGGCTCCTCCCCCCGCACGAGCCGGCCGAGGTTGGCGCGGTGCCTGAGGATGATCACGGCGGCGGCGAGCACGGTGATCGCCATTTCCACGAGCGACGGCCGGACGAAGAGGTACACGAGCAGCGGAAACGCCGCCGCCGCCACCAGGCTCGCCAGCGACACGATGCGGAAGAGCACCAGCACCACCACCCACAGCGCCGCGGCCGCCAGCGCCGCCGGCAGGGCCAGCGTGAAGTACACCCCCCCCGCCGTGGCCACCCCCTTGCCGCCGGAGAACCGGAGCCATAAGGGGAAGCAGTGACCGATCACGGCCGCCACCCCAGCCGCCAGCACCCACGCTGGGTGAGGCGTCACCTGCCGCATGAGCACCACCGCCAGCACCCCCTTCCCCACGTCGGCCAGCGCCACGGGGAGCGCCACCTTCCAGCCCCCGGCCCGCAGCGCGTTGGTGGCTCCCACGTTGCCGGAACCGATCCGGCGCACGTCGCCGCGCCCCGCCAAGCGCACGAAGAGGTAGGCGAAGGGGATGGAACCCAAGAGGTAGCCCACCACCAGCATCACTTCGGGCCGCATCCGGCTCCTCCCACGGGAAAGCGCGCCAGGGCGGTGTAGACGGCTCCGGACGGCCGCAACTCGGAGCGGAACAGCACCGCCTCGCGCGCCTCGTAGGCGGGGAACGACCACTTCCCCACGCGTGCCGAGAAATCCTCCACCGCCCGTTGTCCCCAGGGGCGATCCAGCCGCGCCAGGGTGAGGTGGAGGGTGAAGGGCCGCCCCTCGCGGGGCACACCCAGGGCTGCCGCCGCCTCCTCCACCGCCGCCGCCCAGCGCTCCAGACCCGGCGCGACGCCGCCGAGCCAGGCCACCCGGGGGCGCTCGGGGCGGGGGAAAAAGCCGGCCCCCCCCAGCTGGACCGTCACGGGGGCGAGGGCGGAGAAGGCTGCCGGCACCGCTGCCCCCAGCGCCGCCACGAGGCTCTCGGGCTGCTCCCCGAGGAATTTCAACGTGACGTGCACCCCCTCGGCCCGCACCCAGCGCGCCGGCGGGAGCTCGCGACGCAGCTCGGCAAGCCCGCGGGCCAGGCGCTCCCGCACCGCCTCCGGCAGCTCCACGGCGACGAACAGCCGCATCAGGGCGCCTCCACCGCCCGCCGCAGCAGGTCGAGGGCAAAGTTCACCGCCAGTTCGCGCACCATGGCCCGGTCGCCGGGGAACCGGTGGTGCGCCCGGCGGAGCCGCTGCGGCGTGGCCACCGCCATGTGCACGGTGCCCACGGGCTTCTCCTCGCTCCCCCCGGCGGGACCGGCGACACCGGTGATCCCCACCCCGCACTCGGCCCCGAGGCCCTGCGCCCCGCGGGCCATCGCCTCGGCCACCTCGCCGCTCACCGCCCCGCACCGCTTGAGCACCTCGGCCGGCACGGCGAGGAGCTGCTGCTTGACGTGGTTGTCGTAGGCGACCACACCGCCCACGAAGGCGTCGCTGGCCCCCGGCACGCTCACGAGGGCGCTCGCCAGCGCCCCCCCGGTGCAGGACTCCGCCACCGCCAGCCGCCACCCCCGCGCGCGCAGGCGCGCCAGCACCGCGGCCGGCAGCGTCTCATCGTCGGTCCCGAACACGTCCTCGCCGACCCTGGCGAGGAAGGCCGCCTCCATCTCGGCCAGCTCCGCCGCGGCCTGCGGGCCCCTGGCCTGGAGCAGCAGGTCCACCCGGCCGCGCGCGGCGAGGATCGTCACCCGCTCCCGCCCGAACCGCTCGTACAGCGGCGCCACGCGCTCCTCCACCTGCGATTCGTACACCCCCGCCAGGTGCAGGGTGCGCACCAGCACCCCGCCGCGGCATTGCCAGCGGGGGAGCAGGTGGGTGCGGAGGATGGTCTCGAATTCGCTCGGCACCCCCGGCAACAGCAGCACCAGGCCGCGGCCCGTATCGAGCAGTTGCCCCGGGGCGGTGCCCTGGGGGTTGGGGAGGACCTCCGCGCCCGAGATCACGTCGGCCATCCGCCGGGCAATCTTCGGAAAGTCCCGGCCGAGCCGCCGGTAGCGGGCCGCCAGGGCCTCCTCCAGCGCCGCCACGCGCACCAGTTCCAGGCCGAACTCCCGGCTCACCGCCTCGCGCGTGACATCGTCCGCGGTGGGGCCCAGACCGCCGCTCACCACCACCAGCTCGGCTCGCCCCAAGAGCTCCCGGATGGCCGTGCCAATGGCCGAGAGGTCGTCCTCGACGCAGCGTTTCTCCACGAAGGAGTAGCCGCAGCTCGCCAACAGGCGGGTAGCGAGCAGGGAGTTGGTGTCGAGGCGATCCGCCCGCAACAGTTCGCTCCCCACCGCCACGAAGGCCGCCCGCTTCCCGGACTGCATGGCGCGATTCTACTTGAATCGCCGCCCACCCTGGGGTACAACGCCGGCATGGACCGGGACCAGCTCGTCGCCTACCTGGACGATCTCTTGGGGGCGGAAGAGCTCCACGATGTGGGGGTCAACGGCCTGCAGGTGGCGGGACGAACCTCCGTGGAGCGCCTGGCCGTCGGCGTTTCGGCGTCGCGAAAGCTGTTCGAGGAGGCCGCCTCATGGGGCGCCGACGCGGTGCTCGTCCACCACGGCCTGCTGTGGCGGGGCGAGGACCCTTGCCGCCTCGTGGGCTCCCTGCGCCAACGCGTGCGCGTGCTGCTGGAGAACGACCTGTCGCTGATCGCTTACCACCTGCCCCTGGACCGGCACCCGGAGTACGGCAACGCCGCCGTCCTCGCCCGCCAGCTCGGTCTCGAGCAGCTGGAGCCGTTCGGCACGTTCGGCGGCGTGACGTTGGGCTACGCCGGGCTCTTCCCCGCCCCGCTCCCCGCCGAGGCGTTCTTCCACCGCGTGGGGGCGGTGTGCGGCCAGCAACCCCTGGTGTTCCCGGGCGACGCCGACCCGGTGGCGTCGGTGGGCATCGTCACGGGCGGCGCCCCCACCGCCTACGACGAGGCCGTGGCGGCGGGCCTGGATGCCTTCGTCACCGGCGAGGCCCGCGAGTGGGTGCTGCACCGCGCCCTCGAGGACGGCGTCCACTTCCTCGCCGCCGGCCACTACGCCACGGAGCGATTCGGCGTGCAGGCGCTGGGCGACTTCCTGGCGCGGCGTTTCGAGCTGGAGGTGCGATTCTTCGAACTCCCGAACCCAGTCTGAGGTGGTTCCGACAGAAATACAGGAAACGACAGAAAATGCCAAAAAATCATCGGGACTTCGCCGGCGGCGTGATGAGGGTCTTGGGGATGGGCTACCCTACCCGCGCCGGTGACCGGCCGGCGCAGGACTGAGCGGTGGGACGCACCGGGAAAGGACCAGTGATGGACATCCGGGATGAGTCGATCGTCCGCCCCCCTCAACACCCTCTGGATCCTTCCAGGCTTTCGTTCGGCAAAGAATTCTCACCCAACATGTTCCTCGTCGAATGGGAGAAGGATCGGGGGTGGCACGACCCGCGCATCGTCCCCTTCGGCCCGTTGAGCCTCTCCCCAGCCGCCATGGTGTTCCACTACGGGCAGGAGATCTTCGAAGGTCTCAAGGCTTTTCGCCAGCCCGACGGTTCGGTCGCCCTGTTCCGGCCCGACCGCAACGCCGCGCGTCTCAACCGCTCGGCCCGCCGCATGTCGATGCCGGAGCTGCCGGTGGAGCTGCAGCTGGAGGCGATGCGGCGGCTGGTGGCCGTGGATCGGGACTGGGTGCCGGCCGCCCCGGGTACCCTCTACATCCGACCGGCGATGATCGCCACCGAGGAAGCGCTCGGCGTTCACTCCTCGCGTCGCTTCCTCTACTTCATCATCACCGGCCCCACCGGCCCCTACTTCAAGACCGGCCGGCCGCTGCGGATCCTGGTGGAGCGCGAGTGGGTGCGGGCGGCGCCGCGCGGCACCGGCTTCGCCAAGACCGGCGGCAACTACGCGGCTTCCCTTCTCGCCAGCGACAAGGCGGAACGGCGCGGCTGCCAGCAGGTGTTGTGGCTGGATGCGGTGGAGCGCCGGCACGTGGAGGAAGTGGGCGCCATGAACCTCATGTTCGTCCTGGACGGCGTGGTTACCACACCGCCCACCTCCGGCACCATCCTCGAGGGGGTGACGCGGGAGAGCATCGGCGTGCTGTGCCGCGAGCTCAAGATCCCCTTCGTGGAGCGGGCTATCCACATCGAAGAGGTCTTCCAGGGCCTGGAGAAGGGCGACTGCACCGAGGTGTTCGGCTGCGGCACGGCCGCCGTGGTGGCGGCGGTGGCCGAGCTGGTGGACTACGAGAACGGGAAAGAGAAGGTGTACCGGGTGGGCGACGGCACCGAGGGCCCCATCGCTAAGCGGCTGCGGGAGACGCTCACCGGCATCCAGTTCGGCACCATCCCCGACACCCACGGCTGGCTGCTGCCCGTCTGAGGCCCATGGCCCACCCTAGCGGGTGGGGAAAGAACCCCGTATCTCGGCCACGAGGCGTGCCACGCCGGCCGCCACGGCCGGCGTGAGCCCCTCCCGGCACGCCACCGTCTCCACCTCGATGCCCCAGAACCGGTACCGCACCGGGGCCAGACCGGGACATGCCAGGGCCAGCCAGCGCAGGCTCTCGGGCAGGCTGAGCCGGTGAGCGGAGGTATGGCGCTGCCGCTCTCGGAGGAGCTGCTCGTGGTCGAGGCGGTGGATCGTGCCCCCCGCGGCGCCGCTGCGCACCGCGTCCACCAGCCACACCTCCTCCTCCCCCTGCCACAGCTGGGGCAAGCGCAGCGAGTCCGCCCCCCCTCCACGACCCGCACGCCGCAAGGCAGGCCCTCGGCCAGCCGTGCCACCACCGCCGGCCCTGCCCCGTCATCACCCTGCAGGGTATTGCCGAAGCCGACGATCAGGATGCGCCGCACCGCCCCGTCTCTCCCGCTTCCAGGCGCACCAGGTGGACGGAGCAGGAGATGCAGGGATCGTAGGCGCGAGCCACCATCTCCAGCCGGAGCTTGAGCTGCGCGTCGCTGTCCACGCTGCCGCTGGCCAGGAGCTGCTCCACCGCCGCGCGCAGATCCCGCTCGGTGTTGGCCAGGTTCTGCGCCGTGGGCGTCACCACGTTAGCCGAGACGATCGACCCCTGCGCGTCGATCTCGTACTCGTGGAAGAGGGTGCCGCGGGGCACCTCGATGGCGCCCACCCCGTGCCCCGCCCGCACCGTGTAGGGGACCAGCTCGCGCTCGGCCTCGGGCAAGCCCAGGAGCTCGTCGCAAATCTCCACCGCGTGCTCCACCGAGTGCACGAGCTCGACGAGCTGCGCCCAGTTGTTGAGGAGAATGTTGTCCACCACGCCGCGGGGGAAGAGCCGCTCCATGGCTTCCTTCGCCCGGCCGCGGAGCAGGTGGCCCCACAGCTTGAGCCGCGCCAGCGAGCCCACCATGTACGTCTCGCCGGAGGCCAGCGCCGAGAACTTGGCGTGGGAGTGCTCCACCGTAAACTCGCGCACCACCTCGGTGTACTGCTCGATGGGGTACTCCTCGCCGCGCGAGGTGCAGAGGCTGCGGCCGCGGAAGCGAAACGCCTCCTCGTAGGGGCGCAGGGCCACGTACACGGTGGGCTGGGCGGCCCACTCGGGCACCGGGATGGTGGCCGCCAGCTCCACGAAGCGCAGCAGCGGATCCAGCGAAGCGGCCAGTTCGTTGCGCAGCGCCTCCAGCTCGCGGTGCCTCGGCAGCCGGCCGAAGCCCCCCACCAGTGTGTTGACGGGGTGCACCGCCCGCCCGCCGATCAGCTCCTGCACCCCCTTGCCGAGCTGCTTGAGGCGCAGCGCGAACGTCACCTCGGCGGGGTACGACGAGGCCATGGCGATGACCGAATCGAAGCCCAGGAAATCGGGCAGCGCCAGGGCGAACACGTGCAGCGCGTGGGACTCGATCGTGGCCCCCAGGAGCAGCAAGCCGCGCAGCGTGTGGACCCGCTCCGAGGGTTCGATTCCCAGCGCCTTCTCCAGGGCGGTGAGCGCCGCCACGGTGTGGCTGGCCGAGCAGATGGCGCACACGCGGGTGATGATCCCCTGCACCTCGAGGAAGTGCTTGCCCCGCAGCAGCGCCTCGTAGTAGCGGCTGCCCTCGAAGATGTCCATGTTCACCTCGTGGACGGTGGAGCCCACGATCTTGATGAAGATCCCGCCGTGCCCCTCCACCCGCCCCAGGTGGGGAATGACGATGCTCCTACCGCTCACGCCCACGGTGCACCTCCTTCTCGAGCCCCAACGTCATCCACACCGGCGCTGAAAAGTTGCGCATCTTCTTGGCGATCTCCACCCACGAGAGGCCGCGGTCGGCGAACATGGTGATGTTGGCGTCGTAGTTGGGTTCCTCCACGGGACCGCGGCAGCCGGCGCAGGCGACACCGTGAGAGGGGCAGCGAGCGCCGCACCCGCCACGCGTCATGCTGCCGCAGCACACCTCCCCGAAGTACACGACGCGGCAGAGGTTCTCCCGCGTCTTGCACTCCCAGCACACGGGCACGGTGGGCAGCTCGGGCCGCGTGCCGGGGAGCAGCGCGTTCACCAGCTTCAGGAACTCCTCGCGCTCGATGGGGCAGCCGGGCAGCGTGAGCTCGAACGGCACGAAGTGCGTTGCCGGGCGGGCCTCGACCGTGTCGAGAAAGCTCGCGTCCTGGTGGTACACCTCCCGCTGCAGCACGTCCCGCGGGATCTCGTTGTGCATGGCCGGCAGGCCGCCCCAGACGGCGCAGGTCCCCAAAGCCACCAGGGTGGTGGCGCGGGCCCGCACCTCCTTGAGGGTCTGGAGATCGCGCTCGCTGGCCACCACACCCTCGACGAACGCCACATCGAGGCGGCACGTGTGGTCGTTGAGCGACTTGGCCATCACCCAATCCACGATGTCGAGGCGCTCGGCCAGGCGCAGGAGGCGGTCCTCGCAGTTCAAGATCTGCAGCTGATCGCCGGCGCAGCCGGTGAGGCCGAAGATGCCGACCTTGGGTCTGGGATTCGTCATGGCCGCCCCCTAGGTGTAGATCAGTTCCGGCAAGTTGATTGCGTCCCAGTAGGAGAACACCGGACCGTGCAGGCAGGTGAAGGTGTACCCCACGGCGCAGTGGCCGCACTTGCCGATGCCGCACTCCATGCGCCGCTCCAGGCTCAGGAAGATGCGGTCCTTGGCGAACCCCGCCTTGACCAGCTTTTCCAACATGAACTTGTAGAACACCGGCGGGCCGCAGGCCACCGCGTAGGTCCGTGCCACGTCGAACTCGACCTGGTCCAGGAGTTCGGTGACCACCCCCACCCTGCCCGCCCACGGCCGCCCCTGGGTGGAGTCAACCGACAGCACGATCTCCGCATCGCCGCGCCGCGCCAGCGACTCCAGCTCCTGGCGGAAGAGCACCAGCTCCGGGGAACGCGTGCCGTACAGCAGGGTGATCCGCCCGAACCGGTCGCGCAGGTCGATAAGGTACTGGAGCAGGCCCCGCAGGGGGACCATGCCGAGGCCGCCGGCCACCAGCAGCACGTCGCGCCCCGCGAACCGCTCCACCGGGAAGCCGTTGCCGAGGGGGCCGCGGATGCCCACGAAATCCCCCTCCACCACGTGGTCGAAGAGGTAGTTGGTGAGCGTGCCGGCCCGCCGGATACCGAGCTGGAAGGTGCCCCGGCGGGTCGGCGAGGAGGGCAGGGAGAAGGGGCCCTCCCCCACCCCGAGCACCGACAGCTCCACGAACTGGCCGGGACGGAACGTGAAGCTCTCCGCCAGTCGGGGGTCGTGGAACCGCAGCTCGAAGAGCCGCACGTCGTGGGTCAGGTCCGCCACCTGCATCACCCGGGCCGGGGCCGGCACGTACGGGTTGTCGCCGGTGGGCAGGTGGCGCACCGCGGCGCGCACCGGCTGGGGACGGGGAATTTCGGTGCTCATAGCTCACCTCGCACGTACCGGAAGACCTCCACCACGTTGATGCCGGTGGGGCAGTTTTCGATGCACCGCCCGCACCCGACGCAGGAGGGCTTGCCGAACTCCCGCACGAACGCCTCCTGCTTGTGGTAGTAGCGGTTGCGGACCCGGTCAGCGCGGGCGGCGCGGAAGTTGTGGCCGCCCGCCACGAGCGCGTAGTTGGCGTAGAGGCAGGCGTCCCACGTGCGCAGGCGCACCGCCCTCCCCTCCTCCGGCCCTCGTCCCGCACGTTGAAGCAGGTGCAGGTGGGGCAGACCATCGAGCAGGAGCCGCAGCACAGGCATTTCTTCCCCAGCTCCTCCCACACCGGGTCGTCCCGCTTGAGCTCGAGCACGTAGGGCAGGTCGTCCACGTCGAGAGCGGTGGTGAACGACGCCTCGCGCTGGCGCAGCCTGGCCAGGTAGTCGGTGCGGTCCTGGCGGGTCGCCCCCTCGAAGAAGTCGGGGAGCGAGCAGACGATCTCGTCGCCCCGCGCGGTGGCCACCGTAACCAGGAACCGCCCCTCCAGCGGCGTGAGGAACATGTCGAAGCCGTCCTCCGCCGTGCCCGTCCCCAGGGAGTCGCAGAAGCACTTCTCGTCCGGGAAGCACCCGTAGCCGATCACCGTCAGGCGCTCGCGGTTGCGCTGATAGTACGTGTCCACAAAGTCGGAGAGGAAGATCAGGTCCAGGATCTTGAGCGCGTGGATATCGCAGGCGTGCGCCCCCACGTACACCAGCGGCCGATCGGCCCCCCCCGCTTCTCCGCCGCCATCTCCCCGCCGCGACCCTCCAACATCGTGACCTGCGGCGCCCAGAGCAGCTTCTTGAAGGGGAGGATGGTGCGCAACGCGTCGGGGCGCGCGGTGGTGACGTCGTCAATCTCCGCCAGCGCGAACACCCCCGGGGCCCGCTCCACCGGCGCCACCAGCGTGCCCCATCGCTTCAAGGCCTCCAGGAAACCGTGAAGGAGGTTGGCGTTCATGCGAAAGGTCTGCATCGGCGCCCCCCGAGGTCGTGAACGTCTTCACAACCACACAATCAATCTACGCCCCATCCCCCCCTCTGGCAAGTCCCCCGTGCCGTCCTCGCCCGGCTCCGCCCCCTACTTCGCCGAAGCGGCAAACAGCACCGACTCGTCGATCTCCCGCTCCAGATGGGCCACCGTCACGCTGCCGCACAGGTCGCTCCACACGTTCACCGCCGAGCGACACATGTCCAGCGGCCGGTCCACCGCCCACAGCAGCGCCGTCAGCCCCACCGGCAGCCCCACCGCCTGGAAGATGATCACCATCATGACGAGACCCGCGTGGGGAATCCCCGCCGCCCCCACACTCACCAGGAGGGCCAGCAGCACCACCGTGACCTGGGCTCCGGCCGTGAGCACGAAGCCGGGGTGAGTCTGGGCGTAGAGCTGGGCCACGAAGATGGTGGCCACGCACTCGTACAGGGCGGTGCCGTCCATGTTGACGGTGGCCCCCAGCGGCAGCACGAAGCTGGAAATCCGGTTCGACACCCCCACCCCGTTCTCGGCCCGCTCCATGGTCACGGGCAAGGTGCCGGAGCTGGACGCGGTGGACAGCGCCGTGAGCAAGGCCGGGCTGGCCGCCCGCATCACCCGGTAGGCGTTGCGCCGCGTCACAAGCCAGACCAGCAGCGGCAGGGTGAGGAAGAAATGGATGAAAAGACCCAAAGCCACGGTGGCCACGTACCCGCCGAGGCTCAGGAACACCCTGGGCCCGATCGTCGCCACCAGCCGCGCCACGAGGGCGGCAATCCCGACCGGCGAAAGGGAGATCACAAACGCGGTCAGGCGCATCATCACGGCGAAGACCCCGTTGATCACCTGCTCCAGCGGCGCCCGCTGCGCCGCCGGCGTCGCCAGCAGGAACACCCCGAACAGGACCGCAAACACGATGAGCGGCAGCAACTCGAAGGAGGCGGCGGACGCGAAGACGTTCTTCGGCACCATGGCCAGGAGGAAATCCCAGGCCGAACTGGGGAGCGACACACCCGCGTCCGATTCGGGCAGCGGGACTCGCACCTGCTTGCCCGGGCCCAGGGTGTTGACGAGAACGAGGCCGGTGAGGATGGCCACGAGGCTCGTGCTCAGGTACCAGGCCGCCGTCTTCCCGCCCACCTTCCCCAGCCGCCGCACGTCTCCCATCCCCACCACCCCGCTGATCAGCGACGACAGCACCAGCGGGATCACCACCATCTTGAGCAGCGCCAAAAACAGCTCGGCGAGTCCGTTGGCGGCGCCGCCCCAGAAGGTGGCCTTGAGCCCCGCATCCACCGCCGCCTGGATCCGCTTGGCGGCGGCCGCCTCCTCGGCGGCGGTCCACGTGGGTCCCAGGATCTCGGCCTTGGCGCGGCTCTCGAGCTGGGCGTAGTACGTGCGGTTGAGCCAGGTCCCCCACAGCACGCCCACAGCAATGCCGACCAGAATCCACCAGTGGAGCTTCACCCTCCGCATCGGCCCCTCCCCGCCTCGCCTAAAAGCTCCACGGCCGCACCGGCTCGAACCGCGACTGGAAGAAGCGCAGCACCTTCGGCTCGTACAGGAACCGCAGGCCGGAGATGGCGTCGCGCTTCTCCCACAGGCGGGCGATCCCCTCGGCGACGAAGTCGATCTGGGAGTTGGTGTAGACGCGGCGCGGGATGGTGCAGCGCACCAGCTCCAGCTTGGGGCGGTAGTTTTGCCCCGTCACCGGGTCCCGCCCCTTGGAGACGTTGCCGCGCTCCATGGTGCGGACCCCGGTCTCGAGGTAGATGGCGGCCGCCAGCGCCTGGGCGGGGAACTCGTCCTGGTCCACGTGGGGCAGGAAGCGCTTGGCGTCGATGAAGATGGCGTGGGAACCGGGGGGCAGGACGATGGGGATCCCCGCCGCCATGAGCTGCCGGCCCAGCTGCTGGGTCTGCTCGATGCGCATCTTGATGTAGTCGTCCTCCAGGGAGTCCAACAGCCCGCGCGTGAGCGCCACGATGTCCTTGGTATCGAGCCCGCCGTTGGTGACCTCCCCCTCCCAGACGCGCAGCATCCGCCGGAACCTCGCCGCCAGCTCCCTGGAGTTGCAGGCCAGAATACCCCCCATGTTCACCAGGAAGTCCTTCTTGCAGGAGATCGTGCAGCCATCCCCGTAGCTCATCATCTCGCGCAGGATCTCCCGCACCGAGCGGTGGGCGTAGTCGGGATCCTTGAGGCGGATCATCCAGGCGTTTTCCACGCAGCGGGTGGCGTCGAACATGATGGGGATGCCGTGGCGCTGGCACAGCCGCGACAGCTCCTTGAGGTTGGCCATGGAAAACGGCTGCCCCCCCGCCATGTTGACGCAGCACTCGTGGGAGACGTAGGCGATGTTGGCCGCGCCCACCCGCTCGATTTCGGCGGCCAGCTTGGCGCAATCGATGTTCCCCTTCCAGGGGAAGTCGCTGGTCGGGTCGTGGGCCTCATCCACGATCACGTCCACGAACACCCCCCCCGCCATCTCCTGGTGGAGCTTGGTAGTGGTGAAGTACATGTTGCCGGGCACGAGCTGGCCGGGCTTGATCATGGACTGCGACATGATGTGCTCGGCCGCCCTCCCCTGGTGGGTGGGGATGATGTGCTCGAACCCCAGCACCTGCCGGAATGTCTCCACCAGTTCCTCGATGTGCCGGTTGTTGTACGGCGTGTCCGAGGTGTCGGTCATCCCCTCCCACTGGTGGCAGGACATGGCCGAGGTGCCCGAGTCGGTGAGGAGGTCGAGGTACACGTCCTCGGAGCGCAGCAAGAAGGTGTTGTACCCCGCCCGCTCCAGGGCCTCCCGGCGGGCGGCGCGGTCGGGCATGCGCAGGGGTTCGAAGATGGCGATCTTGTAGGGCTCGAAGAGCCGCCGCACCGACCGCTCGGCGCGGGGGATGGTCACGAACAGCCGCTCGTGGACCGGCTCGAACACCGCCTCGTCCACGAACTCCGGCTCGTTGACCAGCCGCAACCCGGAGATGTCAGCCCGCCCCGCGTACAGCGACGACACCACATCGGCGATTTCCCGCAGGTGGTTGCGGGTGTACGCGCAGCGCGGCAGCTCCAGGTGCAGCCAGCGCGCCCCGGGGCCCTGGGAGTGGGAGCTCCAGGCGCCGTCGATGCGGGGGCGGATCCCGCCCTGGATGAACAGGCACGCCGCGAGCACGAACTTGGGGTGCTCCTGGGCCGCCAGGTGCGGCAGGAACGCAGCGGCGTCCAGGACGATGCCGCGCGTCCCCCGCACCGCCGGCACCCCCTCGGCCGCCAGCATGCCGGCCAGCTCGCCGATCTGCGTCTGGTGCCACTCGGTGAGCTCGGGGTTCGCCATCTCCCGCACCCCCACGGCGAACACGTCCATGGCCCGGCCGGTCATCCCGCCGTAGGTGTGCAGCCCCTCGAACACCACCACCTGGTTGCGCAGGGCGTCGTGGCGCTCGCCGTCCCGGGCCCATACGAAGCCACCCACGTCCGAGCGGGCGTCGTGGCTGCCGTCCATCAGCGCCACGTCGGCGAGCTCGAGCAGCTGCCGCGCCACACCCAACAGGCTCCCCTCGCCCCCCGCCGCCGCCCGGTTCCACCAGGCCACCGTGAGGATGTCGGAGATGTCCAGCACGAGGGGCACCCCGTGCTGCCGAGCCAGTTCCTGCACGCGGCGCAGGTTGGCGAGGGACACCGGCTGGCCCCCCCACCCGTCCGGGCACAGGTCCACGTGCACGTAGGCGGTACCTCCCCCGCCGCGGCGCGCCAGCTCCTCGCCCAGGCGGGTCAGGTCGAGGTCGGCCCCGAAGCGCTCCGGCGGGCCCATGGCCGCCGCCGCAGCCGAGGTCACATCCAGCTCCACGCCGCCCGCCGCGGCAACGAGCCCGCTCCCCTGCCCCCGGTTGTGCAGCACCGCCTGCCCTGGCCGGATCATGGTGGTGGCCACCAACTTCTCGGCGCCGATGCGGTTGTGCACCGGCACGATGGCGCTCACCCCCAGCACCTCGCCGACGGCGGCCTCCAGGGTGTAGTAGGAACGCGCCCCCGCGTAGGCCTCGTCCCCGATCATCAGGGCCGCCTTCTGGAAGTGGGACCAGGCGGACATGCCGCGCGCCACCATGTCGAACGTCACGTGCTCCGCCAGCACATGGAACGTATTGAAGCCCCGAGCCTTGAGGATGTTCCACCGCTCGTAGGGATCGAGCGCCCGGGACTTCTTGACCTCCTTGATCTTGTAGGGTTCCGAACGCATGCCTCGCTCTCGCCTCCGGTGGTTGCCGGGATCCCTCTCCCTCGCCACCGCCCGGCAGCGTATTGCACGTCACCGAGCAAGTCAAAGCAGCGCGGTATCTCCAGCCCAGGAGCGGTCCTCGCGAGAGCGCCTGGATGGTGCCGGACGCGGGCCGCTCGCCCGGCGAGCGCCGTCAGCCAGCGTTCCGTATCCGGCTATCATGCCCTGCGGGTCGAGCCCGAGGAGGGTGCCATGGGCCATCTCCGAACAGCGGTCACCGCCGCGACGCTGGCGCTCGCGGCCGCTGCCCTGGCGCGTGCCGCGGTGAACGACACGCTGCTCGTCGAGGGCGGTCTCGTGCTGGTCATGGACGAGGCCGGCACGGTGATCCCCGCCGGCGCCGTCGCGGTCCGCGGCGGCCGCATCGAGGCCGTCGGCGCGGCACGAGACCTCGGCGCGCGCTTCCCAGAGGCGCGGCGCCTCGACGCGACGGGCCGCATCGTCCTCCCCGGCCTCGTCAACGCCCACACCCACGTGCCGATGACGCTGCTGCGCGGGGTTGCCGACGACCTCGATCTCGAGGGGTTCCTCTACCGCCGCATCTTCCCCGCCGAGGCGCGTTTCGTGGACGAGGAGTTCGTGCGCTGGGGGACGCGCCTCGCCTGCCTCGAGCTGCTCCGCGGCGGGGCCACGACGTTCGTGGACATGTACTACTTCGAAGATGCACTCGCCGAGGAGGCCGCGCGCGCCGGCATGCGGGCGGTGGTCGGGCAGACTCTGCTCGACTTCCCGGCCCCCGACCACAAGACCTGGCAGGCGGCGACCGCCTCCGTGGCGCGATTCCTCCAGCGGTGGCGCGGTCACCCGCGCATCATCCCGGCGGTCGCCCCCCACGCCACCTACACCGTTTCGGCCGAACACCTGAAGGAGGCCCACGCGCTCGCCGTCGCCTACGACGCGCCGCTGCTCATCCACCTCGCCGAGGCGCGCTCGGAGGTCGAGACGATCCGCCAGCAGCACGGCACAGGCCCGGTGGAATACCTCGCCTCCCTCGGCATCCTCGACGACCGGGTGGTGGCGGCGCACATGATCTACCCGACTCCCGCCGAGATCGCCCTGCTCGCGGCGCGCCGGGTCGGCGTCGCCCACTGCCCGCAGTCCAACATGAAGATTGCAGCCGGGATCGCTCCCGTGCCGGCGCTGCTCGCCGCGGGGGTCGCGGTCGGCCTCGGTACGGACGGCTCGGCCTCCAACAACGACCTCTCGCTGTGGGAGGAGATAGACACCGCCGCCAAATTGCACAAGGTCGCCAGCGGCGACCCCACCGTGCTTCCGGCGCGCACCGCCCTCGCCATGGCCACGCGCCTCGGGGCCGAGGCGGTCGGCCTGGGCCGCGAGGTGGGGTCGCTGGAGCCCGGCAAGCGCGCCGACCTCATCCTCGTGCGCAGCGACGGCCTCCACCAGATCCCCAGCTACGACCCGTACTCACTCCTCGTCTACGCCACGAAGGCCTCTGACGTGGACACCGTGATCATCGAGGGGGAGGTGGTGATGAGCGCGGGCCGAGTGCTCACGATCAACGAGAGCGCGGTGCGCGACAAGGCGGCCGCGTACCGCGCTCGCATCGCCGAAGCGCTCAAGATCGCCTTCTAGCGGCCTGCCTCGATGAACGGGGACCGGGGTCCGGGGTCCGGGCCCCCACCCACCCTCAACCACGAAGCGACGAGGATGGGGGGAAGGCCCCGCGCGTGCCCACATGGGATGGGGGAGGGGGAGGGGTGCTCCCCTCTCCCTCGACGACAGACCAGGACTCACGACTGCCAAACACTGACATCTGATATCGCCGACAGTACTATGAATTCTCGGAGGTGAGGTGGGGGCGAATCTCCGCGACGCGCTAGCCCTTCTTCGACAGAGAAGGCGGAGTCTCTCGTACCCGGCACTCAAGAAGCTCATGCGACAGGCCAACTGCCAGATCAGGGAAACCAGGGATGGTTGCCGCATTACGCACCCCTCGGTTCGAGGGTAGGTGCCATAGTCGCCGTCACCACTTGTGTGCCGCTGGCAAGGGCGTGAAATAGCCGCATGCAAAGAACTGCATCTGTCTGTTTGAGCGGGCCGTGGAAGCGGCGGAGCAACCGATGAAGGGCAGAGCATCTGAGGTGGATGGGCTGGGCGGGCGCGAGTACCCCATGAAGGTTCGTCGCGATCCCGACTCGGGCGATTGGGTTGCCGAAGTGAGCGATCTGCCGGGTTGTATCGGCGTGGGAGAGACTCGCGTCGAAGCGGTCGCGGCTGCTGAGCGCTTCATCCGCGATTGGATCGAAGAGGCTCTCGCGCAGGGATGGGAGGTGCCATCTTCGTCGGCACATGTTGAGGCCAGCGGGAAGTTTGTCGTTAGCCTGCCACGTTCCCTCCACGCCCGTCTGCAAGACCTGGCCGCGGAAGAAGGAACCAGCTTGAACCAGCTTATCGTTGCGCTCCTGGGCGAGCTTGTCTAGCGGAAGGAATTCTCCGCGCCGTGCAGCAAGCATTTACCGAGTTTCTGCAGCCAGAAAGTGCCGGCTCGAATTGGCGTGGAGGCACCTCGCCGAGCACCCGATCAAGGCTTCGTCGGGGAGCTACACCACTGAGCTGAGCTTCCCCGCGACGCCGGTGGGACACGAGAAGCCGCCTGCCTGGTGCGCCGCCTTCCCCATGCCTCGAACCGGCGACGCCTCACGGAGACGGCGCAGTGCCTCGTGATTCTACGGGGAACGCAACCATCCTCAAGGGGGTTTCATGAGACGTCCGGCTTCCAAGTCCAGCACGCCGAGCGCCAACAGCGCCGAGAAAGCCTGGGCCGAATGGACGAAGGGTGTCGAGATCCATGAGGTCGCGGCAGACTCCGTCGCCTTTTCCGTTGACCGCGCCAACTTGGCGGATCGGCGAGTCCAGCGGGTGGAGGTGAGCTTCAGGCTGGAACCGACATCTCTGTCGTGGGCAGGCCACGAACTCACGCTGGGCTTCAAGTTCGAATTCGGTATGCGGTACCGAAAGCAGCGCAGCGAAGAGGTCGCTCCCTTTCTCCAAGCCTCGATGAGCTACCGCGCCACCTACGTTGTGCCCGAGGGAAGCACGACCCAGCCCGACTTTGCCGACAGATTCCACAAGCAGATCGCGCTTGCGCACGTCTTCCCGTTCGTACGGGCGCAGCTTGCGGACCTCTTCATGCGCGCAGGCCTGCCGCCGCTGTACCTGCCGCTGGCGCACATTCGCCAGGGCACGCCCCGCAAACGCCAGTCCCGCCGCGGCAAGGGCGCTTAGCCAACTCGTACGATCGAGACCACATCGCCGGCGGCAAGGGCGTTCATGTAGGCGAGGATGAGGTCCCGCGTAAGGAACCGGCCGAAGTCGCGCTCGTCGTCTTCGCGGACGATAGGAAACTGGTTGAGGATGTAGTCCGCATCCGAGCGGTCGACGCCGTAGAGCAGGAAGAACAGCGCATCGAGACGGGCCATCCGGTGGCGGCGATCCTCCTCGTCCCACGGGAACGGGTTGCCCTCATACCCGAGGTCGCGGGCAAACGGCTCCAAGTCTGTCGCTGTATAGCTCAGGGCCAGCACGTGCTCGCGGACGAAATCGCCGATCGGCCGCCGGCCCACGTGCTCCGCAAACCGACAAGCTGGCACCACGGGCAGTTGCTCCACGATGTAGAGATTCAGGTGTTGCCCCTGCACCTTTTGGCGCGCGACAAAGTCGAAGACGAACGCGTTCAGGTTGGCGAGCAGCAATGGCGCCCACCAAGAGTACGCCTCGCGGGCACCCTCATCCGGCAGCAGGAGCGCGAGCGTGTTGCCGAACCCGGCCGCAGGCGCCGCCGCAGCGATCATGGTCCGCCGATTGGTGGGTGCCGTGACGTCCTTGAAGCAGAGCACCCATCGATGGGGAAGCGAAACCTCCTCAATCGCCACGAAGAATTGCGGTGCCGGCAGCCACGTTGGGTCCTGATGCCGCTGGAGGGTTGCCGGTTCCGGCTGCGCCGGCCGGTGGAGGTTGTCGGGGTGCACGACGATACTCGCCGCCCGGTGGTCGTACATCTGCACCATCTTGCCCTCGTAGAGCGGCACGTACTCCACCTGACCGCGCTTCCACACCCTCCCGGCGACCGGATAGAAGCCCTCTCTCTCCAGCTCGTCCCTGGTCCTGAAGAGGGCCGAGTCGTTCGTCATATCAAACATGCGCACATACCTGAGCGGCCACACCGACCTCGCCTGCTTGCCGGAGCGGTCGACGAGGACCGGCAGGCGCTCGTAGATCGCTGTGGTGATGGCGGCATCGCGCCGGGTGCGGAATACCGGTGCGGTTCCGGTGTTCGGATTGACGCGCGAGAAATCCGCCGGCCCCAGGGCGAACACCCGCTCGGGGCCGTCGAGGTCAGCGACACTGTGGAGGAAAAACGCGCATTGGGCCTTCTCGAAGCGGCGCGCGGGACCGCCGAAAACGAAAACCGAGAACTTGAACCGGGAGTCAATGTCCGGGAAGAAGACTTTCTTGTTCTCGAAGTCCAGCAACGCCGCCAGGCGGCCAGAGGTGGCGACCGAACGAAAGAACTCGCTGGCACCGAGGTCGGCCGCGATCCCCGACGGCGTCAGCAGCCCCACGATGCCGCCCGGCTTGACGAGTCGGGCCGCCCGCTCGACGAACAGCGAGTAGAGGTTGAGGTCGCCGCGTGCCAGCAGCGGGTACTGCCCCGAGGTCCGCGCGACCCGTGAGGCGGTCTCGGCGTGGGCCGCGGCGCGCTCGTACTCCTTCGCGAGGGGATCCTGGGCCTGTTGCAACCGCTCGATCATCCGCTTGCGGTCCGCAGCGCGCTGGGCGGCGGCGATCT
>JBBISY010000024.1:0-44962 GCA_037441065.1 Acidobacteriota bacterium | reverse complement strand
CCACGGCGTCGGCGGCGGGGCCGCCCTCCTCGCCGCGGAGGATGGCCGCCAGGCGCGCCGCGTTCTCCTCGGCGCTCCCCCCCGCCAGCGCGCCGGGCGCGGCGGGACCCGCCCCCACCTCCCGGGGGTCCACGCTCCAGCTCCCGGTCACCCGCCCCTCCCGCACCTCCACCACGGTGGTGGGCGCGCTCACCGAAATCTCGTCCAGCCCGTCCTCGCTGTGCACCACCCAGGCGTGCTCGCACCCGAGCTCGGCCAGCGCCTCTGCCACCAGCGGCTGCACCTCCGCCGAAAACACGCCCACCACCTGCCGCCGCACCCCGGCGGGGTTGGCCAGCGGCCCCAGCAGGTTGAACAGCGTCCGCACCCCCAGCGCGCGGCGCACCGGCATCACGGCGCGCATCGCCACGTGGAGGCGGGGCGCAAAGAGGAAAGCGAAGCCGGTGCGGTCCAGCAGCGTCCCCAGCGCCTCGGGCTCCAGCTCCAGCGGCACCCCCAGCGCCTCCAGCACGTCCGCCGAGCCGCAGCGCGAGGAAATGGAGCGGTTCCCGTGCTTGGCCACGGCGACCCCGCAGGAGGCCGCCACCAGGGCCGCCCCCGTGGAGATGTTGAGGGAGCCCGAACCGTCCCCGCCCGTGCCGCAGGTGTCCACCAGAGGCTGGCGCTGGCTGGGCACCGGCACCGCGAGCCGGCGCAGTACCCGCGCCGCCGCGGCCAGCTCCCCCGCCGTCTCCCCCTTGGCCCGGAGGGCGACGAGAAAGGCAGCCTGTTGCGGTTCGCTCCACGCCCCCGACAGCAGCGCGTCGCAGCACTCCTCCATCGTGGCAGGGGACAGCTCCTGGCCAGCGAACAAACTCTCCAGCACGTCGCGAATCATCCTCGCCCCCCTTCCCCTTCGCTTGGCGCGTGGCCCTTCCCGGCGCCGCTGGCAGCGAGGAAGTTGGCGACGAGGCGCTTGCCGTGGCGGGTGAGGTACGACTCGGGGTGGAACTGCACCCCGCAGTGGGGTCGGCTGGCGTGGGCGAGCCCCATCACCAGGCCGTCCTCGGTCCAGGCGGTGACCACCAGCTCCGGCGGCAGCGTCGCCCGCTCGGCGATCAAGGAGTGGTAGCGCGTGGCCTCGAAGGGGTCCGGGATCCCCTCGAACAGGCCCGTCCCCCGGTGCCGGATGAGGGACACCTTGCCGTGCCGGGGTTCGTCGGCCCGCACCACGCGGCCCCCGTAGGCCACCGTCAGGGCCTGGTGGCCCAGGCACACGCCCAGCATGGGCACCGCCGCCGCGCGCCGGAACAGCTCCACGCACATCCCCGCCGCCTCGGGCACGCCAGGGCCGGGGGACACCACGATGGCGCGTGGCTCCCGGGCCAGCACCTCCGCCGCCGAGGCGGCGTCGTTGCGCACCACCCACACCTCCTCCTCCCCCGCCAGCTCGCGCAGGTACTGCACGAGGTTGAAGGTGAAGGAGTCGTAGTTGTCGATCATGGCGATCATGACTCCATCCCCTCCGCCAACCCCACGGCCAGGGTGAGGGCCGCCGCCTTGCTCTCGCACTCGCGCAGCTCGCGCTCCGGGACGGAATCGAAGACCACGCCCGCGCCCGCCTGCACGTGCACCACCCCGCGGCTCACCACCGCCGTGCGGATGGCGATGCAGAAATCCATGTCGCCCCCGCCGTCCACGTACCCCACCGCGCCGCCGTACACGCCGCGGCGCACCGTCTCCAGCTCTTCGATGAGTTCCATGGCGCGGATCTTGGGGGCCCCGGTCAACGTGCCCGCCGGGAAGCAGGCCAGGAGCAGATCCAGCGCGTCCAGCCCATCCGCCAGTTCCCCCCGCACCTCGCTCACCAGGTGCATGACGTGGGAGTAGCGTTCCACATCCATGAACCGCACCACCTCCACCGTGCCGGGCCGCGCCACGCGCCCCACGTCGTTGCGCCCCAGGTCCACCAGCATCAGGTGCTCGGCCCGCTCCTTCTCGTCCGCCACTAGCTCGGCCGCGAGCTGCGCGTCCTCCTGCGGCGTCTTCCCCCGCCGGCGCGTGCCGGCGATGGGGCAGGTGGTGGCCACCCGCCCGCGCAGCCGCGCCAGCGTCTCCGGGGAGGACCCGAGCACCTGCACCGGCCCCGCGTCCACGTAGAACATGTACGGGGACGGGTTGGTGAGGCGGAGGGCGCGGTAGAGCAGGGTCGGCGGCACGCCCAGCGGCCGCGACCAGCGGCGGGACAGCACAATTTGGAACGCCTCGCCGGCCCGGATCTCCTCCCGCGCCCGGCTCACCGCGGCGAGGAAGTGCGCCTCTTCCGGCACCACCTGCCACCCCGCCTCGCCCTGCACGTCCTCGGGCATCGGCAGTACCGCCGGCCGCGCCGCATCCAGGGGTGCCGCCAACACCGCCTCCAGGTGGGCCAACCGGGAGAGAGCCTCCTCGTAACCCCGCTCACCGGCCCCCCCGTCCCCCAGCGCCACCAGCAGCAGGCGCTGCCGCACGCGGTCCAGCGCCGCCACCGCCGGGTAGATGCCGAACCAGGCCTGCGGCACCCCGAGGGGGTCCGGCAGACGGTCCGGCAGGCGTTCCACCAGCCGCACCGCGTCGTAACCCAGCCACCCCACCGCCCCGTCGGCAAAGGGCGGGAGATCCTCCACCGGCGCCCGCCCCCTCCCCAAGAGCTCCCGCCGCAGCACCTCCAGGGGCGGCCCAGCCACCTCCTGGCCGTCGCGGCGCACCACGCCCCCCTCCAGCGAGATCACCCGCACCGGGTCGTGCCCCGCCAGCGACCAGCGCCCCACCCGCTCGCCCCCCTCCACGCTCTCCAGCAGGAACGGACAGCGCCCGGCGCGGGCGAGGCGCAGCAGCATCCCGGTGGGGGTCACGGTGTCCGCGGTCAGCTCCCTCACCACCGGCACCAGCGGCCAGTGGCGGGCCAGGGACAGGAACTCCGCCAGGGTGGGGCGGCTCACGGCTTCCCCCCCTGGGCCCGCCGAGCCAGCTCCCGGTTCACCTCCGCCGGCGTCACCCCCTGCGCCGTCATCACCACGGCCAGGTGGTAGAGGAGGTCGGCGATTTCCCACACCAGGTTGTCGCGGTCGTGGTTCTTGGCGCCCAGCACCACCTCGCCCGCCTCCTCCAGGAGCTTCTTGAGCGCCCGGTCGCCCTCGGCGAACAGCCGCGCCGAGTAGGAGCCGGCTGGGCGCTCCTGGAAGCGCTGCCGGAGGGTGGCGAAGAGGGGGCCGAGGGTGAGCCCCTCCAGCGGGGCGCTCCCCGCCAGGAGGTTGTGGAAGCACGAGACGGCGCCGGTGTGGCAGGTGGGGCCCCGCGGCCGCGCCAGGACGAGCAGCGCATCCCGGTCGCAGTCGGCCAGGACGCCCACCACGCTCAGGGTGTTCCCCGAGGTCTCCCCCTTGCGCCACAACACCCCTCTCGAGCGCGAGTGGAAGTGCACCTCCCCCGCGGCCACCGTCCGCTCGAACGCCTCGCGGTCCATCCAGCCGAGCATGAGCACGGCGCCCGAATCGGCGTCCTGCACCACCGCGGGCACGAGGCCCTCCGCGTCGAAGCGCAGCTCGTCCGCGCGCGGCACCGTGCCCTCCGAGTGACGTGAAGCGTCGTTCACGTTCGCTCCCGCAGCCGCACCGAAATGCCGGCTGCCGCCAAACCCCGTTTGATCTCCTCGATGGCCACCCGCGCCTCGTGGAAGATGGTCGCCGCCAGCCCCGCGTCCGCCCCCGCCCGAGCCGCCGCCACGAAGTGGGCGGGCGTCTCGCCTCCCCCCGAGGCGACGATGGGCACCGTGACGGCCGGGCGGGCCGCGGTCAGGAGTTCCTCGTCGAAGCCCCGGCCGGTCCCGTCGCGGTCAATCGAGGTGAGGAGGATTTCCCCCGCGCCCAGGGCCTCGGCCCGGGCGATCCACTCCCGCACCTCGAGCCCAGCCGAGCGGCCCGCCGCGTGGGTGGTCACCTCGAAGCCCGCGGGCCCCCGCCGCGCGTCCACCGCCAGCACCACGCACTGGCT
The DNA here is from genome assembly GCA_037441065.1 of Acidobacteriota bacterium. Taxonomy (GTDB): domain Bacteria; phylum Acidobacteriota; class Thermoanaerobaculia; order Thermoanaerobaculales; family Thermoanaerobaculaceae; genus JACADV01. Next base: position 40,951 of record JBBISY010000024.1, on the reverse strand, counting down.
TCCGAACCGCTCGGCCAGGCGGGTGAGCAGCGGGGGGTCCGCCACCGCCGCCGTGTTCACCGCCACCTTGTCGGCCCCGGCGGCGAGGAGCGCGGCCGCATCCTCCTCCCCGCGCACCCCCCCGCCCACCGTGAAGGGGATGTCCAGCACCTCGGCCACCCGCCGGATCGTGTCGAGCAGGGCGAGGCGCCCCTCCAGCGTGGCCGCCACGTCCAGGAACACCAGCTCGTCGGCCCCCTCGTGGCGGTAGCGCACGGCCAGCTCCACGGGGTCGCCGCTGTCGCGCAGGTTGCGGAAGTTCACCCCCTTCACCACGCGGCCGGCGCGCACGTCGAGGCACGGAACGATACGGAAAGCCGGCATCAGCCACCCCCCAGGCGCGCCAGCAGCTCGCCCACCGAAGCCCGCCCCTCCACCAGCAGCGTGCCCACGATCACCCCGCGCAACCCCACCGCGGCGAGGGCGCCCAACCGCGCCACGTCCTCGACGCTGCCCACCCCGCCGGAGGCGATGACCCCGGGGCCGAAGGCGGTGAGGGCGGTGCGGAGCACGGGAAGGTCGGGGCCCGTGCCGGTGCCGTCCCGCTCCACCGCCGTGACGATCAGGTGGCGGACGCCCTCGCCCCGCATCCTCGCGGCAAAGTCGGCCAGCGCATTGCCGGAGTCGGCGGTCCACCCGGAAACCACCACCGTGCCGGCGCGGGTGTCGGCAGCAACCGCAATGGCCTCCGGGTCGTGCTGCAGCGCGGCGGCGAGGAGTCCCCCGTTGCGGTGCGCCGCCGTGCCCAGCACCACCCGCGCCACCCCCAGCTCGCGCAGCGCCTGGACATCCTCCCAGGTGCGCACCCCGCCCCCCGCTTGCACCGGGCAGGGGACCCGCGCCACCAGGCGAGCCAGCACCGCCCGGTTGCTGCCCATTTCGAAGGCGGCGTCGATGTCCACCACGTGCAGCCACGGGGCCCCCGCGGCGGCAAAGCGCTCGCCCAGTTCTACCGGGTCGGGGTGAACCACCCGCATCTGGGAGGCCCGCCCCTGGCGCAGCCGCACCGCGCGCCCCCCGGCAAGGTCGATGGCGGGGTAGAGCAGCACCTCGCTCACCTCCCCCCCGCCACGAAGTTGCGCAGCAGCACTGCCCCGTCCTCCCCGCTCTTCTCGGGGTGGAACTGCACGCCGCACACGCGGCCGCGACGCGCCACGGCGCACACCTGGGCCGCCCCGAAGGGCACCGTGGCCACCTCGTCCGCGGGATCGGCGAGGGCCGCGTAGGAGTGCACGAAGTACATCCAGGGGCCGGGCCCGAGGCCGCGCAGCAACGGGTCGCTCCGGCGCAGGTGCAGCCGGCACCAGCCGATGTGGGGGACCCGCCCCCCCTCCGGCAGGCGCACCACTCGCCCCGGCAGCAGCCCCAGCCCCAGCGTGAGCCCGTGTTCCTCCGAGGCCTCGAAGAGGAGCTGGTGGCCCAGGCAGATGCCGAGGACGGCGGCACCCGCCGTCGCAGCCTGGCGAATGGCTTCGTCCAGGCCCAGTCGGCGCAGCCGCTCCATGGCGGCGGGGAAAGCCCCCACCCCGGGCAGCACGATGCGTTCGGCGCTCGCCACCACCTCGGGGCGGTCCGTGACCGTGACCGCCGCGCCGGCGCGCTGCAGACCCCGCACCGCGTTGGGCAGGTTGCTCACCCCCGAATCCACTGCCACCACCCGCACGGAGCGCTCCACTAGCCTCTGCCGCCGCTCACTTGGTGAGCGTCCCCTTGGCGGAGGGAACGTCCGCCCCCCCTGGCGACATGGCCTGCCGCAGCGCCAGTGCGGCCGCCTTGAAGAGAGCTTCCGCCCCGTGGTGGGGGTCCACCCCGCGCTCCAGGTCCAGGTGCAGCGTCAACCGCGCCCGGCTGGCCACCGCCCGCCAGAACTCCTCCACCAGGGTGAGGGGAAACTCACGCGTCACCCAGGCGGTGAGCAGGTGGTCCGGCAGCGTCACCCGGCAGAACGGGCGGCCCGACAGGTCCAGCACCGCCCGCGCCAGCGCCTCGTCCATGGGCGCGTAGGCGAACCCGAAACGGGAGAGGCCAGCGCGATCGCCCAGCAGCTGGTCCAGGGCCTGCCCCAGGGCGAGCCCCACGTCCTCCACCGTGTGGTGGGTGTCCACGTGCAGGTCGCCGCGTGCCTCCACCTCCAGCCCGAGGCCGGCGTGGCGCCCCAGACTCGTGAGCATGTGGTCCAAGAACCCCACGCCGGTGGCCACCGTGCAGGGGCCCGGCCGCATCGTCACCGTCACGCCCACCGCCGTCTCCTCGGTGATCCGCTCCACCCACGCCCGTCGCTCAGTCATTGCCCGCCTCCCTTGCCACCCGCAGCACGGCGTCGTTCTCCTCGGGCGAACCCACGGTGACCCGCACGTACCCCTCGGCGTCCAGTTCCGGGATGACCCGAATGGCAATGCCGCGGGACAGGAACGCGGCCGCCAGCGAGCTGCCGCTCCAGCCCCGCCGCCGCAGCAGGAAGAAGTTGGCCTGCGAGGGCACCACCTCGAACCCCTCGAGGCGTGTCAAGGCACCCACGAGCCGCTCCCGCTCCGCCACCACCTGGCCGACCAGTCCCCCCTCCAGCGAGCGCAGCTCCGCGGCGGCGCGGAAGGCGGCGGTCACCGCACACCCGGTGGCGAAGGGCAACACCTCCCCGGCGATGCGACCGACCAGGCGCGCATCCCCGAGACACGCCCCGGCGCGTACCCCGGCCAGGCCCCACGCCTTGGAGAGCGTGCGCAGCACCACCAGGTTGCGGTGTGCCGCCAGCAGCGGCCCGGGGTCGGTGGCGGAGAACTCCACGTAGGCCGCGTCCCAGATCACCGGCTTGCCGAGCCCCAGCACGGCGCGGACCAGCGTCCCCGGCACCTCGCCTCCGGTGGGGTTGTTGGGGGAGCAGAGGAGCACCGCGTCGGCTCCCCGAGCCGCCGCCAAGAGCTCCGCCCCCTCCACGGCGAAGCTCGGGGGGCGCAGGGGTACGGTTTCCAGCTGGAAGCCGATCCGGCCGGCCAGCACCGGCACCATGGAGAAGGACGGTGCCAGGGCCGCCAGCCTCCCCCCCCGCCCCACCAGCGCCCGCAGCGACGCGGCCAACAGCTCGTTGGAGCCGTTGCCGACCAGGGTCCCGGCAGGAGTCCAGCGGTAGAGCTGCGCCGCCGCCTCCCGCGCGGTCCAGCCATCCATGTCGCCGTAGCGCCGCCACTCGGCGGCCTCCAAGAGCGCCAGCACCCGCGACCGGAACGCCGGGGCCGCTTCGCGGGGCGCCTCGTTGAGGTCCAGGCGGATGGCGCCCGCGGGCACCTCCGGGCGCCGGTACCCGCCCACCTCGTGCGCTGCCGTCACGCCGTACCCCGACTCCCCCGGCCCAGCGCCGCCGCGTGCAGCGGCAACTCCTCGGCCAGGGCCAGCGTGCGCGCCGCCGCCGCCAGGGTGCGGTAGCGGTGCGGGGCCACGTTCACCACCGCCGTCCGCCGGACGAAGTCCCACACCCCCAACGGCGAGCCGAAGCGGGCCGCCCCGGCGGTGGGCAGCACATGGTTGACGCCCACGACGTAATCCCCCAGCACGGCCGGCGAGAAGGGGCCCAGGTACACCGCCCCCGCCCGTTCGATGCCGTCCACCAGGCGCAGGGGGTCGTCCACCAGCAGCTCCACGTGCTCCGGTGCGATGCGGTTGACGAGCTCCAGCGCCTCCGCCTCGTCCCGCACCGTGACGATCGCCCCCCAGCGGCGCAGCGCCGTGCGGGCCGCCGCAGCCCGGGGGAGGGCCCGCAGCGCCGCCCGCACCCGCCGCTCCACCTTCTCGGCCAGCGTCCGCGAGGTGGTGAGAACCACCGCCACGGCGTCGGGGTCGTGCTCGGCCTGGGCGAGGACGTCGCCGGCCACCACCTCCGCCTCGGCGTGGCCGTCGGCCACCACCACGATCTCCGAAGGCCCCGCCACCCCGTCCACGTCCACCACCCCGTACACCGCCCGCTTGGCGGCGGCCACGAACCGGCCGCCGGGACCCACGATCTTGTCCACCCCCGTCACCGACTCGGTCCCGTAGGCCAGCGCCGCGATGGCGTGGGCGCCCCCCATCAGGTACACCTCCCGCAGCCCCAGGCGGTCCAGCACGTAGCGCAGGTGCGGCGAACTCACGAACGCCCTGGGCGGTGTGGCCACGGCGATGCGGCCCACCCCCGCCACCTGCGCCGGGATCACCGCCATGAGGAGCGACGACACGTAGACCGCGGCGCCCCCCGGCACGTACACGCCCACCGCGTCCAGCGGCCGCACGCGGATCCCCAGGTCGCCGTTCTCCCCCGTCTGGGTGAACCCCTTCTGCTGCTCCAGCTCGTGGAACGCCCGCAGGTTCTTGATGGCCAGCTCGACCGCCGCGGCGAAATCCTCCTCCACGCGCTCCGCCTCCGCCACCTCGCCGTGGAGGCGGAAGTCCGCCACGGAAAGCCCCTTCAGGTCGTAGCGGCGCACGTAGGAAACGAGTGCCGCATCGCCCCGCTTCCGCACCGCCTCCACGACGCTGCGCACCTTGTCCATCACCGCGGGGGACAAGACCTCGCCCAGCCGCCCCTCCAACCGCGCCAGGTACCGTTGGCATCGAACCTCGTCGCTGTGCCAGATCTTCATGCTGCCCCTCCCAGCGTGCGCCACAGCGCACGGATACTTGCTCCCTCCAGGTGAAGCGCCGCCCGGTTGGCGATGAGGTACGGGGCGACCCGCATCCACTCTTCAACCGGAACCAGCCCATTCTCGCGCAAGGTCTGCCCCGTTTCCACCAGGTCCACCACCGCGTCGGTGAGGCTCAGCCGCGCCGCCAGCTCCACCGAGCCGGCGAGCGGCACCACCGTCAGCCATCGCCCGCGCCGGCGGGCCAGTTGGCGCACCAGGGTCGGGTACTTGGTGGCCACCGCCAGCGGCTGCCCATCCCGCTGCAAGGGCGCCCCCGGCCTGGCGACCAGCATGAGGGTGCACTGCCCTACCGGCAACCGCAGAAGGCGCAGCACGTCGCTCTGTCGCTCCAGCACCTGGTCCAGACCCACCACGCCGCAGTGCGCCACCCCCTGCTCCACGTACACCGGCACATCCGCGTCCTTGAGCAGGAGCACGCGCATGCCGGCAGCTTCCACCACCAGCGTGCGCCCCGCCCCCCGCACCGCCGCGGCCACCGGCACACCGCGGCTCTCGAAGAAGTCCAGGAGCGGGTCCAGGAGCCGGCTCTTGGGCAAGGCCAGCGTCAGCATGCCTCCTCCAGCGCCACACCCAGGAGCACGCACGCGCCCGCGGCGGGCACGGTGTCGCCCCCGGCCCGCACCTCGTACTCGCCGCCCGCCGCCACCACCGCCCGGGTGCGCCGTCCCCACACCGAAAACACCAGGCCGCGGTAGTACTGCCCGGCCAGCGCGGGGGCGCTGTCGATGCTGGCCGTGGCCCCCCGCGCCTCGATGCGCGCGCACAGGTCGGCGAGGCGCTCCAGCTCCGCGCCCAACTGGAAGAACTCCCCCCAGCTCGCCGCCGGCTCCCCCAGCAGCGCGCCCTCGAGGAACCGCCGGGCGTCGCCGGCGAGGTGCAGCGCCTCGCTCAGCCCCGACAGGTCCCGCGCGGCGATCATCTCCAAAAGCTCTGCGTCGTCCCCGCTGGCGCCGAGCCGCGCCAGCAGCCGTTGCGCCAGGTTTGCCACGCTCACGGTGACGTGGCAGCTCGCCGGCGCGATGCCGGCGGCGGCCAGCAACTCCAGCGCCAGGGTGCAGGCCTCCTCCCCCCCCTCGGCCACGCCGTAGCACTCGAAGCCGAGCTGGTACAGCTCCGGCAGCTCGCGCAGGCGCGCCGGCTTGGGGCGCACCACCTCCCCCGCGTAGCAGATCCGCACCACCCGCTCGCGGCTCAGCCACGGCGCCATCACCCGGGCCGCCAGGGGCGTGAAATCGGTGCGGAGCGCGATCACCCTGCCCCCCCGGTCCACGAACCGGTACCCCTCGCCGCTGGCCTCCTCCGCGTACTCCAGCACTGGCAGCACCACCTCTTCGTACCCCGCCCTGGCCAGCCGCTCCAGGCAGCGGCGTTCCGCCTGCCGCTGGCGCGCCACCACCCCCCCCACCAGGGCCAGCACCCCCGACGGCACCACCGCCGGGGGATTCATCCTGCCACCTCCTCCAGGCCCACGGCCGCCGCCATGGCCCGCAGGGGCGGCGCCACGCCGCACATGGCGGCGAACTGGCTGACGCCCTGGTAGAGCAGCACCTCCCGCCCGTCGGCGTAGCGCCAGCCGCGCTCCCGCGCCAGGTGCGCCAGGAAGGTAGGCTGAGCGCCGTACACCAGATCCACCGCCACCGCCCCGGCGGGCAGGCGCAGCGCCTCCAGGAGTGGCGAAGGCTCGCCCCCGGCCCCCGCCGGCGTGGCGTTGACCACGGCCACCGCCTGGGAACTGGCCTCCACCGGCACGGCCTCGGCCCCCAAAGCCCGGGCCACCGCCTCGGCCTTCGCCGCGTCGCGGGCCGCCACCAGCGGCAAGGCGGCGGCGAGCTGCAGCGCCACCACCGCCGCCCGCGCCGCCCCCCCCGAGCCGATCACCAGCACCCGCTGGCTCGCCAGCTCCACGCCGCTCTCTAGGAAGACCCGGAGCACCCCGTCGATGTCGGTGCAGTCCCCCAGCACCTTGGCCGGGCGGGGCAACACCGTGTTGGCCGCACCGGCCCGCTGGGCGCGGGGTGCCAGGAGCGTGCAGCGGCGAGCCGCCTCCCCCTTCCACGGCATGGTCACGGCAAACCCGCCCGCCGGCACGCCGAGCTGGTCGAAAACCCCCTCCCCCGCTGGCCGGAACAGCCCCTCCAGCTCCTCCGCCGACGCCACCTCCAGCGGCACGAAGAGGTTGGGCAAGCCCATGGCGCGGTAGGCTGCCGCGTGCAGGCGCGGCGAGAGGGAGGTGGCCAGACCCCTCCCCACCACGGCAAAGAGGCGGCGCGGCCGGCCCGACAGGTGGCCGGTCAGCGCCGCCAGCTCCGCCGGCGGGTACTGCCCGGGCGCCGCGCTGCGGTCCTCTCCCCAGGCGGCGAAAGCCAGCGGGGCGCCCACCAGCGGGCCCAGGAGGCGGGTGGCGCGCCCGGCCTCGCCCGAGGCGAAGACGATCCCGCGGCGGGCTGCGGCCGGGCCGCGCTCGAAGCCCAGGGCGAGGCGGAACACCGCCGCCACGTCGGCGAGGCTTTCGGCAGCGGGGACCACCTTGACGAAGCGGGAACCCAGCGCCGCAAGCGCCGCCGTGCGCTGCTCCAGGTCCTCCGGCACGCCCGGGTAGTGCCCCGACACGATGGCCCGTTCCGGCGGCACCACCCGGCCCAGGAGCGCCGCGTCCCGCGCCCCCTCCAGGTCGACAAGCGCCGCCCCCGAGGTCGCCGCCGCGCGGAAGAACGCCTCGCGCGCCAGGGGGTCCAGCGGCCCCCTCCCCCCCTCCGCCTCGGAGCGCAGCGTCAGCACCGCCGGCAGCGGGCAGGCCGCGAGCACTTGCCGCCAGTCCGCCCCCTCCGTCAGGAGGTCCGCGCGGATCTCCACCATCGTGGCCCCCTCTGGGGGAGCCGCTACGTCCTCTCGTGGGTCGCTACCGGAGCGCGGGACGAAGCTGGCAACGATCTCCATAAAACCCAACCTCCCCGCCGGCCGCGGGGAGGTGGAGGATCGTTCTCGCCTGGTCTCCCCGCTCGAGCCGGCGGCACGAACGGGGCGACGCACCCCGCCTACCGCCGCGTGGGCCAGTGCCAGTGCTGGTAGCGGGACGCCTCGACACGTCGCATCGGGTGCATTGTGCGCAAAACCTTCCGTTTGTCAACCCACCGCGCCGCACCTCGCCGCCAGGCCGCGGATGTGCGCACCGACGCGGGAGCGGGGCCAGTCCTCCGCCAGCAGGCGCGCCCGGCAGCGGCTGTGCCAGGGAAGACCGAGCCTGCGGGAGGCAGCACCGCGCGGTGGCCGCAGCAGGCCAGCGGAGCTGGCGCTTCCCGGGAATGACGCGCGGCCGCCGCCGCGGCAGCGAGCCGCGCGCGGTACCATGGGCGGGCCGGCGATCGGCGGGAGGTCGGGATGGCGGAAACGGTGCGTTTCGAGGACATCGCAGGGTTGGTCGGGAAGTCGTTCACGTCCGCGTGGCGGACGGTGACGCAAGAGGACGTGAACCTGTTCGCCAAAGCGACGGGCGACCACCAGTGGATCCACGTGGACGTGGAGCGCGCCCGGCGCGAGTCGCCCTTCGGCGGCACCATCGCCCACGGCTACCTGACGCTGGCCCTGGTGCCGGTGCTGCTGTTTGACACGCTCGAGGTGACCGGGGCCGCCGCGGTCCTCAACTACGGCACCAACAAGGTGCGCTTCCCGGCGCCGGTGCCGGTGGGCTCGCGGGTGCGCGGGGTGTTCACCATCGCCGGCGTGGAGGCGGTGATGCGGGGCGTGCAGGTGACGTTCGGCGTCGTCATCGAGATCGAGGGAGGCGGCAAGCCCGCCATGGCCGCGGAGATCCTCTTCCGCTGGCTCGGCTGACCCCGACGCAGCGAACCCGACGAGGCGCGGCGGGTCGCCGCGCCCCCCTCTCCCTGTCCCCTGTCCCCTGCCCCTCACGCCCCCGCGTACAGACTCTCGATGAGCTGGGCGTGGCGCTCAGCGATCGGCCCGCGCTTGAGCTTGAGGGTTGGCGTCACCAGCTCGTTGGCGATGGTGAACTCGTCTACGATCGCCACCTTCTTGACCGTTTCGAAGGAGGCGAACTTGACGTTGCGCTCCGCCACCTCCGCCTCGATGAGCGCCTGCACCCGGGGGTGGCGCTGCAGGTCCCCGAGGGTCTGGAACTCGATCCCCTGTTCCCTGGCCCAGGCCGCGACGTTCTCCGCGTCCAGGGTGACGAGCGCCACCAGGTACGGGCGGCGGTCGCCGATGACGCACACCTGGTTGATGTACTTGGAGGTGGCCAGGACCCCCTCGATGGCGGTGGGCGCGATGTTCTTGCCCCCCGAGGTGATGATCAGGTCCTTCTTGCGCCCCGTGACCCGCAGGAACCCCTCCGCGTCGATCTCGCCCAGATCGCCAGTGTGCAGCCAGCCATCCTCGGTGAAGGCTTCCCTGGTCTCCTCCGGCATCTTGTAGTACTCGCGCATGATGTTGCGCCCGCGGTACTGGATCTCGCCGTCCGGGGCGATGCGCTGCTCGATGCCGGGCCCCGTCGGGCCCACCCAGCCGAAGCGGTAGTTGTCCGGCCGGTTGACGTTGGTGAAGGAGGTGTTCTCCGTCATGCCGATCCCCTCCAGGATGAGCACGCCGGCGGCGTGGAAGAAGCGGCCGATGGCGGGGTCGAGGGGAGCGGCCCCGGAGATGCACCACTTGACCCGGCCGCCCAGAGCCGCCTGGATCTTGGAGAAGACCAACTTGGTGGCCAGCGCGTAGCGGAGCCTCAGCCCGAGCGGCACGGGCTTCTTGGCGAGCAGGTACTCGCCCCGCTCGTGCCCCACGGCCACCGCCCAGCGGAAGAGCTTCAGGGCCAGCCCCCCTTTCGCCTCGGCGCCGGCCAGCACCTTGGCGTGGACCTTCTCGTAGATGCGCGGCACGGCGATGAACCAGTGCGGCCTCGCCAGCTTGAAGTCCTCGGCGATGGTGTCGAGGCTGCGCGCGAACACCGTGGTGGTCGCCGTGAGCAGCGCGGTGAAGGTGCAGGTGCGGGCAAAGATGTGGGCCAGGGGCAAGAAGAGGAGCTGCACCTCGCCTGGGTTCATCACCGTGCAGTGCTGCACCGACTGGGCCGTCCAGGTGATGTTGTCGTGGGTGAGCACGGCCCCCTTCGGCACGCCGGTAGTACCCGAGGTGTAGACGATGGCCCCCACATCGGTCGGTTTCACCGCGCCGATGCGGGCGTCGAGCGCCGCATCGGAGATACCGTCGCCGAGGGCCAGGAACTGCTCGTAGGGGAGGACCCACTCGTCCGGGTGCTCGCCGCGGAAGAGCACGACCTTGCGGACCTTCGGGAGCCGGGACCGGACCTCCAGCAGTTTCGCCAGCTGCTCCAGGTCCTGCGCAAAGACGAGGACCGAGTCGGAGTGGTCCACGATGTAGCGCACGTCCTCGGCCAGGTTCGAGTGGTAGATCCCCACCGTGACGGCGCCCACGCTCTCCGCGCCCACATCGGTAAGCACCCACTTGTAGCAGGTGTACGAGACGATCGAGATCTTGTCGCCGTGTTCCACTCCCAGGGCGATGAGGCTCTTCCCCACCCGGCGGACCTGCGAGAGGAACTCGCGCCAAGTCACCGACTCGCTGCGCTCCGGCGTGAGGATGGTGCGGTACGCCTCGAACTGCGGGTACCGCTCCGCCGTCGCCCGCGCCATCTCGTACACGTTGGCGAAGTCCACAAAGCCCATGCGGCCCTCCCTTCCCGGTGCTCCGAGACCGACCAGTGCTGGCGCCATGCTACCACCCGACCTCGCGCGCCCGACCGGCGCCAGCAGGCTTGCCGCCGCCCCCAGCGGCGGTCTCAGGCGCGCGGCGCAACACGGGTTGCCCCCGCGGCGTATCATGGGCGGCATCGGACGCTTGGGGGTGCGAGGAAAGGAGTCGTTGCCATGGACCGCGTTCGTCGGTGTCGTTCCCGGCGGCCACCCCGTGTCGCCTGGGCCGCTGTCGCCGCCACAGCCCTGGTGCTGGCCTGTGCGGGCCAGCGCCCCGCCGCCCAGCCCGTGAGCTTCGAGGAGCACCTGGGTCGAGGCCTGGCCGCGATGCGCCAGGGCGACTTCCAGCGGGCGGTGGAGGAGCTGGGGCGCGCAGTGTCGCTCCGGCCCGACTCGGCCAGGGCTCACAACTACTTGGGGATGGCCTACCTGGAGGTGAAGGAGTTGGACCGCGCCGCGGCCTCGTTCGAGCAGGCCATCGCCCTCGACCCCACCTTCGCCGCGGCCCACAACAACCTGGGCAGCCTCCACTCGCTGCGCGGCGAACACGAACGGGCGGCGGAGCAGTTCCGCAAGGCGGTGGAGCTGGCACCTGGCCTGGCGGCGGCCCACTACAACCTGGCCAACGCCCTGCTCGCCCTGGGCCGCCGCGAAGAGGCGGAGGGGTACCTGGTGGCGGCGATCCGCCTCGACCCCGACCTCCTGGAGTCCGGCAGGTCGTTGGCCGTGCCGGTGTCGGCGGAGCAGCTCGGCGGGGCGGAGACGTCGTTCCTCTACGCCAAGCTGTACGCGGCTGCCGGCAACGTGGAGAAGGCCGCAGCCTACCTGGAGAAGGCAAGGCGCGAGGGGTTTCGGGACTGGGAGCGGATCGCCACGGAGCAAGAGTTCGAAAGCGTCCGCAGCGACCCGCGCATCGCCGCCTTCCTCCCCCGCTGAGGCGGGAACGGTCAGCGGAAGTTGCGGGCGGGCGTGGCGGGGGTCGGTGCCGCGAAGAGCGGCCGCACCGCCTCGGCCCGCACCGTGACCACGCCGTCCCGGGACTGGACGATCCCTGTCACTTCCAGGAGGGCGGTCGAAGTGATGACGGCGCGGTGCGCCTGGAAGAAATCGGGCATGAAGACGACGTTGGCGAACCCCGTCTCGTCCTCCAGGGTGAGGAAGCACAGGCCCTTGGCGGTCCCGGGCCGCTGCCGCACGATGACCGCGCCCCCCACCCTGACCCGGGCCCCGTCGCGCTGGCGGGCCAGCTGCGCCGCCGAGAGCACGCCGCGGGCAGCGAGTTCCCCGCGCCGCAGCGCCAGCGGGTGGCGGCCGATGGTGAAGCCGGTACCGGCGTAATCCGCCGCGTAGCGTTCGCCCAGGGACATCTCCGGCAGGGGTGAGGGGCCCGCCTCCGGCTCCATGGCCCGGGCCAGGGGCGGCCGCCGTCCGTCCAGCGCCGCCACCTGCCAGAGGGCCGAGCGGCGCGTCTGCCCCAGACTCGCGAAGGCGCCGATGCGGGCCAGCGCCTCCAGCTCGTCCTCCCGCAGCCGGCAGCGGTACGCCACGTCCTTAACCGACGTGAACGGCGCCCTGCGGGCTTCCGCCTCGATCCGCCTCGCCGCCTCCTCGCGCAGCCCTGAAACGAACCGTAAGCCAAGCCGGACTGCAAGGGCGGCGGCGATGCCGCGACTTGAGCTGGGGTCCGTGGCCCGTGGTCCGTGGCCCGCGGCCGGTGGACAGGCACTCATGGGTGGGGTTGCAGCCGGCTGATCAGACCAGACAACGGCATGCGAACATCGGTAATTGCCTGCTGCACGGATCCCAGCTGTTCTCCCGTCAGGTAGCCCAGGCGCTCCGCCACCGTCAGCAACGTCTGAAGCTCGGCCAGGCTGCCACGGGCGATGGAAAGGTGTTGCAGGAACTCCTTTGTGTGCCGACGCGCTTGTCCCTCCGCGATGTTTGCCGGAATACTGATTGCTGCGCGTTGCATCTGTGCAACCAGCACAAAGCGCTCGGAGGGCGGCAGGAGCCGCGTCAGCTGGTAGACGCTGGGCACCAGATCCATGGCCCGCTGCCACACCTTCAGATCCTCGAAGCTCCTCACTTGGTTCGTCATCGCACCAGCTCTCCTTCCTGCGATCCAAGCTCGCAACGGTCTTTGCACTCACGGGCCACGGGCCACGGGCCACGGGCCACCGATTCAGGCGCTCGATCCGGCACGACCACTCGGAGTGGTTCACATCAATGGGCAGGACGCGCACCCCGTGCCGCTTCGCGTCCTGGATCAGGGTGGCAGGGTGGTAGAACCCCATCGGCCAGGCGTTGAGGAGGGCAGCCAGGTAGCAGGCCGGGTGGTGGACCTTGAGGTAGCCGGAGGCGTAGGCGATGAGGGCGAAACTGGCGGCGTGCGACTCCGGGAAGCCGTAGAGGGCGAAGGAGGTGATCCCCTGCACGATCTCCTCGGCGGCCTGGCCGGTGATGCCGCGCGCCGCCATGCCGGCGCGCAGTTGCCCCTCGAGTTTCTTCATCCGCTCCACCGAGCGCTTGGCGGCCATGGCACGCCGCAGCTCCTCCGCCTGCCCCCCCGAGAAGCCGGCAGCGACCATGGCCACACGCATGAGCTGCTCCTGGAACAGCGGCACGCCGAGGGTGCGCGCGAGGATCGGCTCGAGGTCGGGGTGCGGGTAGGTCACCGGGGCGCGGCCCTGGCGGCGCTCCAGGTAGGGGTGCACCATCTTGCCCACGATGGGCCCGGGGCGGATGATCGCCACCTCCACCACCAGGTCGTAGAAGCGGCGCGGTTTCATGCGCGGCAGCGTGGCCATCTGGGCGCGGCTCTCCACCTGGAACCAGCCCACCGTGTCGGCCCGGCACAGGGCGTCGTACACCGCCGGGTCGTCCTGGGGCAGATGGGCGAGATCCACCTCGACCCCTTCGTGCCGGGCAACGAGCGAAACCGCCTCCGCTAGCACCTGGAGCATGCCCAGGCCGAGCAGGTCCACCTTGATGATCCCCAGGTCGGCGCAGTCGTCCTTGTCCCACTGGATGACCACCCTGCCCGGCATGGCGGCCGGCTCCAGCGGCACCACGTCGTCCAGGCGCCCGCGAGCCAGCACCATCCCCCCCGAGTGCTGCCCCAGGTGGCGCGGCAGGCGGAGAACCCGGGCCACCAGCTCCACCAGCAGGCGGCTGCGGTGCTCCTCCGGGGCGAGCCCGGCGGTGCGCAGATGCGCCACCAGCTCCGCGCGCGGGTCGCCCTCGAAGCCGTGCCAACCGTCCAGCAGGCGCGACAGGCGGTCCAGGTGCTCCGGCGCAAAGCCGAGCACCTTGCCCACCTCGCGGACCGCCGAGCGGCCGCGGTAAGTGATGACGTTGGCGGTCATCGCCGCCCCCCGCTCGCCGTAGGTGCGGTAGACGAACTGGATCACCTCCTCCCGCGCGGCGCCCGAGGGGAGATCCAGGTCGATATCCGGCCACTCGCCGCGCTCTTCGGAGAGGAAGCGCTCGAACAGCAGGTCGGAGGCGATGGGGTCCACGTTGGTGATGGCCAGGGCGTAGCACACCGCCGAGTTGGCCGCGGACCCCCGCCCCTGCGCGAGGATGCCGCGGGAGCGGCAGAAGCGCACGATGTCGTGAACCACCAAGAAGTAGCCGGCAAGCCCCAGCCGCACGATGAGCGACAGCTCGCGGTCGAGCTGGGCGCGCACCCGCGGACCGATGACCCGGTAGCGCTCCCGCGCCCCCGCCTCCACCCGGGCGAACAGCTCTTCCGCCTCGGAGCGGTCGCCTTCCAACTGGGCGCGGGGGAAGCGGTACGGCAGGTCGGCCAGGCGGAACGCACACCGCGCGGCCAGCCGCTCGCTGGCGGCGATCGCCTCGGGGAGGTCGGCGAAGAGGCGGGCCATTTGCTGGGGCGAGCGCAGGACGCGGGCACGGTTGACCTCCAGAATCCGGCCGGCGGTGTCCACGGTGCGGTGCGCCGAAAGGCACGCGAAGACATCGGCCACCCCGCCCTCCGCCGGGCTGGCGCAGAGGACGTCCTGGGTCGCCACCACCGGCACGCCGAACTCCCGCGCCAGGCGGATCAGCGCCGCGTTGCGGGCCTCCTCGCCGTAGCGCTGGTGGCGGTGCACCTCCACCCCCAGGCGCGGCGGGCCGAAGATGCCCGCCAGACGGCGCAGGACGGCGCGGGCGGCGTCCTCGCCTCCCTCCCGCCACGCCCGCACCACCGGCCCGCCCTCGCCGCCGGTGAGCGCAACGAGGCCCTCCGCGTAGCGGGCGAGCTGCTCCCAGCTCACCCGCCCCCCACCTTTGGGAGGGGTCCGGGGACCGGGATCCGGGGTCCGTTCCCCCACCCTACCCGCGGGGTTGCCGGATTCTTGCTGCGCCCTCTTCTCCGTTTCCCATCTTCTGGCTGCGGTCCCCGGTCCCCGATCCCCGGCCCCCGGTCTCTTCAGGGACGCATCGGTGAGCAACCGGCAGAGGTTGGACCAGCCGCGCGCGCTCTCCACCAGCAGCGGTAGGCGGGAACCGTCCGCCAGCACCGCCTCCGCCCCGCAGATCGCCTCGAGACCCGCCTCCCGGGCCGCCTTGGCAAAGCGGGGGAGAGCGTAGACGCCGGCTCGGTCGGTCACCGCCACCGCCGCCAACCCCAGCTCCACCGCCCGTTCCACCAGCGTCTCCGGCTCCGTGGCCCCCTCCAGAAAGGAGAAGGCGGTGCGGGCGTGCAGCTCGCAGTAGCGGCCGGTCCCGCTCGTCACGTCTCGCCTCTCCCCCACGTCCGTCTCCCCCCGCCGCCTCCGGCCCTCACCGCCGGCGCAACGCGGCCGCAGGGGCAGCGCCCCCGCTCACGTCGCGCCAGAGCGCAGCCACCACCGCTTCCGGCTGCCACAACACCTCCCGCTCGCCGAACCGCCGCAGCCTGAAGCCGTGGTCGGCGAGCCAGCGGTCTCGCTCCCGGTCCTCTGCGCTGGCGGCAAACCCCTCCACCTCCAGCTCCACCACGAGCTGCCGCTGGCGACACAAGAAGTCGACCACGTACGGCCCCACCGGCACGCGGCACTGGAAAGGAACCCCCAGTTGCCCGCGGCGCAGCCGCTCCCACAGCAGCAGCTCCGCTTCGCTCATCGCCCAGCGGGGACCACGGATGGCGCGCAGCAACCCTCGCATCACTCCTCCTCGCCCGGCACGCCGGGCTCAGTCGTACACACCGTCGGCGAACCAGCGGCGCTGGAGGCGGTCGAAGTGGATCCGCCAGAGCGTGCCGTCGGCGGTGGCCACATCGAAGTCGTCGCGGGCAAAGGGCGATTCGGTCCACCACTCGCCGCGGAACCGGTACGGGCCGGCGCAGCCGACCACCGCCCCCCCCAGCCGGTCCACCTGCACCACCACCGGGCGAGCGCCGGCGGTCACCACCCGGGCGGCCCGCGGGAGGCGGAACGCCCGCAGGACCGGCGCGTGAAGAGCGGGGTCCGGGGGCCGCGGTGCGGGATCCGGCAGCCCCTCCCCCCTCCGCCTCCCCTCTTCCCTCGCCGGTGCGAAGGGAACGACGCGCCAGGCACCGGGGCGGTGGGTGTCGGGAACGGCGGGGGCCCCCACCCGTTCCGTGCCCACCAGCGCGGCGAGGCGGGCCAGGGTCTGCGCCAGTTTGCCGGGAGCCGGCTGCGGCGGCCCGAACAGGGAATCTTGCAGCAGGCGCACCTTCCCCGGCGTGACGAGGGCGGCGACCCCCTCCACCGGCGCCCCCGGCGGTCTCGCCTCCAGCTGCAGCCGGAGGAGCGCCAGGACGGCCGCCACCTCGCGCGTGGGCGCCACGAGCTTGGCTCTGGTCTCGCAGCGCTCCCCCCCCTCCAGGCGCAGTTCGAGCAGCACCTCGGCAAACCCCTCCCCGCGCAGGTCGAGACGGGCAGCCAGACGGGAGAGCACGCCGTGGAGTACGAACAGCAACATCTCCAGCTCGACGAGCGGATGCTCCGTCACCACCGTCTCCTTGAGCGCCTCCTGCAGCGGGTCGGGGATGAAGGGCTCCCCCTCCTCGCCGCAGGCGAGCCGGTGGAGGTCCAGCCCCTCGCTGCCCAGCCGCAGCACCACCTCCTGGCGGGGGAGGGCGGCCAGCTCCCCCACCTGCCGGATCCCCCAGCAGGCGAGACGCGCCGCCGTGGCGGGCGACGGTTCCAGCAGCGCAACCGGCAAGGACGCCAGGAACTGTCTCTCCGCCCCCGCCGGCACGATGCAGGTATCGGTGTGCTGGGCTCCGGGACCGCTCCCGCTGCCGGCAGGGGCTCCCCCGGCAGGGGAGGGCCTCGCCAGGGCGTCCGCCAGCTGGGGGAGGGGGGGCTGCCGCCACAGGTAGGGGCTCGTGTAATCGATCGGATCGTGATCCGGGGACAGGGAACGACAGGGGACAGGGGGCGGGGAACAGGGGACAGGGGGCAGGGAACGCGAAGAGCCGAGGCGGGAGTGGGCCAGGCGGGCGGCGATGCGCGCCACACCGACGCTGCCGGCAATGCCGACCCGGCCTTCGAGACCGACGCGATGAGCGGCCCGCAGCAGTTCGTGGGCGATGCGCCCCTCGCTGCCGAAACGGGGGAGCAAGCCGCCCACATCCAGCAGCACCTCGCCCGGCTGCAGCCTTTTGACCCGCGGTGAACAGGAAGCGGCCACGTCGCCCAGCGCCTCGCTGGCCGCTGCCAGCACCTCGGGGGGTGCGACGCGCACCACCGTGCGGGGCGCCCGCTGCCGGGCCTGCGCCACGGTCATCCCCGGCCGCACCCCGGCTGCCGCCGCCGGGGCGGCCACCGCCAGGACCAGGTCCCGGGGCGAGGGGCCGGAGGCAACGAGCAGCGGCGCCTCGGCCAGGCTCGGCTCCGCCCGGCACAACGCCTGCAGCGGGAAGTCAGCGATCAGCAAGCAGGCGACCCGCACGGTCACCTCCCTGGGGCCACGGGGTTCCGGGTAGCGGGATCCGGGGGGCGGGAGGCTGGCGATCCACGGGGGCTCGCCGGGGCGCCCCCCGCTCCCCCGCCTCCCGTTCCCAGGTGCCGCAGAGGTCGGCACAACCGCCCGCCGCTGCATCGTGGCGAGCGAGCGCGGCCCGGACGTGCAGGCCCTGCAACCAGCGCGACCTGTCGCTTTCCCCTCCCCACACCACCCCCCGTTGCTGCAGACGCACCTGCACGCCCGCATGGGCCCCGGCCCAGGGACGCGCCGCCAGCACCAGCACCACCGCTCTCGCCCGCTCGGCCGCCCGCGCCAGGCGCAGGGCCAGGGTGTTCCGCCGCTCTCTGTCGCCCTCCAGCGGCGGGAACCGCTGCCCTTCGGGGGTACCGCCCTCCGCCACCGCCAGGGGACGGGGCAACCGGGCACCCCCCCTCCCGCGGGCCGAGCCCCCCCCGCGCCACCCTCCAGCAGCGTCTGCGAGATTGGCCAAGTCGAGGGTGACGACGGGGATCCCCCCCGTCTCCAGGACGAGCTCTGCCGCCCGCACGGCCTGTTCCACGCGGCCGGCCCGCACCCACAGCACCCGCTCGAGATCCACGCCGCCGCGCCGTGCCGAAGCGGGGTCGAGGGCATCGCTGGCATCGATCCACGCCACGATCTCCCCCCGAGCGGTGGCGGCCGCCGTCGTGGCCATGGCCACCGCGGTGCGCCCCGAGGAGGCGGGGCCCACGATTTCCCCCACCTTCCCGCATGGCCACCCCCCCGCCAACAGGGCGTCGAGTTGCTCCACCCCACTCGTCACGCGCGGCAGGGGATCCCGCCTCGCCCACCGGGCGGAGGCGTGGCGCAACGTCGCCAGGATCCCCTCCCCCCGGTCGGCCTCGATGCCACCGGTGGCTGCTGCAGCGTCCCGCGCGAAGGCAACCATCATACCCATTTACAATCTAGCGCTGACCACCATCGTTGTCAACCTCTTTGGTTGACAATTTCGGAAATTCGCCCTAGATTGACCACGAAAGGTGTCGAATGGCCGCCGACGAACTGGGGAAAGCCCTCCGCCGCCTCCGCAAGGAACGCGGACTGTCGCAGCAGGCCCTCGCAGCCCGGGCCCAGATCTCCCGCAACTTCCTGGCGCAGATCGAACGCAGCGAGTCGCACCCCACCGTGGCCACCCTCACCCGCATCGCCCTCGCGCTGGGGGCCAGCGTGGCGGAACTCCTGGGCGAGGACCTCCCCACCCTGCCTGCCTCGGGCACCGTCCCCGTACCCTTCGTGGGCGATCGGATCGCCGCCGGGGCGCCCCTCTTCATCGCCGACCACATCGACCACTACGAGCAGTTCCCCTACTCCATGCTGCGCAGCCTAGGGGTCAACCCCCGCCAGGCCATCCTGGTCCGCCTGGGGCTCGATCAGGACTCCATGGCCGACACCATCCCGCCCGGCGCCACGGTGCTGCTGGACCGCACGCCGGTGCGCGACATCGTTCCGCGCGCCATCTATGCCGTCCGGGAAGAGGTGGCGGGCGAGGTGGGCTGCACCGTGAAGCGCCTCGTCCTGGATGCCACCGCCCGCGTGCTCATCCTCCTCTCCGACAACCCCGCCCACCTCCCCCGCGCGCTGCGGCTCAAGACCGGCCAAGCCCTGTCCGAAATCGTCATTGGCCGCGTGGTGTGGTGGATCCCGCCCCTCGCCCCGCCCCGCCCCTGAGGCCGGCGCTCACTCCCCGCCGCGCACCGCCCTCGCCGCCAGCTCCTCCAGCGCCGCCGCGTAGCCCGCCCAGCTCCACCGCTGCGCCGCAGCCCGGGCGCCGCTCGCCAGGCGTGCCCGCACCTCCGCCCGGCAAACCTGCCCCAGCGCCGCGGCCAGCGCCCCGGCATCCGCCGGGGGGACGAGGAGCCCGTTCTCACCGTCCTCCACCACCTCGGCCAGGCCGCCGACGCGCGAGGCCACCACCGGCAGCCCGTACCCCAGCGCCTGCGCCGCCACGGCGGAGCCGGTGGCGCTGCGGTAGGGCAGCACTACCAGGTCCGCCGCCGCGAACCAGGCACCCGCCTCCCCCTCCGGCACCCACTCGAGGCGCGCCACCACCCGCCCCGCCAGGGCGGGGTCGGCCAGCCGCTGCCGGACCACCCGCCCCACCTCCCCCCAGGGTTCACCGGCCAGGAGCAGCACCAGCGGCGTGCCGGCCGGCAGCCGCGCCACCGCCTCCAGCAGCACGTCCACCCCCTTGTACGGCCGGATGAGGCCGAAGAAGAGGGCGGCCACCGCGTCCGCCGCCACCCCCAGGGCGGCCCGGGCGGCGGCCCGGTCCACCCGCGGGAGGGGGCCGGGAGGCAGGGGGTGCACGGCGGTGGGGGCGGCGGGGAAGGTGTGCGCCAGGTGCTCCGCCACCGCCCGGGCGTGGCAGAAGAACCCGGCGCACCCCCCCAACACCTGCCGCGCCGCGAATCGCGCGAGGCGCGTGGCATCGTGATCCGCCGGGTTGTGGACGATGGCCACCGCCGGCGTCCCCGTCCGCCGACCCAGGGCGCGCAGGAACGGCGCCCAGACCCAGGTCCAGAAGGGGAAGACGAGACAGTCCGCGGCAGCCGCCACCACGCGCCCCGCAGCGCTCCCCCAGCTCCACGGCTCGAGCACGCCGAACAGCGCTTCCGCCACCCCCAGCCGGGGGCAGGCGGCCGGATCGGTGTCGGACGGGCCGGGGTAGAGGAACGACGGGTACTGCCGCCGCGGCACCACGAACGCGGCCAAGGTACCCCGCTGCGCCAGGGCGGCCGCCAGGGCGGTGGTGGTGCGCGCGATGCCGCCGCGCTGCGGCCAGCTGGGCCCGACGAGGGCGATCCGCATGCGCAGTGAGGGTAGCACTTCCGGCCCGTGCCACCAGCACCGACCCGGCTCGCGGCCGCCGTCGGCAGGATTGACACGTGCCGTCCGCCGGCGCACTCTGGGGACGGTCGTCTCCGGCCGAGGGGTGGACGCGTGGGCCTGTACGAAACGCTGGTGAGCTACTTCGAGAAGGATGGCTGGACCTTCCGCCGCATCGACGAGCACCACGCCATCGAGATGCCGGTGGCGGGGGAGCACGGGACCTTCCGGCTCGTGGCCATCGCCGACGAGGAGCGGAACATCCTCCGCTTCCTGACCTTCGTGGAGGGACGGGTACCGGAGCCGCGGCGGCGCGACATCATGGAGTACCTCACCCGGGCCAACTACGGCCTCCTCCTGGGCAACTTCGAGATGGACCTGGGGGACGGCGAGGTGCGCTTCAAGTGCTCCGTGGATCTGGAGGGGGCCCCCCTGTCCTACGCCCTCTACCAAAACCTGCTCTACGTCTCCGTGGGGGTGGCCGACCGCTACTTCCCGGGATTCGTGCGCGTCCTGCAGGGCTCGGCGGACCCTCTCGCCGCGGTGGCGGAGATCGAGCGCTGAGGCGGACGGCCGCTCAGCGACCGGGCTCGCCGCGGGGGTTCGGGTCCCCCGTACCGGAGGGTGCCGCCGCTTCCCGCCCCGAGCCGCCCACCTGCGCCTGCACCAGGTAGAGGGGACGCCGCTTCACCTCGTCGAAGACCCGCCCCAGGTACTCGCCCAAGAGACCCAGGGCCACCAGCTGGGCCCCACCCAGCAGGAGGACCGCGCTCACCAGGGCGGGGTTATCCGGCCACGGCCAGGCGAAGCAGTGCGCCAGCACCGCCCCCAGCGCCCACACCACACCGGCTCCGGCCGCCGCCAGCCCGAGCCAGAGGGCGAGTTGCAGCGGAACGTGGGAGAAGGCGGTAATGGCGTCCAGCGCCAGCCGCACCATCTTCCGCAGCGGGTAGTGCGCCTCGCCGGCCTGCCGCACCGGGCGCTCGAAGGGCACGCCGGTGCTGGGGAAACCGAGCCAGGCCACCAGCCCGCGCGTGAAGCGGTGCCGTTCGGGCAAGCGGCGGAAGGCCGCCACCGCCTGCCGCCCCATGAGCCGGAAGTCCCCAGTATCGAGGGGGATGTCCACCTGCGTCAGGCGGCGGAGCAAGCGGTAGAACAGCTTGGCCGTGGCCCGCTTGAAGAACGACTCGCCGGCGCGGGAGGTGCGGACCGCGTACACCACCTCGTACCCCTGGCGGTGCCGGGCGAGGAGTTCGGGGATCAGCTCCGGCGGATCCTGGAGATCCGCGTCCATGATCACCACCGCCTCTCCCCGCGCCCAGTCGAGGCCCGCCGCCAACGCCATTTGCTGGCCGAAGTTGCGCGAGAAGCGCAGGCCGACCACCTGCGGGTCGCGGGCGGCCAAGGCCTCGATGAGCGTCCAGGACCGGTCCTTCGAGCCGTCGTCCACCAACACGATCTCGTAGGGGCCTCCGAGGCTGCCCAGCACCGCCGTGAGGCGGCGGTGCAGCTCCTCGAGGTTGTCCTCCTCGTTGAAGACCGGCACCACCACCGATACCTGGACGTTCACGGTCCACCCTCCTTCCCTGCTGTCCCCCCCTCCGCCCGCGCGAAGACCACGATCTCGGTGGCGCCCAGGGGCGACCACGCCCGGCGCGTGAGGAACCAGCGCACCACCTCGGCCACCTTCACCCCCTGCCAGCTCTCCACCCACCACCCGCGCAGCGGGATGATCTCGCGGGTGTAGCCGCCACCCAAGGCGGCCTCGATCTCCCCGGCGTCCGCCACATCGCCCACCCCCAGGAGGGGGCGGGATCCGGCCTGCGGTTTGCCCCACCACACCGGCAGGTCCCGCCACTGCCACGACAGTGGCCACGACGCCTCGCCCGAGACCGCCGCCACCGTCACCCCGGGATGCGCGCGGTGGAGCTCCACCCCCCGGCGCGCCAGCTCGGCCGCCTCGGGGGTGGTCTGCACGAACACCACGAGTTCCGCGTGCGGGTCGCTGGGCGTGATCACCGGGTAGAGGAAGCTCGAGGCGAGGCCGGACCACGCCGTGAGCGCCACGGCGCCCACCACCACACCCCTGGCCAGCCACCGCCCCCGCCCCGACCACCACCGGGCCAGTTCGGTCCCCGCCAACAGCGAGAAGGGCAAGACCTGGTGGACGAGCAGCCACGGCACCTTCTCCCCCAGGTACGCGTACATCCCCAGCGACGCCGCGCCCCAGGCCAGGCAGAACACCTCCAGCGACCGCAGCCTCCCCCGCCGCCGCACCCCCCGCACCAGGGCTGCCCCCAGGATCAAGAACTCGTACAGCGCCAGGCGCGGCAGGTGGTAGAACCAGGGCCCACCCACCCGCTGGATGCGGTGCTGCTCGTACCAGTAGCGCACCGCCTTGAGCGGGAACAGCGCGTCCTCGGGGTGGATGAACGCGAAGGTGTAGGCGGTCACGACGATGGCGACGAACCAGAGGACCGCCGTGGCCAGCGGCAGCGAGAATCGGGACAGCCACCGGCGCACCGCCGCCACGGCTCGGCCGACCCCCGCCCGCACCCCCACCACCACAGCCGCCAGCCCCAAGAGCGGCACGGTGACGTAGAAGGTCTCCTTGGAGATGGCGTGCAGCGCCGCCGCCACCCCCACCCAGGGCAGCCACCGCCAACCGCCCCGCCGCACCCGCAGCCAGCAGACCAGGGCCAGCGCCGTGAACAGCGCGACGGGGACGTCGTTGCGGGCAAAGCGCGAGTAGTAGAGGAAGGAGGGCGAGAGCGCCAGCACGAACCCGGTCCACCAGGCGGGGCCTGCCCCGACGCGCCGCCGCAGCAGGAGCGGCAGCACCGCCAGGGCCGCCCCCGCCACCGCCGGGTAGAGGCGGGCGGTGACCAGGTTTTCGCCGAGCAGCGCGAAGAGCGGGGCCATGACGTAAAAGAGCAGCGGCCCGTGGTAGGTGGGATCGTAGCGGTACGCCCCCTGCGTGAGGAGGTGGTGGGCAAAATGGGCGTGCACCGCCTCGTCGTGGTGGGGCGGGCGGTCCCCCAGGGCGGCGACACGGACTGCCAGGGCCAGCGCACCCAGCGCCACCCATGCCGCCAGCTCCCGTCGCGTCACGGTGCCACCGCCCCTTCCTCCGGCGCCAGGCTCACCCCCAAAGTGTCGCCCAGGCGCCGCCACGACGGCAAGCGCGCCACCGCCGGCAGGGCACCCTCGAAGGCACAGGCCCCGGCCACCCGGTACCGGCGGGCCAGCGCCGCCACCACCGTCGGTTCGGCACCCCAGGTGAGGACGGCCAGGTCGTCCTGCCGGAGGCCGATCTCGCTCCACGCCTGGCGGCGCTGCCACAGGTGGTACTCCCACCCCACCACCGCAGGGTGGCCGGTGAACATGGGCACGCGCAGGGTGTCCGAGTAGGGGGGACCCGCCGGCTCCACCACCACCCGTGCCGCCGGCAGGCGGGCCAGGGCCTCCAGACAGGCCGCCTGGACCGGCGCGGTGGTGGCCAGGTAGGCCGTGCCGTCCAGGCTCGGCCGCGGGCCCGCCGCCCGCTCGGTGCGAACCGTGGCCACCGTCAGGGCGAGGGTGGTGGCGAACCCCACCGCCAGGGGCATCGCCGTCGCGGCACCTGCCGCCACCCGCGCGGCACCTCGCAGCGCCGCCAGGATCGGGGGGAGCACCCCCCCCACCGCCACCGCCAGCAGCAGGTGGGCCTGCAGGTGCAGCTTGAACACGGTGTTCATCGGGTCCACCACGGTCACGAGGCCGGGGGCCAGGATCAGGCCGCACCCCACCGCGGCGAGGACCCATGCCCAGCGGCTCGTGCGGCTCGGCTCGCCCGCCCCCAGCATGGCCACCGCCGCCACCGCCAGCAGGGCCAGGAGAGGCCCGAAGAGCTCCAGGAGCCCCCCCAGCGACAGGGTCGCTTCGCGGTTCCAGCGCACCGCGCTGGACGCCTGCCGCAGCAGCAGCCAACAGGGGAGCGACACCCCCAAGGCCCAGCCGCCGACGCGGGCCAGCCAGCCGCCGTGGGCGAGCCAGGAGCGCCACGGTTCCCGCTTCCCCGCCCCGAACCCGCGGGCGGCCAGCAGCAGGAGGCAGAGCGCGGGGAGTTCCCAGGAGTTGGTCATCCACTCCAGGCCCAGCGCCGTGCCCACTGCCGCAGCCGCCCTCCCACCCCGCGCGTACCCCAGCGCCACCGCCGAGAGGGCCAGCACCGCGGCGAGAAATCCGGGAAAGGCCAGGAAGTGGGCGTGGAGATCCGCGAAGAGCGCGGTCCACACCGGAAATTCGTTGATCGTGTTGGGGATGACGCGCGAGGCGGCCCAGAACTGCGAAAAGCCGGGGTGCCGCAGCAGCCCCGGCCGGAAGAGCGGGGCGGCGGTGCCGAGGAGCTGGGCCACGAGCGGCGTCACTGCCGCGCCGGCCCGCCCGGCGAGAAGCCAACCCAAGGAGAGCGCTGCCCCGGCGGTGAGGGCCGGCACGGTGGCGGCCGCCAGGTTGAAGACGAGCCCCAACCCCAGATGGCCCGCGCGCCCTACCAGAGCGTGCGGCAGAAAGCCGAAGAAGTAGTAGTTGAGGGGGGCGCCGGCGAACCAGGGGTCGCCGGGGGGCAGCGCTTCGGCCCGCCAGATGGCACAGAGGATGGCCGCATCCATGGGCTTTTCGCCCCAGTAGATCTCCGGGTTGGCGGCGCGCACCGCCAGGAAGGCCCCCAGCACCCCCCAGTGCCACCACGCCGCCAGCCGGAAGCGGGGGTCGCGCCACGCCGCGCGCCACGCCCGCACCCCCCACGGCAGCGCCGCGACCGCCACCAGGAAGGGGAAAAACCCGTTCCACCCCGGCACCCGGGCCCAGCCCAGCCACAGCCACGCGACTCCCGCCACCGCCCCGCCCGCCCAGCGCGCCACCCCCCAGCCGCCGTCGGGCAGGCCTGGTGCCAGCCGCTGCACCACTCGCCGGCCCCCGAGGCCCAGGAGTTCCCAGAGGATCACCCACACCACCACCCCCGCCACCTGTCGCACCGTGCCGCTGCGGAAGGAGCCCGGCAGCGGATTGGCGCCCGGCGGGACGAGCCGGTACGGCGGCGTGCCCCGAGCCTCCAGGTCCCGCGTTTCCCACCCCGTGGCGCCCGGCAGCGCCACGCGCCCCAGCAGGGTGCGCGCCAGCTGGTCCTGGTACCGGTCCGTCTTGCGGAAGATCCACACCGGTGGGTGGTCGTACACCGACACCGCCTCCTCGGCCCCCAGGTCCGAAAGCGAGAGGAACCCCACACCGAGCCGCCGCTGGAAGGTGGCGGCGAGGTCGAAACCGAGGGCACCCGAGAAGAGCAGGTGGTAGAACTCGCTGGTGAGCGGGTAGGCATCGGGGACGCGGCAGATCGAACCCACACCCCGCTGGCTTGCGAGCACCACCGCGTCCGCCGCGCCCAAGGCGGCGAGGAGTTCCTCCCGCTTGGCCGGCGTGTCGGGCTCGAACACCCGCAGCCACTGCACCCGGAAGCGTTCCTCGCCAAAGCCGGCCACCGGCAGGGCGTCGTCCCAGTACTCTGCCGTCACCACCGAGCCGGCGGGAAGATTCGCCGCCATCCAGCGGCTGGCCTCGAGGCGCGTGTGCTCCCGCCACACCACCCCGGCCCAGCCCAGCCCCCAGACTGCCGTCGTCACCAGCGTGGCCCACCGCAGCCCCGCGCGCCGCCGCACCAGCCACACCGCCGCCGCCACCACCCCCAACGCCAGCAGGGCGTGGAGGTGCCGCACGGAACACACGAAGCGCGTGAGCTGCCACGCCGCCTGGGGCAGGGCCCAGGCGAGGAGCGGCAACCACCTCCGCTCGCCCAGCAGCAGCCGGCGCAGGGCGCGACCGGAGCCGGCCAGCACCGCCACGCCCAGCAGCGGCCCCGTCCCCCACAGCAGCAGGTTGGCGAGCGGGTCCAGCACGGCCCGGCGGTCCGCCCACTGCAGGTTGGGGGGGTATTGGCCCCGCCCGGCCACGATGTCCCGCAACTGGGACAGCGCCGCGAACCGAGCCGGGCTAGGCGAGAGCGAGAAGGTGGAGGCGAAAAGACCCGGGTCCAGGAGCTTGAGCGCGACCAGCGCCGCGCCCCCTACGAGGGCGAGCCGGAGGAGCGCCAGGGCGCCGCGGCGGAAGCGGCCGACCCGGGGTCCCAGCCAGCCCAGCGCCACGGCCGCCGCCGGCATGAGGACGGCCGCCGCCAGGTTCGGCCGGCAGGCGCCCGCCACCCCGGCCAACGCCCCCGCTGCCAGGAGCCGCCGCCAGGTGAGGGTCCGGCCCACGGTGGCCCAGGCCACCCCCAGGACCGCGGCGGTGCCCCAGACGTCCACGGTGGCAAAGCGCGACTGCTGGATGGCGACACCGCAGGTGGCCCACAGAGCCGCCGCCACCCAGCCGGCCCGCGCGCCCCCCAAGCGGCGGGCCAGAGCCGCAATGAGGAGCAGGCTCGCCAGGTCCAGCAGCACGACGAGCCCGCGGGCCACCAGCACGATGCCCGAGAGGCTCCTGGCGCCCACCAGGCGGGCAAATGTGCCGTGGGCGAGGGGCGGCAGCGCGCCGTAGACGAAGAAATCGAAGCCGTGGCGGGCGGGATCGGCGGGGGTCCGCTGGGGATCCAGCGCCTCCTCCAGCGAGCGGGGGAGCGAGACCCGCTCGGCTACGAACGCCAGGAACCGCTCGTCGGGGTGCTGGAGCGTGCCCCCGTCCCAGAAGAGACCGGCCCCGCGCAGCACCGCGGCCAGGAGGAGCATCGCCCTGAGGGTCCGCCGCTCACCGGGCAACACGGACCACCTGGCAGGAGTGGGCGGCAAAGACCACCTCTCCCGCCGCCTTCACCGCCGCCACCCCCTCCTCGCCGTAGGTGCGGCGCTCCAGCTCCCCCACCACCACCAGCTCCGCGCCCAGCTCGCGCGCCAGCGCCGCCACCCGCTCCGGACGCCCGCACCGGTACAGCTCGGCAATGGCGCGGCGGCGCCGTTCCAGCTCCGGAACCACGCTTCCCCCCCGCCACACCCGCTGGTGGTTCTCCCAGCCCAGCACCGCCGGCACCCCGGAGGCCGAGGCCATGCGCGCCGCTTCCGTGTACGCCTCGCCCACCGCCTCCACGAGCGTGCTACCGGCCGGGGTGCGGTGCAGCCAGCGGACAGCCGCCGCCTCGCCCGCAGGCATCCACCCGAGCCCCCCCCACCCCGCCGGGCGGCTGCGCACCGCCGCCAGGGTCAGGGAGAGGAGCTGCGGGGCCCCAGCCAGGAGCAGCACCAGCGCCGCGGCCCGGGCCAGGTAGGGCCGCCGGCCGGCCAACCACTCCAGGAGCACCGGCCCCACCACCGCGAGCAGCGTGAACGCCAGGTGCAGCGCCTTGAAGACGGTGTTCATGCGGTACAGCTCGCCCCCGTACGGGTCGCGCAGGTACACCACCTCCACCAGGCCCACCAGCGCCAGCGGCACCAGCGCCAGTGCCCAGGCGAGCCGCCCCGGCCGCGGCCGCCCACGCCACACCCAGTAGCCCACGAGACCGCCGCTCACCAGCGCGAGAGCCAGGCCCACCCGCCCCGAGAGAGCCGCCGCCACCGCCGTCACAGCCACCACCGCCGCGCGGGCCAGCTGCCGGCCCGCCGCGCTCCATCCCCCCACACGGCGCGCCAGTTCCCAGCTCACCAGCAGCACCGGCAGCAAGGCGGCGCCCAGGTAGAGGCCGAGCTCGTCCCACCGGGTGGGCGTGCGCACCACCCCTAGGCCGGCGAAGGGGGAGCGCAGCGCGAGCCAGGCCGGCAGGAACGCCACGTACCCTCCCCCGCCGATGAGGGCGGCGGCCCCCCAGCGTCGCAGGGCACCCCCCTCGCCGGGGGGGCGCGACACCACCACCAGGGCAGCCACCCCCGCCCCCACGGGGACGGCGCACCAGGGGTTGGCGGCGGCCGCCGCCCCGTACAGCAGGACGGCCAGTGGCAGCATTCGCCCCCGCCCGTCGGGCAGCGTCCCCACGGCGCAGGCCGCGAACAGCGCCGCGAGCAGGAGGGGGACCGCCAGCAGGTGCGGGTGGAGGTCTCCCAGGTCAAAGGTGAAGAGCGGGAACTCCGTGATCGCCCCGGCGATAGTCCGCGAGGAGGCCCACAGGTCCAGGCCGGCCAGGGGGCGGCCGGCAGCCAGTTGCCGCCACCCGTCCGGGGTGCCGGAAAAGACGACCAGGGCGGCCGCCAGCCAGCCAGCCCGCCTCCCCCCGCCCACCCCTCGCGCCAGCGCCCACGCCGCCTGGGCCGACACCGCCGCCAGGGTCGGCACGAGCAGGTTGTACGCCACGTCCGGGGCGAGGCCAAGCAGGCGCGCCGGTGCCACCCACGGCACGAACCCCCAGTAGTAGTAGGGGAGCGCCGCCCCGGCAAGCCACGGGTCGGGTGGCGGGAGCGGGCCGGGTCGCAGCAGCGCCGCCCAGATGGCCAGGTCCATCGGCTTTTCCGTGCCCACAATCGCCAGGCCATCCAGGCGCAGCAGAGCGACCCCGGCGAAGGCGATGGCCCCGATCGCCTCCGGCTCGGCGGCGTAGCGCGCCACCCGCCGGAAGGCGAAGCGCCGACCCACGACCAGCAGGGCCGCCGCGACTCCCACCGCCATGAGCCACCACTGCGACACGCCCGCACAACCGACCAGCCACCCGGCGTAGCCCGCCACGGTGAGCGCGACCAGGCGCGACATCGCCACGGCTCCGCCCTCGCCAACCCCCAAGCGGCGCAGCACCCCGCACCCCGCCGCACCGAAGAGGGCGATCGCCAGGTACCAGACCGCCGCCTGGAGGACCATGGCCATGTCGGCACGAGTGTAGCGCGGAGGGTTGCAGAGGTTCGACCGGGCCCGTACACTCGTGGCACGGAGGAGCGAGCATGGCGCCCATCGCCGCGACCGTGCTGGCTGCCCTGGCCGCCAGCCTCCCGGCAGAGCGGGTCTTCTGGGTCCCCCAGCAGGGGCCCGCCGCCGCACCTGCCCAGGTGCAGGTCCCCACTGCCCTGGTGGCGCGGGGAGAGCGGCTGGCGGTGTACCAGGACACCCGCGACGAACCGCTGCCGGCCGCCGAGCTGGCCGAGCTGGTGCAGGTTTTCGACGGCCGAATCTTCCCCCAGCAGGTGGCCGCCTTCGGGCCCTGCCCTGACCGGGACGGGAACGGCCTGGTGCTGCTGGTGGTGACCGGGGTGCTGGGCGAGCGGGCTTCCTTCCTGCCCTTCGATGCCCTCGCCGACAGCGCCGCCGCCGCGTACGGCCTGCGCTCCAACGAGGGCGAGGTGCTCTACGCACCCCTGCGCCACCGCGGCAACCAGACGGTGTGGAACCAGCACGCGGTGGCGGCGGCCTTCCACGAACTGCTCCACCACGCCCACGACCCCGGCGAAACCCTGTGGCGCCACCTGCTGGGCAACTACGCGGGGGTGATGGCGGGCCTCTCGCCGCCCCGCATCCTGTGGGGCGAGGCCGACCCGGAAGGGCTGAGGGCCCGCCCCGAGGCCCCCTGGTCGGCCCGCGGTTGGCCCCTCCTCTTCCTCGACTACCTCGAGGAGCACTTGGGAGGCGAGATCCTGCCCGCCCTCGTGGCGCACCCGCAGCAGGGTTTCGCCGCTCTCGACGCGCTCCTCCTGGCGCGCGGCGAGGCCCGGCGCAGCAGCGACCTCCTCGCCGACTTCGCCATGGCCTGCTGGCTCGCCGACCCCGCCCTGGCAGGCGGGCGCTTCGGCTTCCGCAAGGTGACCCCCCCCTCGCCGCACCCCGTCACCCGCTTCCGGGGTTCCCGCCCCATCTCCGCCCAGGTGCCGGTGGGAATCGGGGGCATGGCCTTTCTGGCGCTGGAGGGTACGGACGAACCGCCCCTCCCGCTGGCCCTGCAGGGGGAAGCCGGGGTGCGGTGGGTCGGGCGGGCGGTGCTCAAGCGTCGCCTCGGCCCCGACAGCGAGCTGGCGCTCTCCTTCGATCGGCAGGGGGCAGCGCGCGTGGGAGCCCCAGCGCTCGGGCCGGGCGACGAACTGCGCGTGGCGGTGGTCCCGGTCCCCGAGGATCCGGCTTCGCTGGACGAGCGCACGGTGGTGCTGCAGGTGGGAGTCGGCTGGGTGCCCCGCCCGAACCTGCCGGACACCGACCGGCGCCTGGGGGAACTGGTCGCCGCCGCGCTGCCCGCCGGCGGCCAGGCAGCACGGGCCCGCCTCGGCAGTACCCTCGCCCGGCTGGTGGGGCGTTCCCCCACGGGTACCGCTGCTCTGACCACCCGCTACGCCTGGTCCCCGGCCCGCGGCGACGTGGTGACCGCACTCCTGGACGAGGCTGCGCGGCGAGGTCTGGAGGCACGTGTCCAGCCGTTCCTGCGCACGAGTCCAAGCGGCCCGGTTCAGGAGTGGCAGAACGTGCTCGTCGATGTCCCGGGCACCGACCCCCGCAGGTGGCCGGTAGTGGTGGCCGCCCACTGGGACGCGGCGCGCCTCTCCTGGGAGGAGTCGTACCTCGCCGCCCTCAACCTCCACGACAACGCCAGCGGCGTGGCGGTGGTGCTGGAGGTGGCGGCCGCCCTGGCCCGCCGACCGCACCGCTCGCCGCTGGTGTTCGCCCTCCTCGCCGGGGGGTACGACGGGGGGAGCGGTGGCGCGGCGCTCATCGAGGCGCTGGAAGGGCGCATTGCCGCCTGGGTGGAGCTGGACGGGGTGGCGGTCCCCTCCAGCGCTCCCAGACCCCTGGCGCTGGCGGCGGAGGTGAGCGAGCGGCCCCTCCAGCTCGCCCCCCTCGTGGCCGACGCCCTGCACCGTTTCGGTCTCGCCCCCCGCACGCCCAACGAGCCCTTGCCCCCCCACACGGCGGCACCCCTGGCGGCGCAGCGCGGCATTCCGTTCGTGGTGATGCGGTCGGAGGTGGGCGTCCTCGACACCCACACCGTGCCGGTCGTGGTGGAGCAGCGGCTGGCCAGTCAGGACTTCATGCTGTTGGTGGCGGTGGCCACCGCCGAGGTGGTGTCCCGGCTGGCCGGCGGCTCGACCCAGCCGGTGTGGTAGAGTGGGCGACCCGGGAGGGTTCGAGGATGGAAATCGTTCCGGTCCAGGTGGACAAGCCTGAAGCCACGAATTTCATTTTCGGGCAAGCCCACTTCATCAAGACCGTCGAGGATCTCCACGAGGCCATCGTGCAGACGGCGCCCCACATCCGTTTCGGGCTGGCGTTCTGCGAATCGTCGGGTCCGGCCCTGATCCGGCACAGCGGCAACGACCAGGCGCTGGTCGAGCTCGCGATCCGCAACGCCCAGGCGGTGGGGGCGGGTCACAGCTTCTTCGTCTTCCTGGAAGGCGGCTACCCCATCAACATCCTCAACGCCATCAAGGCATTGCCTGAGGTGTGTCGGATCTACTGCGCCACTGCCAACCCCGCCGTGGTGATCGTGGCCGACAATGGCGTGGGGCGGGCGGTGCTGGGCGTGGTGGACGGGATCTCACCCCGCGGCGTGGAGGGGGCGGCGGACACGGCCGAGCGCGTGAAGTTCCTCAGGAGCATCGGCTACAAGCTGGGCTGAGGGACCGTGGGGATCGCCGCGCCTACCCTGTCGCTGCCGGCCCTCGTGGGCAGTGCTTTCCTCGTTTCCTTCGCCACGGTGGCCATCCCCGGTCCCATCACCCTCGTGGCGTCGCGGCTGGCGTTGCACCGCCTCCCCGCCGCGGTGTGGTTCCTGGCCGGTGTCACCGTCCTGGATGTGGCCCTGTTCCTGGCGCTGGCGGCGGGCGCCGGCCCCCTCATGGCGAGCCTCGGCGGGCTACCGCTCTTCGAGATCCTCGGGGGGCTCGTCCTGCTCTGGGTGGGCATCGCCTCCCTGCGCCGCGCCCCGCGCGCCCAGCAGCGGGACCCCCGCACGCCCGCCGAGGGCCGCTCCGCCCCGACCTACTTCCTGCTGGGGGTGGCGGTGGCCGGCGGCAACCCGCACTACTGGTTCTGGTGGCTCAGCGCCGGGGTGGCGCTGATCCACGCGGCGCGAGGCTTCGGGGCGAACGGGCTCGCGTGGCTGCTGGCGGCGCTGGTGGCCGGGGTCGTGGGCTGGTACGTGCCCCTCTTGGCTGCCGTCCGGCGCGGCCGCACACTCCTCACTCCGGGGGCCGAGGCGCTGGTCCTCAGGCTCCTCTCCCTGGCGATGGTCCTGCTGGGCGGCGGGCTGATCGCCCTCGCGGTGAGCCGCCTCTGACCCGCTATCCCAGCGAATCGGGTAGCGGCTGGGCGTAGATCCTGGCCTCCACGAACACCCGCAGCAGGTCCGCGTCCACCCCGCCCTGCCGGGCCTCCTGCTCCAGGATCTCCAGCGCCCGCGTCGGCGAGACCGCCCGTTTGTAGGGCCGATCCCCCGCCGAGAGGGCGTCGTAGACGTCGCAGACGGTGAGCATCCGCACCTCGGGCGGGATCTGCGGGGCGGTGAGTCGGTTCGGGTACCCGCGCCCGTCCAGCTTCTCGTGGTGGCCGTACGCGATGTCCGGTACCCGGGCGTACCGGCTCGGCCAGGGGATGGTGAGCAGGAACTGGAACGAGTGGGTGACGTGCGACTCCACCTCCAGCCGCTCCTCCTCGTCCAGGGAACCCCGCGGCACCGAGAGCGCCCGCACCTCGTCCGCCAGCAGCAGCGGCAACGATTCCCCGCCCGCGCCGGGGAAGGTGGCCCGGGCCGCCTCGCTGATGAGGTGGGCGGTGGCCTGCTCGAGGACGGCGGGCTCGTTGGCGGCCAGCACCGCCGCCAGGTACGACTCCAGCTCCGCCCGCGCCTCCTGCACAGCCGCGTCAAGGGCCGCCAGGTCGCCGCTCTGGGGGGGGCGCTGCTGGCGCTGGAGCGTCTCGAGATATCGCCGGAGCAGCCGCACCTCCTGGGCGCGGGCCGCGTGGGCGAAGCGCTCGTGGATCCTCGCCAGGCGTTCCGGAAACAGCTTCTTGCTCTTCGTGAGGACCGCTTCCCGCACGCCCACCTTGCCGAAGTCATGGAGCAGCGCGGCGTAGCGGAGCTGGGTGAGGGCGTCGCGATCGAACCGCAACCCCGCCAGTCTCGGGGGAGGTGCCTGCTCCACCGCGCGCGCCAGCGCCACCACGTAGTGCGCCACCCGCAACGAGTGCCCCGAGGTGGAGGGGTCGCGTTGCTCGATGGCCGTCACACTCGCCCGCACGAACGACTCGAACAGGCGCTCGATCTCCTGCACCAGCCGGGAGTTCTCGATCGCCACGGCGGCCTGGCCGGCGAGCGAGCGGATCACCGAAATATCCTGCCCCCCGAAGGGCCGCACGAACCGGTCGGCATCCTCGTCGTTGGCGATCACGGCGGCGGGATCCGTCTTCCGGTTGATGAGCTGGAGGACTCCGATCACCTCCCCCGCGCGCGTCGCCAGCGGCACGGTGAGCAGCGAGCGCGTGTGGTAGCCGGTGGTCAAGTCCACCCGGGTGTTGGGGCGGTACGGCACCCCCTCCGGGAGGCGACGCGCGTCCTCCACCGCCACCGGCTCCCCCTGCACCGCCACGTACCCCGCCAGCGACGAGGAGTCCAGCGGAATAGTGGAGCCCGCCAGCCGGGCCGGCACGGAGTCGTTCTGTGCCAGGACAAACCGGAGGCGGCGCTCGCCGCCCACCCCCTCCACCAGGTACAGCGATCCCGCATCGGCCGACACCAGTTCCCGGGCGGTGGAGAGGATGAGCTCGAGCAGCCGCTCCAGGTCGTGCTCCGCCGCGAGCGCAATGCCCACCCGCGCGAGATCCAGCTGGCGTTCCTGCAGGCGGCGTGTCTCCTCCTGCAGGTGGCCCACCCGGCGACGGAGCTGGAGCAGCTCGATGGCGGTGTCGATGGCCGACTCCACCGCCGGCGGTTCGGCTCGCCGGGGCAGCCGCAGGAAGGGGCGGGCGTGGGCAGGGATCGGTTCGTCCCCGAGCACGACCCACACCACGTGCCGGGCCACGGCGGCGGGCCAGGCGGCCACTTCCCGCGGGGTGGCCAGCACCACGCCCTCGGCCAGTTCGCTACCGGGCTCGACGATCGTCTCGGTGCGCGACGTCCTCCCCGCCAAGGTCGGCGTGACCTGAACGGCCATGCTCATCCTGCGCTCATCCTAGCATTGGACCCGCAGCCACCGCTCCCCCCCTTGAAGGGCCGCGTCGCGGCCTCAGCGCACCGGCAGGTAGCCGGCGATGGTGCGGGCCGTGAGCCCCTCCCGCTTCACGAGCACCGTCACCCGCCGGAACCGATCCCCGGAATCCGTGGCGGGGGAGCGGTAGGAGAGCAGGTACTGGCTGCGCAGTTGCGTGCCGATGCGCCGGTACACCGCCGCCAGATCGGGCGCCGCCGCTGCCAGGAACGCCTCGCCCCCCGTTTGCTCCGCCAGCTCCTTCAGGCGCTGGCGGACGCCGAAGTCGAGCACCGAGATGCGAAAGCCGATGGGGAAGACGGGGGTGCGCACGGTGCGGGCGTAGCGGAGCGCCGCTTCCCAGGCGGTGCGCGAGGTGGTGTCCTCCCCGTCGGTGAGGAGCACCACCGCCTTGCGGGTGCGCTCGCCGTGGAAGCGTTCCAGCGAGCGCACCACCACGTCGTGCAGGGAGGTGCCCCCCTCCGGTTCGAGCTGCGCCAAGGCCGGATCGAGGCGGCTTGCGTCCTGGGTCCAGTCGAGCCGCAGCGCGGGTTCGAAGGCGAAGGTCATGAGGAAGAAGCGATCCCCCTCCTGGAGCAGGCTGCTGGCAAAGGCGGTCACCGCCTGCCGCACCTGGGGGAAGACGTCCTTCATGGAGCCCGACATGTCCACCACGATCCCCACCGCCAAGGGCAAGTCGCTGGAGGTGGCGAATCCTTCCAGCTGGACGCGAACGCCGTCCTCCGCCACCTCGAAATCCTCGCGGCCGAGTCCGGTCACGGGGGTACCCTGCGCGTCCACCACCACCACCGGCAACTCCACCTGCTCCACCGTGACCGCATCCACGAACCCGCCGCCGCCCAGCAGCCGCACCGCCTGGCCGCTGACCCGACCCCCGCGCCGTGCCTCGGCGGTGAGCAGCCGGCCCTGCGAGATCGCTTCCAGCGGCACGCGCACCGCGCACGGGCACGCCGTCCAGCGAGCCACTACGGCCTCGTCCAGGAGCAGCGTCACCTCTTCCACCGGCGCGGTGGGAGAGACGGCCACGGTCACCAGTCGCGCCCCCTCGGCCTCGTCCCCCAGCAGCAGCTCCACCGGCACCTGCCCCGAGGGTGCGTTCAACACCACGGCGTCTTCGCCCAGGAAGCGCCCCTCCGGCCCCCGTGCCACGGCCCGCACCACGGTGCGGCGCGCCACCTCCCCCAGGTTCACCGACACCGTCCAGGGCGGCCGATTCCGCTGCACCAGCGGCACGTCGTCCTGGAAGAACTCGACGCGCGACACGCCCGGCCCCGTGGCCACCTCGAGCTGCAGCGCCCCCAGCCCCCCCACCCGCACCGGCGGCAGGAACCGCACCGCCACCTCCGCCACCGCCATGGCCCCAGCCAACGCCACTGCTTCGGGTGGCGCACCCTCCGGCGCCGCGAAGGGTTCGTCCGGAACCGTCACCACCACCGGCCCGGCCCAGGCGCCGCGCGGCTCGCCGCTCTCGGCCGCCACCTCCACCCGCACCTCGCCAGGGCCCGGCGGCCACTCGCGGTAGAGGAGCGCGCTCCCGTCCGGCTGCAGGCTCACCACAGCCGTGCCGTCGTCTACCACGACGCTGTCCTTGACCAGCGCCACCCGAAGCCACAGCCGCTCCCCGACCCGTGGGCGGTCCTCCGGCGCCAGCTGCACCGTGATGCCCATCACGGTCCCCTCCGGCCCGCGCCCCAGGGGCTGCACCTCGACCCGGATGGCCAGGGGGGACACGGCCGCGAGCAGCAACGAGAGGAGCGTCGTCAGCACGGGGCCTGCCACTCCGTCAGGATACCGCCACTTGCCGACGGCCGGAGGGCGCCCAGCCCTCCGTGCCGTGCGGGCTCGCGCCGTGGCCGGCCGGCCGCTGACCCGGCGGCGCTGGCATCGAGAGGCGGCCCGCCCGCGGGGCCGTGGGGGGCCGCTCGGCTCCTGAGGCGGAGCTGCCGCATGGTCTTACTATTGTGGACTCAGATTTTCGAAAACATAGATTCCAGGACTTGACAAATTCGCACTAAGATCCTATATTGAGCCGCGGGGTCGAGGAACAGACCCCAGGAAAGGAGGACACGACGATGACCGGAATCGTTCGTTGGGACCCTGTGAAGGAGATGCTCCGGCTGCAGGAGCGCATGACCCGCATGTTCGACGAGGTGTGGGGCCAGCGGCGGCTCGGAGACGAGGACGTGATCACCGGCAGCTGGATGCCCGTGGTGGACGTGCGCGAGACCAAGGACAACCTGGAGATCCAGGTGGAACTCCCCGGCATCGAGGCCAAGGACGTGACGGTCTCGGTGGAGAACGGGGTCCTCACCGTGAAGGGTTCGCGGAACTTCGAGAAGGCCACCGAGGGTGAGACCTACCACCGCGTGGAGCGTTCCTACGGTGCCTTCGAGCGCTCGTTCACCCTGCCCACCAACGTGGATCCCGACCGCATCAACGCGGTCTACCGGCTCGGGGTGCTGCACCTGACCCTGCCCAAGCGGGAAGAGGCTAAGCCCAGGGCCATCTCCATCAAGGTGGAGAACAAGTAACACCTGCTCTTCCACCGGTGCGGTTGCGCGCGCACCGACGGGGCGCCGGCAAGCCGGCGCCCCTGCCGTTTTTCCCCCCGGACCCCGCCCCGGCCCTGCCGCGGCTCGCTTCCCTCCGCCCGGCGCCTCGTGTAAGGTGATCCGGTGCCGCGGATCCGCCTCCTCCCCGACGTCGTCATCAACCAGATCGCCGCTGGCGAGGTCCTGGAGCGCCCCGCCTCCGCGGTCAAGGAGCTGGTCGAGAACGCCCTGGACGCCCACGCCACCCGCATCGCGGTCACTCTCGAGGCGGGGGGGCGGGACCTCATCCGCGTGGTGGACGACGGGGAGGGGATGGACCACGACGACCTCCACCTGGCCCTGGAGCGCCACGCCACCTCCAAGCTCGCCAGCGTGGACGGGCTCGCCGCCATCTCTACCCTCGGCTTCCGCGGCGAGGCGCTCCCCTCCATTGCCGCCGCCTCCCGCCTCACGATCTCCAGCGCGGTGGCGCCGGGGGAGGGCCACCGCATCGAGGTCTCCTTCGGCACCCTCGTCGCCTCCCGCCCCTGCTCCCACCACCGCGGTACCACCGTGGAGGTGCGCGACCTCTTCCAGGCCCTGCCGGCGCGCCGCAAGTTCCTCCGCTCGGCCGAGACCGAGCTACGCCACACCCTCGCCACCCTCACCGCTCTCGCGGTCGCCCGCCCCTCGGTGGCCTTCTTCCTGGACCACGGCCGCCGCCGGCTCCTGGATCTCCCCGCCGCGGCCGATCTCTCCGCCCGCCTCGCCGACCTCCTGGGCCCGCGCCGGGCTTCGCGCGCCGTTCCCCTCGCCCACGCGGAACCGCCCCTGCGCATCGCCGGCTACCTCCTGCCCGAGCTCTCCGCGCGCGACACGCTGCTGTTGGTGAACGGACGGCCCGTGCGCGACCGGCTGCTAGGCGTCGCGGTGGCCAAGGCGCTGCGCACCCCCAGCGGCGAGACGGTGGGCGCCGCCTACCTCCTCCTCCACCTCCCGCCCGATCAGGTGGACGTGAACGTCCACCCCGCCAAAGCCGAGGTGCGCTTCGCCGATCCTGGCCGCGTTCTCGCCGCCGTCACGGCGGCCCTCGCCCGCGCGCGTACCGCCGCCCAGGGCCCGGCGCCGGTCCGCCGCCTGGTGCTGGTCGGCCCGCCGGGACCCTCCACCCAACCCCTCCCCTACCGCCCCACCCCCGACCCGCCGCCGGTCCACGTTGCCGAATCCCGACCCGTCGCCCCTGCGCTCCACCCCTTCGGCCGCCTCATCGGCCAGTACCGCGGCACCTACCTGCTCCTGGAGGACGCGGAGGGGTTGCTGCTAGTGGACCAGCACGCCGCCCACGAGCGGGTGCTCTTCGAGGAGCTGCTCGCCCGGCCCCCCGCCGCCCCCGTGCAGCGGCTCCTGGTGCCCGAAGTGGTGGACCTCCCGCCGGCGCGCGCCCTCCTCGCCGTGGAGCAGCGCGACCTGCTGCAAGCCCTGGGGGTGGAGATCGAGGAGGCGTCCGGCGCCTCGATCCGCATCCTCGGCCTGCCTGCCGAGTTGAACCGGCCCGACCCCGTGGCGCTACTGCGCCAGCTCCTCGACGACCTGGCCGAGGACACGGCACCCCGCGTCCCGCCGCGCGAACGTGCCGCCGCCTCCCTGGCCTGCCACGGGGCGATCAAGAAACACCAGCCGCTGTCCCCCGCCGAGGCGGAGGCGCTCCTCCGCCGCCTGGCCGCCACCCACGACCCGCACCGCTGCCCGCACGGGCGGCCGGTGATGCTGCGCCTCGCCCACGGCGAGATCGAGCAGCGCATCGGCCGCCGTTAGCCCGAGGTTTTGGCCATGCGGAGGGGAAACCATTGCCAGGCTCCGACATAGACAAAGCTTTTCCCTGGCCCCGATGGGAACGTTGTGGTCCTCGCTCGAAGACGCGGCGCTGAAAGCGCCCGCGTCATTCCCCCTGTCCCGGCGGCCACACGACCTGGCAGCGCCGGCCGGTGAGGAAGCAGTAAGGCTCCGCCGAGCCGTCGCCGACACCAAGCCGGAATTCGAGGTCATCATCGCCGGGCTACGGGAGCAGCTGTCGTCTTGCCCGGGACGTGGCCAGGGGTTGTAGCGCAGGTGCAGACATCTCCATGGTTGTGAGTGCGAACCTTTCTCAGCGGCCGGCCAGGACCTCGTCCACGAGGATGGCGGGCAGGAGGCCGTCGCGCAGCAGCGGGCGCAGGCGCCGGGCTTCGTCCAGGGCGCGGCCGCTCTCGCCGGCGGCCGCCCGCAGCTTGATGCTCACGCTGCGGGCCAGGTGAAGCACCTGTTGGGCTGCAAAACTAGTTCTTGATTCGAGTTCGAGCTCGGCGATGAGCTGCCCGAGCTGGCTGGTCGCGGCCTCGTACTGGCCGGTTTCGGCCAACGCCACGGCCCAGGCAACGCGCGCCTCCATCTGGCCCTCGGCCGGTTTCTCGGCCAAGGCCGCCATGTTGGCCGCTGCGCCGGGCGGCAGCCGTCACCTCCTCCAGTGGCCGAGCATCAGCAACGCTGGCGCGGCCGGTTCGAGGAGGTGTGGCTCGTCGCGGAAGCTGTCAGGCAGGGGGGTGTCCCACCACACCGCCGCCCTCGCTCGGAAGACGGCTGCTACCTGCGGCTGGCCGAGCACCGGGCCGAGGGCCACGTTGGCCAGAGCGGCGCTGACCACGTCCACCAGGGGAGCATCCCGGCGTTCGATGGCAACGCGCAGGAGCAGCTGGAGGGCGTCGTTGCGGCGGGGGGTGCGGCTGTTGTCCACGAGGGCCACCAGTCGCTCACTGGCCTCGTCGAGCAGACCTGCGGCGGCTTCCAGGTCCGCCAGGCGATAGCCCAGGTCCTCGTAGGGGATGTCCCGGTAGGTGTCGGCTAGCAACCGAATGGCGCTGCGTTGGTCGCCGACCCGGGCCAAGGCGGAGGCGCCAAAGCGTGCGAGGATCGCGCGGTACGGCGCCTCCGCCATTAGAGGTGCCGCGTCCGCGCGCACCTGGGCGAGGTACTCGAGGACGCGCTGAGGGCTGATGAGGATGGGCCCTTGGGCGGACAAGGGCGCCAGGGCCCGCAGGAACGCCAGGCGCTGGGTCTGCAAGTCGCGGCCGGCGTTGGCGCCCTCCAGGGGGTTGCCCCAGCGATCGAGGCGCGTCTCGCCCCAGCTGGTGCGGACCGTGATCGTGCCGTCTTCGCCAACGGTGGGAGGGTGCGGCACCGACCCCTTGGGAAGGGGCGTGCACCAGGCGTATCTCGCGCGGGGGGGTTCGGTGCCCCCGACTTCGGGGGACGGCAAGAACCCGCTGACCGCCAGCTCTTGGCGCGTGCGGGGCGGAGTGAGGGCGAGTACCGCAGCGAAGGGCAGGAAACCAAGGCGGTTATTGACGCCGTACAGGAGCAGGCCTGGCCCCCTTGCGGCCGGGGGTGTGGCCACAACGGCCACTTGGCCGCAGTGCAACGCGATCCGCTGCCACCTTTCCAGGCGGGGCCAAAAAACGAACAGCGCCGTGGGGAAAAACACGCGATGACCGCTGCATGCCACCAGCTCGACGTAGCCGTCTCGGTCAAGATCGCTGGCGGTGAAGAAGGTCTGGAGTGCCGGGGGATGCGGAAAGCGCCACTGCCCCTCCACCAGCTCGGCAGGCCGGAGCGTCGTCATCACGCGACCGTCGTCGCGCACCACCACGACTTCGTTGTCCACGCCTTGAGCTACTGGCGTGTCCGTGCGAGCCCAAGCGGCCACCGCCGTTTCCTGTCGGCCGTCACCCTCCAGGTCGACCGGAAACACGGTTCCCACCGGCTGGGCCAGCTCCTTGTGCCAGATGGGATGAGTAGGCCGGTCTCCGGAACGGCGTAGCGGGTACGCTCGCCAATGAGACCGCGGGCTTGGAAGCCCAGGGAGGAGACCGGCCGTGGAGCATTGTGGCATTGATGTGCACGTGCCGACCAGTGAGATCTGCATCATCGACGAGGCGGGCGAGATCGTGGAGCGATCGCGAGTGAGGACATCGAGGACATCCCTTGAGCGGTACTTCGGCCACCGGGCCCGGATGAGGGTTGCCATCGAGGCGGGGGGA
>JBBISY010000023.1:0-48131 GCA_037441065.1 Acidobacteriota bacterium | reverse complement strand
TTAGGGCGTGGACTACCAGGGTATCTAATCCTGTTTGCTCCCCACGCTTTCGCGCATGAGTGTCAGTACCGGTCCAGGAAGCCGCCTTCGCCACCGGTGTTCCTCCTGGTATCTACGCATTTCACCGCTACACCAGGAATTCCGCTTCCCCCTCCCGGACTCAAGCACAGCAGTTTGGCGGGCAGTTCCTCGGTTGAGCCAAGGGCTTTCACCCGCCACTTACCGTACCACCTACGCGCGCTTTACGCCCAGTAATTCCGAATAACGCTCGCCCCCTCCGTATTACCGCGGCTGCTGGCACGGAGTTAGCCGGGGCTTCCTTTGGGGGTACCGTCAGACTCCCCAGCTATTCGCCGAAGAGCTTTCGTCCCCCCTGACAGGGGTTTACAACCCGAAGGCCTTCATCCCCCACGCGGCGTCGCTGGGTCAGGCTTTCGCCCATTGCCCAAGATTCCCCACTGCTGCCTCCCGTAGGAGTCTGGGCCGTGTCTCAGTCCCAATGTGGCCGATCACCCTCTCAGGCCGGCTACCGATCGTCGCCTTGGTGGGCCGTTACCTCACCAACTAGCTAATCGGACGCGGGCCCATCCTCAAGCGGCAGGTCCCGAAGGATCCCCACCTTTCTTCTCCTGGGCTTGTGCCCGGAGAACGTATGCGGTATTACCCCCTCTTTCGAGGAGCTATCCCCCACTGGAGGGTAGGTTACCCACGCGTTACTCACCCGTTCGCCGCTCGACTCACGGCCGAAGCCGTGGCCTCGCTCGACTTGCATGTGTTAGGCGCGCCGCCAGCGTTCATTCTGAGCCAGGATCAAACTCTCCGGTTTGAACCTGCTCGCTCCGCTCAACGCAGAGCGCGTTATTCGAAGATACATCGTGTGTTGCTACCGTCCTGCAACGCAGGACGCGGTTGCACCGCACGCTCGATTTAGTTTTCAAAGAACCTCGACGCGCCCCGCAAGGCGGATAAATAATCTAGGTCGGCTCTCGTCGGCTGTCAAGCCCCGGTTGCCGCTCCCTTCACCGCCCTGCAAAGATCGACCCCGCCCGAGGCGGGGAGCTGGCTTTATACCCGACCCGCGCCCCCGTGTCAACCCCCGCCACGTCGCGGCCCGCCCCCTGCCGGCTATTCGCCCGTGAATTGCTGGATGAACTGCTTGAGCCGGTACCGCGAATCCTCGTCCAGCCCCGCAAACCGCAGCGCGACCCCTGGCTGACCGTGGCGCGAACCGATGCCGTGCCGCACCACCGAACCGTGCCCTCGCAGACGGTACCCCTCGCCAGGAAGGATCAGCTCGAAACCCACCGTCGCCCCGATCGGCACGCTCTGCCCGAGGCGAACAAACATCCCCGTCTCGGAGATGTTCTCGCACTGCGCCGCCACCCGCCGCACCCCGCCCGGCGTGGCCAGCTCCAACTGCACCAGCGTCACGAGGGGCACCCGTGCCGCAGCAGCGGTGACCCCGTCGAGCGCCGCCGCCAGCTCGGCGGCCGCGACGGACAGCGGGAACACCAGGTTGGCGCCCTGCCCCCGCAACGCCTCCGCCTCCGGCCGCGAGGTCTCGTCGGCCAGGATCGCCAGCGCGGCGTGCCGGCACGCGCTGGAATGCTTGCGCAGACGTGTCATAAAGCGGGTCATGGGCAACTCCCGCGGAAACGGGAACGCCGCCACCACCGCATCGAAGGGCACCACCTCCACCAGCTCGAACCCTTCCTCGAAGGCCACGCTCTCGCACACGAACCCCAGCGCACCCAAGCCCGCGGCCAGGCGGGGGCCGGTTTCGGCGCCGAAACCCACGACGAGAA
The DNA here is from genome assembly GCA_037441065.1 of Acidobacteriota bacterium. Lineage (GTDB taxonomy): Bacteria > Acidobacteriota > Thermoanaerobaculia > Thermoanaerobaculales > Thermoanaerobaculaceae > JACADV01. Next base: position 46,326 of record JBBISY010000023.1, on the reverse strand, counting down.
CCGTCCGCGGCGCGTGAGCTCTGCTCATGGTGGGATGATAGCCCTTCGCTACAGCGAGCCGGGGCCCGGAGGCTCGCCGCGTCGCCCGAACACCACGCGTCGGCCCTCGATGCGCCAGGGCAGGGTGAGGAGCAGCCGCATCGCCTGCGGGTAGGCGATGTGTTCCTGTTCGAGGATGCGGGCGGCGAGGGTTTCCGGCGTATCGTCGTCGAACACCGTCACCGCCCGTTGCACCACGATGGGCCCGGTATCGCAGCCGGCGTCCACCAGATGCACGGTGCAGCCAGCCACCTTGACCCCGTACTCCCACGCCTGCCGCTGCGCCTCGAGCCCCGGAAAGGCGGGAAGCAACGCCGGATGAATATTGACGATGCGGTTCGGGAAGCGCGCCACGAAGGCCGGCGACAGGAGCCGCATGTACCCCGCCAGGCACACCCACTCCGCCCCCGCTGCCGCCATCGCGGCCAGGACCGCCTCCTCGTGCTCTTCGCGGGAGAGACCCCGGCTGGGCACCGCCCGGCAGGGGATGCCCAGCTCCCGCGCCCGCTCGAGACCCGGTGCCTGGAGTCGGTTCGACACCACCAGCACCACTTCGGCCGGTACCTCGCCGCGGCGACACGCCTCCGCCAGCGCCACGAAGTTGGAGCCCCTGCCCGAGAGCAGCACGGCAACCCGCGCCCTCCCCCCCGCACCGGGGACCGGGGACAGGGGACCGGGGACGGACGAGAGTCTGCTCGGGCCTGCAGCAGTCCCGCCGGGCTTCGCCTGCCGGATTCCGGACACCGGACCCTGAGGCCCTCGTTCAACCATGCCGTTCTCCCACGAAGCGGACGCCGGAACCCTCGACGACGTGGCCGAGGAGCCAGCCACCCTCGCCGGCCAGGCGCTCGATCACCGTGTCGCAGTGCTCGGCGGCGACCACGAGGATCATGCCCACGCCGAGGTTGAAGGTCCGCCGCATGTCCTCCTCCGGCACCCCGGCCGCCTCCCGAATGACGCGGAACACCGGGGGTTCCACCCAAGAGGCCAGGTCGATCTCGGCGCCGGCGCCCGGCGGGAGACAGCGGGGCAGGTTGTCGGGGATACCCCCGCCGGTGATGTGCGCCGCCGCCTTCACGAGCCCCCCCTCCAGCAGGGGCTCGACACACCCCAGGTAGGAGCGGTGCACCCGCAGCAGCTCCTCCCCCACCGTGCACCCGAGCTCCCCGTGGAAGTCCCCCACCGACAGCCCGAGCAGCTCGAAGAACACCTTGCGAGCGAGAGAGTAGCCGTTGGTGTGGAGGCCGCTCGCCGGCAGCGCCACGAGGGCGTCGCCGGGACCCACGTCCGGACGGGGGAGGAGCCGGTTGCGCCGGCACGAACCGACGATGAACCCTGCCACGTCGTACTCCCCCGGTGCGTAGAAGCCCGGCATCTCCGCCGTTTCCCCACCCAGAAGGGCACAGCCGTTGCGCGCGCAGCCGCGGGCGATACCCCGCACCACCTCCACCACCACCGCCGGGTCCAGTACTCCCGTGGCTACGTAATCGAGGAAGAAGAGCGGCCTTGCCCCTTGAACCAAGATGTCGTTGACGCAGTGGTTGACCAGATCTTCGCCCACCGTCCCGTGCCGACCGGCCATCTGCGCCACCTTGAGCTTGGTGCCCACCCCGTCCGCCGAGGCCACCAGCACCGTCCCCGCGGGGTCGCTGGGGTCGAGGGCGAAACACCCCCCGAAGCTGCCGATCTCGGTCAGCACACCGCCGGTGAAAGTGCTGCGGGCCAGCCGCTTCACCTCCGCCAGGGCGCGGTCCTGCGCATCGATGTCCACGCCGGCCCGGGCGTAGGTCCAGGCTCCTCGTGTCGCCTCGCTCATGCCGTCCCCATCCCCCCCGCGGGTAGGCACCGCCGCGCTCGCCCCTGTCGCGAACCGCGCTGCTCCCCGGCCCTCACCGCTCCTCCTTCGGCAGCACCCCCGGCGCCTCGCCGCCCAGCAGCGGGTAGCGGCCGGAGAAACAGGCCGTGCAGAAACCACTTGGCGGGCTGGCCAGGCACGAGAGCATGCCCTCCTCCGACAGGTAGCCCAGAGAATCGGCGCCCACGAAGGCGCGGATTGCCTCCACGCTGTGGCGGGAGGCGATCAGTTCCTGGCGCTGCGGCGTGTCGATACCGAAGAAGCACGGGTGCCGCGTGGGCGGGGAGGCGATCCGCAGGTGGACCTCGGCGGCGCCGGCCGCCTTGAGCAGCGCCACGAGCTTCTGGGCGGTGGTACCGCGCACCAGGGAATCGTCCACCAGGACCACCCGCTGCCCCGTCACCAGCGCCCGCACCGCGTTCAACTTCACCTTCACGCCGAAGTGGCGGATCGCCTGCCGGGGCTCGATGAAGGTTCTGCCCACGTAATGGTTGCGCACCAGTCCCAGGGCCAGGGGGAGACCGGAACGGCGGGCGAACCCCAGCGCCGCCGGCAGACCGGAGTCGGGCACCGCCACCACCGTGTCGGCAGCGGCGGGGTGTTCCTCGGCCAGGCGCATCCCCATGCGCTCGCGCACCAGGGCGACGCTCTCCCCGAACACCACCGAGTCGGGGCGCGAGAAGTACACGTGCTCGAAGACGCACTGCGCCCACCCCTCCGTCGTGCCCTGCCGCAGCACCCTCGGCTCGTCGCCCTCCAGCTCCACCACCTCGCCGGGCGCCAGTTCGCGGAGGAAGCGGGCGCCCACGAGGTCGAAGGCGCAGCTCTCGGAGGCCACCAGCCACGCCTCCGCCAAGCGCCCCAGTGCCAGCGGGCGGAACCCCTGCGGGTCGCGGGCCGCGAACAGGCGGTGATTGCAGAGCACCACCAGCGCGTAGGCCCCCGCCACCGCCGAGAGGGCCTCGAGGAGCGCCTCCTCCAGCGTGGCGGCGCGGGAGCGGGCCAAGAGGTGGAGGAACACCTCGCTGTCGGCCGTGGCGTGGAAGATGGCCCCCTCGCCCTCCAGGGCGCCCCGCAGCGGCGCGGCGTTCACCAGGTTGCCGTTGTGCGCCACCGCGATGGCACCCCGCTGGGTCCGGGCCACGAGCGGCTGCGCGTTGACGAGGGAGGATTCCCCCGCGGTGGCGTAGCGCACGTGCCCCAGGGCCACACGCCCCGGCAGCTGCTGCAGCTTTTCGCGGTCGAACACGTCCGCCACGTGGCCCATGGCGCGATGGACGTGCAGGGTTTCCCCATCGTAGGAGGCGATACCCGCGGACTCCTGACCCCGGTGCTGCAGGGCGTACAGGCCCAGGTACACTAGGTTCGCGGCATCCGGGTGTCCCCCCACCGCGCACACCCCGCACTCCTCGTGGAAACTGTGCCTCGCGTCGCTCCCCTGCATCCCGCCGCCCACCCCCACACTAGCCGCCACCTCCCCCCAAGGCAAGCACCCGGCCTCCCGACCCCGCGCCGGCGGTCCCGGCGCGCGGCCGTGGCCGCCCCCTGGCGTTGCCGCCCCAACCCTGCTACAACCCCCGCATGGCCCTCCTCCACTTCTACCGCTCCCCCGCCCTCGGCGAGTTCCAGCGCACCTCGCTCCTCGACGCGATTCGCGAGGTCTCGCCGCAGGTCCGCGACCTCCTCACCGAGTCCTGCTTCAACGTGGGCGTACGCCGCCCCCTCGACCCGGAGGAGTTGCGCGTCCTGAGCTGGCTCCTCGCCGAGACCTTCGACCCTCGAGGGTTCGCTGCCGCATCCTTCCTCGACCCTGCCGCCGGTACCCTCCTGGAAGTGGGGCCCCGCCTTTCCTTCACCACCGCCTGGTCCACCAACGCCGTGGCGATATGCCACGGGTGCGGCCTGGATGGGGTCGAGCGGATCGAGCGCTCCCGCCGCTACCTGCTGGTGGGCCCCCGCCTGCCTCGCGAGCAGCTTAAGGCCGTGGCCGCGCTGGTGCACGATCGGATGACCGAGTGCGTGTACGAGCAGCCCCTCGCCAGCTTCGAGGTGGCTGCGGTGCCCGCCCCCACCTTCACGGTCCCCGTGCTGGAAGAAGGGGTGGCGGCTCTGGCGCGGCTCAACGCGGAGCTGGGCCTCTCCTTCGACGAGTGGGACCTGGCGTACTACACCCGGCTCTTCACCGAGCGCCTGCGGCGCAACCCCACCAACGTGGAGTGTTTCGACATCGCCCAGTCCAACAGCGAGCACTCGCGGCACTGGTTCTTCAAGGGCAAGCTCGTGATCGACGGCGAGGAGGTCCCCCACACCCTCCTGGACCTGGTGCGGGAGACGCTGACCGCGAGCCCCGAGAACAGCGTCCTCGCCTTCTGCGACAACTCCAGCGCCATCCGCGGCCACCGTCTCGCCACCCTCATGCCCGCCGGGCCGGGTCGCCCCTCCCCCCTGCTGCCCGCCGAAGTGGAGGAGCACATCCTCTTCACCGCGGAGACCCACAACTTTCCCTCCGGCGTGGCCCCCTTCCCCGGCGCCGAAACCGGTACCGGCGGCCGCATCCGCGACGTGCAGGCCACCGGCCGCGGGGCGCACGTGGTGGCGGGGACCGCCGGCTACTGCGTGGGGAACCTCTCCATCCCCGGCTACCCGCTGCCCTGGGAGGACCTCACCTTCGCCTACCCCAGCAACCTGGCTCCCCCCCTTGCCATCGAGATCGAGGCTTCCAACGGCGCCTCCGACTACGGCAACAAGTTCGGCGAGCCGGTGATCGCCGGCTTCACCCGCTCCTTCGGGCTGCGCCTGCCCTCCGGGGAACGGCGCGAGTGGATCAAGCCCATCATGTTCTCCGGCGGCATCGGCCGCCTCGACGCGCGCCACGCCCGCAAGCAGGCCCCCGAAGCGGGCATGCTGGTGGTCAAGGTGGGCGGGCCCGCCTACCGCATCGGCATGGGCGGCGGCGCCGCCTCCAGCATGGTGCAGGGGGAGAACCTGGAGAATCTGGACTTCAACGCCGTCCAGCGGGGCGACGCAGAGATGGAGCAGAAGCTCAACCGGGTGATCCGCGCCTGCGTGGAGCTGGGTGACGCCAACCCCATCGTCTCGATCCACGACCAGGGCGCCGGTGGCAACTGCAACGTCATCAAGGAGCTGGTCGCCCCGGCGGGGGCGCGGATCGAGATCCGCGACGTGCTGTCCGGCGATCCGACTTTGTCGGCCCTGGAGCTGTGGGGAGCCGAGTACCAGGAGAACAACGCGCTCCTCCTCCGCCCCGAGGCGAAGGAGCTCTTCGCGTCGCTCTGCGCCCGCGAGAAGGTGCCCTGGTCGGTAGTGGGCCGTGTCACCGGCGACGGCCGGATCGTAGTGCACGACGCGGCCGACGACACCACCCCCGTGGACCTGGCCCTCGCCGACGTGCTGGGCGACATGCCGCAGAAACGCTTCGAGCTCCAACGCCTGCCGCAGCGCACCCGGCCCCTGGCGCTGCCGGCTGGGCTCACCGTGGCCGGCGCGCTCGACCGCGTGCTCCGGCTCCTGGCGGTGGGGTCCAAACGCTTCCTCACCACCAAGGTGGACCGCGCCGTCACCGGCCTCGTCGCGCAGCAGCAGTGCGTGGGGCCGCTCCACCTGCCGGTGGCCGACGTGGCGGTGGTGGCGCACAGCTACCTCGCCACCCGAGGAGCCGCCACGGCCATCGGCGAACGGCCCCTCCTCGGCCTCGTGGATCCTGCCGCCATGGCGCGCATGAGCCTCGGCGAGGCCCTCACCAACCTGGTGTGGGCCCGGGTCACCCGGCTGCGCGACGTGCGCTGCTCGGCCAACTGGATGTGGGCCGCCAAGTTGCCCGGCGAGGGGGCGCGGCTCTATGACGCGGTGCGCGCCCTTCGCGACGCCATGGTGGCGCTGGGCGTGGCGGTGGACGGCGGCAAGGACAGCGTTTCCATGGCCGCCATCGCCCCGCGGGGGGAAGGCTCCGAGGTGGTCAAGGCGCCCGGGACGCTGGTGGTCTCCGCCTACGTGGCCTGCCCCGACGTGACCGGCACGGTGACGCCGGATCTGGAGCTGCCGGGCACCGGTCGGCTCCTGCTCGTGGACCTGGGCGGCGGGCGCCACCGCCTGGGCGGGTCGGCTCTGGCGCACGCCTTCGGGCAGGTGGGGGACGAGGTTCCCGACCTGGACGACCCCGACCTTCTCGCGCGGGCCTTTTCGGCGGTCCAGGAGCTCATCGCCCGCCGGCTTCTGACCGCCGGCCACGACCGCTCCGACGGGGGGCTGATCGTGGCCCTGCTGGAGATGGCGTTCAGCGGCAACGTGGGCATCCAGGTGGAGCTGCCGGCGGGGGGGCCCGCGCCGCTGCCCCGGCTCTTCGCCGAGGAGCTGGGGCTGGTGCTGGAGGTGGACGAGACGCACCTGGATCAGGTGCTCGAGTGCTTCGCGAGGCACCGCACCCCCTGCCTCGTCATCGGTCGCACCAGGGCCGACGGCCTGGTGTCCATCCGCTGCGGCGCGCAGGAGGTCTTGTCGGGCACGGTGGCCGAGTGGCGGGACCTGTGGGAAGCCACCAGCTTCCAGATCGAGCGGCGGCAGGCCGACCCCCGCTGCGTGGCAGCGGAGCAGGCGGGCCTCGCGGCTCGCACCGCCCCGGCCTACCACCTTTCTTTCGACCCCCAGCCCACCCCCCCGGCCATCCTCCACCGGCCCGGCAAGCCAGCGGTGGCCATCCTCCGCGAGGAGGGTTCCAACGGCGACCGGGAAATGGCCGCCGCTTTTTGGGCCGCCGGCTTCGAACCGTGGGACGTGACCATGTCCGACCTCGTGGCGGGCACGGTGGAGCTGGAGCGCTTCCGGGGCCTCGCCGCGGTGGGCGGCTTTTCCTACGGCGACGTCCTGGACTCGGCCAAGGGGTGGGCTGCGGTGGTGCGCTTCCACGAGGAGGTGCGCCGCGCGTTCGAGCGCTTCTTCGAACGGCCCGACACCTTCACCTTGGGGGTTTGCAACGGGTGCCAGCTCTTCGCCCTCTTGGGGTGGGTCCCCTGGCGCGGCCTCGCCGAGACGGAGCAGCCCCGTTTCGTACGCAACCTCTCGGGACGGTTCGAGTCGCGCTTCGCCACGGTGACTATCCTCCCGAGCCCGGCCATCCTGCTGCGGGGCATGGCCGGCTCCACGCTGGGCATCTGGGTGCAGCACGGCGAGGGGCGCGCCCTCTTCCCCGATCCGGCGGTGCTCTCAGAGGTGGTTGCTCGCGGGCTGGCCCCTATTCGCTACGCCGACGACCGCGGCGACCCCACCGAGGAGTACCCGTTCAACCCCAACGGCTCGCCGCTGGGCATCGCCGCCCTCTGTTCCCCGGACGGCCGGCACCTGGCCATGATGCCGCACCCCGAGCGCACGCACCTGCTCTGGCAGTGGCCGTGGCTGCCGCGCCCGTGGCGCTCCCGCTGCACCGCCTCGCCGTGGCTGCGCCTGTTCCAGAACGCGCGCGAGTGGTGCGAGTCGAGCTGAGGGGAGCGATCAGGGGCCGGCTGGCGGGAAGAGCTGCAGCTGGCCGCGCTGCGGCTGGAGGGAGAGATCCACCACCAGCGGCCGCTCGTGGTGCGCCGCCACCACCCGCGTCCGCGCGCCGCGCAGCGGCATGGCGATCTCGTGGGTCGCCAGCTCCGGCCGGTTGTTCTCCTGGGAGAGGTGCATCGCCACCACCACCTCCAGCCCGTCGTGGGCGAGCCGCTCCACCGCCGCCTGCGCCTGCTGGTTCGAAAGGTGACCGGTGCGCGAGGCGATGCGTTGTTTGAGCGGCCAGGGGTACGGCCCCCAGCGCAACAGGTCCGGATCGTGGTTCGCCTCCAGGAACAGGCCGCGGCACCCGGCCAAACGCTCCAGGAGGAGCTCCGTCATCACCCCGGTGTCGGTCACCAGGCCCACCCGGCACCGGTCGGTGGCAGCCAGCAGCGCCACGGGCTCGCGGGCGTCGTGGCTGGTGGCCACCGGCAGCAGCTCCAGGGCTCCCACCCGTACCGCCTGCCCGCCCCGCAGCGGGGCAGCCTCCGCCTCCTCGGGGAGGTCCAAGGCCGCCAGCGTGCCAGCCGTGGCCAGCACCGGCATCGGGTAGCGCCGCAGCAACGTGGCGAGCCCCGCCACGTGGTCGGTGTGCTCGTGGGTCACCACCACCGCCTGCAGGTCCGTGACCTTGAGGCCCACCTCCACCAGCCGGCGAGCAAGCTGCCGCAGGCTCAGGCCGCAATCCACGAGCACCCTCGTTGCGCCCGCCTCGAGCACGGTGGCGTTGCCGGTGGAGCCCGAGGCCAGGACGGCCACCCGAAGGCTAGACACCGGTGGACCCGAATCCGCCCGCACCGCGCTCGGTGTCGGGCAGCGCCTCGCGCTCCACGAAGCGAGCCCGCGTCACGGGGGCGATGACCAGCTGGGCGATGCGCTCGCCGCGCCGGATGACAAACGGCTCCTCCCCCAGGTTGACGAGCACCACCTGGACCTCGCCCCGAAAGTCGCTGTCGATGGTTCCGGGGGCGTTGGCCAGGGTGACGCCGCAGCGTAGCGCCAAACCGGAGCGCGGCCGCACCTGTCCTTCGAAACCGGGGGGGATGGCCAGCACCAGGCCCGTGGGTACCGCCACGCGCTGCCGCGGGGCCAGCGTCACGTCCTGGCTCACTGCCGCGTGCAGGTCCGCTCCCGCTGCCCCCGCCGTCGCAAAGGATGGCAGCGGCAGCCCCTCCCCGTGGGGCAGCCGCCGCACCGCGACCTCGATCTCTCCCCTCACGCGACCCGCCGCTCCACGAGGGCGGGGAGCCGGACCCCCGCCGGGCCGCAGGCGGCCCCCGCCATCAACTCCAGACGCACCACCCGGCGCGCCACGGCGCGCACCGCTTCCCCGCTGACCGCCGCGATCTCGCGCCGGAGCCGGCCCGCGTCGAAGGGGCGACCGTGGGCCAGCAGCTCCGCCACGTGCGCATCGAGGAGGGCATCGTTCCCCTCCGCCCCCAGCACCACCGCGGCGTCGAGAGCCTGCCGCGCCAGAGCCACCTCCTCATCGGTGATGCTCCCCTCCCCCACCTCCTCCAGCACCCGCAGCACCGTCCCCCAGCACGCCTCCGCCTTGACAGCGGGGGCGGAGAACGTCACCTCCAGCACCCCCGCCACGCTGGCTGAATAGGTGGAGGCGTCTACCTCGTACACCAAGCCGTGTCGGTCGCGCAGTTCGCGGAACAGGCGGCTCGAGGCCCCCGCCCCCAGCACCTGCTCCAGCGCCGCCAGAGCCAAGGCATCCGGGTGGCCCAGCGGCAGGCCGGGGAAGACGATGTTCACGTAGACCTGCTCGATCCCCTCCCGTTCCTCCACGCGGAAAGCCGGCCGCCAGGCGGGCACCGGCAGGCGCTCCGCTGCGCCCCGCTCTAGCGGCAGCGCCTCCACCGCACGCCGCACCTCCTCCTCCGGGAGCGGCCCCACCCCCACCGCCAGCAGGTCGTCGAGGGTAAAGGTGCGGGCGTGGAAGTCCACCAGGTCCGCGACGGACAGCGCCTGCACCCGCTCGCGCCTCCCCAGCACCGGCCGCGCCAGGGGATGCCCCCCCCAGCACGCCTCCAGTGCCAGTTCCGCTGCCACTTCGCTGGGGGAGTCCTGCACCATCTCGAACTCGGCGGCGATCACCCCCTTTTCCGTCTCCAGCTCGCTCGGCTCGAAACGCGGCCGCGCCACCGCGTCCAGCAGGAGGTCGAGGGCATCGCGCCAGCGCTCCGCCGGCACGTGGGCGGTCACGGCGCAGGATTCCCGCGTGGTGAAGGCGTCCACCGCCCCCCCGAGCCCGTCGATGAGCGCCGCGATCTGCTCGGGCGTGCGCTCCCCGCAGCGACGCAACTCCAAGTGCTCCACCAGGTGCATCGCCCCAGCCATGGCCTCACCCTCGTGGGCCGAGCCGCGCCGCAGCCACACGCCCACGGCAGCCGTCGCCCCCGCCCGCCGTTCATCCACCACCACGACCGGTCCGCTCGCCATCAGCGGGGGAGTGTAGCAGGGCACTGCCGAGGATTCTCGCGCCCTCAACGGGGCATGGGCAGTCCGGAGCGGCCGGGGGGCCTTCCCGGAGGTGCCGGGCCGCCGCCGGGCGGCCGCCCGGGTGGAACGGGGCCGCCGCGCCCCCCCGGCCCGGTCTGGGGGTTAAAGACGAACTTCCAGTCGCAGTACCGCGCCCGCCCGTTATACACCTTGATCGAGGTCTCGCAGGAGCGGGAGTGGACCCCCACCACGGGGCCCGCGGTGTCCGTCCGCGGAAAGGGCTTCGCTCGCGGCTCGCCCTTGCCGGTGGGCGGCGTGGGGGTGGGCGACGGACCGCCCGCCGTGCCCGCGACCGGTACCCCCTCCTGGCCCATGAACACCGGCACCCAGTCCGGCTTGCCCGTGATGGGATCGCTCCACACCTTGCGCATCACCCGCGGATTGGCGCGGGCCAACTCCACCAGCGAATTGGGGAAGCGGCCGTGGCGCGCGCGGAAGAGCCGCACCCCCTCGACGATCTGGTTGCCCCGGAAGATGAGTTCCTCTTCGTTTTCCCGCCGCTTCTGGAAGGACGCCGTCTGCACCGCCACCGTCAGCATGATGGCCATCACCGCCAGGAGGATCACCACGGCGGCTAAGGTGAAGCCGGCCTCGCTGGCGGGGTGCCGCCCACGAGCGGTGAGCCACTGCTCTCGCCCGGCCAATCCGCCTCCGGGCCCGGGAGCGTCACCAGTCGGCGTAGCGAGTGCCGTCCAGCGCCACATCCTGCGATCCCGATCGCACATCGATGATGCCCGGTCCCGCCTCCCGCTGCCGTTCGTCCTGCTCCTCGGTGATCTCCTCGTACTCCACCACCCAGGTCTCGGCGGAGCGGGTCATGGGATCCACCGGGATGGCGCGCAGGTAGCCCATGCTCACCAGCTCCTCCAGCGACGAGGGGAAGCGGCCGCGGTCGGCGTGGAACTGGTCGAGACAGGAGCGGAGGGTGTAGAGGTCCTCCTTGAGCGCCGCCTCCCGGGCGCGCTGCGGGGCCGTGCGCATGGCCGGCACGGCAATGGTGGCCAAGATACCGATGATGGCCACGACGATGATCAACTCGATGAGGGTGAACCCCCGCCCCAGAGCGCGGCCTGGGGGCAGGACCGGCCGGCCCCCCGCCCGCGGCGTCATCGACCCGGAAACGTGCTGCATCTCACCAGTCCTTGTACTTGGTGCCGTCCAGGGCCGTCGCCTCCGAAAGGGAGTAGACGTCCCAGACGTTCTGCCCGCCCCAGGTGAACGAGTCCGGCTCGTCCTGGTACGAGCGTAACCCCCACTCCGCTTTGCCGGTCATCGGATCGATGGGGATTCGGCGCAGGAACTTGCGCTTGTTGAGCTGGCCCACCACCTCGATCCCCTCCACCAGGCTCTCGAGGGTCTTGGGGTACCCCTCCGTGCCCAGCTCCACCTGGATCATCCCCTGATCGGCCAGGCGCTTGTGCTCGTCGATGGCGTTGCGCATGAGCCGCAGCGCCAGGCGCAACTCGGCTTCGCGCTCTCGTTTCACCATGAAGCGGGCGGTGGGGATGGCGATGGCGGCGAGGATGGACACCAGGGCACACACCATCACCAGCTCCGCCACCGTGAAGCCTGCCGCCCGCCTCATGGCGATGCCACCTCCCGCTGCCCGCTCTCCACCGGCAACGCCACCACCGTGGCCGCACCGCCCACGGTGGCCCCGATGGGTCCGGCGAAGATCACCGGGACCTCGCCGGCCGCCAGGGGCCGCACGGTGAGGCGCAGCAGCGTGCCGGCGCTCTTGGCGCGGCCGCTCCAGCTCACCGTGATCCAACCGAGCGCCGGCGTATGCACCGCTTCCACGCGGGTACTGCCCGTTGCCACGGCCAGGTCCCCCTCCTCGATCCGCACCACCTGCAGGCGGGCGGGGTCGTAGGCGAGGTGCACCGGCGCCTCCGCACCCGCCAGGCCCGGCTCGATGGTCACCACCAGCTCAGCCAGCCCCCCAACTGCCACCGGGAGCCGGGCCGGGTAGAAGGAGACCGCGGCCAGCCCGTCGCTGCCGGGCAGAGCCGGCGCCTCGCCGCCGGGCTCGGAGGGAGGAGCCCCCTGCGGCCCGCCGGTCCCCGGTTTGCGGCCGGGGATGGCCCCCCCCTCGGGGATCTTGATCGTGGGTCTACCACGCCTGCCGCCCCCTTCTCCACCCTCGTCCCCGAACTGGATGCCGCCCCCCCCGCCAACGGGCTCCTCCACAACATCCGGCGGCGGCGCCTCGCCCACCCCCGTCGCCTCCTCCCCGAAGGGGCCGCCGCCCCCGCCCGCGGACTGGACGCGGGGGGCGTTGCCGAAGATGGTGATGCGGCTCTCGGTCCCCACCCAGATGGGGGCCAGGTCCTCCTCGCGGATATCGGGGTAGCGCACGATGTGGGGGGTGAGGGTGAGGATCAGGTCAGTCTTCTTGTAATCCGCCGCGTGGGAGCGGAAGAGCCCCCCCAGCACGGGGATCTCCGACAGCCACGGGACCCCGCTGGTGGAGTTGCGCCGGCTGACCTTGAGCAGCCCCGCCAAGAGCGACGTCTCGCCGTCCTTGAGGCGGATCACCGAGTTGATGGTGCGGGTCCCGATCTTCGGCTGCTTCTGCCCGGTGGCCACCTCCACGTTCTCGCCCAGCTCCGATACCTCCACCTGCAGCTTCAACGTCACTTCGTTGTTGTGGTGGACCCGCGGTTCCACCTCGATCTTGATGCCCACGTCCTGGTAGTTGAAGGCGGTGATGGGCACCACGTTGGAGCCGATGGTGTTGGCCGTATTGAAGGTTGTCGTGGGGATCGGCACCTTGTCGCCGATCACCAGGTTCGCCTTCTCCCCTTCGGTGATGCGAAGCTGCGGCTGGGCCAGCGTCTCCGCCTCGCCGGAGGACTTGACGAGGGAGATGGTGAGGCTGGGCACGGTGACCCCCCACATGGAGCGGGTGATGTCGCCCAGGCGGTCCAGCGGTATCCTCGTCTTGTCCGCCGCCCCGGTGATGGGGGTGGGGTCCATGGTGATGGGGAAGGAATAGGACGACAGCGACATACCGATGTCCCGCAACTTCGAGGAGTCGAGCTGCAGGAGCTCCACGTCCACCAGCACCTCGGCTTTCGACTTGTCGCTGGCGTTGATGAGCCGCTCGGCAATGGCTACCTTGTCCGCGGTGTCGCGGATGACGATGGAGTTGAGCTGCTCGTTCACCGAGATACGGCGCGCGTCGATGAGGGAGCGGAGCATGTTGTTGACGTCCTTGACGTCGGCGTTGGAGAGGAAGAAGGTCTTTACCACCAGATCCTCGTAGTCGCGCCGGTTCTGCGGTGTGTCTTCCACGACGATGATGGTCTTCTCGTCCAGCACCTTGTAGAAGTGCCCCGCCGCCTGCATCACCGTCTCCAGCGCCCGCTTGGCAGTCACCTCCTTGAGTTCCAGCGCCACCTTGCTGTCCTTCAACTTGGGATCGAAGAGGACATTGAATCCGAAGGCGGCGCCGACCGCCTTGTAGACGTCCTTGACGTTGGTGGGGTTGGGGAAGGAGAGGGAGATGGGCTCGGACGACGTGGGGTTGAGGAGGGGCGGTTTGACCTTCATCTCCGAGGCCGCCTTCTTCATCGCCTCCAGTCGGGCCGCCCCTCCCTCCTCGGAGAGCACGGCCAGCTCCCGCCGCACCTTGGCCAGCTCCGCCTCGGCGTACTGGTGCGTGGGGTCGAGCTGCGTGGCCAGTTCCAGCTCCGTGCGGGCCCGCTGCAGCTCCCCCGCCTCCCGGAACGCCATCCCGAGGCGGAAGTGCTGCTCCGCCGCCCGCAGGCGAGTGCGCTGCAGCTCCATGCGGTAGTGAATGTTCCCCGGATCCTTGGCAAGCGCCTCCAGGTAGTAGTACACCGCCGCGTCCCAATTCTCGACCCGGCTGGCCTCCTCCGCCCGCTGCCCGGCGCGGTACGACGCGCAGGACAGCGATACGGCCACGGTCAGCGCCACTCCAAGAAGTTCAGCTCCACGCGTCCTCGTCACGGTCACCTCGAAATCTGCACCTTCGTGAGCACGGTTTCCGGGTAGCCCACGAAACCGATGGTCGCGTCGGTGGGACCTACCTCCCGCAGGATGAAGACCTTGGCGATCACCTCGCCGCGGGGCACGGCGAGCACCTCGTTGCCGTCCCGAAACACACCCACCGGCAGGCGATCGGGTCCCAGCCAACCCAGGTACGACAGATTGAAGCGCGGGGGCGGCGGCAGGCGCTTGCCGTCCGGCAACACCACCCCGGCAAAGGTGGGGGTCGGTTGCGGTCGCGGCGGCAGCGTGGGCGCCGGGGTGGGGGTGGGCCGCGGGTCCGGGGTCGGCGTGGGCGGTGGGCCGAAGGTGAAGATGTTCCGTCGCGCCTCCCGCTCGGCAGCGGTCGCCGCCTCGCCCTCGTCCCGCCACGCCAGCACCGGCACGCGGTACGTCCCCGCCGCGGGCAGAGCGCCCCCTCCGCCCCCCACCCCTTCCAGGAGCGCCGGGCGCACCCGCAGCACGATAACCGCCGCCAGTACCGCCAGCAGCAGCACCAACAGGCCGACCTTGCGGGCGTTCGCCTCATCGGCCATGCGGCACCCCCTCGACCCCGAGCCTCGCGAGCAGGGCCCGGTCGAGATCGTAGAAGTACGTGCCCACCCCCAGCCGGACCGTCACCGTGAGGGCGGAGGCGTCCTCCACCCCCCGCAGCTCCAGCCGCTCGATGACCACGAACTGCGGGGAGGCCTCTAAGAGGCCAATGTAGTTGCGGATCTGCTCATAGCTCCCCTGCAGCTCGTAGGTGGCGGAAAAGTAGACCAGCCCCGACCCCTCGTCGGGCCGAACCTGGTAGGCGATGCGCTCGCTCGCCAGGCCGGCGTCGCCGGCGCGGCGCACCACGTCCACGAGGAACGGCACCAGGCGGCTGCTCATGGAGCCGAGCCGCTCCTCCCGCAGCCCCGTCAACCGCTGGCGCAGCGCATCGCTCTCCCGCTTCGCCGCCTCCAGCGACTCCAGTTGCCGCTCCAGGCGCCTCACCTGCTCCTCGGCCTCGCGCACCTGCCGGGAAAGCAACGACCCGCGCCCCAGCACCGCCCCCCGCACCCCGCCGAGCCACACCGCGTTGGCGACCACGAGCACCGCCGGGATCGCCCAGGCAGGCCAGAACTGAAGCCAGGCGTTGCGGTTCTTCATCGCTTCCCACCCGCCCAGTAGAGCGCCTTGAGCTGGAACTTGTGCCCCAGGGCGTTGGTCGGCCCGGGCGCCTCTTCCGCCAGCGGGACGGGATTCCCGAACCGCTCGTGGGCGAACAGCCGGCCCAGGAGCGACAGCCACGCGGCCCGCCCGCTGGCGAAGCCGACGAGCGTCACCTCGCAGCTGCCGTCCTCCCGCACCTGGGGGGCGACGGTGACGAGCCGGACGTCCCAGGGCAGCGTCCCCTCCAGATCGCGGAGCATGCGGCTCCAGGAGAGGTTCCTGGCGGCCACCACCTTCGCCAGCGACGCCGTCTCCCGCTCCAGGTCCTTCCACTCCACCTGGCGCAGCGCCGCATCGACGCGCTGCACCGCGCCGATCAGCTCCGCCCGCCTGCCGTCCAGGTCCTGCAGCCGCAGCGCCAGGGCGCGTTCCTCCCCGCGGGCGGTGAAGAACTCCCCGGCGCTCAGGGCCGAGAGGCCCAGAGCCAGCAGGGCGAGGGCGAGGCTCGCCAAGAGGACCGGTCGGCTGTCCAGGAAGGGGCGCGCCGCCAGGTTCGGGCGATGCCTCATCCCGCCACCCCCGCGCCGGCGGCCAGGATCGCCCAGGCGGCCAGGGGGTTCGCCCGGTCGAGATCGGCCAGGCGGCGGTCGGCCAGCGCCAGCGGGTGCACCGCCACCCCCTCCTGCCCCTGCGCCCACACCGCCACCTCCTCCCGCAGCGGCTCGAGAGCGGTTGCCAGCATGAGGGCGAGCGGCCCCTCCAGCCCCTCCCGCTCCCGAACGTACCGCACCGTGGCCTCCAGTTCCCGCATCACGGACCCGCGCGCGGCCTCCGCCCCGGCCGGCACGAGCTTGTGCCGCACCAGGCGGACCGCCCCGTGGCGCACCACCACGGCCACGAAGGTCCGCTCGTCCAGGCACACCAGGAGCTGGGGCTCGCCCCTCTCGGGGAGCAGCGCCGCCAGCGCTACCCCCGTCGGCTCCACGCGGCCGGTGGCGATGCCCCTGGCGGCAAACACGTCCTCCACCGCTGCCAGCGGCTTCTCCAAGGCGAGCAGAACCCAAACCCGCCCATCCTCGGGGAGCGGCACGAAATCGAGCCTCGCCTCCTCCGGCCGGCAGGGGAGGAGCTTCTTGAGCTTCCAGCGCACCATCTCCTCCGCCTCGGCGCGGGCCCGGGGCAGCTCGCCCACCTCGGCGACGAAGGAGCGCACCCAACTGTTGGGCAGGAGCAGGTTGGCCTTGGCGGGGGGCGAATCGAGCCGGGACAGGAGCGCGGCAAGCCCCGCCTCCAGCGCCGGCCGGTCCACCCGCAACACGCCCACGGGCCCGAGCTCGAACCACGCCGGGGGGAGGTTCTCACGCGCGGCGGCCACCAGTCGGTCCCGCGACCGGCTCAGCCGCCCGTACAGGAGCTGCCCATCGTCCAGCGCGAAACCGTGGACCGGCGGCGCGGAGTGGAGGAGGCGTGCGAGGTTCATTCCACGAACGTCACCTTGTTGATCTCGCGCAGCGTGGTCAACCCGGCGAAGGCACGTTCCAGCGCCGACTCCCGCAGGAACTTCATCCCCTCCGCCTTGGCTGCCCGCTTGATCTCCGCCGCCGGGCGGCGGTCCAGGATCAGGGCGCGGATGTTGTCGGACAGGTCCAGCAGCTCCGAGATGGCCGAACGGCCCAGAAAGCCGGTGCCGCTGCACTCCACGCAGCCGGCTCCCTCGTAGAAGGTGACCCCCTGCACCATGGTCGGCGTGAGCCCCGACTCTTCCAGGAGCTGCCGGGAAGGCTGGGCGGGCCGCTTGCAGAAGGGGCAGATCCGCCGCACCAAGCGCTGCGCCAGCACGCAGTTGAGGGCGGAGACGAAGTTGTAGAGGTCCACGTTCATGTTGAGGAACCGCCCCAGTACGTCCACCACGTTGTTGGCGTGCACGGTGGTGAACACCAGGTGGCCGGTGAGGGCCGACTGCACGGCGATCTGCGCCGTCTCCTCGTCGCGGATCTCGCCCACCATGATCTTGTCCGGATCGTGGCGGAGGATGGAGCGCAACCCCCGGGCAAAGGTGAGCCCCTTCTTCTCGTTCACCGGGATCTGGGTCACCCCCGGCAACTGGTACTCCACCGGGTCCTCGATGGTGATGATCTTGTCCTCGCTGGACACGATCTCGGCGAGACAGGCGTAGAGCGTGGTCGTCTTCCCGGAACCCGTGGGCCCCGTCACCAGCACCATGCCGTAGGGCTCGCGGATGAACTTCCGCAGCTTGCGCTTCGTCTCCTCGTCGAACCCCAGCACGTCCAGGTTCAGGTTGCGGAACTCCTTGCTCGTGGACTCCTTGTCCAGGATGCGGATGACCGCGTTCTCCCCGTGGGTGGTGGGCATGATGGAGACGCGGAAGTCGATGGTCCGCCCCTTCAAACGCAGCTTGAACCGCCCGTCCTGGGGGATGCGCTTCTCGGCGATATCGAGTTCGGACATCACCTTGATGCGCGAGATGATGGTGGCGTGGTGCCGCTTATCGATGGGTTCCATGGCCTGGTAGAGGACGCCGTCGATGCGGTACTTGACCACCACCTCCTTGTCCCACGTCTCGATGTGCACGTCCGAGGCGCGCCTCTGGATCGCGTTGTAGATGATGGTGTCGACGAGCTTGATGATGGGCGAGGTGTCCGTGGCGATCCGGTCGATGGTGAGGGTCTCTTCGCCGTCGTCGCGCTCCTGGACCAGTTGAATCCGGAAGTCTTCCGTGGCCTCGTCCAGCACCCGCTGGGTGGACTCGGACTTCTCGAGGATCTCGGCAATCTTGCCGGCCGGCCCCACCCGCAGGAGCAGCGGCGCTCCCACCGCCAGCTCCACCTCGTCCACCAGCGCCACGTTGGAGGGATCCGCCATCACCACCACCACCGCGTCCCCCTGGCGGAACAGCGGGATGAACTGGTAGCGCAGCATCACGTCCACGGGCAGCTGCCGGAACAGCTCCGGGTCGATGCGGTACTCGGAGAGATCGTCGAGCTCGAGCCCGAGGCGCTCCGCCAGCTCGCGCGCGCGCAGCAGGTCCTCGTTCTCGCGGCTCAAGCCCCGCAGCAGCAGATCGGTGGCTGTCGTCACATCCTCGCTCATCGTCTCCCCTACCGCGCGTAGTTCAACAGGTTGAACATCGGCAAGTAAACCGACATGAGGAGCGCCGCGATGACGCACCCCATGATGACGAGAACCGCCGGCTCAATCAGCGTCACCACCCGGGCCAGGCGGACCTCGATCGTCTCGTCGTAGAAGTGTGCCACATTGAACAGCATCTCCTCCAGGGCGCCGGTGGCCTCGCCCACCTGCACCATGGCGATGGACAGCTCGGGGAAGAGCGAGGTGCTCTCCAGGGAGGACCAGAGCGCCTGGCCTTCCCGCACCCGCGGGGCGACCCGCGCCAGCGGCACTTGGAGGGAGCGGTTCGTCACCGTCGAGGTCGCGATCTCCAGCGAGTTCACCAGCGGCGTGCCGCCTGCCAGCAGGGTGGCGAGCGAGCGGACGAACTGGGACAGCCCCAAGAAGCGGAAAATCTCGCCCACGAACGGTAACTTGAGAACCAGGCGGTCGAGGCGTACCCGCCCCCCCTCCGAGGCGGCCCACCGCCGGGCCACGACGGCGGCCCCCAGCAGCAGGACCGCCAGGATGGCGGCGTGGCGGTTCATCCACGAGGCCGTGCCGATCACGATCTGAGTCGGCAGCGGCAGCTGCGCCGAGAACTGGACGTAGAACGTGGCGAAGCGGGGGATGACGTAGGTGACCAGCAGGACGATGAGGCCGAAGGCCAAGCCCATGAGCACCGCCGGGTACGTCAACGCCGAGGTCACCCGCCGCCGCACGTTCTCCATCATCTGTTGGTGCTTCACGTAACGGTCCAGCACCGAGACCAGCTCGCCGGAGCGCTCCCCCGCCAGGAGCGAGGCCGAGTACAGGCGGGGAAACAGTTCCCCCTGGGCCTGGAACGACTCGGAGAGGGCAACACCGCCCTTCACGTCCTCCAGCACCCGCCCCAGCACCTGGCGAAAGTACGCGTTGCCCTGCGCGCGCTCCAGAAGTTCCAGCGACTGGAGCACGGGGATCCCGGCCCGCAGCAGGGTCGCCAGCTGCTGGTTGAAGACGAGAAACTCCAGAGGCTTGATGCGCTCTCGCCGGCGCAGCAGCGGCAGCCGCAACCCTTGGCGGGCGGGGCTGACGGTGAACACGTGGAAGCCGCGCCCCTCCAGGTCCCGCCGCACCGCTTCCGCACTCACCCCGCGGTGGCGCTGCACCACGATCGCCCCGTCCGGGGTGCCGAGGCGGGCCACGAACTCGCTCACCGAAGGTTCCCCCGCCGGGCCGAGAGGACGAGAAACACGGCCTTCTCCGCCGTCTCGGAACGGGCGGCGCCCACCACCGCCTGCTGGCCCAGCTTGAGGCTCACCGTGCCGCGGATGAGGGGTTCCACCGCCACCTGGCCCGCCCCCTGCTCCTGCCGTCGCGAGAATTCCAGGCGCGAGAGCACCAGCCGCCGCGGGTCGGTGCGCCCCTCGCGCAGCGTGAAGCGGACCACGAACCGCTCCCCCACCGCCGCCTCCGCCGGGTTCCCCTCGCTGGCGGTCACGGTGACCGAGCCCAGCTCCTCCAGCCATTGGTACTTCCAGAGCTTGAGGATGGCCTCGGCGATGCCCTCCTCCGGAGGGAAATGCGGCCCCGGCGGCGGCGCCGTGGCCGACGCGAGCAGGGCCGTCACCTCCACCCGGTACGCCGCGGGCGGCAGGTCCCACTCCTCGAGCACGCGGGCCACGCGCTCGAGCACGGCCCCCTCGTCGCGGACGGTGAGGGTGTTGCGCTGGGGGTGGATGAGGATGCTCCCCCCCGCCGAGAGCAGCGGCTCCACCACCGCCGTCGCCTCCTGCAGCGACCGGTAGCGGATCTGGAATACCCGCACCTCCTCCCCAGGCCCCGCAGCGGGGGCCGGAACCCAGGCCAACGCCGCGACCAAAGCAGCCGTCGCGACCCTCAAAGCGCCAACTCCGGGTCGATGATCATCGCCACGGCCACCGACTCGTCGTGCGCCGGCGCGAACTGGTACACCGTCACCCCCTCGCCCTCCACCTCCACGAAAGGCGTCTCCTCGGCAGCCGCCGCCAGGGTGTCCCGCCGCTCCGCCCCGCCCCCCCCGCTGCGCACCGCCAGGTAGCCGCCCAAAACCAGCAGCACACTGGCCGCTGCCGCGGCCCAGCCGCGGAAACGGCGCCGCAGCTGGTGCTCTACCCGCCGCTGCCGCACCCCGGCCAGCACCCCGTCCACGAAGCCCTCGTCGGTGGCCACGGGAAGCTCGGCGAGCCGCAGGGCCATCCCCACGATCGGTTCCGCTTCGTCCACGCGGGCGCGGCAGCGGGAGCAGGCGGCCAGGTGGGCCCGCACCTCCGCCTCCGCATCCGCTGGCAACTCCAGGGCCAGGAACGGCCCCAGCAACCGGGAGATTTCCTGGCAACCCTTCACGGCCGCCTCCCGCGCGGCAGATACTCGGGGTAGCGGGCCGAAAGCTCCCTGCGCAGCGCCGCCCGCGCCTGGAACACGTGGTTTCGCACGGTCGCCTCGCTGCACCCCAGCACCTCGGCCACTTCACCCGTGGAAAGCCCCTCCACCTCGCGCAGGGCGAAGGCGGCCCGCTGGGTGGGGGTGAGGACCCGGGCCAGCTCGCCGAAGATGCGCTGCACCTCCTCCTCCGCAAGCTGGCGGGGCGCCGCCGGCCCCACCGCCTCCCCCACCAGCCGCAGATGGGCGCCGTGCACCCGGTCGCGGCTCGAGCGTGCCCGCAACGCGTCGATGGCCAGGTTGGTGGTGATCCGGTACAACCAGGTGGAAAAGGACCAGGAGGGATCGTACCGGCCCAGGTTCTCCCAGGCTCTCACGAAGGCAAGCTGGGCAATGTCGCGCGCCTCCTCGTGATCGTTGAGGATCCGCGCCGCGCAGCGACGTACCCCGGCCTGGTGGCGGCGGACCAACTCGGAAAAGGCGGCGTCGTCCCCCTGCCGGGAGGCAGCCACCAGTTCCCGGTCGTCTCTCCCCTCCCCGCTCACCACGGTACGGGCCAGCAAGCGCAGACGTCCCATTCCAAACCCAACCTCCGAACCGTATACGCGGCACCCGGCCCCCTCGTTGGGGCGCCCCGCAGTATAGCGGCCGCTCGCCACCCCTCCGGCCCCTGCTGGTAGGGTACACTCCGCGCGTGGTTCCGCTGGCCCTCCTCGTCTACCGGGCGGGCGTTCTCGCCGGGCTGCCGGTGGCGGCGCCCTGGTTGCTCCTCGCCGCACGGGTGCGGGGCAAGAGCCGGCCCTCCGTGGCGTCGCGGCTGTGGCGGCGCCCCCCGCCGCTGCCCCCGCAGGGCGTCTGGATTCACGCCGTCTCGGTGGGCGAGGTGGGGGTGGCACGGCCCCTGGTGCAGGAGCTGCGGCAGCGGTTTCCCCATCTCCCGGTGGTGCTCTCCGCCACCACCGCCACGGGGTTGGCCACCGCAGCCGCGACCCCGCTGGCGGATGCCGTGGTCCCGCTGCCCCTCGACCTGCCCGGCCCCGTCCGCCGCGCGCTCGACGTCGCGCAGCCGCGCGCGGTGGTGCTGGTGGAGACGGAACTGTGGCCGGAACTCCTCCACGCCTGCGGACAGCGGCAGCTGCCGGTGGTGCTCGCCAACGCCCGCATCTCCGACCGGTCCTTCGCCGGCTACCGCCGCTGCCGACGCCTCCTCGCCCCCCTCCTCCGCCCCCTCACCCTGGTCCTGGCCCAGAGCGAGGAGGACGCCCGTCGGCTCGCGGCCATCGGTGTCGCCGCCGAAAAGGTGCGCGTGGCGGGCAACATCAAGTTCGACTCCGTCCCGCCGCGCAAGCCCCCCGCCATCGCGGCCGCGATCCGGGCGGCCGCCCTGGACCGGCCCATCCTCGTGGCCGGCTCCACCATGCCCGGCGAGGAGGAACTGGTCCTCGCGGCCGTTCAGAGGCTCCGCTTCACCCGGCCGCCGTTCCTCCTCCTCGCCCCCCGCCACCCGGAACGGGCGGCGCGCGTCGCGGAACTCGCCGCCCAGCGGGGATGGCGCTGTCGGCTGCGCAGCCGGCTCGAGCAGGAGGTGGGGGAGACGGACGTGGTCGTGCTCGACACCGTCGGCGAGCTGGCGGCGCTCTACTCCGTGGGCCGCATCGCCTTCGTGGGCGGCTCCCTGGTCCCCACCGGCGGCCACAACCCCATCGAGCCGGCCTGGTACGGGCTCCCCATCGTTTCCGGCGTGCACGTGCGCAACTTCGCCGCCGTCTACCGCGATTTCGTGGCCGCCGGGGCGGCCCGCCTGGTTCGCTCGGCGGAGGAGCTGAGCCAGGTGCTCCAGCGCTGGCTCGCCGATCCGCAGGAGGCGACAGCCGTGGGGCAGCGCGCCGCTTCCCTGCTGCGCCGCCACGCGGGGGCCACGGCGCGGGTGGCGGACGCCCTCCAGCCCTTCCTGCAATGACCACCGCCCCGCGTAGCGTGCTCCTGGCTTCGCGGCTCCTCGCCGCCGTGAACGCGGCCGGGCGCTGGTGGTACACCCGCGTGCTGCGGCCGCAGCGGGCCAGCCTCCCGGTGGTGTCGGTGGGTAACATCGCCTGCGGCGGCACCGGCAAGACACCGACCGTCGCCGCCCTCGCCCGGGAACTGCAGCGGGCGGGGTACCGGCCCGCCATCCTCACCCGCGGTTACCGCCGGCAGGGGCGAGCGCCCACCCTCCTCACCAGGCCCCCTGCCGACTGGCGCGAAGTGGGGGACGAACCGGCCCTGCTGGCCGCCGCCCTCGAGGGGGTCCCCATCGTCGTGGACGCCGACCGGGTGCGGGGGGCCGCCACCGCCGCGGAGCGCACCCCGGCCACGCACCTCATCCTGGACGACGGTTTCCAGCACTGGCGCCTGGCTCGCGACCTGGATCTGGTGGTGGTGGATGCCAGCGACCCCCTGGCCTGCCGGTCGCCCCGGCGCGAGGGGCCCCGCGCCCTCGCCCACGCCGACGCCATCGTCCTCGCCAACGCCACCCCCGACCTCCTGGCGCCCGCCACACGGGCCCTCCGCCGGTACGCCCCGTCCGTCCCCATCCTCGCCACGCGACTGGTGGTCCGCTGCGTTCGAAGCGCCCACGGCGAAACTCCGCCCGAGACCCTGGCGGGAGCCCGCGTCTTCGCGGTGGCCGGCATCGCCTCCCCCCACCGCTTCCTCGCCACGCTGCGCCAGCTGGGGGCCGAGCCGGTCCGCTTCCGCTTCTTCCCCGATCACCACCCGCTCACCCCCGGCGAGCTGGCGCGCCTCGAAGCCTGCGCCGAGCGGGAGGGGTTGCTCCTGGTCACCACCGCCAAGGATGCGGTGAAGCTGCCCGCCCCCCTCACCGGCGGCATCCGCTGGCTCGAGACGGAGGTGGAGTGCCTGGAGGGCAGTTTCCGCGACCTGCTCGCGCCGCTCTGCCCGGCGCTGGGCTAGAATCGCCCCCGTGCGGAAAGCGGCGCGCCTCCACGAGCTGGTGGACGCCTTCCCGGGTCGGCGGGTTCTGGTCCTGGGCGATCTGGTGCTGGACCGCTACATCCTGGGCACGCCCAAGCGCATCTCGCGAGAGGCCCCGGTGATCATCCTCCGCTTCGAGGAGCAGCGCGACGTGCCCGGAGGCGCGGCCAACGCCATGGCCAACGTGGCGAGCCTCGGCGGGACGGTCCTCCCGGTTGGCGCGGTGGGCGACGACGAAGCCGGCCGGGCGCTGCTCGCGCAGCTCCGCCAGCGGGGGATCGATACCACGCCCATTGCCGTGGTCCCAGGCTACCGATCGGTTACCAAGGTGCGGTTGCTGGCGTGGGGGGCAGCCTCGCTGCGCCATCAGGTGGCGCGCTACGACGTGGAGGACCGGCTCCCCCTGGCGCCGGCCGCCGAGGCCCCCCTCGGGGCGGCCCTGGCCCGACTGGCGCCGGAGGCGGACGTGGCCGCCATCTCCGACTACGGGTACGGGGCCGTGAACGCGGCTCGGGTCGCCAACCTGCGTGCCACCCTCCCCCCCGCCGCCCTGGTCGTGGCCGACTCCCGCTTTGCCCTCCGCGAGCTGGGGGCCGTGGACGGCGCCACACCGAACCTGGAGGAGCTGACCGCCTGGGCGGGGTGGGCGCCCACCACCGACGAGGAGGTGGCCGCGGCAGCGGAACGGTTGCGTGCCGACCTCGGTGCCCGCTTCGTGGTGGCCACCCGCGGGAGTCAGGGGCTGACGGTGGTGGAGGCCAACCTGCCCGCCTACCACCTGCCCGTCTACGGCACGAACCAGGTGGTGGACGTGACCGGGGCCGGCGACACGGTGCTCGCCACCCTGACGCTCGCCCTGGCCGCGGGTGCCACCCCCAGGGAGGCGGCGTTCCTCGCCAACCTGGCGGCCGGCGTGGCGGTGACCAAGCTGGGCACTGCCACGGTGTCCCGGACGGAGCTGCACGAGGCCATCGAGAGGGCCGACCTTGCCCAGCCGTGATCCAGCGGCCAAGGTGCTGTCCCTGCCGCAGGCGGCCCGCGTCGTGGAGCGGCTGCGCCGGCGCGGGCGTCGGGTAGTGCTGGCCAACGGCGCCTTCGACCTGCTCCACGTGGGCCATGTGCGCTACCTGGCCGCCGCCCGCTCGCTGGGCGACGCGTTGGTGGTGGCGGTGAACAGCGACCGCTCGGTCCGCGCCCTGAAAGGCCACCCCCGGCCCGTGGTGCCGGAGGGGGAACGGGTGGAGCTCCTGTCCCACCTGGCGTGCGTGGACTGGGTCGTGCTCTTCGACGAGACCACCGTCACCGAGGTGCTGCGCGCCCTCAAACCCCACATCCACGCGAAGGGCACCGACTACACCGAGGAGTCCGTGCCCGAGCGGGACGTGGTGGCCGAGTGGGGCGGCAAGACGGCGATCTGCGGCGATCCGAAGGAGCACTCCACCACCGCCACCCTGGCCGAGATCCGCCGCCGGCTTCCCTGACCGCCGGCGGGCCTCACCGGCGGAGCGGCCACATGAAAGCGCCGCACTGGCAAGAAGGTCGAGCGACACGACAACGGCCACGGCCACGTCCGGCCCTCCACGCCGTCCCCTGTTCCCTGTCCCCTGAGGCTAGAATCGCGCCGTGCGCATCCTGCTCACCCGCCTCTCCGCCATGGGGGACATCGTCCACACCTGGCCGCTGGCGGAGGCCATCGCCGCGAGCGGCCAGCACCGACTCGGCTGGGTGGTGGAAGAGGCGTTCGCGCCGCTCGTCGCCCGGCATCCAGGGGTGGCCCGCACCTTCCCCGTCGCCACCAAGCGCTGGCGCCGACACCCGGCAACGGGGCGCACCTGGCGAGAGATCCTCGCCGCCCGCCGGGACATCGCTGCCTTCGCGGCGGAGGTGGCCCTCGACCCGCAGGGCCTCGCCAAGTCCGCCCTCTGGCCCGCCTGGGCGGGGGTACCCCGCCGCGTCGGCCTGGCGCTGCGGCAGCGCCGCGAGCGCCTGAGCGGCCTCTTCTACACCGAGGTGGTGCACCCCCCGGACCACCTCGTGCACGTGATCGACCTCAACCTCTCCCTGCTCGAGGCGCTCGGCATCGCGTGCCCCTTCGGCACCTGCCCCGACGGCCGCTTCCTCGTCGGGCAGGAGCCCGCCCCCCCTTGGCTGCCGCCCGGCTCCGCCTGCCTCCTGCCCGCCACCGGCGGTGCCGGGAAAGCCTGGCCGGCGGGTGCCTACGCCGAGCTGGCCCGCACGTTGCAGCGCTGGGGCCTGCCCGTCACCGTCGTCTGGGGACCCGGCGAGGAACCCCTGGCCCGCGCGGTGGCGGGTGCGGCCCCGGGCACGGTAGTGGCGCCGCCCACCTCCATCCTCGAGCTGGCCGTGGTGCTGCGCCACAGCCGCGTGGTGATCGGCGGCGACACGGGGCCGGCGCACCTGGCCGCCTCGTTGGGTACCCCCACGGTTGCCATCGTGGTCGCCACCGACCCGCGCCGCAACGGGGTGCGGGGCGACCGCGCCGTAGTCCTCTCCGGCGCCAGCGGCAGCGCGCAGCGGGGCCGAGCCCGCACCCGGCCCGCCCGCCCCGTCTCCCCGGAGGCGGTGGCCGAGGCCGCCCTGGCGCTCATCCGCTCGGGCGCAGCCGACCGCGCTACCATGGAGTCGTGAGGAGGAGTTGTGCCCTGGCAGTAGCCGCGCTCCTGCTGGGCAGCGGCGGTGCCGCCGAGACCAGCGACTGGCTCGCGGAGGGCGAGCGCCTCACTTACGACCTCACCTACCTGCGCATCACCAGCGGCACCCTCGTCCTGGAAGCCACGCCCATGGCCAACCAGACCACGATCCGGCTCGCCTCGCGGGCCGTTTCTTCGCCGTTCGTCTCGCGCTTCGCCCGCGTGGACGAGCAGCTGGAGTCCATCCTCGACCCCTGCGCCGCCACCACCCTCCTGTCGCGCCGGCAGGCCCTCCACGACGGCGGGCTGCGGGAAGAGGTGGTGTTCTTCGATCCGCAGTCGGGGACCGCCACGCGCTTCAAGAACGGGCGCGAGTACGAGCCGCTGTGGGCCCCTCCGCCGGTGCTCGACACCTTGAGTTCCCTGTTTTGGCTGCGCACCCTCCCCCTGGCGCCGGGCGGTGAGTTTCGTCTCACCGTGCAGTCGGGCGGCCGCGTGTACCCCCTCCTCATATCGGTGGGCAAGGTCACGCACCTGCGGACCACCACGGGAACCCACGAGACGCTGCCGGTGGTGCCGCGGTTCCGCGACGGCGGCATGCTGCGGCAGAAGGGGACACTCACCCTCTGGGTCACCAACGACCCGCTGCACGTGCCGGTCCGGATCAAGTCGGAACTGTCGTTTGGCTCGCTCACCGCGACGCTGCGCCGTGTCGAGCGCCCTTTTTTCGGCGTGGTAGAATCCCGTGGAGGACCGCAACCGCACGAAGGGGAGGCAGATGGCCCTGAAACTTGGCGAACTGCTCGTGAAAGCGCAGCTCATTGACGAGACGCAACTCCAGAAGGCCCTGGAGGAGCAGAAGCGGATCGGCGGCAAGCTGGGCGAGATCCTCATCCGCCTCGGCTACGTGTCCGAGGACGACATCATCGAGTGTCTGTCGCACCAGTACGCCGTCCCCTCCATCAACCTGCGTCACTTCGAGGTGGACGAGGCGATCGCCAGGCTCATCCCCGTCGAGCTCGCCCGCAAGTACTTGGTGATCCCCGTCAACAAGACCGGCGCCACCCTCACCGTCGCCATGGCCGACCCCTCCAACATCTTCGCCATGGACGAGATCACTTCGGTGACCGGCTACCGCGTGGAACCGGTGGTCTCCTCGGAAGAGGGGATCCGCGACGCCATCGACCGTTACTTCGGGTCCTCGCGAGAGATCGAGATGAAGAAGATCATGGACGATCTCTCGATCACCGACGAGGCGGCCCTGGAACTGCTGGAGGAGGAAGAGGACCTGGACGTCAAGCAGCTCGAGGCGGAGAGTTCCGAGGCGCCGGTGGTGAGACTGGTGAACGTCATCCTCACCGATGCCATTCGCCGCGGCGCGTCGGACATCCACATCGAGCCGTACGAGCGGAACTACCGCGTCCGCTACCGCATCGACGGCGTGCTCTACGAGATCATGTCGCCCCCCCTGCGCCTCAAGGACGCCGTCACCTCGCGGGTGAAGATCCTGTCGCACCTCGACATCGCCGAGAAGCGCCTGCCCCAGGACGGCCGCATCAAGATGAAGGCCAAGGTGGAGGGCCGCACGCGCGAGCTGGATTTCCGCGTCTCCACCCTCCCCACCCTGTTCGGCGAGAAGGTGGTGCTGCGCCTGCTGGACAAGGAGAACCTGCGCCTCGACATGACCAAGCTGGGGTTCGAGAAGTCCTCCTTGAAGAAGTTCGAGGACAACATCTTGAAGCCCTATGGCATGGTGCTCGTGACCGGACCCACCGGCTCCGGCAAGACCAACACCCTGTACTCGGCGCTGCAGCGCATCAACACCCCCGAGGTGAACATCCTCACCGCCGAGGACCCGGTGGAGTTCCAGCTCCCCGGCATCAACCAGGTGCAGATGAAGGACTCCATCGGCCTGAACTTCGCGGCGGCTCTGCGCTCCTTCCTGCGCCAGGACCCCAACATCATCCTGGTGGGCGAGATCCGCGACTTCGAGACGGCCGAGATTGCCATCAAGGCGGCCCTCACCGGCCACCTGGTGCTTTCCACCCTCCACACCAACGATGCCCCCTCCACCATTGCCCGGCTCATGAACATGGGGATCGAACCGTTCCTCGTCGCCACCTCCGTGAACGTCATCGCCGCCCAGCGGCTCGTGCGCCGCATCTGCCCCAACTGCAAGGAAGAGGTGGAAACGCCCATCCAGGCGCTCCTGTCCATCGGCTTCAGCGAGGCGGAGGCGCCGGACATCAAGCTCTACCAGGGGCGGGGCTGCGACAAGTGCGGGGGCACCGGCTACAAGGGGCGCATCGCCCTGTTCGAGGTGATGGAGATCACCGAAGACCAGCGTGAGCTGATTCTCTCCGGTGCCACGGTGGTGGAACTGCGCCGCAAGGCCATCGAGGAAGGGATGATTACCTTGCGGGAGTCGGGGTTGCAGAAGATCCGCGAGGGTATCACCACGATCGAGGAGGTCGTGCGGGAGACGGTACTCTAGGAGGGAGGGGGGTATGCCCATCACGCTCCATGAACTGCTCAAGACGGTGGTGGAGAAGGACGCCACCGATCTCCACATCACCACCAACGCGCCGCCCATCATTCGCGTCCATGGCCGGCTCGAGCGCCTGGAGATGCAGTCCTTGACGGCTCCGGAGACCAAACGCCTCGCCTACTCCGTCCTCACCGACGCCCAGAAGCACCGCTTCGAGGAGACCTGCGAGCTCGACTTTTCCTTCGGCATCAAGGGCCTGGCCCGCTTTCGCGCCAACGTCTTTTACCAGCGCGGGGCGGTGGCCGCAGCGTTCCGCCGTATCCCATTCGAAATTAAAGGCTTCCGTGAGCTGGGCCTGCCCCCCATTGTGGAGAGCCTGTGCGACAAGCCGCGCGGCCTGGTGCTGGTCACCGGGCCCACCGGTTCGGGCAAGAGCACGTCGCTCGCGGCCATGATCGACAAGATCAACAACGAGCGCCCGGTCCACATCGTCACCATCGAGGACCCGATCGAGTACCTGCACACCCACCGGAAAGCCATGCTGAACCAGCGGGAGCTGCACTCGGATACGCTCTCCTACGCCAACGCCCTGCGCTCGGTGCTGCGCGAGGACCCGGACGTGGTGCTCATCGGCGAGATGCGCGACCTGGAAACGGTGGAGTCGGCGCTGCGCATCGCCGAGACCGGCCACCTCACCTTCGCCACCCTCCACACCAACTCCGCCCCGCAAACCATCAACCGCATCATCGACATCTTCCCCGAGCACCAGCAGGCGCAGATCCGGGCCCAGCTCTCCTTCGTCCTCGAAGGCATCATCTGCCAGTCGCTGCTGCCCCGCGCCGGGGGCAACGGTCGGGTCCTGGCCTGCGAGGTCCTGGTGCCCAACGCGGCGGTGCGCAACCTGATCCGCGAGGACAAGGTCCACCAGATCTACTCGATGATGCAGACCGGGCAGTTGAAGCACGGGATGCAGACCTTCAACCAATCCTTGGCCACGCTCTACCAACGCCGCCTCATCACCTTGCAGACCGCGCTTTCCTACTCGTCGAACCCGGAAGAGCTTCAGGACATGATCAACCGTGGCGCCGGCGTGGTCCAGCCGATGGCCGTCCCTGCCACGGGAAAGGGAGCCACCAATGCCTAGCTTCGAATGGAAGGGCCGTGACCGCGGGGGACGCCCCCAGAGTGGCGTGTTGGTCGCCGACAACAAGGAGGCCGTCCTCGCCCTGCTGCGACGCCAACAAATCGTGCCCACCGCGGTCAAGGAGAAGGGCAAAGAGATCGCGGTTCCCCGCCTGCGCCGCGGCGTAGACGAGAAGACGCTGGCGGTCTTCACCCGGCAGTTCTCGGTGATGATCGACGCGGGCCTGCCGCTCGTCCAGTGCCTGCAGATCCTCGGCGACCAGGAGGAGCACAAGGGGTTCCAGCGGATCATCCACCAGGTGCGCCAGGACGTGGAGGAAGGCTCCTCCCTCGCCAACGCCATGCGCAAGCACCCGCAGGCCTTCTCCGACCTGTACGTGAACATGGTGGCCGCCGGCGAGGCGGGCGGTATCCTCGACAACATCCTGCAACGGCTCGCCACCTACATCGAGAAGAACGCCAAACTGAAGGCGCAGGTGAAAGCCGCCATGATCTACCCGGCGGCGGTCATCGCCATCGCCATCATCGTGGTCTACATCATCCTCTGGAAGGTGATCCCGGTCTTCGCGGCGCTGTTCACCTCCCTGGGGGCCGACCTGCCCCTGCCCACGCAAATCGTCATCGCCCTCTCCAAGTTCGTGGGCAACTTCTGGTGGCTCATCCTCGGTGTCGCGGCTGCCGGCTACTTCGCCCTCCGCCGCTACTACGCCACCGAACGGGGCAAGTTCGTCATCGACAACCTCCTCCTCCGCGCCCCGATCCTCGGGGTAGTCCTGCGCAAGATCGCCGTGGCGCGGTTCTGCCGAACCCTGGGCACCCTCCTGGCCGCGGGCGTGCCGGTGCTCGAATCGCTGGACATCACCGCCCGCACGGCGGGCAACGCCGTGATCGAGCAGGCCATCCTCGAGGTCCGCAAGCGGGTCGAGGAGGGCAAGACCATGGCCGAGCCCCTCCAGGCCACCAAGCAGTTCCCCCCGATGGTGGTGCAGATGATCGGCGTGGGCGAGGCCACTGGGGCGATGGACACCATGCTCGCCAAGATCGCCGAGTTCTACGAGGAGGAGGTGGACGTGGCGGTGGCGGGGATGATGAAGCTCATCGAGCCCGTGATGATCTTCTTCCTCGGCATCGTCATCGGCGGCATCGTCATCTCCATGTACCTGCCGATGTTCGACCTCATCTCGAAGATCGGATGAGGGGGGCGCTCGAGGGGGAGAGCCGCACCGGCGCACAGGGCTCCGTCTCCTTCCCGCGGCTCTCCATCGTCAAGTGGCTCATCGGCCTGCGAGTGGTGGCGGTATCGGCCCTGCTCGTGGGCGTGCTGTTGGTCCAGAGCACCACCGAGGAGATCCTCCCCATCGTCCCCCTGGCCTGGCTCGCCGGCCTTGCCTATCTCCTCACCCTGCTGTGGATCGTCCTCCACCTCGCCCACGTGCCGCCGGCCCGCCACGGCGCGCTGCAGCTCGCGGGCGATCTCGCCATCGTGGGCGGTCTGGTGCACTTCACGGGGGGCCTGTCGTCCCCCTTCCCGTTCCTCTTCCTCGTGCCGGTGGGCGTCGCCGCCCTCCTGTTCGGGCTGCGCGGTTCCCTCACCGTGGCCGGCGCCGCCTTCGCCGTCTACGCGGCCCTCGTGGAGGCGGAATACTACGGCCTCCTCCCGCCCCCGGCGTTCCTCGGGCCGAGGCTCACCGTATCGCCCTCCGCCACCGCCTTCCAGGTGGCCCTCAACGGCGTCGGGTTCGCACTGGTGGCCTTCCTCACCTCCTACCTGGCCCACTCCGCCCAGCGGGCCGAGCGGCGGCTCGTGGGAGAGCGGCAATCCACCGCCCGTTTTCAAGCCCTCTCGGCAGACGTGCTCCGTTCGGTGGACTCGGGCGTCATCGCCACCGACCTGGAGGGCACCGTGATTTTCGCCAACCCCGCCGCGGAACGGATGCTGGCGGCGAAGGAGCCACTGCCCGGCAAGCGTGTGGAGGCGGTCCTCCCCCTGGAGGGGGTCGTGTGGCAGGAGATCCTCGGCCGCGCGAGCCGCATCGGCGCGGTGCGGATCGACGGCGCGCTGGCCGGGAACGGCGTGCCGATCGGTTGCACGGTCACGCCCCTGGGCGCCGACGGCGAGGCGACCCTGGGGTTCGTCCTCCACTTTCGCGACCTTACAGAGGCCCGGGCCGCCGCCGAACGCGACCGGCTGCGGGAGCGCATGGTGGCGGTGGGGGAGATGGCGGCCGGCATGGCCCACGAGATCCGCAACCCGCTGGCGTCCATTTCCGGCTCGGCCCAGGTGCTGGGCAACCTCCCCACCCTGAACGACGGGGAGCGGCGGCTGCTGCGCATCATCGTCGAGGAGTCGCGGCGCCTGTCCGACATCATCGAGTCCTTCCTCGGCTACGCCCGCCCCCCCCGTCCCCGCCGCGCCCCCTGCGCGCTGTGGGAGACGCTCTCGGAGACCTTGAGCCTGTTCGCCAACTCCTCCGAGATGACGCCGGCCCACACCATCGAGACGGACATCCAGCCGCTCCCTGCGCCCATCGTGGTGGACGAAGCCCAGATGCGCCAGGCCTTCTTCAACCTGGCCCGCAACGCCATCCAGGCCATGCCGGGGGGTGGTACGATGCGGGTGGTGGCGCGCCAGGAGGGGGAACACTACGTCATATCCTGGTCCGACGAGGGTTGCGGGATGAGCGCCGAACAGATCCGCGAGGTTTTCCAGCCCTTCAAGGCGTTTCGCACCGGCGGCACGGGCCTGGGGCTGGCCGTGGTGTACTCCATCGTCGCCGATCACGGGGGGGACATCTCGGTAGCCAGCGAGCTCGGCAAGGGTTCGACCTTCCAGCTGCGCATCCCGGCGGTGGTGGCGTGAAGGGGCGGGTCCTCATCGTCGACGACGAGGCGAACCTGCGCGAGCTGCTGCGCATCGTCCTCGAAGGGGAGGGGTACTCGGTGCGCGAGGCCGCCACCTACCACGAGGCCAGCACGGCTCTCGCCAGCGAGCCATTCGATCTCGTCATCTGCGACATCGTCCTTCCCGATGGCAACGGCCTAGACCTCCTCCGTACCCACCACAGCGCGGCGGGGAACCATCAGTTCGTGATGATCACGGCCCACTCGTCCCCGGCCCACATGCTGGCCAGCGTCCGCGACGGGGCGGCCGAGTACCTGTCCAAGCCCTTCGACGTGGAGGAGCTCAAGCTCATCGTGGCGAAGCTCCTGGGACCGCGCCGCGGCCGCCCGCCGGTGGCGGACAGCCTGCAGATTGCCGGCGAGTCGCCCGCCATGTGGCCGATCCTGGAGCGCCTCCCGCAGGTTGCCCGCAGCGATGCCACGGTCCTCATCACCGGCGAGTCGGGCACGGGGAAGGAGCTCCTGGCGCGGGCCATCCACGCCGCTTCGCCGCGCGCCGGCCACCCGTTCGTGCCGGTGAACTGCGGCGCCTTGCCGGAGGGTCTTTTGGAGAGCGAGCTGTTCGGCCACGTGCGGGGGGCCTTTACCGGCGCGGTGCGGGACAGCAAGGGACTGTTCCAGGAGGCCGCCGGGGGGACCCTCTTCCTGGACGAGGTGGGCGAACTCCCGCTCGCCCTCCAGGTCAAGCTGTTGCGGGCCCTGCAGGACAAGCAGATCCGCCCGGTGGGCGGCACCCGCGAGGTGGCCATCGACACGCGGGTGATCACCGCCACCAACGCGGACCTGCGCGACCTCATCGCCGAGGGACGCTTCCGCGAGGACCTGTACTTCCGCATCAACGTGCTGCACCTGGAGCTGCCCCCGCTGCGGGAGCGGCGGGAGGACATCCCCGCCCTCACGCGCCTGTTCGTGGACCGGGCGTGCCAGCGTTTCGGGCTCCCCCGCAAGGAGATCCACCGCGACGCCATGACCGTCCTCCTCAACTACCGCTGGCCGGGCAACGTCCGCGAACTGGAAAACGTCATCGAGCAGGCGGTGGCCATGGACAGCTCCGCCCTCATCACGGTGAGTTCGCTCCCCGCCCGGGTTTTCGGCGGGCTGGACGCCCCGCCGCCGTGGACGGGGATGGTCCTGCCCGAGGAGGGGCTGGACCTGGAGGCGCACACCGACGCCATCCGGCGCGAGCTGATGCGCCAGGCCCTGAAGCGCTGCGGCGGCGTGCAGAAAGAGGCCGCCAAGCTGCTCCGCATGACCTATCGAGCCTTCCGGTACCACGCCAAACGGTACGGACTGGCGCCGCAGGAGGACCAACCATGAACGCTCTCCTCGCCCTGGCCCTCATCCTGGCGGGTCCCCCGCCCAGCTGTGCGCTCCCGGACGGGACGAGGATCACCCTCGAACTGGCCATCAGCGACGAGGAACGGGCCCAGGGCCTCATGTTCCGCGACCAGCTCCCCGCCGACCACGGCATGCTCTTCCTCTTCGACCGCGAGGAGCACTACCCCTTCTGGATGAAGAACACCTTCATCCCCCTCGACATCCTCTGGCTGTCCGGCAGCGGCGAGGTGGTGCACCTGCAGGCCAACGCGGTGCCCTGCCGTTTCGACCCCTGCCCCAGCTACGTCCCGAGCCAGCGGGCCCGGGCGGTGCTGGAACTCGCCGCGGGCAGCGCGGAGCGCCACGGCCTTCGCCCCGGGGCCCGGCTGGTGTGCACCGGCGTTCCCGGCTTTCCCGTGCTCAGGGAGACGCGCTGATGCTGCGGCAGGCGGTGTTCCCCGTCGCCGGTTTTGGCACCCGCTTCCTGCCCGCCTCCAAGGCCATCCCCAAGGAGCTGCTGCCCCTGGTGGACAAGCCCTCCCTCCAGTACGTGGTGGAAGAGGCGGCGGCGGCAGGTTGTACCACCGCCGTCTTCATCACGGCGGAGGGGAAGTCCGCCATCGAGGACCACTTCGACCGCAACCTGCGCCTCGAGGCGTTCCTGGCTGCCCACGGCAAGACCCACCTCTTGGAGGTGGTGCGGCGGGTGGGCGAGCTGGTGCAGGTGGTGGCGGTGCGGCAGAAGGTCGCCCTGGGATTGGGCCACGCGGTGCTCCAGGCGGCGCCCGTGCTGGGGGACGAGCCGTTTGCGGTGCTGCTGGGCGATGACGTGATCGTCGGGCCCGAGCCTGCCATCGGCCGGCTCGCCGCCCTCCACCAGCAAACCAAGGCCCCGGTCCTCGCCGTCA
Organism: Acidobacteriota bacterium; assembly: GCA_037441065.1. GTDB lineage: Bacteria > Acidobacteriota > Thermoanaerobaculia > Thermoanaerobaculales > Thermoanaerobaculaceae > JACADV01. The sequence goes on along the minus strand of JBBISY010000023.1, from coordinate 11,307 downwards.
TGGAGGTGCCGCCCGCGGACATCCGCCACTACGGCTGCATCGCGGGGGAGCCGGTGGCTGAGGGGGTCTGGCGCGTCCGCGACCTGGTGGAGAAACCCGATCCGCGCGAGGCGCCATCCAACCTCGCCATCATCGGCCGCTACATCCTCACCCCCGCGGTGCTCCAGGTCCTCGCCGACACACCGCCCGACCGTGGCGGGGAAATCCAGCTCACGGAGGGGCTGCGCCGCTCCCTGGCGCAGGGTCCCATCTACGCCTGCACCTTCCCCGGCCGACGCTACGACGCGGGCAATAAGCTGGACTTCCTGCGCGCCACGGTGGAGCTGGGGCTGCAGCACCCGGAGCTGGGCGGCGAGTTCCGGCGGATCCTCGGCGAGATTTTGCTGGCCGCACCCCCCGGCGCAGCGGCAACGCCGGCCGGGGGAGACGCTGAAGCGTCACTTCTTGGTGGTGACGCTGGCTGAGGGGGCCGGAGACGAGCCGCCGGCGGCCTTGTCGGCCGCGCCGCTCTCGGCTTTGGACGGCTGGCTCGCCGCGCTCTTCCCCTCGTCGGCGGCGGCGCGGCCCTTCCCCGCGTAATCCGTCACGTACCACCCGCTCCCCTTGAACTGCAACGCCGGCGCCGAGACCAGCCGTTCCAGGCGGCCTCCGCACCGCTCGCACCGCGACAGCGGCTCGTCCGAAACCTTCTGCAGCACCTCGACCCGCGTACCGCAGGCCTGGCACTCGTACTCGTACAGAGGCATTCCTCCCTCCTCGCATCCCTCGCAGGCGCCGGCGCGCGCCGGGTCCCCAGCCTGCACCGCCGTCACGGCGCCGGCGAGCTGACCTGCACCTTGATCGCCGAGGTGGCTTCCCGTTCCTTGCGCACCAGTCCGAGGCAATGGAAGGCATAGAGCACCCGAGCGTTGAGCCCGGCCGAAAACGGCCCGGCCTCGCACAGCTCGAAGAGGGTGCGCTTGCCGTCCACCAGGTTCAGCAGTTGTTCCTCCCCCGCCTCCAGGGCGAAGGTGCTCAGGTGCTCCGGGGTCGGCACCCGCGACAGCACCGTGCTCTTGCTGCCGAGACGGGCGAGCAGGCGCCGCGAGTCCGCCACCGTCTTGCAGCCGTGGAGGATGGCTCGGGGGGTGGGGATGCGCAGCTTGTATACCTCGTCCGCCCGCTCCTCGCCGAGGGTGAAGGTCACGTGCCCCTCCTCCACGTCGAACAGGCTCCACACGATGCGCTGCACCTGCTCCAGCACCGCCGCGCGCATCTCCGCCTCGGTCAGCAGACCCATCTCCACCAGCACCTGGCCGTGGCGTTTGGTGGGGTTGTCCAGCAGCAGGAGGGTGGAGGCGCGGTACTGCTCGTGGGTGAGGCGGCCGGCGGTGAGCAGCATGTCGCCCAGCGACTCGGCGCGGTTGGTGGAGGAGGCGAAGATAATGTCGCCGTCGGAGATGAACACGCGCTTGGTCACGTCCCCGAGGGTGGCCTCCAGCACTCCAGGCACCCGGTAGCGGTGGATCGTGGCCAGCATTTCCGGGAGCGGAACCTCCGCCAGCTCCCCCGTGTAGATGTGCTTCCGCTCCTCGCCCACGACGCGGATGGTAGCACGCCCCCCCGCCACGAGTACCCTCTCCCGCGTGGCCCTCCTCCGCAAGCCGCAGGCGGCGGCGCCGGAGCAGGGGTGGCGGAAGCGCATGGGAATCGAACCCACCTCCCCGCCGAGCCGACGGGGACAACGGTTTTGAAGACCGCGGGAGCCACCAGGCCCCGTGCGCTTCCGCCAACAGTCTAGCATCGGGAGGGCGGCTGCCTCCCCGCGCGCGCGTTGACACCTCGGCCGGGTTCTGTTACGTTTCCCACCCCGGGTGGGGCCGTAGCTCAGCTGGGAGAGCGCTTGAATGGCATTCAAGAGGTCGGGAGTTCGATCCTCCTCGGCTCCACCATCCCCTTCCCAACACTGACCGCGTCCGCAGGGGTCGCTCCCGCGGCCACCGGGGACTCGCCGGACGGGTGATCCCGGTACCATGGGAGCGTGGCGGGTGCGGGCCGTCCGTGCGGTCGCTGGATCCTCCGGGTAGCGCTGGCGTGTGCCGCGCTGGCCGTGTCGGCCGGCGTGGCGGGCCTCGCTTCCTGGCGCAGCCAATCCGTGCGGCAGGCCGCCCTGCGGCGGGCCGCGGCGTGGGTGGAGCGGCGCACGGGGCTCGCCGTCTCGGCTGCCGACGTCGCGCTGCGCCCCGCGACGGGCGTGGTGGAACTCTCGCAGGTGCGAGTCGGCGTCCCCGACGCGCCGCCCTTCCTCACCGTGGCGCATCTGGCCCTCCACCTGGAACCGGCCTCGCTCGCCCGCGGCGCCCCTGTGATCCGCCTCCTGCGGCTCCAGGCGCCGCACCTCCACCTGGACGCCCCCCTGCCGCCCCGTCCGCCCGGCCAAGCCGCCACCCCGGCGCCGACCCTCCCGCCCGTGGTGGTGGAACAGCTCCTCGTCGTGGGGGGGAGCGTGTCGGGGGGTGGGGTGCCGGTGCCGGCGCGCCCGTACCTCAGCGCCTGGCGCCTCGACGCGCTGCGCGCCGCGGGCTCGTACCGAGATGGCCGGCTCCGCCTGTCGGTGCGAGTGGATCGGCTCGCCCTCGAGGGTCCGGCGGTGGGCCACCGCGTCGCATCCGTGGCCCTCCACGGCGAGGTGGAACCGGGAGCGTCCTGGGTGGTGCCGCGCGCCGAGTTTCGTACCGCCGGGCTTTCTGTGGAAGCTTCCGGGCGCGGCAGTCTGGCCGGCGGCGACCAGCAGGCGCAGGTGCGGCTGCACGCCCGCCTCGCGGAGCTTGCCCCGGCGCTGGAGCTGGAGGGCGAGGCGGAGCTGGAGGCCGCGGCCCACGGTCCCCCGCTCGAGGGGGAACTCCGCCTCGCCGCAACAGGCGTCCCAGTGGCCGCCGCGCGACGCCTGCTGCCCCCGGCCGCCCAGGCCGTGGTCGTGGCGGGGAGCGAGGCCGATCTGTTCGGCCGCGCCACGTTCCGGTGGCCCAGCGACGACCGGCCGCAACTCGCCGCCACCCTGCAGGCCACCTGGCGGCAGGAGGCGGAACCCCTCCTCGCCGCTGCCGCGGAGCTGGACGTCGCGGGAACCGGAGCGCGGCTCGCCCTGGAGGCCAGCCTGCTGCCGGGCCACCCGGGGACCCGGCACGTCGCCGGGACGGTGTACGGGCCCGGCCTGGCGCAACCCGCTTCCCTGCGCCTCGCTGGCGTGAACGTGGAGGTGGCGGAGGCGGACCTGGCGGCTACGGTGGCGGAACTGCGCCGGATCTGGCCGGAGTTGCTCGCCGCCGTGCCCCCCGACCCCCGCCTGGCGGGCACGCTGGCCGGCTCCGCCCGCCTCGACGGCCCGCTCCCCGATCCCACCGTGACCGCCTCGCTCCGCTGGCGCCCCCCCGCGGGCGGGCTGGTCGCAGCATCGGTGCACGGGCAGCCCCGCACCCTGCGGGGCGAGGGCACGGTGCGGCTGGAGGGGGTGGAGATGGCCGCTATCGCTCCCCAGGTGCGCGGGACGGCATCGGGCCAGCTCGAGCTGCACGGCTCGCCGCAGGACTTTCTCCTCCGCTTCGACCTCCAGGCCGAACCGCTGGCGGCGCCGGGGGGACGCGTGGACGTGCTGCGCCTCGCCGGGGAAACGAACGGGAGAGAACTGCGGTTGGACCGGGTGGCCGCTGCCCTGGGGGGGGTCACGGTGGCCGGCTCGGCTCGGGCCGACCTGGCCCTCCCCCTGCGCGACGCGCAGGCGCAGCTACACCTCACCGCCCCGGCTGCCGGGCTCCTGAGGGCCGACCTCACCCTGCGCCTGGAGGAAGGCGTGCTCACCGCCGAAATCCCCGGCGGGGAAACGCTCACCGGCCCCGTCTGGGCCGTGCTCACCGTCCCGCTGGGGGCGCTGCGCCCGCTCCTGGGGGATCGGCTGGCAGGACTGCCGCTGATGCTGGCCCAGGGACCGGTGGTGCTGCACGCGGCAGCGCCGGGCTTCGACACCTGCGCACTGGCCCCGCTGCTGCCTGTTCTGGATCGGCCGGAGCGTGTGCAGGCCGGAGTGGAGGCCTTCCTCTCCCTCGACCCCGACCGCCCCACCGGCGTCACGGGCGAGATCACCCTTGCCGGCCTCGAGCTTTCGAGCGGCGCGCTGCGTGTCCAGGCGCCCTCCCTGCGCGTGACGCTGGACGGCGGTCGGGCCACCCTCGTGCCCTTTACCCTCGCCGCCGCCGGCACGACCCTGGAGGCGGGCGGGGAGGTCGCCCTGGCCGAGGGCTGGCACCCCCGCGCCGATCCCCCCGCCGCAGCCGTGCGTTCCTTCACCGCCTGGCTACGGGGCAGGCTCGAGACGGCGCTGCTCGAGCCCTACCTGGGCGGGGCGCGGGCGTCCGGGCCGCTGGCACTGGAGGCCAGCCTCGAGGGGACCCCCGCCGCCCCCCGCCTCGCCGCCAGGCTGGACGGCTCGGGCACCAGCCTCCTCTGGCTCACCCCCTACGCCGCCCGCCTGGAGGCGTTTTCGGCCAGCGCCCAGCTGAGCCCGGAGGGGGATGCGATCTTTTCTGCGGCGGGCGATCTCAACGGCGGGCGCCTCCAGCTCACCGGGGCGCGGACGGCGAGCGGCCAAACCGAAGTGCAGGTGGAACTGGCCGGGACCCGCTTCCGGCTCGACTTCGGCGTGCTGGTGGAGGTGAGCGGGGAGCTCATCGCCGAAATGCCGCCCGTCGGGCGCAGCCGCGTCCACGGCACGCTCCAGGTGGCCCGGGGTCGGCTCGACCGCCCCCTCTCCTTCCGCCACGAGGTGGTGCCGTTCCTGCTCGCCCCGAAGACCGGCGGCGGCACCGCGGGGGGAGCCCTTGACCTGGTGGACCTGGACGTTGCCGTCGTCACCCAGGACGGGGTGCGGGTGCGTAACAACCTCGCGGACTTGCGCGTCCGTTGGGAGAACTTGGCGATCCGGGGCACCGCCTGGAACCCCCACCTGGAGGGGGTGGTGAGCGTGGACCCGGGCGGTGTGGTGCGCGCCGTGGGCCAGACGCTGCGCCTGGACCGGGCGGTGGCCACCTTCACCGGCGACCCCCTGCGCGACCCGCTCCTGGACCTGGCGGTCACCTCGTCCCTGGACGACCCCCGCGTCGGCCGCACCGCCACCGGCGCCCTCCAACTCCTGGAAGAGGACGAGGCGGCCCGGCCCGGCGACCCGGCGGGAGCGCTGGCCACCGCCGCGGCCAGTGCCGTGGGCGCCAGTCTGGCCGCGTCCCTGTCCGAGTCGCTGGGCGGGGCGGCCCGGGTGTCCGTGGAGCCGGTGCTGGTGTTCGGGGAGGCTGACCCCTCGGCCCGCCTCACCCTGGCCCGCGACCTCAACCCGCAGGTGGCCTTCGCCCTCTCCCTGGACCTCCGCAACGCCGACCGCCAGACCTACCTCCTGGACCTGCACAACCTCCCCAAGCTGCCCACCCTCACCGCCCAGGTCTTCACCAACGACGCGGGCAATAGCGGCGTGACCCTCCAGCAGACCCTCGAGTTCCGAGGGGCGAAACACCCAACTGAGAGCACCGGCCCGACGCTCCGCCGCCTGGTACTGGAGGCGCCACCCTCGCTGCCTCGGCGTAGGCTGGCCAGGGCCCTGGGCCTGTCCCGGGGCCAGACGCTGCCCGAAGGCATCGAGGTGGACGTGGAGTTGGAGCTGGAGCAACTGCTGCGCCAGATGGGCTACCCCGACGCCCAGGTGGAGGTGCGCAGCGAACCGGTCCCCGGCCGCCGCCCGCAGCTCGATCTGCACGCCGCGATCCGGCCGAACGACCCGGTGGTCATTGCCTTCCGGGGAGCGGAACCGCCCGCGGGGTCGCGGCCGCTGGTGACCTCGCTGTACCGCTCGGGGCTGTGGGAGGAGCAGGCCCTGGAGGAGATGCGCCGGGCCGCGGTGCGGGTCTGGCGCAGTCTGGGCTACCCCTCGCCCCGGGTGGAGGTCACGGCCCTCCCCGCCACGGCGACGCAACCGCGCACCGTGACCGTGACCAGCACCCCCGGGCGGCGGCTCGACCCCCTGCCACGGGTCCGCGTGGACGGGGTGCCCGAGGAGGTGGCCGAGGCTGTGGCCGCGGCGTTCGCCGGCACGGTGGAGCGGATGGAGCTGGCCGCTGGGGTGTGGGAGGCGGAGCAGCGCGTGCTCGCCATCCTGGCGGGGCTCGGTTACCCGGCCGCCCGTCTCCTGAGCCGCACCCTCGACGCCCAGCAGGGGGTCTTGGCGCTCCAGGTGGCGCCGGCGACTCGCCGTCGCTGGGATTCGGTGGAGGTCGTGGGCGCCCCGCCGCAGGATGCGGCGAAGCTGGGAGAGCTGGTCGCCCTCTCGCCAGGTGATCCGGCGCGCCGGGATGCGGCCGCCGCCGCCGCGATGCGCATTGCCGAGTGGTACCGCTCGCGCGGCTTCACGGAGGTGCGCGTCCGCCCCGTGGTGACTCCCTCGGCCCAGGATCCCGCGGCCGAGACCCTGACCTTCGAGGTGGAGACGGGGCGCGCGCTCACCGTCACCGCTTTCAGCCTGGTGGGCTCGCGGCGGACCTCGCCGTCCTTCGCCGCCCGGCTGGCGGGCGTGGCCGCCCGGCAACCGCTGCGCCTCGACCTCCTGCGCGAGGGCCGGCGTCGCCTTCAGGCCACCGGGCTTTTTGAAAAGGTGAGCGAGGAGGTGCACGAGGAGGGGGAAGGCAGCGCGAAAGTGCTCTTCCACGTGGAGGAGCGTCCCTCCGTCTCGGTGGCGTACGGGGTGCGCTGGGAGTCGTCGCTGGGGGCTTCCGCCGTGGTGGACTACCAGGACCGCCACCTGCTGGGGCGCGCCCTCACCTTCGGCGCCCGCCTCCTCTCGGAGCCGGCCACCCAGGCCGGCCGCCTCTACCTGGGTGCCCCGGACGTGTGGGGCAGCGGCGTGCGGTCCGAGGCGTTCCTGGACAGGAGGCGCCACACCACCGCCGGAGAGGGGGGGCTCCCCGACCTAGTGGAGGATTCCACCCGTCTCACCTTCCAGCTCTCCCGGCCCCTGGCCGAGCTCTGGTCGGCTCGCCTGTACGGCCGCTGGCAGCGCACGCACCTGTTCGAGCGCACCGACTTCTTCCCCCTGGACATCACCCTCACGCTCCCCTACCTGGGGCTGGGAGTCTCCTACGACTCCCGCGACGACCGGGTCCTGGCGCGGCGGGGGCTCTTCCTCAATCTGGATCTTTCGGGCACGAGCGAGGCCCTCGGTTCCGACCTCTCGTTCTTGCGCCTCTTCGCCCAGGGAGCCTCCTTCGTCCCCCTCGGCCAGTTGGGCGGCCGCCCGCTCACCTGGGCCCAATCCGTCCGGCTCGGCGTGGCCGAAACCGGCTCCGGTGAGGAGCTGATCCGCTCGGAACGCTTTTTCGCCGGCGGGGCGTACTCGGTGCGCGGCTACCCCACTGAGAGTCTGGGCCCGGTGGAGGACCTGGGGTTCACCACCCGCCCGCTGGGCGGGGCGGCCCTGTTGGTGCTCAACCAGGAGCTGCGCCTGGCGCTGCCCCGCGACCTCACCGGCCTCCTCTTCCTGGACGCGGGCCAGGTGTGGGAGCAGCCCCGAGAGCTGGGGTTGCGGGGGTTGGCGGTGGGGGTCGGCGTGGGGGTGCGCGCCGCCACGCCGCTGGGCGTGCTGCGCCTGGACGCCGCGTTCCCCCTCGACCGCCGCCCGCAGGACCCGAGCTACAAGCTCTACCTCGGCTTCGGCTCGGTGTTCTGACCGGGCCGGCGGGGTGCGGCGCCATCGCCGGGAAGCCGGATACCCGCCCCCACCAACGGCCACCCGCTGGCGCCGGCTTGCGTCAGCGCTTGGCCGCGTTGAGGATGGCCTGCGCCCGCGACGCCTCGGGGGCGTTGGGCGCCAGGTAGAGGAAGCGGCCCATGTCGTTGATGAGCACGTCCTTGCGTCCCAGCTTCTCGGCCGCGAGCCCGCGGTAGTAGTAGGCGTAGGCGAAGCCCTTGTTCTTTTCCAGCGCCCTGGTGAGGGTGTCGAAGGCCTCCTGCCACTTGCCCTGCAGGGCCCGCGTGACGCCCAGCTCGTAGAGCGCCACGAGCTCGTCGCTGCCGCCCGCCGCCACCACCTCGAGGAGGGCCAACGCCGCCGGCTCCAGCTGCTTGAGACGCTGCTGCGCCATGGCTCGGTAGAGGGCGGCGCGCAGGTCGCCGGCGTTCTTCTCCCGGGCGGCGGTGGCCAGCGTCACGGCCCGTTCGAAGGCACTCTTCGCCTCGGCCGACCGCTTGAGGAGCCCGTACGCGTCGCCCAGCGCCACCTGCACGGCGGGATCGCTCGGCGCCAACTTGGCCGCCGCCTCCAGCTGCTTTGCCGCGTCGGGGTACTTCTTCTCCTGCACCAGCACCTGCGCCAGCGCCATGGCCACGGCGGCATCCGCCGCAGCCTTGTCCAGCACCGGCTCCAGCGCCCGCCGGGCATCGGCGGTTTGCCACGACAACAGCTTCTCGTTGGCGGCGTTCAACGCCGCCGCCACCGCGTCTGGCGGCTGCTCGGCCGCCGCCCAGCTGCCGGCGCCCACCGCCGCGAGCGCGGCCAGCGTCCACACGGTCACGGGCCAGGTGTGCATGATCGCATCCTCCTCGGGCGGCGCCCGCCGCCCCGGCTCTTCATTTTGCAACGCACGTGCCACTCTCCGCCGACGGACCGGCGAGCCCCCGCCCCCGTTGCCATGCTACAGCGCCAGGGGATCGGCCCCGGCCCTGTCATCTGCATGCGACACCGCGCGCCCCTCCGGCGCGGCGGCCCACCATCTTGCACCCCTCGGGCAGCGGCGGTATAACTCCAACGATGCTCCACCTGAACTCGCGCTGCGCGGCGATCCTCGACGCGGTTGCCACCGACATCGTGCCCGAACTGGCGACGGCCGATGCCGAACGGTGGGAGGCGTTCCACGCCATCGTGGACCTGGCACTGGCCGAGCGCCCCCCGCAGGTTCGCCGGCAGTTCGCCGCCTTCCTGTCCGTGCTCAACCTCCTGCCCCTGGCACGCTTCGGGGCTCCCTTCCCGCGCCTCGCCGCCGCGCGGCGGCGGCGGGTGTTGCAGTGGCTCCAGGACCGCGCCCCGGCGCGGCTGCGGCAGGGGATGTGGGGGCTCAAGACGCTGGTGTTCATGGGCTACTACTCGCAGGGCGCGGTGGCGCCGGAACTTTCCTACTGTCCGTCGTTCTCGGGGAACGAGCACCTCCATGCGTGAGAAATCCTACGACGTGGTGATCGTGGGCTCCGGCGCCGGCGGCGGAACGGTGGCCAAGGAGCTGGCGCCCCTCTGCCGCGAGGGGGCCCGCATCGCCGTGCTGGAATGGGGGGCGAAGCTCACCGACGAGGAGTTCGCCTGCCCGCCCCAGGGCCGCGAGCTGGCCATGGCGCGCAAGCTGTACTTCGAGTCGGGGGGGGTGTTCAACGCCGAGCGCACCATGACCATGGCGTTCGGCCGCGCCTACGGCGGCTCCACGGTGGTGTACACCGGCACTTCCCTCATCATCCCCGAGAAGACCGTGGCCCGCTGGGCCGTCCCCGGCCTGAGCTGGGAGGACCTCGCGCGCCGTTCGCGCAAAGTCATGCAGGAGAACAACGTTCACTTTCTGGAGGAGGAGGCCGTCAACGACAACAACCGCCTCTTTCGGGACGCCTGCGAACGGCTGGGCTACCGGGTGGAACAGTTCCCCATCAACGTGAAGGGGTGCCGGGGCGCGGGGCTGTGCAACCTGGGCTGCCCCAACGCCGCCAAGCAGGGCACCCACCGCGTGCAGCTCCCCGCCGCCGAGCGGCAGGGCGTGGAGGTGATCACCAACTGCAAGGTCCTGGGCCTCGCCGAGGGGGAAGTGCTGGCGCGCGTGGCCAACCCCCCCTACGGCCTCCCCTCCGCATGGGAGGAGGGGGAGGTGCGGGTGACGGCCCGCATCATCGTCGTCGCCGCCGGGGCGGTGAACTCCCCGGCCTTGTTGCTGCGCTCCCGTCTGCCGGTGCGGCTCCCGGCGCTCGGCCGCTACTTCACCGCGCACCCCGCCCTGATCCTGGTGGGCGAGCACGAGCGGCCCATCACCAACTTCTTCGGCCACCCCAAGAGCTTCTACTGCGACCACTTTGCCGAATCGCACGGGTTTCTCCTGGAAACCTGCATGTACTTTCCCTTCACCACGGCCAAGAACCTGATCGGCTTCGGCGCGGAGCACAGCGAGCTCATGCGGTGCATGGACCGCCTGCAGATGATCCTGGTCCTGGCCATCGACCCGGCCCTCCCCGACAACCGCGTCACCGTGGACGCCGCGGGCGAGCCGGTGGTGCACTACCGCTTCACCGAGGAGGTCCTGGACGCGCTGCTCGAGTCGATGCGGGCCAGCGCCAGGATCTTCTTTGCCGCTGGCGCGCGGCGCATTCACGCCCCGGCCGGAGAGAAGTTCTTCATCGAGGCCCACGAGGCACACCGGCTCGACGCTCTCATCACGCGGCGACGGCTGCTGCCCGGCCGCATCTCCATCGCCAGCGCCCACCTCATGGGCGGCTGCCGGATGGGGGACGACCCGGCCACCTCGGTCACCGATGCCTGGGGCCAGGTGCACGGGCTGCCCTGGCTGTTCGTGGCCGACGGCAGCCTCTTCCCCCGCTGCTCGGAGATCAACCCCTACGTCACGATCATGGCCCTGGCGGACCGGGTCGCCGAGCGGGTGCGCACCCGGTTGCAGGAGGGCAGGACTGCGTGAGGGCTTCCGGCTCCCACGCCGTACGCCGGGCCCTGGAGGACGAGGGCGTCACCTTTACCTTCGGCATCCCCGGCACGCACAACATCGAGCTGTACGATGCCCTGGCCGACTCGCGGCAGGTCACGCCGGTGCTGGTCACCGACGAACAGTCGGCCTCCTTCATGGCCGACGGCGTGTCGCGCAGCTCCCGCCAGGTGGGGGTGGTGAACCTGGTGCCGGGGGCGGGGGTGACGCACGCCCTCTCGGGCATTGCGGAGGCGTACCTGGATACCGTGCCGCTGGTGGTGCTGGCCTGCGGGGTCCGCACCGATACCGGCGCCGCCTTCCAGCTCCACGACGTGGACCAGGAGGCGCTCCTGAAGCCCGTCACCAAACACGTGGAGACGGTCTCCGACCCCAGCCGCCTCTACAGCACGCTGCGGCGCGCCTTCGCCCTGGCCCGCCGCGCCCCCCCCGGGCCGGTTGCCGTGATCGTCCCGGCCAACTACTACCTCCTGGAGCAGGAGCTGGGTCCCTTGGATGGGGGGGGCGAAGAGGCGGCGGGCGGTGCCCCGGAGCCCGCCGCGGTGGCGGC